>SFNQ01000035.1 GCA_004554165.1 Clostridiales bacterium | reverse complement strand
GCGCGGGGACCTGAGCGCCCCCACCACGCTGAACCGGTATCTGTACTGTGTCAATGACCCGGTGAACTTCGCGGACTATGACGGCCTGTCCCTCAAGGAGCTGTGGAACAAGGCGAAGACGGCGGCGAAAAAGGTTGTCAATACGGTGAAGAAAACGGTGACAACAAAGATAACGAACCTTGTTAGCTCCATAAAGAAAACTGCTTCGCATGCAGTACAAAAGATAGCAAAAGCGACAGAAAAACCTTGGTCTGCGCAGTCCAAGGAAACGAGCAACAGCAGCATTTCGGGCATTGGGGCAATCCTTGATTCGATAAAGGTAAAAGCAACCAGTGCTTTTTCCGGTTTAATCTCCTATATCAAGAAAAAGATGTCGCAGCATGAGGATGTTGTCGATGAGGTGGTGAGGCAGACAAGCGGCCAAAGGGAAAGAAAAGTTACTGGCATCTCAGGAGTCGGGAAAAACGGAGCGACGGTATATCCCGATGTACGGAGAGGGAATGAAGTTTGGGAGGTCAAACCGTTGACCATTTATGGTGTAATATCCGGCGTTAAACAAATGGAAAAATATACTTCTGCTGAGGATATAATACCAGGAGCACCAATAGTGCCCAGGTTTATAGGTGATGATTCCAATACCTATATAATGAATGGACAGCCTGGCATCGTATATTACACGGATGATATAGGGAAAGTAACGCGCTATAGTCTGATAGCCGCGGCAAGCGCTGATCTTCTGAAAAAGCTGAGAGAGGATAAGGCTACAGCAAAAGACTTTGGCACGGCGTTCAAGGTTTTGGGGGTGTGTGCAGCAACGGGATTTTTGGAACAACAAGTAAAGAAACATAACGCCATGAACAATTTTATTGACGATGTTTCAGACCTGTTTACCATTCCGGTAGTTCGAGAAGGAGTGCATCCCGAGACAAATCCGATGCTCCCCCCATTATTACCGTTACCCGTTCCAATTCCAATACTGTAACAAAGACGAAGGGACAGAATAACAAATAGGGTGGGGAAGATTCAAATGTTCAAAAAACGGTTTAAAAAGAGAGACGAATTTCAAAAGAATGTTGTGATGAATTTCTATACGCTTTATCCGGAGCAGATGGACCGAAACGCAGCACTTGATGTTCTGGAAGAAATCGTGTCAAAATTGGAATGTGATTTTCCGCAGACGCTTGGAGAACTTAAGTTTTTCGTCAGCTTTGAATCAAAAGTTATTGACAAGATAAGAGGGTTTGATTTGGATGAGGATGGAAATATCATATTTCCACGAAAACCTGTATATTTTTCTGCAAGCGAAACAAAAGAACACTTGCCGAATCTTCGAGGGGAGATCATGAAAGAGGGTTGCAGCTATTCTCTTTATAATTCAAAAAAACAAAGGATGCGAAGCGATTTCTCCTGCTTTGTACGGCAGCAGTTCGAAACCAGTTTTTTCTGTACGGTTGGTGTTTCCATGAATATGCGACCGGAGATTTATGAGGGAAGTTTTAAGGATGATTGGATATCGCTATGTGAACGACTGGCAGGAATATTCTCAGCATCTGGTGGGTTTAGCGATTTTACAAATGATTGCAATAATAACAGCTATGTTGAAACGTCTATGCAGAGAATAAGTGGGAAGGAACTGATTTTCGATCGCTTATACAATCAAAAAAACTGCGATACCCTTGTCAGCGGATATCACTGGTGCGTGCTGCTCACGGATGAACACATTCGCCGTCTGGGCGGACGTGAGCGAATTATTAGAGAAGCACCGTGCTACAAAAAACATCTTTGGACGATTGCAGGAAAAGAAGCGATCTTTTTACAGGCAACGGAAAATCTGTTTGGTTTTACAACGGAACAGCGGTTGAAACTGAAAACCTTTTTAGAGCCCGTGCTTCCGTTGGTCGACCCGCTCGTTGCAGCGGTGGAAGAAACATGGTATAAGGGTATTCGGATGGATAATATTGTGTTTTCGCCGGATGAAAGAGCGGCAATCGATGAACTGGAAAAAAAGTATACACCTGAGGAACTGAACAAAATGTTGGCTAAGAAAAGGATTTCTATTCGCGGGATGTGAATCAGAGGGTTTATATATGAAGGAAAAAAGAAAATGACGGATTTTAGCGGGCGGGGTTCAAAGGAAGGAAAATGATAATGAAAGCAAGATTGGTAATACTGCTGGCAATGCTGCTTCTGCTTGTTGGGTGTCATCAGCAGGGGTATCCTACAAGAGAAGAATGTCTGTCAGGAAGACTAAAGGATAAGTCGTTGCTGCTCAGTTTAAGGGGGGAAGACACGGAGCTTATTCTTGCAACAGATCGAAAGAAAGGAAACAACGAGGTATTAATTCAAGGTGGGATCCGTGCAGGGTACCTTCATCAGGTTGACGGTTTATGGTATCTGTCTTCTTTTCATCTGTCGGCAAACCGCAGCGAGGATTATAACATATTCTTTTATGACGGCATTGTCTATTGTGCCGCATTCCAGCCGGTGGGTTCTGCGGATCAATATGTTATGATTATGGAAGGTCCCAAAAACGCTTATGAAAGCCAAACTGAGATGACAAGCGCTTCTTCGTGGAACGTTAGCGATTCTCTTCACTCTGAATTTCAAAAACTAACGGCAAAAAGCAAAGATGGAGATGAAACAGTTTACTATGTTACCCGCTTACCTGCTGAGACCCGGGAATACGGAATCAGAATTGATGACTGGATCATAAAGAATCTTGATCTGAGAACGGACTGGACAGAACACAATGCGGCGGGAGTTGGCATCCAACACGTCAAAGAAGCTGGTGGATTCTGACCAGAATATACCCACGACGCCAACGGGCAGCGGAGGAGAACGGAGAGCGGCGCCTTCACAACATGTTCTATTTGAACACGGTTACCGGGAACCTAAAAGACAGGGAAGGAAAAATAATAGCTTACACAGGAGCGAGGATAGATTTTGGGATTGCCAATGTTTGGGCAGATGCGTTTGGAACGAGTAAAAATGGACTTACGGGAGGCCTTAGAATCGAAGCACTCAATGTAAAGGCAGGCATCGGGTATGTTCCAGACGAAGTTACAGTAGCCAATCTGGAAGCAGTATTATTTAAAGTTGGCGTTTATGCTCGTGATAGTGAAGGGAAGGTACAGTGGGGAATTAATTGTGGATATGGAGTTTCTACAGAGTCTGTCGTTCCCGCGGCTGGGCCTATCTTGGAAGTAGTAGTTGACGGAGTCAAAGTTGACTTAACTGCTGTATATGGAATAGCTAAAAAACTGATAAAATGATAGAATGGATAAAACAATGTGGTGGAGAACTATTATTAGCACAAGTGTTGAAACCGTGAACGACACCAATACGCATCGATATTGGTGGGTGATCTTTATTCCTTTTGCAGGACCCCAGTTGCTTCTATCGTTATTCATGATTGATACCGTCTCTCCGCGTAAAAACTATCGCATTTCAAATGGAAGAATGCGGCTGTATGTATATCTTGCTTTCTTTGGAATTGCTTTTATAACCTTTTTTACTGCATGGTGGGGTATTAATGACATTGTCGGAGGGAAAAAGGTCGCTTTTATTGCATTTACCATCTTAGGATTGACCCCCATTTTGCTGGATCGCAAATACAGAATCCGAAAAGATACAGAGAGCCAGGAAAGCGGGGGGGGAAAACACCGATTGAGACGGACGGGAAGGAATCAAAAAACGACGGAAACAAAAACTGATTGGAGGGTATTATGTACAAAGGTGCTATCGCAATTGTAATTCTTCTTCTGCTGTCTACCTTTGCTGGCTGTAAAACTATGAAGGCCGCTGACCAGAAAACGGATCAATTATTTGAACAGGTAGTCGATGCAATCAACGAAAACGATATGGAAGCAGCCTACGCGCTAACCATTCAGGAATTGATTGACAAAGAAAAGTTTGCGAAAGATTTCGACGCAATACAGGCGCTTTGGGGCGAGGAGATGGACTATGAATATGTGCAGGCCGGTATAAAAATGGAAGTGGAGCCCGGCTTGAAGATCTATATTGCCACCTATGTGGTAACAAAGGGTGATGATACGAATTTTGTTGTAACAATATCCAGAGCAGAATATAAAACGGGGCAAGAAGGAATTTATAACCTGAATATCCAGCCGGCAGTCATACAGGAAGCAGCATAATACAGCATAATACGATTGTAATCGGTGACAGGGCTGGACGGGGAAAGCACCCGCTACAGCTACGACGGAAACGGGCAGCGGACAAGGACGGAGAGCAGCGCCTTTACAACAAAATATGAATACGACAGCGTAGGGAACCTGACGCGGCAGAGGACGACGGGCAGGATACGACAGCGTTGGGAACCTGACGCGGCAGAGGACGACGGGCAGGGCGGAACTGACCTTGGAGTACGTCTACGACCTGAACGGCGGGATGACGGAGGAGGTGCGCACGGAGAAGGGAACCGGCGTGAAGTCCTCCTACACCTACGACGCGCTGGGGCGGCTGACGGGCTTTGTCAGCTCGGGCAGCGGTTCGAGGCATCCTGCGCCGTTTCTGTTTTTCCATATCGCTCTGCCGCTATCGGATGTTCTGGCCTTTGGTTTTCCGCTTGTCCTTCCCGTACTGCCTGACGATCAGCTGGACGGCCAGCAGGCCGATGCCGGCAAACAGAAGGATGGCAAACCACAGCAGCGGTCTGGCGTTGTCGCCGGTTTTTGGGATGCGATAGTCCGGAGAGACAATTTCGCCCTGCGAACCGCCGCCCCGGTAATCGTTTGTAATTCGGAATCCGGCGTCTGTAACCGTGATGCTCGTGTCGTACCCGGCCGGGCTGCCGTTGATGCGCAGCCTCCAGATGGAGTCCGGCGACAGGTTGGCCCAGGTGTGGCTCCAGCCGCTGGAGGCCGTCAGCACCGCCTCGGCGTAGGCCGCGCCGTTTTGCAGAAGCTGCACCGTCAAGGCGGATGGCCGCTTGGACTCGTTTCCGGAATCGTTCCAGACCGTGGTAGCGGTAAGCGCCAGCGATTTCTTGTTCTCCACCGTGACCACCGAGGCGCTGTCCGTGCGGGTTGCGGGCGCTGAAATGGTCCGGGAGATCTGCGCATAGCCGGCGGGAGCCGAGGTTTCTTTCAGAAAGTAGAGCGCACCCGCAGTCAGGTTGCCAAAGGTCACCAGACCGTTGGAATCCGTAGTCCCCGTGCCGAGCACCGTGCTGCAAACCGCGTCCGAATACAGGGTAAACCGCGCGCCGGAGAGGGCTTTTCCCGTGCCGGCGTCCACCTTTTTGATGATGATCTGCCCGGGAATCCTTGTATTCTCCACAATGCGCAAGCTGTTGCTGTTGGCGGGCTCCGCGGTGGCCATGAGCCTGCCCGTGGCAATTTCATACCCCTCGGGCGCTGCGGTTTCCACAAGGTAATAGATGTCGCCGGCGATGAGGCCGCCAAAGGTCAAAAGGCCGTCGTTTCCCGTTGTGCCGCGGCCGGCGACCATCGTGCAGGCCTCGTCGGAATACAGCGCGAACTGCCCGCCGGAAAGCGCGAGAGTAACGTCGGCAGCGTCCACCTTTTTGATTGTAATATGGCCCGTTTGGGCGGCGGCGGAGCCGTCGTCGGCGAAAGCCAGGCGGAAAATCCGCCCGAAAGAGCCTTCCACCTGCGCGGCAGTGACGGTTTTCACCGCCTGAGAGCGCGTGTAACCCGGGGGACAGGAGAGCTCCCTGACGTAAACTGCGTTTTGAAATTCATCGTTTGGAAGAGAGACGAGACAGCTTCCGCTGCCGTCCGTTGTCGCCTCTGTCAGCAGGTTCGTACAGCCGTTGTCCCCGTAGATGCCATAGCGGAAGCCGCTGGCCGCGATCGTATTCCCGTTGTTGTCTACCCTGCTGATTCGAATGGAGCTGCTGTCCGCAGGCATGGCAATCTGCGCCCCGGAAAAGGAGCCGATCTGCGTTCTGGCGGAAGCGGCGCTTTCCGCGCCCTCCCCCAGCCTGGAATTGGAGAGACGGACGCTGTTTTCATAGGTGGCGCCGCCTTCCTTCGCATAGGCCACATATTGCAGCAGATAGGCCCTGTCGCTGGCCGGCAGCGTCAGAGTAAAGGCGTTGGCGGCCAGATCATAGGCGATTGCGCCGGCGGGCAGCACAAGCTCCCGCCCGCTTTCAATGTCCATCACACGCTCGTAGGAGCTACCGTCCCGCTTTGCCGTATCGGCGGCTTCGTACAGCCGGATGCTGCTGCGCTCCAGCAGAAGCCCCTCCTCCAGCCTGTCCGTCAAAAGAAGGCTTGCGGAGCTTCCGTCGGGAAGCAGCTCTGCGCCGAGGGGATTCAGCCGGACGGTATAGGTGATCCTGTTGACCGGGTCGCCGGAGCGGACAATGCCGGTCTTGCTGAGCGGCGTGTTTTTAAATCGGACCGTGCAGGAGGCCTCCGTCTCGGTGCGGGCACCCCGCATGCTGGGACCATACATGGTGGCGCTGTTGGTGATGGAGACCGTTCCGTCCGCGTTTTCGGAGAGAATGCCCGGAAGCCGATCGATGGCGACCCTGGTTTTGAACAGCAGGTATTTGCAGCCGCTGATTCCGGTGAGGCTCCAGGTGAGCTTCTGGCCGGAAACGGTGGGAGCAACCGGCGTTCCCCCGGCGGGCGGATAAGCATCGTTGGCGCTGGCGAGCCAGGCGGAGTCCGCAACATAGCTTAGCGCGTCGTGCAACGTATCCACAACCGTAACGTCGCAAAAATCCGCATACCCGCTCTGATTGATGGAAATGACCCAGAGCAGTTCCCTGTTTATGGGATCATATCCGGCCAGGTCGGCCGCCTGGGCAAGTCCCGTGCTCTTGCCGAGGGCCGCGACGGGGTCCGTGCTGCTGCTTGCCGAGTCGCTCAGATCGCGCAGGGGCGCGCCCGCCGCTGCGGTCATTTGGGAGAGCTTGGCCGTATTGGTAAAGCGGATGGCGGCGCTGTGGTTTTGCGCAAAGACCCGCGGATCGGTGATCTTTGTCGTGACGACAAAGGAAAAGGACGTTCCTGCCGCAAGGTCGCCAAAGGAGAAGGAGAACCGGCCTGATGCCAGAGAAAATGAGCTTTCCGATACGGTGACGCCCGTGCCGGCGACGGCCTCGTTCACCGCCGCCCTGAGAGAATCCGCCGTCTCCGCAAATTCCCAGGTATAATACGTCGTGGCATCCGCCTCCTGCTGTTCGGAGGCCAGCGTTTCGGTGAGGGTTGCGGCGCGGATGGCGGCGCTGCCGGTGTTGGTTATGGTGACCCGCCATTGCATGGAGAATTGCGCGGGGTCAAAACCGCCTTCCGGCGCAATGTCCAGCGAAACGCCGGAGGTGGGCTCCGGCAGGCCCGTGGAAACCAGCATTTTGGGCAGGGGCGCGCCGGCGTCCGGTTGGCGGCCGGAAAGATACTCCAATTTCAGCGCCGCGCTGTTGGTCATGTCCACTGCGGTAAGCGTGCTGTCGCTGTTGAAATAGTCGCTGTCCACCTGCGTTTTGTAGGTAAGGGTGTAGGTGTCCGCAAGCACAGCGTCTGCGTTGGACAGGTCGTACAGGGGAATGCGCAGGAGCGTCGTGCCGTCCGCGCTGTTGCTGCCCGCGCTGTAGGCTGCGGGGCTGCCGTTTACGCTTACGCCGTCGCCCGTCAGGCTCAGACCCTTGCCCAGCGTATCCTCAACGGTGACCCCGGAAAGCCCCCAGCCCAGCGTATGCACGGTAACCGTCCATCGGGCGATGTTGCCGGATTCGTATGCGACGGTCTTTGTGATGGGCTGGTGGCCGGAGAGCCAGCCTTCGTCCACCGTGAGCGGGGCCGTTGCGGAGATGCCCGCCAGATCGCTGCCCAGCGCGTCCTTCCCGTTGACGCCGGCCTGATAGGATTTTCCGGCGCCGCTGTCCAGCAGGGCGCACATCTCGCTTTCGGTGATGCGGGTTTGATAGGAAAAGGTCTCGGGCGCCGCAGGGTCGGAGATCGAAAACGCCAGCGTCCGTGCGTCGGGGTCGTAGACGGCGTTGGTCAGCAGCAGAGAACTGTCCAGAACGGCAAGGCCCTCCGGCAGGCGGACCAGAAGGCCGGCGACTGCCGCGCCCGTGTAGTTCTGCCCGGGCGTATAGGAAACGGTCCAGGCCGCCGTGCCGTCGTCGCAAAGCGCGCCGGCGGCAAGGGCCAGGCTGGGAGCCCTGACGGCCAGCGCATCCACAAATAACGTATAGGAATGGGGATGCAGGGCGTCGTCCAGCGAGAAGGAGACCTGGCCCGTGGCGGGAACGGTGGCCTGCGCGGCGCTCAGTGCGCCGCTGACGCCGCAGCGGTAGCTTTCATCGTTCCGATTGAAGCCCGTAAAATCGAAGGTGATGAACACATTCCCGTCGTTATCGAATTTCAGCGTTGCAAACCGGGTGCCAAGATCCGTTTTCGCCTCATATGTGCCGGCGGAAACGGAGACCTCCTCGGGAAGCCGCCCCCAAAAGTACTTTGTATTGTTCTGTAACGTCGGATAATCCGTGGTGGAAAGGCCCTCGCCCCAGTCAAACAGCAGGTACAGGGGGCAGTCTTTGGCCAGGTGCGGGGAATTCTGAAGATCGTGCAGGTTGGAAGGAACGGAGGGATCGCCGTCCGTCCAATATAGTTGAACGCAGGGCTTGGCGGCGTCCAGCGCGGTGGAACCGGCAGGCGCGGAAAGCAGCGCCGGCACGCCCCGGGCAGCGGCTGCTGCCGAAGGTGCGGGGGAGGGGATGGGCGTCGGCGACGGCGCAGGGGAAGGCGAAGCGCCGTCTGAGATTGCAACTGCGGGCGCAGCGGCCGAACCTGCGGCACTGGCTTTTCTGCCGGCCGGAACGGACAGGGCGAAAAGCAAAAGGCAGAGCAGCGCCGCAAGGCTTTTCAGCAGAGTTCGACGTTGAGCGTGAAGCATGGGTTCTCTCTCCCGATTTTTCAGTGATCCGGGAGCACTGGCGGCCTAGGGACGCCTGCCCGGAGAAAGTAGGGTATTCCATTGCCGCGGGGCAAAGCGCAGTCCGAATTCCGGAAAGGATACGCAGTACGCATATTTATTTTAGCGTTTTTTCGCTTTGCTTGCAACGATTTCCAGAGGATTGTACGATCTGTTGAGATGACCCTGGGGCGGGAGCGCCTTCCGCGGGAAAGCGCAAAGAGATTGTGGTTCAAAAATGTACAATTGTGTCAACTTGCCGCTTGTAATTGCCATGACCGAATCGGAACATTATAATGGTATTTAATGAAAGGATGTGGAAAGGGCCATGGCAAAAGCGCCGCATATTCTGATCTGTGACGATCAGCCGATCATTCATGAGACCGTCGGTGTCTATCTGGACAACGAGGGCTTTACCCATTCCTCCGCCTATAACGGAACGGACGCACTGAAGCTGGCGCTGGAGGAATCGCCCGACCTCATCCTGCTGGATCTGATGATGCCGGGCATGAGCGGTATCGACGTATGCCGCGAAATCCGCAGAACCAGCGCCGTGCCGATCATCATGCTGACCGCCAAGGGCGAGGAGATCGACCGCGTGCTGGGGCTGGAGTTTGGCGCGGACGATTATATCGTGAAGCCCTTTTCCACCCGGGAGCTTGTGGCCCGCATCAAGGCGGTGCTGCGGCGGACGAGCGCCGTTGCGGACAGCGACGCCCAGTCCATCCGCATCGATGAGCTGGAGATCAGCCTTTCGAGTTATGAGGTGCGCATCAACGGCAAGGCCATCGATTTTACGCCGAAAGAGGTGGAAATCCTGTACCTGCTGGCGTCCAACCCGGGGCGCGTGTTTGACCGGGAGCAGATTCTCTCCAAAATCTGGGGCTATGATTACTTTGGCGATACCCGCGCCGTGGATACGCAGATCAAGCGCATCCGGCAGAAAATGCCCGCCGGAGAGACCCGCTGGGGAATCCGCACGGTCTATGGCGTCGGCTACAAATTTGGCGTATCGGAATGAAAAGGGGCGGTCTGTTTTCAAAACTCATGCTGTATCTTGTCTGCGCCTGTCTTCTGACGGCGTCGCTTTCGGCCGTGATCTATTACTTTTTCGGCATCCGCGTGTTTGCGCTTCAGATCACAACCGAAATGCTGCCGCGCGCGCGCTCCATCGCCCGGCTTTCGGCGCGCTATCTTGGCGGCAAGATCGGCCTTGACATGTTCAGCGATTTTATTCTGAACGATCAGCGAAACGGCTCGCATGTCTATATTTATGACGATCAGGGAAACCTGTTCGCCTATTCCAGGTATTCCGGAGAGCATTTCGACAATCGGGAGGAGACGGAGAATCAGCTTGCCGCCTATGCCAACCGCGTTTTGACAGGCGGCGAGGTGGTGCTGGAAACCAACTGGCGGAAGGTGGACGGCGTGCTGGTGGGCGTTCCCATTGAGGACAACCTGGAGCGCGTCTGCGGCGCGGTGCTCGTCACAAAGCCGGCCAATCAGCTCCGGGCCTCCATGATGACAATGACGCTGACGCTGCTGATGAGCAGCATTGCGGCTGCTGCCTGCCTGACGGTCTTTGCCTATGGCGGCAGCCGGCGGTTTGTAAAGCCGATCCGGCAGATGACGGGCATCGCCAACGCCATGGCCGCCGGCGATTTTTCCGCCCGGGCGGACGAAAGCGCGGGCGGCGAGGTCGGCCAGCTGGGCAAGGCGCTCAACTTCCTCTCCGGCGAGCTTTCGGCCACCATTGGGGAACTCATGCTCGCCCGCAACCGCCTGACGACGATTTTGACGGGCCTCAGCGAAGGCGTTGTGGCGCTGGATCACAGCTTCCGGCAGGTGACCTTTATCAATCCCGCCGCGCAGAGGCTCCTTGGATACGAGGGCAAGCGCCTGCTTCCCAACGATGGGGAGGAAGAACGCTTTCTGGCTGCCTGCGGGACGCTTTGCGGCGGGGATGGCCCTGCGGAGACAAGCCTGCACTGTACGCTGGCGGGCCGGCAGCTTTTGCTGACGCTCACGCGTTCGCAGGCCACGGTGGATGCCCTGCCGGGCGTTATTGTGCTCGTGCAGGATGTGACGGAGGCGGAGCGGCTGGAACAGACAAGGCGGGACTATGTGGCCAACGTCAGCCATGAGCTGCGCACGCCCATCGCTTCCATCCGCTCTCTGGCTGAGGCGCTCAACGACGGCCTCATCAGGACCGATGAGGACAGGTCGCGGTACTATGGCCATATCCTGCGGGAATCGCTGCGCCTGTCGCGGCTTATCGACGATCTTCTGGAGCTGTCCCGGCTGCAGTCCGGCGCCGTGGCGCTGACCAGGCAGCCCTTCCGGCTCGACACTCTGCTCAGGGAAACGGCGGATCATATGCGGATCAACGCCGAATACAGCGATATCACGCTGCGCTATGCCGCGGTGGAGCCGCTGCCGGAGGTCTGCTCCAATCCCGACCGCATCGAGCAGGTGCTGATTGCGCTGCTGGACAATGCCATCAAGTATGCAAGCGACGGCGGCACGGTAACCCTCGGGGCCGCCGAAGCCGGGGACAGGATTCTCGTATCCGTCCGCAATACCGGCCATATCGATGAAGCGGATCTGCCGTACCTGTTCGACCGCTTTTATAAGGCCGACAAGTCGCATGCCGGGCAGGGGACGGGACTGGGGCTTTCGATTGCCAGGGAGATTCTGCTGCTGCTGGGCGAGGACATCAGCGTGCGCAATGACGGCGATGAGGTGGTGTTCTCGTTTACGGTTTCCAAAAACTGAGCAATGTTTACAAAAACTTTGTGCAGGCCCAGCGGGTTTGTACATTGTTTTGTTTTGGGATTCGTGATATATTATCAGAGATCAACTTAGGGAGTTACGGCCTGCTTCGGGCCGGGGGAGGACTATGCAAAACGTTTATGACATTCTGGAAGAACGCGGCTTTCTCAAACAGTGCTCGCATCCGGAGGAGCTCCGCGAACTGCTCGGCAGAGAAAAGGTCACGTTTTATATCGGCTTTGACCCAACGGCGGACAGCCTGCACATCGGGCATTATGTGGCGCTGATGACCATGGCGCACATGCAGCGCGCGGGCCATCGCCCCATCGTCCTGTTGGGCGCGGGTACCGCCATGATCGGCGACCCCTCCGGCAAGACGGACATGCGCCGCATGATGAGCAACGAGGAGATCGACCACAACGCCGCCTGCTTCCAGAAGCAGATGGCGCGGCTGATCGATTTTTCCGACGGAAAGGCGCTGGTCTATAACAACGCGGACTGGATTCGCGGGCTGAACTTTTTGGATTTCATGCGCGATATCGGCGTGCACTTTTCGGTCAACAGCATGCTCCGGGCGGAGTGTTACAGGCAGCGGATGGAGCGCGGGCTGACCTTCTTTGAAATGAGCTATATGCTCATGCAGAGCTATGATTTTCTCATGCTCAACCGCAGGGAGAACTGCATTCTCGAAATGGGCGGAGACGATCAGTGGAGCAACATCCTGGGCGGCGCGGATCTCATTCGCCGCAAGGAGCGCAGGCCCGCTTACGCCCTTACCACCACCCTGCTCACCACCAGCGAGGGCAAGAAGATGGGCAAGACCGAGAAGGGCGCGCTCTGGCTGGATCCGAACAAGTGCAGCCCCTACGATTTCTACCAGTATTGGCGCAACGTTGCCGATGCCGATGTAGAGCGCTGCCTCGCGCTTTTGACCTTCCTCCCCATGGAGGAGGTGCGGCGTCTCGGCGCGTTGAAGGACTCCGCCATCAATGAGGCCAAGCGCGTGCTGGCCTTTACGCTGACCGAGCAGGTCCACGGGACCGAGGAGGCGAAAAAGGCGCAGACCGCGGCCGAAGCCCTCTTTGGCGGCGGTGCGGACAACTCCACCATGCCCACGGTGGCCCTTACCGGGGCGCAGGTTCAGGAAAGCGGGCTGCGCGTAGCGGATCTCCTCGTGCTGGCAAGGCTCGCCTCCTCCAAGAGCGATGCGAGAAGGCTCATCGAGGGCGGCGGCGTCTTTGTGGGCGAGCGGAAGATTACCGACGTCCGCGCGGCGCTGACGCCTGCGGAGCTGGAGGGCGACGGGGTCATCCTGCGCAAGGGCAAGAAGGGCTTTTGCAAGGTGCGCCGGGCGTGAAAGGCTTTCGCACCGTCCGCGCGAATTCGGAAATCCAGCTTGTGGTCCATAAATCCCGCTTTATCGGCCAGTGCTATCCGATTGAGAGCGAGCGCTGCGCGCTGGAAATCCTGGAGCGCGTCCGTAAGCGCTACTGGGATGCCACGCACAACTGCTTTGCCTATTCTGTAGGCGAGAACGGGCAGACGGCGCGCTTTTCCGATGACGGCGAGCCTTCGGGTACGGCCGGGCTGCCCATGATGGACGCCATACGAAAAATCGGCGTCACAAACCTTTTATGTGTTGTGACGCGGTATTTCGGCGGCGTTCTTCTGGGCGCCGGGGGGCTTGTGCGGGCCTATTCCAAAAGCGCTTCCGAGTCGATTCGCGCCGCAGGCTGCGTTGAGATGCGCTGCTGCGCGAGCTATGCGCTGACCGTTCCCTACCCGCTCTGGGGCAGGGCGGAGACGGTTCTCCGGGAGCTGGCGCTGCTGGATGGGACGGAGTTTATGGAGGCGGTGCGGGTCAGCCTCTCCGTTCCGCTGGAGCGGGAAGCCGCCTTTTTGAAGCAGCTTTCCGACCGGATGGACGGCAGGCTCAGCCCGGAGCGCAGGGGAGAAGCGCTGCGCCCCTTTGCTTTGGAATCAGAGGATATGAAGGAGTGACGGGCTTGCATTTGAAAAAAATCGTATTGCTTCTGGCCTTTGTGCTGGTTGTATCGGCCTGTTTTGTTTCCTCGCTTGCAGAGGACGAGGTAAAGGTCGAGGTCATTGCCATGGAGCCTGCGGAGCTGTCGGAGGCCGGGACTGTGGCCGTCACCTTTGAAATTTCCAACCATTCGGACTATGAGCTCAGCGATATTTCCATCGTACAGGGGAGCTTTGTGTATGACGTTGCGGAAAACACGGTCATTCCCTGCTTTGGCTCTGCGAAGATTCCCGTTCAGGTCAGCGTCGCGGATTCTCAAATCGGCGTACCCATCACCTTTATGGTGCGCTGGACCTGCGGCGGCGAGCCCTATTTTATCAATAAGGAGATTACCGTTGGCCGCGCGGTGGAGCCCGTGATCTCCGTAACGAGAACCGCCAGCGCGACGCATGCCAGACAGGGCGACAGGCTGACGCTGACCTATGTGCTGAAAAACGACACCAAGTTTGACATGTCGGACATCATGCTCATCGACGAGCAGATCAGCGATGTGCCCATCCGCCGCAACGATACCCTGCGCGCCAACGATTCCTTTACGATTGAGTATACCTATACCATGGGGACAGAGGACGTGGTATCCGCGCCCGTGGTGACCTATACGGTCAACGGCAAGACAAAGACCTTTTCCGCCATCGAGCCGGTTGCGCTCTCCATGGTGAATGTGGACGTCCGCATGCAGGTTGAGATGGGAACTCCCGCCGCAACCGGCGTGCCCTTTACTATCACTGCGGAAAACGTCGGCAATCAGAAGGTTTCGGAAATCTATATCCGGGACGAGCAGGGCAACACCGTGAACAATACGCCCTTTTCGCTGGATGTGGGCGGCATGCAGACGCTGTCCTACACCGTGGTGCCCTCGATGACGGAGACGGTGCGCAACGTTGGCTTTTCGCTTTCCGGCGTGGATCCCTTCGGCGCTGCCTATACGCCCCTGTTTCCCGATACCTATCCGGTCTACCCCTTTGTTGACGATTCTCAGATCGTCGTTTCCATTCTGGGCAGCGTAACCAGCGAATGGACGGCGCAAAACGGCGTGGTCGGCGTTCGCCTGCAAATTCAGAACAACAGTTCCGTTGAGCTGTCGGGCGCGGTGCTCAGCGAGGCCTCGCTGGGCGCGCTGGCAAACTATACCGTGCTCCCGGGCGGGCAGACCGTTTATGAAAGCGAGCTTATGATCGGTTCGCCGCGCAACCTGAGCTTTACGCTCAAGGCGGTGGATCCCGCCGGAACGGAGCGCACGGTAGCCAGTTACCTGCTTACGGTCGCTTATCCTGAGACCACAGAGGAAGTCCCCGCCGCCACAGCGCCGCCGGAGCAGCCGCAGGGCGCCGGCAGCGTCTGGGGAAATACCGTGACGCGGGTGCTTATCATTCTGGGCGCCGTTATGGTCATCGCCTTTGCCGTCCTCATGATCCTGACGCTGCTGGAACGGAGCCGCGCAGGCGGCAGCTTCCTTCTCGATGAGGACGAGGAGGAAGATGAAGATTTCGACAGCGATTTCGATCTTCTGGATGAGCCGGAGGAGATGCCGCAGCGCGATCTGCCGCCGCAGGATGCGGAGTATCTGCGCCGTGCAAAGCTGTATGTTCCCCCGTCCCGGGTGCCGGTGCGGGAGGACTTCTGGGACGATGACAAGGGGGGCGGAGTTCCGGATTTTGACGATGTGCTGCCTTCACGGGAGCCGGAGGAAACGGCCCGGTTCCACCTGCCTTCGGACGGGACGGCCTCCTGGGAGGAGGACCGCTGCGGATCGCCGCAGGCCAGCGATATCCCGGGGGCGGGCATGCCCTATGCGCCGCGCCGTCCGTGGAGCGCGCAGGCCATCGACCTGCCGCCTCCGGCATACGGCAGCCCGGCCGGGCGGCCGGCCGCCGCGCCGCCGCAGTACAGGGACGCGCAGAGGGGCGAGCCCGCAGTCCGGGCTGCCGGGTCATACCAGGAATCCGGCGCTCCGGAAGCTGTGGCCGCGCCGGAAAGGGCGGCTGATGCGACGGCGGAGTTTGGGCCCGTGGAATATCTGCAATCCCGGCCCTCCGGCGACGCGCTTACCGGCGCCGTACAGGAAAGCGGGCCGGAAGCGGACGGTATTCATGCGCCGAAGGTCATCAGCGTCCGCCGGCAGGCAAGGGTTCAGCCGCAGCGGAGAAACACGGTAAAGCGGGTCGCAGGACCGGCGGATGAGGAAACGCATGAGTAGATTTCAGGGCTTATCGGAGGATACCTACCGCTTTTTCTGGGAGATTGCCTTCCAGAACAACCGGGAGTTCTTTGAAGCGAACCGGGAACGGTATAAAAGAGTTGTACAGGAGCCGCTGTTCCTTCTTGCGGAGGAGCTGCTGCCCACCGCGCTGGAGATCGATCCGGGCTTCTCCCCGAAGCTTAGCAATATCGTCTCAAGAATTCGCCGGGATACGCGCTATACCAGGGATAAGTCGCCCTATCGGGATCATGCGTGGCTGGGCTTTCGCCCGCCGATGCAGCGTGTGAGCGAGTGCTTTGTCATTTATGCGGAGTTTGAGCGCGACGCCTATGGCTACGGCATGGGGATGTATGCGGCGGATTCCGCCCGGATGCGGCAGTTTCGGGAGCGCATGCTGGCAAGGCCGGAGCAGTTCCTCTCCCTGGTGGGCGATCCGGCGTTCACGCAGCGCTTTGCGCTGGTTTCGGAAGCCTTCAAACGGCCCCGCTTTGCCGGGCCAAACGAAGCGCTTCAGCCCTGGCTGAACCTCAGGAGGCTCTCCTTCCAGTTTTCATCGCCGGAGCTGTCCCGTACCCTGCGGCCTGAGATTGCCGACGAAATCAGGGAGGGCATGCTGCTGCTCAAGCCCCTTTACCGCTTCCTCATGGGGCTTGCGTAACGTCATAGATCAGAACGCCGCCCTCGTTGTAAACCTCCCGGAAATTCTCGGCGAAATAGGCGAGATCGCAGTGGTAGTTGGCCAGTTCCTGGCCGCTGATATACACATAGTCCACATCATAGGCAGCCGACAGGGGTTCCAAATACTCCGCCGGCTGTTCGTACATCGGGCGCAGCGCCTGCTCCCGGTCCGCATAGTCCACGCCGTGATAATACAGGAAAGAGCCGGAGCCGCAGACGATGTTCCTGCCCGTGAGCGCGGCGATGGTATTGTTGTGGTTGTTGTGGGTGAGAAAGGTTGCGTCCGGCTCCGTGTGCTCCCGGACATAGGCTGCCGCCGCCGTCTCCCCGGCGCCAAACAGCTGGTACTCCGAAAGGTATTCCCGGATGAGCGTCAGCGTACCCGAGAGGAACAGCGCCGCGCATACGAGAACCGCCAGAGCTTTGGCGCCCAGTGACGCGGGGAGCTCCGCGGCGCGGAGCCTTCGGTAAGCGCGCACGAGATAGTCCGCAATCAGCCCGCAGAGGAAGGCGAAGCAGACAAAGAGCAGCTTGTTGTTGTCATAGGGATTGGGCTGAAACTGCACGATTTCCGCAAGCAGCCAGAGAATGCCTGCGCCGCTCAGAATGGCGCGGTGCCGCCGGTCGGTATCCAGCAGCGCCACCGGAAGCAGCAGGAACAGCAGGCCAAGGTTTTTGATGTAGAACCAGAGAAAGTGGTCGGTGGTATTCGCCCAGTTCCAGTGGAGCTGCAAAAAGCTGGCCGACTGCCGGAAGGTGAACAGAATCAGCTGCGGCCCGGCCAGCGCGGCGACGATCAGGGCGTATTTGAGATAGCCCAGCAGCTGCGCCCTTCTCTGGCGGCGCAGGAGCGAGCGCAGCAGATAGACCGCGCTGATGACGCCCAGCGCCAGGAAGGAATGGGTATGGATCAGCGGCATGCAGCCCGCGATGACGCCCAGCGGGAGAAAGCTCCCCGTGTCCTCCTCAAAAGCGGCGCGGTACAAAAGGTAGAGGCAGGGGAAGAGCAGCGCCCAGCCAAAGAGCGTCGCGCGCTGGGGAACGAGCATGTCCGCAATGGGGTTGACCCATTTGATTCCAACCGTAACGTTGTTTGTGGGCGTTTCATAAAAGGCCGTAAAAATGCGGCTGAAGTTTCCGCCGTTTTGTTGCAGCAGGTCGAAAAAGTAGGCAAAGCCAAAGCCGCCGCCAAGGAAAAACAGCAGCGTTGCCAGGCGGGTTTTCGCCCCGTCCCGCAAATAGCGCTCAAAGAACAGATAGACCCCGAGCAGCACGAGAAGATAGGCGTACATGGCCGGAAGCATCGTCGCAAACCGCAGGTCTGCCCCGAGGACATAGAAGGTGGAGCTGACGCTGTCCGAGAGAAAGGGGTAGCCCACGGACGTATCCGGGCAGATGGAGTACATCGGCGGGAAAACGCCCTGCTCCGCGATGCTGGTGATAAAGCCAAGGTGCATCGCAAGGTCGCCATAGGTGGACTGGCCGACGTACAGCGCGCCGCCGCGCTCCTCGATGGTATGCGTGGATAGCAGGATGATGCCGACCACCAGCAGCGGAAGCAGCGTAAAGAGCGCGCCGCTTTCGGAAAGCCAGCCCGTCTTACAGGGCGTACGTTTTCGGGAGAGCAGGTAGAAAGCGCAGCCCGCAGCAGCGGCGATTCCAAGCGCAAGCAGCTGCGACAGCAGCGTAAAGCCGATGCAGAAGGAAACCAGCGCAGGCAGCCAGATCAGGAGAAGCAGCCCCAGGACTCCGCCAAGCCAGAGGCGCACCAGGGGCCGCTCCTTGTGCAGCGCAAACCGGGCGGCGCAAAGCCCGCTCAGAACAAACGCGATCAGGTACAGGGTTGAGAGAATATGAAACAAGGCTTGGAATCCCTCCATTCACTCAGGCTATTGTAACGCATATCGCCCCAAAAGGGAACGCCCCCACGGTATATTCTGCTTCTTTTGGCGCAAACTGAAACCGGAGGTAGGCGTATGCGGGAGTTTTTAAGAACGAATCAGAAATTGCTCATCTGTGCCGCGGCGGGGCTTGTGGCGGGATTGCTTCTCGGCCTTGCGATACCGGCAGGCCGCGCGGCAGGGAATGGAGCAGAGGAGCTTTCCGAGGTTGGCAGAATCGGGATTGTGAACATCGTGCCGGAAACAAAGCTGCATTTTACCTATCAGTTTTCCGGCTGTACCCACCGGGTGGAGAGGGAGCCGGACGCCCTGCCCTATGTGGGCCAGACGCAGGAGGAGTTTCAGAAGGAGTTTCCGGATGCGATGATCGATAGCTTTTCCGCCGCGGAGGTGCAGCTTTCCTGGGTGCGCGTGGGCGCGTGCCCGGAACACGTCATGCTGAAAGCGGACGATCTCGGACAGCTGCATATCTATCAGGCAAACCGGGAAACCCTGGAGATCGAGAGCATCCAGACCCTTTCGCTGTACGCCGCTTCCTTCGATGCGGAAACCGCCGAGGAACTCTATGAGGGAATCGTGTTCGATACGGCGGATCAGGTCAACGGGTATCTGGAAAGCGCGGAAAGTTGACGGTTGCGGCCCGCCGCCCGGCTATAGTATACTATAGCAAATCACGGGAGGCGGAATATGGAATTACTTCAGTTGGCTTCCGAGGCAAAGCAGGCCTCTTATGCGCTGGCGGTTTTGGGAACGGAAGAGAAAAACAGGGCGCTTTGCCGTATGGCGGAGGCCTTGCTTTTATGTCAGGACGAGATCCTTGGCGAAAACGGACGGGATGTGCAGGCGGCCATTGCCGCGGGGTGCAGCCAGGCTTTCGTTGACCGGCTTTCGCTTACGGCGAAGCGGATTGCGGCTATGGCAGAGGGACTGCGCCAGGTTGCCGCGCTGCCGGATCCGGTGGGCGGAGCGGACTCGGTGGCCAAACGGCCCAACGGCCTTTCCATTGAGAAGCGCCGCGTACCCCTGGGCGTAATCGGCATCATCTTTGAAGCGCGCCCCAACGTGACCGTGGACGCCATCGGCCTGTGCCTGAAGTCGGGCAATGCCTGTCTGCTTCGCGGCGGCAGGGAGGCCATTCATACGAATCTTTGCCTCAAAAACGTTTTGGCGCGTTGCGCCTATGAAAACGGCGTGCCGGAGGGGGCGATCCAGCTCGTGGACGATACGGGCCGCGAGGCGGCCCGGCAGATGATGCGCCTGAACGGCTATCTGGACGTGCTGATTCCCCGCGGCGGCGCAGGGCTCATCCGCTCCGTTGTAGAGAACGCCACCGTGCCGGTCATTGAGACCGGCGTTGGCGTGTGCCACACCTATGTGGACGCGGACGCGGACTGCGCCATGGCCGTGGATATCACGGAGAACGCCAAGTGTTCGCGGCCTTCGGTCTGCAACGCCTGCGAGACGGTGCTGGTGCATGCAGGCCGGGCGGAGGAGTTTCTGCCCGCGCTTTCGGCGCGACTGGCCCGCTATCCCGTGGAGCTGCGCTGCTGCCAGCGCTCGCTCCCGCTGGTTCCGGGCGGAAAGCCCGCGCAGGAGGCGGACTGGAGCACGGAGTACGGGGATTACATCCTCTCCGTGAAGGTTGTTGACGATCTTGACGGGGCGATTACGCACATCAACCGCTACGGGACGCATCACAGCGAAACCATCGTCACCGGCAGCTATGCCGCCGCCGAGGAGTTTCTTGCCCGGGTGGACGCGGCCGCCGTATACGTCAACGCTTCGACCCGCTTTACCGACGGCGGGGAGTTCGGCTTTGGCGCGGAAATCGGCATCAGCACGCAAAAGCTGCATGCCCGAGGGCCCATGGGGCTTCCGGAACTCACGACGGTCAAGTATGTTGTTCGGGGCAGCGGACAGATTCGCTGAAAGGGGGGAAAAGGGAATGATTCGGCTGGTTGCGCTGGATATTGACGGAACGCTGACGAACGTGCCGACGCAGCTCAGCGAGCGCACGGTAAAGGCCATTGCGGGCGCGCAGGAGCGGGGCATTTTTGTTACCATCGCGACGGGGCGCGGCTACTTCGGCAGCCGGATGATCGCGGAGCAGATGCGCATCGACGGCCCCATGATTGTCTATGGCGGCGCGCTGACGGTGGATGCCGGAACGGGGAAGACCCTGCAAAGCCTCTGCCTGCCCTCGGACGCGGTTCGCGGCGTACTGGACTATGCCGGGGAGCTGCGGGTACATGCGCAGATCTATCAGGACGATCAGGTAATTTCTGAGCGCCGGACGATGTTTTTTGAACGGTATTGCGCGAGGCTCAACCTGCCCAACCGGGTGGAGCCCGGCCTGCGATCCTGGGCGGAATACCGCGATGTACCGAAAGTTCTTGTCATCACGCCCCCGGAGGAGCAGCAGGAGGTGCGCAGGCGCTTCGCCGAGCGCTTTGGCGGCGTCCTCGCGGTAACGACGTCGCAGCCGGGCTATGTGGAGATCAACAATCCCAAAGCAACCAAGGGGATGGCGCTGGCGGCGCTGGCGGAAACCATGGGGATTCCCGTGGAGCAGGTCTGCGCGGTGGGCGACAGCTATCTGGATATCGATATGATCCGCTGGGCGGGCCTTGGCGCCTGCGTGGCGGACAGCGTGCCGGATGTGAAGGCGGTTTCCGATCTCCTGCTGCCTGCCTGCGATGACGAGGGCGTGGCCTGCCTGCTGGAGGCGCTTTCGCGGGGCGAGCTGCCGGAGCCGGCCGTCTGAGCCACGGGCCCGGCTTTCGGCCCCAAAAAGAGGACGAAGGGGCCGGGGAAACCCGCGCTGCGAAGGGCTGGCAATCCGGACGGCGTGCCGCGGCCTTGGCGCGGGCGGGAGAATTCAAAATTAAGGAAACGGAACGATAAAAAGAGGAAGCGCAAAGCGCTTCCTCTCAGAGTGTCAAAAGAGTGGCTGAACGCCACTTTTTTGCGTTTTACGGGTTTTGCCTCTCGCATTCGCTCCCGGGCGGCAAAACCCGCAAAGTACGAAAACCTCCGGGTTTTCATCCGTTCTGACGCACTTGTCGTCAGAGCCGGATGGAACATAAGGGGCTGCGGCCCCTTATCAACCCCGGGGTTTTTCGACAGACTGAAAAAGAGGAAGCGCTTTGCGCTTCCTCTCAGGCTGTAGACAAAGTCCCCATAGGAAGCGCGAAAGCACTTTCTATGGGGATGAATTTATGGTAAAATAAAGATGAGGGGGGCGAGAGGCATGATGA
>SFNQ01000034.1 GCA_004554165.1 Clostridiales bacterium | reverse complement strand
CAGGATCTGGAAACCCTGCCTCGGCATGAAGTCACCGAACCAGGTGGTTGAACAGTACCTGGGCGTGATGTGACCGCACCGCTGCGGGGGCTGGCCCCCCGCAGCGCACCCAAACCGCTTTCCCAAGCCTTCGTGCAAGCATCCAAAAGTGTAACCTATGTTTGACGCTCGTACAGAACCATGCAAATCCTGACAAAAACCCGTTGACAGAAGGGCCGAGTTGCGCTATACTCATTAATGCGCGTTTGTGTGTTTGGGAGCATAGCTCAGCTGGGAGAGCACTTGCCTTACAAGCAAGGGGTCACAGGTTCGAGCCCTGTTGCTCCCACCAGACGGAATGTGGCCCGGTAGTACAGTTGGTTAGTACGCCAGCCTGTCACGCTGGAGGTCAGGGGTTCGAGCCCCCTTCGGGTCGCCATCTTTGCCTCGGTAGCTCAGCTGGTAGAGCAAGGGACTGAAAATCCCTGTGTCGGTGGTTCGACTCCACTCTGAGGCACCATTGCGGGAATAGCTCATTTGGTAGAGCGCAGCCTTGCCAAGGCTGAGGTGGCGGGTTCGAGCCCCGTTTCCCGCTCCACTCTGAAGCCGGTATCACATGCCGGTTTCAGAGTGGATGGATGGTTTCGGAAGCCCGGCGGAGAGCTTCGATCCCCGCTTTGACGAAAGGCCGGCGCCCAAGCTGCCGAAGACGGGGCCAAAGGGGCATATCTCCGGAATCCAAAGCGTATAAAAGTACAGTATGGCGCCATAGCCAAGCGGTAAGGCAGAGGTCTGCAAAACCTTCATCCCCGGTTCGATTCCGGGTGGCGCCTCCAGAAAAAGAAATCCTCAAAATGTCTGTAATTTCAGGCGTTTGGGGGTTTTTTTCTTTGTCTCTTCAAGGCAGTCTCGCTGTTTCCGGTGGATCTGAAGCGCGGGCCTGCCAGCCGCGCCGCCATGGCTTCTAATCTGCAGCACCAGAGGAAACGCTGGTTTCCTCTCTCTGTTCGCAGACCATTGACAATATACCCCCACGGGGTATATAATACAACTGCAATGGGGAAGTATTCCCCGGAAGGAGGCTGCTATGACGCAGGAGGACTGCTGCTGCAACAGGACGAAGGAGCGCTCCCGGGAGGAGTACCGGCGACTGATCCACCGGCTGAACCGCATTGAGGGACAGGTTCGCGGCATTCGCGGCATGTTGGAGAAAAACGCATACTGTACGGATATTCTGGCGCAGGTTGCCGCAGCCAATGCGGCGCTCAACGCTTTCAGCAGGGAGCTGCTGGCGGAGCATATCCGCACCTGCGTGGCGCAGGACATCCGGGACGGCAAGGATGCAACCATTGACGAATTGCTTTCCACACTGCAAAAGCTCATGAAATAGGCAGACGCCAAAGGGAAACCCTATCCTATACCCCTTCTCCCGGCGCCGCGTTTTGGCCCGCCGTCGTTCAAGGGCGGGGAAAGCCGCTGGAGCAGCGGCCTAAGAACGGAGGGGCCGTACAGGCGGCAACGCCGGAGAAGAATCTCTGCGCAGCACGTTTCCGGTATGCGCAGCGAAGGCCGGAGCTCCCATGGGAAGCGGCGGCTCGCCAGCGGGTCGGCGCTCCGACGGGATGGCGGAGGGTGCGCAGCGCCTTTCTTTCCCGGGCCGAACCGCCGTCGGCGCAGCGGGGAAAGCCCTCGCGGGCCATGGCAGGGGTGGACAAGAAAAAATGAACTTCGGAGGTAATGATGCAGCAATACAACGTAACCGGCATGCATTGCGCGGCCTGTAGCGCCAGCGTGGAAAAGGCCGTCTCCAGAGTACCGGGGGTCACAGCCTGCTCCGTCAGCCTGCTGACCAATTCCATGGGCGTTGAGGGAAGCGCCTCCGCCGGGGAGATCATCGCCGCTGTGGAGCGGGTCGGGTACGGTGCGTCCGTAAAGGGGGCCGGGGCCGTGGACAAGGAGCCCGCCGCGGCAGAGGCCGGAGACGCTCTGCGGGACCGGGAAACCCCGGCGCTGAAGCGGCGGCTGCTCTGGTCTGCGGGATTTCTTCTCGTGCTGATGTATTTTTCCATGGAGCATATGATGTGGGGATGGCCGCTGCCCGCCTTCTATGACGGCAACCATGTGGCCATGGGCCTGACGCAGCTGCTGCTGACGGTCATCATCATGGTCATCAACCAGCGGTTTTTTATCAGCGGCTTTGGGAGCCTGTGGCGGCGCACACCCAACATGGATACCCTGGTGGCGCTGGGGTCCATGGCGGCCTTTGTTTACAGCACCTACGCCCTGTTCGCCATGACCGGCGCCCAGATGCAGGGCGATGCGGACGCCGTCATGCGGTATATGATGGAGTTCTATTTTGAATCGGCGGCCATGATTCTGACCCTGATCACCCTGGGCAAGATGCTGGAGGCCCGCTCCAGGGGGAAAACCACCGACGCGTTGCGGGGCCTGATGAAGCTGGCTCCCCAAACCGCCGTCATTCTTCGCGGCGGCGCGGAAACCACGGTTCCCATCGCGCAGGTGCGAAAGGGGGATATCTTTCTGGTTCGTCCCGGCGAGAGCATTCCTGTGGACGGCGTGGTGCTGGAGGGCAGCAGCGCAGTCAACGAATCCGCTCTGACCGGCGAGAGCATTCCGGTGGACAAAGCGGCAGGCGACGCCGTCTCCGCCGCCACGTTAAACCAGTCCGGCTTCATTAAATGCAGGGCCACCCGGGTGGGTGAGGACACAACCCTGTCCCGGATCATCCGCATGGTCAGCGACGCGGCGGCCACCAAGGCGCCCATCGCAAAGGTTGCCGACAGGGTCTCCGGCGTCTTCGTGCCGGCGGTTATCGCCATTGCTGCCGTCACCGCCGCGGTCTGGCTGCTGCTGGGCCAAAGCCTTGGCTACGCGCTGGCCCGGGGCATCTCCGTGCTGGTGATCAGCTGCCCCTGCGCGCTGGGCCTTGCCACGCCGGTATCCATCATGGTGGGCAACGGCCTGGGGGCGAAAAACGGCATTCTGTTTAAAACGGCGGTATCCCTGGAGGAGGCCGGCAAAATGCGGATTGTGGCGCTGGACAAGACCGGCACCATCACCAGCGGCGAGCCCAGAGTGACCGACATCCTCCCCGCGCCCGGCGTCGGTGAAGACGAGCTGCTCCGAATGGCCGATGCGCTTGAGCGCAGGAGCGAGCATCCTCTGGCCCGGGCCATTCTGCAAAAGGCGGAGGAGCGGGGACTGACGGCGGAGGGCGAGACCGCAGACTTTCAGGCCCTGCCCGGCAACGGCCTGACCGCCACATGGAAGGGCGCTGCGCTGGCCGCCGGCAACCTGAGCTTTCTCTGTACGCAGGCGCAGATTCCCGACGAGGTACAGGAAAGCGCCGACCAGCTGGCGCAGCAGGGGAAGACCCCGCTGTTTTTCAGCCGGGACGGGCGGTTTTGCGGCATCATTGCCGTGGCGGACGTCATCAAGGAGGACAGCCCCCGCGCTGTGCATGAGCTGCAAAACATGGGGCTCCGCGTGGTTATGCTGACCGGCGACAACCAGCGGACCGCCCGGGCCATCGGCAGACAGGCGGGCGTAGACGAGGTGATCGCCGGCGTACTGCCGGAGGGCAAGGAAAGCGTCATCCGTTCCCTGCAACAAAAGGGCAGGGTCGCCATGGTGGGCGACGGCATCAACGACGCCCCGGCCCTGACCCGGGCGGACATCGGAATCGCCATTGGCGCGGGCGCAGACGTAGCCGTGGATGCGGCGGATGTGGTTCTGATGCAAAGCCGGCTTTCCGATGTGCCCGCCGCCATCCGTTTGAGCCGGGCCACGCTCCGGAACATTCACGAAAACCTGTTCTGGGCCTTTTTCTATAACGCCGTCGGCATTCCGCTGGCTGCCGGCGTGTTCGTCCCGCTGGGCCTGACCCTGAGCCCCATGTTCGCCGCGGCGGCCATGAGTCTCAGCAGCTTCTGCGTGGTGTCCAATGCCCTGCGGCTGAACCTGTTCGATCTGCGGAACACAGGTAAGGATGAAAAACACAAGACCAAACACAAGGAGAAGCGAAAAACCATGGTAAAAACAATGAAGATCGAGGGCATGATGTGCGGGCATTGCGAGGCCCGGATCAGGAAGGCGCTGGAGGCCCTGCCGGAGGTGGAGCAGGCGGCGGTCAGCCACGAGGCGGGCGAGGCCGTGGTGCGCCTGAAGGCGGAGATAGCGGATGCGGCGCTGAAAAAGGCCGTGGAGGAGCAGGATTACGCCGTGACCGCCATCCGCTGAAGCACCTCTGCGGGAATTCTTGGGCAAGCCGCGTTCAAAGCGCGGCTTTCTGCGTGAGAAGGGCCTGCGGAATCCGGGATTCGCTTTGCCCATATATGCGTTGATGGGCAGGCTTTGGTTCTGCCGGCATGCCCGCCGAAACCGCAAAGCGCCTGCGGAGCAGGGGGGATCCGCCAGAGCGGATGAGCGCGCCGCAGGCCGGAGCTGCCCTCGCGCAATTCCCACAAACAGGGGATTCCTCCGCTTTCCCGGGAGAATATGCTCTGCAAAACCGGGTGGACGCCTCCGTGCTTTTCCGATGCACGGCAAATCCCCAACAGCGCATGCAAGCCCTGCCTGCGGCGCCGCCTGCGCCAATGGCGCAGGCCGCCATGCGCGCGAACCGCCTTGAAAAAGCGCCCCGGACAGCGCTCCTGCGCCCGGGCGCCCTTCTGCGGGAGAGCAGGACGCATTCGCCGTTCACATATTTTTGCCGGAGAACATACGGTGGTAGTATGACGAAATGCAACCCAGCGTTTCGCCAAAAGAAGGAGGAGCAAGGTATGGATCGTCATCATCAATACGTGGTCGCCTCCCTGGAACTGCATTTGTTCTTTGCAAGAATCATGAAGGAGCACGCGCTGTTTCTTGAGGCGGGCTTTACGCCCGCAAACGCTTCGCTCGCGAAGGAAGCCGATCAGCTCAGGGAGCAGTTTGAAATGCTGCTGCTGAAAACCGTTCGCATGGCGGACGGCCTTATTTGCCGCAAGGTGCTGAACTCCGGGGAGATCGTAACCGAATTCACCGCAAACGCAGAGCGGCAGACCGAGCAGTTCACCGGCATCGCAATCAACCGGGAGATCACCCGTCTGGAATCTGCGCTTTCCTGCGGGGAGGAGTTCTGCCCGAGGCCGGAGTTTGTGCGCCGCGTTCAGGAGCTCAACCGCACCGCGCTGCGGCTGCTGAGCCGCCTCATCCGCCTGAAGGAGCGCATCCTCCACTTTGTCGCATCCTGCCGGATGTTTACCATGAACTATCCGCTGCTCATCAGGCACATTCTGCGCGAGGCAAGGCTTTATCAAAGCTACATTGTACAGCTCGAAAACGGGCGGCCTCTGGACGACCGTTTCATGCTGCAAACGGAACAGTTCTGGAATCGGATCATGATGGAGCACGCGCTGTTCATCCGCGGGCTGCTGGACCCGACCGAGGAGGCCCTGATTCAGACTTCCGAGGATTTTGCAAAGGAGTATGCGGCGCTCCTTGAAACCTCCTGCGCCCGCAGCGACCTGGCAAATGCCGGCCAGTCCCGCGCCGCTTTGGAGGAAACGCTCCGATTCCGGGACTTCAAAACAGCCGGAACCAGGGGCATTCTGAACTGCGAGATACAGTCCCTCATCCTGCCGCTGCTGGCCGACCATGTGCTGCGGGAGGCAAACCACTACATCCGGCTGCTCAGAGACTAAAGCGCCAGGACCGGGCAACGCCCATCGGGAGCGGCGCAGGACGGGTTTCGCCGCTCCCCCGTTTCACGGCCGGCGAATTTTACGCGCAGGCTTTGTAAACTCCCGCATGCCGGTTGCTTTTTGGTGATGAAACGGTCTGTGCGAATGGGCAGATTGTTCTGGCAACAGCGCCCCAAAGACCATCGGGGGGTCTATAAACCGATTTCAACGTTTTGTAAATCCCGTCACATTCATGGGACGCACCGCATCGGATGAAACACTGTGCAGATCCGTCAGTCCGTTCGAACAACCGGGTCCTACGCCCTATGGCGCTCCTGTCGCTTTGCTGCACAACCATACGGTCCAACCTTTTTTACAAACCCATATCCCTGTCAGGAGTTGTATAGCTCGTCCAGCAGTTTTTCCGTAAGGGGCTCGTCGGGCGCATAGCAGCGGCGGCCGTGCCTCTGCAGGGAATTTACCGGCAGCGTGCGTCGGGAAATCTCCGCTTCAGTAAGATTGCGCACCGCATGATAGAGCCTCCAGCCCTCGGCTTCTCGGATGTTGGCCTTCACGGCGGCTTGCAGCGCGTTCTTGGCGGTCAGCATGCGCAGCAGAGAGAGGGAATCCAGCCGGTTTGCCAGCCCTTCGAGCATTGCTGCAAAGCGCTCCGCCCGCAGCAGAGCATCGCCGCCGGAGCCTTGCAGGTAGTCCAGCAGCGCAGCACCGTCGTACTCCTTCCCGCCGATGGTCAGCGGACCGATGGCGTCCGCGCAGCGTTGGAGGGAGGCGCGCTCAATTACGGCATATTTTTCATACTGTACTGCAAGCAGTCCGCGCGCCGCGCCGAGCAGCTGCGCCCTGGAGCAGGAGGAAAGCGGCTTTCCGTCCGCGCCCAGCGTATTTGCGGGAACGGCCAGCAGCGTGGCCCGGTTTTCCCGCAGGGCAAGGACGCAGAGACAGTCCGCAAAGCCCTTGTCGTCAACCATGGCAATGACCAGATCCATGCGCCCGTCCTCAAAGGAGGCGGCGCGCATTTGCGGCTGAGCGGGCGTGGCCGCAGGCGCCGTACTGGCCGCTGCTGTGGCCGCATCCTGCGCAGGGGTGGGAGAGGGGGTGCTCCGGGCCGGCTCCGGCGTAATCGACGCCAGCGCTGCCTCCGGCGCAGGCGTTCGGATGGCCACCACCGCATCCGCCGCGCCCTGAGACGGGGTGTCCGTAGGCAGTGCCTCTGCCGTTGGGGCTGGCGTAGCCTCCAACGCCGTTTCGTTTCCAGAAAACTCTCGGTGCAGAACGCCGCCGATCATCTGTGCGGCAGCAAAGACAAACAGCAGCGAGAGCGCAATAAATCCAAGGGTTGCGACCACGGAAGTCTTTTTTTTCTCCGCCGGGTTGGATGGATCGCTTTTGTGCATGGCTCCGCTCCTCGCAAAAAAATATTATCCTTAGTTTGCGTGTTTTGGATTGCCATATTCCAAAGAATTGTATATAATATGAAAGTATCTCCCATCGATGCGGTTCGGAGGAAAGAAACCGTGCCAAATCAGGCGCAAAAAAGACGCAAGCTCAATTATTTTGAAAAGGCGGCCCTGCTGAGCGCCCTGATCGTTTTCATGACCGTGGTTCCCTGTACCGGCTACATCCGCTTTGGAACGATTGAGATTACCACGCTGCACATCGTCGTTGCGGTGGGCGCTGCGCTGCTTGGCTGGAAAGGCGGCGCGTGGCTTGGCTTTGTCTGGGGCGCGGCCTGCTTTCTCCGCGCATTTTTTCCTGCCCTGCAGTCCTCGCTGGTCAGTCCGCTGGCGGCGCTTGTGCCCCGCTTGGCTGCGGGCGCAGCGGCCGGACTTGCCGCGCATTGGCTGCGGAAGGCAGGGTATCATCCTCCTGCGGCCGGCGCATTGGCTGCGGCCGCTGCCAGCGCGATCCATACCCTTCTTGTGCTTTTTGCGATGAAGCTTTTTTTCCCCGCCTTTGGGGAGGGAAGCCAGCCGGAGAGGGTTGAAGTGGTCCGGATCTGCCTGAGCGGCGTCATCGAGCTGGCGGCGGCGGTCGCTATCGTTCCGCTTGCGCTGAACCTGTTACGGCCCCGGGAGGTAGTGCTCGGCGTGGATTTGGGCGCCTCCGTGACAAAGCTGGCCCTCGTAAAAAACGGGCGCTGCCTTCGTGCGATTCACAAAGGCGCGGAGGAGACGCTGGAGGAAGCCGTTGCGCGGCTGGATGCTTCAGAGGCTGCGCGCGCGGCGGTGACCGGCGTTGGCGCGGCGTCGTTCAAGGGAGATGTTTTGAACCTGCCCACAAGGCGTGTGGATGAGTTTGCTGCGCTCTCGCGCGGCGCAAGCCGGAGCGCAAAAAAGCGGAACTGTCTCGTCGTAAGCATCGGCACGGGTACCTCTTTTTTGCGCGTTACGCCCTTTCGCTTCCGGCGCGTGGGTGGGACGGGCCTTGGCGGCGGCATGCTGCAGGGGCTGGCAGAGCGGCTTTGCGGCGTGGAGGACATGCAGAAGTTTTGCGCAATGGCGCAGCAGGGCGATCTCTCCCGGGTGGATTTGCAGCTGCGGGATGTGTGCGCGGGCGAGATTCCCGGCCTTACGCCCGCAACCACCGTGGCGAACCTGCGAAAAGCAGGCGGCGGTGCGCGCGGGGAGGATCTGGCGGCCGGTCTTTGCAATATGGTCTTTGAGGGCGTTGGCGTCATGGCCGCGCTTGCGGCGAACAAGTGTCTGACGCACACCGTGGTGCTTGTGGGAACGATTGCGCAGTGGCCTGTGGCAAAGCATAGTCTGGACGGAGTTGCTTCGCTGCACAGGGTCCGGTTTTTGGTGCCGGAGTACGCCCCCTTTGCAACAGCCATCGGCGCTGCCATGGCGGACTGATTTATCTTTGGAGGAAGAATGATGAAACGATTTCAAGTAGCCATTCTGGGCTTTGGCACGGTGGGATCCGGGGTATACCGCATCCTGACGGAAAACCATGGCGATCTCAAGCACCGGGAGTCGCTGGATCTCACGGTGGCCCGTATTCTCGTGCGCGACTTTACCAATGAGCCCAACCTGCATCTGGCGCCCCGCCAGCTGTTTACCACCTGTTTTGACGATATCGCGCAGGATGAGAACATCTCCATCGTCGTGGAGTGCATGGGCGGCGTTGAGCCGGCCCGCAGCTTTATCCTTCGGGCGCTGGAGAGCGGCAAGACCGTCGTTACCTCCAACAAGGAGGTCATGAGCAAGCACTGGTATGAGTTTGAAACAGCGGCGAAAAAGACCGGCGCAGGACTCTATCTTGAGGCCACGGTGGGCGGCGGCATTCCGATTCTGCGCACGATCACGGACTCCATGCAGGCCAACAACATCTCCCGCGTGATGGGGATCATCAACGGCACCACCAACTTTATCCTCACAAAGATGAGCGAGGAGGGGAAGGACTTTGCCGAGGTCCTTGCGCAGGCGCAGCAGCTGGGCTATGCAGAAGCCAACCCCACAGCCGACGTGGAGGGCTACGACGCCATGTACAAGCTCTCCATCCTTTCGTCCATGGCCTTCCACGCCCACATGCCCATCGACGTGATCTACCGCGAGGGCATCACAAAGCTGACGCGGGCGGATTTTGAGACGGCAAAGCTGCTGGGCTATGAAATCAAGCTCCTGGCCATCGGCAAGAAGGAGGGCAATCGCATCGAGGTGCGCGTACACCCCACCATGCTCAAAACGACGCATCCGCTGGCCTCGGTGCGCGGCGTGTTCAACGCGGTGTTCCTGACCGGCCATGCGGTGGACGATATCATGCTCTATGGCCGCGGCGCCGGTTGCATGCCGACCGCGTCCGCCGTGGTTTCGGACGTGATCTATGCCTGCCATGCCCATGGTCGGCATCGCTATATGACCTTTGAGAACATTCCGGGGATGAGCGATCAGGTGGAGCTGGTACGGGATTTTCGCTGCATCTACTGTGTGCGGCTCAAGGTGACGGACCAGCCCGGCACCATGGCGGCCATTGCGGATGTTTTTGCCAGGCACGGCGTTTCGCTCAAGGATGTGCTGCAGCTGGGCGAGGCGGACGGCTGCTCCTCCCACATTACCTTTATGACCTACGAGGCGCAGGAATTTGCCGTGCAGGCCGCGCTGCGGGACATTTCGGCGCTGCCCTGCGTCCGTGCCATTGAGAGCGTTATCCGCGCGGAAAATTAAATCGAAAAACCTCTTGCCAAGTACGCATTTATTCGCTATAATGGGTTCGTTGTGAATCTGCAGCAGGCCCTTTGGCGATGCTGATGTAGCTCAGTCGGTAGAGCACTTCATTGGTAATGAAGAGGTAGGCAGTTCGAATCTGCTCATCAGCTCCATATCGGAGCAGACGCTATGGCGTCTGCTCCGATTTTTTTTCGGGAATCCCTGCGCGTACTCCCGCCGCCGCGCCCCCCTGCAAAAGCCCGGCGGAGAGAGGTGACCCCGGGTTGGCGGAAACACAGGCGGACACGCCGCAGCAGCGTCCCGCGGATGCCCGCGGTTCCAGTTCCCGCGATTTGCGCGCCATCCTGACAGCGAGGGCAGGGACCGGATGAAGCGGGAGCGTCTTTGCCGCCCGGGCCTTCATCTGCGGACCTGCGCCGTAGCGTCCCATGGGGGGAAGGAGCCGCGCCCGCAATTTTTTCGAGCTTTCACAGGTTTTGCCTCTCGCATTCGCTCCCGGGCGGCAAAACCTGCAAAGTACGAAACCCTCCGGGTTTTCATCCGTTCTGACGCACTTGTCGTCAGAGCCGGATGGAACATAAGGGGCTGCGGCCCCTTATCAACCCCCGGGGTTTTTCGACAATCTCAAAGGCCGCCGTCAAAGCATTGACGGCGGCCTTTTTTGGTAAATCCGTGTTGATTTACGCCTTGTTCTTTACAGCGCCAATGATGTAGAGAACGGGGACAACCAGACCGATCAGGAGGCTGACCCAGGGGAACGCGCTGCCACCGGCAACGGTGAGGATCGCGCCGACAACGGTCAGCGCTGCCACGATAGCGCCCCAAACGATGCAGGTCTTCGCCTTTTCGGGATTCTTGCAGTGCTTGACGCCAACGATTCCGGCAATCAGTTCCACAACAGAGCGGACAATGGCCAGAATGCCGGATACATAAAGCAGACCCATCGAGATGGAACCATCGTTGATAATCGCCAGAGCGGCGATGCCCAGAATGCCGACGATGGAAAGGATGATCGACAGAGCGCCGCCGATGATCATCAGAATTCCCGTAACCTTCAGGAATCCAGAACCCTTTGCTTCAATTTTTGCTTCCATTTTTTCTCCTCCCAAATGAATTTGGATGTATTTTCAATAACGCGCAAACGCGCCTATTGAACCATGGCTTGCGCGCCTCAGGCGCCCACAGGGCCGCCGCAATATTCGCAGCAACCGTTTGCGTCGGGCAGGGTGGTGGCGCCGCAGAGAGGGCATATGACGGGCCGCTTCGGCGCATTGGCCGCGGCTGCGCTCTCTCTGGTTTCCTGGCGGATTTGGGTAAGCGCCTGCTTGATTTCTTTTCCCATCTCCTCGTATTCCCTGAAATCGGGATGATTCCGCGGGTTGAACTGCGCGCCGAAGGTGCCGCGGCCGAAATTGGCCGGCTCTATTTCAACGTTGCTGCCGTTGAGCTTGAAGCGCATGTCGTCAAAATAGGGATGGTTGACGCGGATGGTAACATAGAAGTCGTAACTCCAGCTGTAGCGGGGCGGATTATAGCTCACCTCACGGCCGTCGTCCAGTTGGCGCATTTCTTCATGGCGGTCCTCGTCAATGTCCAGATCGCAGCCGGTCACCTGAGAATAGTCGATAACATCCGGGTTCTCCGCGCGCATATTGCCCGTTCGGACGACCATGAACTGGCGCTTATCCTCATCGAGAACCACCAGCGTGTTGCGGCCGAGGGTCCGGGTGACGTTGAACTCGTTGACCTTTTTCTGGTTCTCTTCCCGGTAGGCGAGCTGCGCCCGAATCTCCTCGACGGTGCTGTGCCGACGGTCGTCAAACCAGTAGGAGAGCTTTTTTGCGCAGTCCTTGCAGAGGTTGCCGTCCTCCAGCTTGCGGTTCCCAAGAAGACCAATCTCGCCGCCACAAATGTCACATTCCTTCTTTTCAAACAGCTTTCCGAATAATCCCACGTTGCGCCTCCTGAATGTTTTTTTGCAGGTTATGCGGCCGGCTGGATGCTGGCGATAATCGCCTGCACATCCGCATCGTCCAGACTGATTTTTCCGTCACTCTGTTCCGGCCAGATGCTCAGCTGGTACTGGTGCTCGCCATCCTCGGTCCAAAGCGTGATAATCTTTACGTCAAAGCTCTTTGCGGTAAAACCCTTCCAGGTTCTTCCGCCGATCTGCAGGGGTTCCAGATCCTCTGCGCCATCATACCAGTCCTTCGAGGGCTCCATCATTGCGGAATCCGGCCCATAGTGGTTGATCTGCATATAGGGCTTGGAAAACAGATCCCACTCGGTTTTGGCGCCTTTGCAGATTTGCAGGGCGTCGGGATCGGTGGCGTTCTCCTCCTCGGCAAACAGATCGGAAACGGGGAAAGCCTTCCAGCCCTTCGGCACCAAAGCGCTGACGTTTCCGGCGTCAAAGGTCTCGCCCTTGACTTCGGCTGCGGGCTCCTTCGCTCCGCAGGCGGTAAACATTGCAGCGCACATAAGGGTTGCCAACACCATGGCAAGTACTTTTTTCATCATTTTTCCTCCTTCAATTTATACAATTGTGACATCAGTGTCAAGTTGTTTCGAATTATTTCGATCTCTCGCGCACGCGGCAGCCGCATTGCGGACAGAACTGCGCGCTGTCCGGGATGACGGTTTCGCATTCCGGACAAACCCCGTGCCTGCGCCTGTAAAGCTGAAACAGGGTTTCCTGCGGAAGGCGGGCGCGACATTCCTTACAGAAGGTTGCCGTGGCGGCAGCCATTGTGCCGCAGCGCGTGCAGACCTTAAGGGCCTTCATGGCTTCCGCGCCAAAGCCGTACTGTCTCATGCTCTCGAGGCGGATTGTCTCGCTGAGGGTTGCCATTCTTCAACTCCTCCGTATCTGAGCTGCGCGCCGCATGCCTTGCAGACAGCCTCCCGCAGGGAGCTGGGGGCGCCGCAGGACGGGCAAAAGCGGGGAGGATCCTCCCAGGGCGCGCAATCGACACATTCGAGAACGTCTGCATTATACATGGCGTTGCACACCCACCGGCCACAGCGCCCGCATTGATTAAAACAGTCACGCCCCTCGCTTTCCCAGGCCAGGGCCAGTTCCTCCTCCGGTCTGCCTGGAACAACGGGCCTGGTGGTGCATAGCGCCGCACCGGAAAGCTCGCAGAAAAAACGGTACCTGTTCCCTTCAGGGCCGGACAGAACTCTGTAGCTTGCCGTCCTGTGAAACTGCCTTTCCAGAGCAAATCCCCCCAGTTTGCCAGATATTACAAAGGCTTGAAAAAATCAGGGCTTTGTATTATGATAAAGCTGTCATTGCCGCTGTCGATTCGCAGCGGCAATACCTGCGCAAAGGGATTTCCCGCCGGTGGATACGGGCCGCAGGGATGGTTTTCGGGCTGCCTTGCGGGCGGCCCATGGCCCCGCCGGCGCAGGCGCGCGCTGGCGGACCTCCTGCCGCAACCGCCGCTTACGGGAAAGAGCATAAAGGGTTTCGCCGTATTTGACACTACCCCAAAACGCAATTCGAGTAGGTAGAACCGAATTTTTGTGAAAAAGAAGGGGCTGGCATGTGGGCAGGTAACGGCCGTTAAAGGAGGAAAACAATGAAAAAAGCGGGATTGCCGCTGATACTTCTGGCGCTTTTGCTGCCAGGGCTCGCCGGCTGCGCACCACATACGCAGCTTGCGCCGGAGCATCCTGTGACGCTGACGATTTGGCATGTGTATGGCAGCCAGACCATATCCCCCCTGAACGATGCGATTCAGGAGTTTAATAAGACGGAAGGAAAGGAACGGGGGATTATTGTCAATGTCACTTCGGTAACCGATTCTACGGCGATTGATGAAGCGCTTCTGGCCTCGGCCAGGGGCGAGCCGGGCGCAGCGCCGCTGCCGGATCTGTTTGTTGCCTATCCGCGCATTGCGGAGCAGATCGGAACGGAGCGGCTGCTTGACTGGCACGGGTACTTTCAAGAGGAGGAGCTGGAGTTATACCTGGCGGACTTTCTTGCGGAAGGCGTTTTTGGCGATCGGCTGCTCATGCTGCCCATTGCCAAGTCCAGCGAGCTCCTGTTCCTCAACCGGACCATCTTTGACCGCTTTTCTGCCGATACGGGCGTAACCGTGGATGCGCTGGCCACCTTTGCAGGGGTGTTTTCCGCCTGTGACCGCTACTATGACTGGTCGGGTGGGCAAACCATGTTCCAGATCAACGATTTTTATCATTATTTTGTCGCGGCTGTGGATTCCCTTGGCGGTGACTTTCTCAAAAACGGGCAGCCGGATACGGAAAGCACGCCATTTGCGGCCGCCTATGAGCCGATGGCGCGTGCCGCCGTTTATGGCGGGCTTTGCGTTCAGGACGGCTATGCTTCCGACCGCTGGAAAACGGGCGAGATCATCTGCAACATCGGCTCGACGGCGGGGATTCTCTATCTGCGCGATTACGTCACCCGCGCCGATAACAGCACCGAAGCGGTGGAAACCGCCGTGCTGGCCTATCCTGTATTTGAGGGCGGCGCGCCCGTTGTCGTGCAGCGGGGAGGCGGACTGTTTGCGGTAAAGAGCGCGGACGAGAGGAAGAACGAGGCCGCCGCCATCTTTGCAAAATGGATCACCCAGGGCGAGCACAACCTTGCCTTTGCAACAAAATCGGGCTATCTTCCCGTTACCGATGCAGCGTACCAGACGCTGTTTTCCGACATGCGCATTGTAGAAAACGAAAAATACCGCATGCTCTACGAAACCATTGGCAGCATGCAGGGGGAATACCGTTTTTGCGCGCTGCCCCTGTACGAGGGGGCGGGACGGGTTCAGAACGCCTTTGAGGAGGCGGTCAGGTCCGCGCTTTCCTCCGCCCGGGAGGCGTATGTGCGGCGAACCGCCGCAGGAGAAGACGCCGCAGCGGTGATGGACGAGCTTGTGGCGACAGGGCTGAGAGAAATTCAGAACGGCTCCTACTGAGCCGGCGTAAAACCGAGGGTGGTCAAATGCAGTTGCTGAGCCCCGGACAATTCAGGCAGATTCTCAACCAGGCGCGCGCAAAAGGGCTTACCATGCGCCGCCGGTTGATTGCCTATCTGCTCCTGATGGCTTTTGCGCTGATCATGGCCGCGCTCCTTTTGCTCAGTCTGTTCGGCGTCCTGAATCCTGCCCGCAGCAACGTTGCCCGTGTTCTGGATCACCAGCTTGAGACCTCTGTGGCGGGCATCGAGCATGATGCGGACAGAATGGCCGCGTATGCTTTGGCGCTGTCCGGGCAGTTGAGCGCGCTGGTTGAGAAATATCAGCAAGACAATGGCGTGCCCTTTGAGGCCTTGAAAAATCATCCGGAAGAACTGGCGGCGCTGCAAACGGCGGCTTTTCCTCTGGTTTATACCAACCTGCAGCTTGCCCCCTGCAGCGGGGCGTTCTACCTGTTATATACTACGGTCAACGATACGCTCCCCGATGAATACCATAACGGCCTGTACCTGAAATATGCCAATCTGTATGCAGAGAATACGATCAACAATAAGGTCTGCCTGTTTCGGGGCGCGGCCTCCGTGGCAAGGGAGAACAATGTCAGCCTTCACAGCGCATGGCAATATGAGATAAAGGCGGATACCTTTGCCGGTGTGGCTGAAACCCTGCGCGACGCTGCGGCGGACAGCGCCGGGGCCTATCTGCTCACCGCGGTCTATGCGCTGCCCGACACATGGGAGAATGCGCGGTTTCTCTGCGCACCCATTCTGGATGCGGAGGGGCGGGGGATCGGCGTGTGCGGCTTTGAGATCAGCGACCTTTATTTTGAACTTGCCTATCAGACGGTGGCCATGGAGCCGGGATATACGGCGTTCGCCCTGCTCGATCGGACGGAGGAGGGGTATACAGGACAGGTTGCGGGCAATAGGGGCGGGTATGCGCCGCCGGTTATCGAAAATTTCAGCGCCAGGGCCAAGGGGGAGTTTGTGACGTTTCAGAGCGGCGAGCTGTCCTTTGTGGGTAAGGCGCGGGAGATCGCCATAGGCGCGTCCCGGCATACGGTAGCAGTCATGCTTCCCGAAGGGCAGTATCAGGCTTATTTGCGGGATGGACAGCGAAAGGCAACGTCCATTTTGTGCATCATAGCGGTGATTGCGGTTTGCGCCACGCTCTGGCTCAGCAAAAAATACGTTGCGCCCATCTTGAAGAGCCTGCAGCAGATCAAAGACGTTAGCATGAATGCCGGACCGTCGCGCATCCCGGAAATCGATGACCTGTTTGAATTTCTCGCCCAGAAGGACAGGGAGCACGAGGATGAGCTGCGCCTTCTTGAAAACCAGAAGCAGGATGCGGAAAACGAATACGCCAAAGCGCAGACGCAGCTCGCCAGACTCGTGGAGAAAAAAAGCGATGAGATCGATCCGGAAAGCTACGGAATGTTTTTGAGCAATCTGCATACGCTGACGCCCAGAGAAAGGGAGATTTTTGCGCTGTATCTTGAAGGGAAAACTGCCAAAGAGATCCATATCCTCCTTGGTGTAAACGAGAACACCGTTAAATTTCACAATAAGAACATTTACAGCAAGCTGGGAGTAGCTTCCCGCAAGCAGCTCCTGCAATATGCCACGCTTATGAAGCAGCAGGAGGAAGGAAGCGCGGATCAATAAAGCGCAGGGGGCGGCGCAGCCTGCGGCGTCTGCGCCATGGACGCCACCGGCCGCATGTAAAAAAGCCCGAAAGGCGGGCTTTTTTCATCCTGTGCGCACGCGAGCACGCGCCCTGGCGCGCCGCAGCCGCCCCCTTTTGCGGCAGCCTCGCGGCATTTTGCGGCGCTCAGTCTGCGAACAGCGGGGTAGAGAGATAGCGGTCGCCGGTATCGGGGAGCAGGGCCACAATGGTTTTGCCCTGATGCTCCGGCCGCTTTGCCAGCTCGATGGCGGCCCAGACGGCGGCTCCGGAAGAAATGCCCACCAGAACGCCCTCGCTCCGGCCGATGCGCTTGCCGGTGGCAAAGGCATCTTCGTTTTCCACGGCGATGATTTCGTCATAGATCCCGGTGTCCAGCACCTCCGGAACGAAGCCGGCGCCGATTCCCTGAATCTTGTGCGCGCCGGGTGTTCCCCCGCTCAGCACGGGAGAGGAAGCGGGCTCGACGGCTACCACCTTCACCTTCGGATTCCGCTGTTTCAAATATCCGCCCACACCCGTGACCGTGCCGCCGGTGCCAACGCCGGCAACAAAGAGATCCACCTTGCCGTCGGTGTCCTCCCAGATCTCCGGGCCGGTGGTGGCCCTGTGGATCGCGGGGTTGGCGGGGTTTATAAACTGGCCGGGAAGAAAGCTGCCGGGGATTTCCTTTGCCAGCGCTTCGGCTTTGGCGATGGCGCCTTTCATGCCCTTGGCGCCCTCCGTCAGCACCAGCTCCGCGCCATAGGCCTTCATCAGCTGGCGGCGCTCCACGCTCATGGTCTCCGGCATGACGATGATGATGCGATAGCCCCGGGCAGCCGCCACCGAAGCCAGGCCGATGCCGGTGTTGCCGGAGGTGGGCTCGATGATCGTTGCGCCGGGCTTCAGAAGCCCCCTGGCCTCGGCGTCGTCGATCATGGCCTTGGCGATGCGGTCCTTTACGGAGCCGGCGGGGTTAAAGTATTCCAGCTTGCCCAGAATGCGGGCGCTCAGGCCCTCTTCCTTCTCGATGTGGGTCAGCTCCAGCAGCGGCGTCCTGCCGATCAGCTGGTCGGCGGATGTATAGATTTTACTCATAGTGGGTTCCTCCTGCGTGGTTGTTGTGGTGATGGGGTTCCTCTGCTGCGCCGGCAACATCGGAAGAAAGCGGAATAGGGCTGCATATATTACCAACCTTTCAAGTAGGTTAATATGATTATATGGTGCAACATGGGATTTGTCAATAGGAAGCATCAAAATATTCCCGTTGATTTTCCTATTAACCATGTTGCATAATAGGTTTATCGGAGGGAGGGATATCACATGCTGATTTCAACGAAGGGCCGCTATTCTCTGCGGGTGATGGTGGATTTGGCGGAGCACCGGGCGGATGGCTATATCCCCCTGAAAACGATCGCGGACCGGCAGGAGATATCGGAGAAATATCTGGAAAGCATTATCAAGCTGCTGGTGAGGGCGAAGCTGCTGGAGGGGCTGCGGGGAAAGGGCGGCGGCTATCGGCTGACCAAAGCGCCCGACCAGTATTCCGTAGGCAGTATTCTGCGGCTGACGGAGGAATCTCTGGCGCCGGTGTCCTGTCTGGAGCCGGGCGCGGCGGCCTGCCCCCGGATGGCCGCATGCCGAACCCTGCCCCTGTGGCGGGGCCTTGACCGGCTGATCGGCGACTATCTGGACAATGTGACGGTGGCGGATCTGATGCAGCGGGACGCGGAAGGGGACGACTATGTCATATGAAGCAGGGGCCGGCAGCGGTTTGCCCGGCTTGACGCGGCGGCTCCTGAATTCCGGCCGGCCCCTTTGCGCGGGCGCTCCCCGCATCCTGTTGTCTGCGCAGCCCTGACATCCCGCTTTTGCCTGCGCAGATCCGGCCCTGCTCCCTGCCTGTGCAGGAGGCTCCGGGGATTCAGGCTGGCGCCGGAACGGCAGGGGCTGGAGATCGCAGACGGCCTGCCTGCGGTTGCTTTTTTCCGTTTCGGGTGGTATAATCCGGTTCTGGTCCTGCGCCCTTCTGATTCCTGTTGCGAGGTGAGAATGCCATGCTGTTGGCAATAGATATTGGCAATACAAACATCATGTTCGGCGGGTTCCGGGGGGACAGGCTGGCCTTTGTGGCCCGGATCTCCACCAATGCGTTTGAAACCGAGGACGAGTATGCGGGCAAAATCAGGAATACGCTTGCCATTCACGGGGTTGACCCGGCGGAAATATCGGGCGCAATCCTGTCGTCGGTTGTGCCGCCCCTGAACGGGGTTATGAAACGGGCCGTTCGCTTCCTCTGCGGGGTGGACCCGGTTGTGGTGGGGCCGGGAATCAGGACGGGGATTCCGATTCAGTGCGACGCGCCCTCTTCCGTTGGTTCGGACCTGATCTGTGCCTGCGTGGCCGCATATCATCGGTATGGTTGCCCGGCCCTGATCGTTGATATGGGTACGGCGACCAAAATGATGGTTGTGAACCGTCAGGGCGCGTTTGTTGGCGCATCCATCATGCCCGGCGTTCTGATGGGCATGAAGGGACTGGCCGAAGGCACGGCACAGCTTCCGCAGGTCTGCCTGGAGGCGCCTGCCGCCGTTGTGGCAAAAAATACGGCGGATTGCATGAAATCGGGCGTCATCTATGGCCACGCGTGCATGGTGGACGGGATGATAGACCGAATCTGCGAGGAGACGGGCGAAGCGCTCCCGGTCTATGCCACCGGCGGCCTGGCATCCATTGTGGTTCGCCATTGCAGGCACGAGATACTGCTTGACGAACACCTGGTGCTTCAGGGTCTACAGGTTTTATTTGAAAAGAATAGTTGAGGTTTCCATTCCGCTTTACTCCTACGGGAGATAATATAGAAGAAATATGCGTTGTACCGCTCATGCGGACGACAGCAAGGAGGACTCCATGGAAACAACAAAGAGAAGAATGCCGACCGGCACGCTGGTGCTGGCGGCCGTGCTGACTGCGCTGGTCATCATCCTGCAGTTTATGGGAACCTTCATTCGCTTTGGCCCCTTTGCCATCTCCCTTGTGCTGATTCCCATTGTCATCGGCGCGGCAACCTGCGGCGTAAAGGTGGGCGTATGGCTGGGCTTTGTATTCGGCGTGGTGGTGCTGCTCAGCGGGGACGCCGCCGCGTTTCTGGTGGTGAACATTCCCGGGACGGTGATTACGGTTCTTGTCAAGGGCGCGGCCTGCGGGTTGATGGCCGGCCTTATCTACAGGGCGCTGGAAAAGTACAACCGCTATGCGGCGGTGGCGGCGGCCGCAATCGTGTGCCCGCTGGTCAACACGGGGGTGTTTCTTCTGGGCTGTGCTCTGTTCTTTTTGGATACCATCCGGTCCTGGGGCGCCGCCGCAGGCTTTGAAGGATCGCTCCAATATATGCTTCTCGGCCTTGTGGGCGGAAATTTTCTGTTCGAGCTGGGGTCAAACATTGTGCTGAGCCCGGTCATTGTCCGCTTGCTGAATCTGGGGAAAAGGAAATAGAAATCCGAAAAAGGCGCGGCCAACAGCGGCCGCGCCTGAGATTGTCGAAAAACCCCGGGGGAGGTTTTCGTACTTTGCGGGTTTTGCCGCCCGGGAGCGAATGCGAGAGGCAAAACCCGTAAAACTCAAAAAAGTGGCGTTCAGCCACTTTTTTGACACGCTGAGGCGCGGCCAACAGCGGCCGCGCCTTTTCATGCAGCCCGTTCCGTTGGTACAGCATTTGCGCCGGAGCGGTTTCCGGCGGCCCTCCGGGCCCGCTGCACCCAGAAGAATTCCCTCAGAAGGGGCGCGGAAAAAGGCGGCAAAGCCGCCAAAACGCCATCCTCGCGGCGGGGCTGCCCGTCCAGCAGGGCCCTCCCCCGGCCCGGGCGGGGCAGAAACGCCCGTGGGCAACGGCCGGCGCAACGCGCCGCTTCCCCTTCCCCCGGGTTTGCGGGAGCGGGCTCTGGCCGGAGGCCGGGGGAGGGCGCCGCCGGGAAGCGGGTTCCCGTGGAGGAAAAACAAAGACCGGCGGGTTGCTCAGTCCGCCGGCGCTGTATTGGGTTTCAAAAGGCAGGGGGGAGGGCTCACTCCGGGGCGGGGCCGTCCTGCACGGGAGCTGCGCCGCCCATGCGCGCGGCACGCTTGGCCTCCGCAGCCGCAACAGCCTCGGCCCGCTCCTGCTCCAGGGCAACGCGGAGCTTCTGGTCGATCTCGTTGGCCAGCTCGGGGTTATCCTTCAGGAAATTGCGGGCGTTTTCCCGGCCCTGACCGATGCGCAAATCGCCATAGGAGAACCATGCGCCGGTTTTTGTGATGATCTTCCGGGCCACCGCCAGGTCGATGAGGGAGCCCTCGCGGGAGATGCCCTCGCCGTAGATCATGTCGAACTCCGCCACCTTGAAGGGCGGGGCCACCTTGTTCTTGACAACCTTGACGCGCGTGCGGTTGCCGACGACCTCGGTGCCGTTCTTCAGCGAATCGGTGCGGCGCACGTCCAGGCGGATGGAGGCGTAGAACTTGAGCGCCTTGCCGCCGGTGGTCGTTTCGGGATTGCCGAACATAACGCCCACCTTTTCGCGGAGCTGGTTGATGAAGATGACGACGGTGTTGGACTTGCTGATGGCGCCGGTGAGCTTTCGCAGCGCCTGAGACATCAGCCGCGCCTGAAGACCCACATGGGAATCGCCCATGTCGCCTTCGATTTCAGCCTTGGGGACCAGGGCCGCCACGGAGTCCACAACGATGACGTCCAGCGCGCCGCTGCGCACCAGCGCCTCGGTAATCTCCAGCGCCTGCTCGCCGGTATCCGGCTGAGAGACGTACAGCTCGTCCACGTTGACGCCGAGGTTTTCGGCATAGACCGGGTCCAGCGCGTGCTCCGCATCGATGAAGGCCGCGGTGCCGCCCATTTTCTGTGACTGCGCCACGATGTGCAGCGCAATGGTGGTCTTGCCGGAGGATTCCGGGCCATAGATCTCCACGATGCGCCCCCGGGGCACGCCGCCCACGCCCAGCGCAAAGTCCAGCTCGATGCAGCCGGTGGAGATGGTGGAGACGGCGATCTTGGCGCCCGCGTCGCCCAGCTTCATGATAGCGCCCTTGCCGAACTGCTTTTCGATCTGGCTCAGCGCAATTTCCAGCGCTTTTTCTTTTTCAACACCCATACGCTCAGGCCCTCAACTCTCCTTAAAATTCAGCGATTACAGTATATCACGAACAAATGTACGATTCAAGCATTTTCTGCGCAGCAGGTCCAGAGCGTGCAGCGTGGCGGTCCTGCGGATGCGGTCCCGGTCGCCATACAGATGCAGCTCGACCGCCTCCGCGCCAGCGGCGTCCGCCACGGCGATGTAGACCAGGCCCACGGGCTGTGCCTCCGTCCCGCCGCCAGGTCCGGCGATGCCCGTGATCGCAAGGCCATAGTCCGCGCCCGCGCTCTGGCGGATTCCCCGGGCCATCTCAAGGGCGCACTGCCGGCTGACCGCCGTATGCGCGCGCAGCGTTTCTTCGGAGACGCCCAGGCGGCGCATCTTCGCGTCGTTTGAGTAGGTGACGCAGCCCTCAATGAGGAAGTCCGAGCAGCCGGGCACGGAGACGAGGCTGCTGGTCACCATGCCGCCGGTGCAGCTTTCCGCGACGGCGAGGCTGCGGCCGGAGGCGGCGAGAAGCTCTGCGCAGACCTGGTGCAGGGGCTTGCCCTCGGTGGAGTAGAGACGGTCGCCCACGCGCCGCGTGATCTCCTCAATGAGCGGCGACAGCAGGCGCTGGCCCTCCGCGTCGGTTTCGCAGCTTGCGGTCAACCGCAGCGTGACCTCGCCGGTCTTTGCATAGGGCGCGATGGTAGGATTGGTCTGCCGTTCAATCAGATCGCGCAGTTCATAGGTCAGCATGGATTCGCCCATGCCGAAGATTCTCAGCTCCCGCGAATACAGGTGCGTATTGCAGCGCCGCTCAAGATAGGGCAGCACATGATCCGTAAACATCGGGTAGAGCTCCCGCGGCGGCCCCGGCAGCAGGACGGCGGCCTTGCCGCCCGCCTCCAGAATGCAGCCTGGCGCGGTGCCGTTGGGGTTGGGCAGCAGGATGGCGCTCTCCGGAAAACTGGCCTGCTTGAGGTTGTTGGGGGTCATGACGCGGCCCCTGTCGCGGAAAAAGCGCGTAAGCCGCTCCACCTCCTCGGGGAAGGGGACGCAGGCAAGGCCCAGCGCTGCGGCAACGGTCTCCTTGGTCAGGTCATCGTCCGTGGGGCCGAGGCCGCCGGTGAAAAAAACGATGTCCGCCCGCGAAAGCGCGGCGCGCACAACCTCCGTAAGCCGCCCGGCGTTGTCACCCACCGTGACCTGGTAGCGGCAGGCGAGGCCCAGAGGGGCCAGATGCTTCGCGATAAACTGCGCGTCCGTATTGACGATCTGCCCCATGAGCAGTTCCGTGCCGACGGAAACAATCTCTGCAATCATTTGGTGGATACCAGCTTTCTGTTTTTATAAAGATAGTCAATCAGCGACCAGAGGGTAAAGAAGGCGGCCAGATACAGCGCAATCCGATCCATGGGGACGCCGATCAGGCCAAACAGGGGATTGTCCAGCAGCAGCAGCACGATGGAAACGCATTGCAGCGTGGTCTTGATCTTGCCCAGCCTGCCTGCGGCGATGACCACGCCCTTTTCCACGGCGATCAGGCGAAAGGCGCTGATGATGAGTTCGCGGCCCACAAAAACCACGGTCAGAATTCCGCTGACCTTGCCCACGCTGCACAGCATGATGTAGGCCGTGCAGAGCAGGAGCTTATCCGCCATGGGGTCCAGCAGCTTGCCAAAATCCGTTACCAGGTTGTGCCTTCGCGCGTACCAGCCGTCCCAGAGGTCGGTCAGACTGGCAAAGACGAAGATTACGCAGGCGATGAGGTGGGAAACCAGACTGTCAAGGTAAAAACAGGCAACGAAAAGGGGAACGAGAAGAATGCGAAGCAGGGTCGCTTTGTTGGCAGGGTTCATTCCATCAATTCTCCCTTCATGTCATAGTCCTCCGCTGCGGTCAGGCGCACGGGGAGATACTGCCCGGCGCGGATACGCGGGCGGTAGGGCAGGCGGATTTTGCCGTCCACATCCGGCGCTTCGGCGGGCGAGCGGCCAAAGAGTCCCGTATCGTCCGTTCCCTCGATCAGGACCTCGACGGTGCTGCCGATGCGGGCCCGGTTCTTTTCGCGGGAAATATCCCGTTGCTGCGCCATGAGCGCATCGAGACGGGCGGCCTTGACCTCCTCCGGAAGCTGCCCGTCCATCTCTGCGGCAGCCGTGTCCTCCTCCGGCGAGAAGGAAAAGGCGCCCAACCGGTCAAAGGGATGCTGGCGCAAAAAGTCAAGCAGCTCCTGAAACTGCGCCTCCGTCTCACCGGGGAAGCCCACCATCATGGTCGTGCGCAGCGTAAAGTCCGCCCCGGAGGCAGCAAGGTGGTCGAGGACGCGCTCAATGTGCGCCCGACTGCCCCGGCGGCGCATGCGATGCAGAATCTCATCGTTGATGTGCTGCAGCGGCATGTCGAGATAGTTGACGATCTTGCTGCCGCCCGCAAAGGCGTCGATCAGCTCCGGCGTGACCGTGTCCGGGTAGGTGTACAGCACACGAATCCAGTGCAGCGCGTCAATCCGCTGGAGCTGCTCCAGCAGCGGCAGCAGCATGGGCCTGCCGTACAGGTCCCGTCCGTAGCCGGAGGTATCCTGAGCAATCAGCGTCAGCTCGGTAACGCCGCCGTCCGCCAGCGCCCTGGCCTCGTCCACAAGGGTTTCCATGGGCGTGCTGCGCAGCGCGCCGCGGATGAGCGGAATCGCGCAGTAGGCGCAGCGGTTGTTGCAGCCGTCGCCGATGCGCAGGTAGGCGCTGTAGTCCGGCGTGGTGAGCACCCGGCCCGCATAGGGCGCGCAGACCGGGGATTTTCCCGCCAGCAGGGCGGGGAGCTCGGCATACTGGTCAAAGCCCAGCAGGATGTCAACCTCGGGCAGCGCCTCGCGCAGCGCGCCGGCATAGCGCTTGGTCAGGCAGCCGGTGGCCACCAGCGTCTTGCAGCGGCCGCGCTGCTTGTACTGGGCCATCTCGAGAATGGTATTGATGGATTCCTGCTTGGCGGGCTCGATGAAACCACAGGTGTTGACGATCAGCACCTCCGCCTCCGCAGGATCGCCGGTAAAGCTATGTCCCGCGGCGCGAAGGTAGCCCAGCATCTGCTCGGTATCCACCTGGTTTTTCGCGCAGCCCAGGGAGATTACGCCGATTTTGCTCATGCCTCATCCTCCTCCGTGCCCGTGTCAAAGGGCGGCTCGTCGCCGTCTGCGCCGGCATCCTCCTCCGCCGTGCCGTCGCCAAAGAGCCGGTCGAATTCCGCCTGCTTGATGAGCACGCGGCGGGGCTTGGAACCGTCGAAGCCGGAAACGTAGCCGTGCTGCTCCATGATGTCGATGAGGCGCGCGGCCCGGGCATAGCCCACGCGGAGCCTGCGCTGGATCATGGAGATGGAGGCGGAGCCGCTTTCCAGCACGATGCGCACGGCCTCGCCCAGCAGCTCGTCCTCCTGCTTGCCCTCGCCGAACACGCCGCCGGTGGCGCCGCCCTTGGCGGCGTTTGTAACCTCGGAGACGAACTTGTCGTCAAAGCTGGGCTGCTGTTGCTGCTGGCGGAAGTAGCCCACCACGCGCTCCACCTCCTCGTCGGAGACAAAGGCGCACTGGAGGCGCGTGGGCTTGCCGGAGCCGTTGGGGTGAAACAGCATATCGCCGCGGCCAAGCAGCTTTTCCGCGCCGGTTGCGTCGAGAATGATGCGCGAGTCGATGCCGGAGCTCACCGCAAAGGCGCAGCGGGAGGGGATATTCGCCTTGATCAGCCCCGTGATGATGTCTGCGGAGGGCCGCTGCGTGGCCACGATCAGGTGGATGCCGGAGGCGCGGCCAAGCTGCGCGATGCGGCAGATGCTGTCCTCAACCTCGTCCGGCGCCACCATCATCAGGTCTGCCAGCTCGTCGATGATGACCACCAGTTTGGGCAGCCTTGCGCTGTCCTCCTGCTGCAATTCATTGTAGCGCGCAAGGTCCCGGGCGCCCAGCTCGGAGAATTTCCTGTAGCGCTGCATCATTTCGTTGACCGCCCAGCGCAGCGCGCCTGCGGCCTTCTTCGGGTCGGTGACCACGGGGATGAGCAGGTGCGGCAGCGTCGAATAGACCGACAGCTCCACCACCTTCGGATCAACGAGGATCATGCGCAGGTCTCTGGGCGAGGACTTGTAGACCATCGAGATGATCAGGTCGTTGATGCAAACGCTCTTGCCGGAGCCCGTGGAGCCCGCAATGAGCAGGTGCGGCATCTTCCCAAGGTCTGCGGTGATGACCTTGCCCCCAATGTCCTTGCCAAAGGCCAGGGTGATGGGGGAGGCGGCCTTCTGGAACTCGCGGCTTTCCACGATCTCCCGCAGCACAACGGGAATGGCGTTCTTGTTGGGGATTTCAATGCCTACGGCCGCCTTGCCGGGGATGGGCGCCTCGATGCGGACGCGGGGCGCGGCCAGCGCCAGGGCGATGTCATTGGAAAGTCCCGTGATGCGGCTGACGCGAACGCCCGGCGCGGGCTGCAGCTCAAAGCGGGTGATAACGGGGCCGACGCTGTAATCCAGAATTTTTACCGCGATGTTGAAGCTGGCCAGCGTATCCACAAGAATCTTTGCCGCCTCGGCCGGGTTTTCGCCGCCTGCGCCATAGCGCGCGCTCGGCGCGTCCAGCAGGCTGAAGGAGGGCGGCACATAGACCGGCGGCTGCTCCACGGCAATCGCGGGCAGGGGCTGCTCCGCCTTTTCCGCAGGCGGCGCCTTTTTTTTCGGCGCGGGAGCAGGCGGCTCCGCAGATGCGGCGGGCTTTTCCTCCGCCACAAAGCCGGGAACCGGCGCGGGCCGCTCCGCAGCGGGCGTGACGGGCAAAAAGCTCGGCACCTCGAAGCTGTTGGTGAGAGGGGCGAAGGGCTCCGGCTCCTTCGTGGCGGCGGACCTGACCGTGCGCACGGTCAGTGTGTCGTCGCCTGCTTCAAGATCATCCCAGATACCGTCGCCCTCCGGCAGCGGCGATGGCGACTTTTTCGGAGGCTCTGCCTTTTCGGCCGGGGCGGCCGGCGCTTTCTTTGCGCCCTTAACGGGCTTTGCGGCGATGGCGCCCTCGTCGTGGAGATAGCCCAGCGAATCCTCCGCTTCCCGGACCCGCGCGGGCTTTCGCTCGTTCTGCTTGCCGGAAAAGGCTGCGGCCGCGGCGTCAAAGCCCTCCAGATCGCTGCGCGGGCGCTGCTTGCGCTCCGGCAGGAAGGGATTGTCGAACTCCTCCTCGGGGTCATCGTCCACGATTTCAAGCATGAAGAGCTTGCGGTCGGTGTTTTTCACCGTCTGCGCGGCGGATTGCGCTACCGTGTGCATGCCGTGGCCCACCTGTTCGCCCACCTTTTTGAGCGAAAGCCGCGTGACCATGATAATGACGATAACAAGAACTGCGATAAGCAGCGTATAGGCCAGCACGTTGCCGCCCAGCTGCTGCAGCGGATAGCACATCAGCGCGCCGATGCCGCCGCCGCCGAGCCGGTAGAGCGCGCCGTCCTGATAGGCGGCGGTGAGGTAGGCCAGATAGGGCTCGCCCACATAGGGTACGCCCCGGATGACCTGCGCAAGCGTCATGATATCCCAGCAGGCCAGCAGAAAGATCCAGTCCGAACCGCCGATGGTATTGGCGCGGCTGCCGCGGATAATCGCGATGCCCGCGCCGATGCAGATCACAGGCAGAACATAGGCGGGCCAGCCGCACAGGCCAAAGAGTACGCGGCTCAAAAACTCGCCCAGCACGCCCGTGCCCGATACAAACAGATATGCGCCCAGCAGCACGCCCAGCGCGATGCAGATCACGCCGTGGGTTTCGCGCTTTTTCTGCTGCCGCTCCAGGTTCGCGGCGCGCGTGGCGGCCGCTCTGCTGGCGGAAGCGCTTTTATTGGACGGCGCGGAGGCCGAGGTTTTGCCGGATTTTGATGCCATAAAATTCCCCCATAATATTTCAATTGTATTATACACCATCCGCAATGCAAGCGCAACTTTTCGCCCTTGTCAGGGACAGAAAAAGCGTTTATACTACACAATGTAGTGATATACGCGCAGGATGGGAGGTCCGCATGCAAATCATCATTCTTGATGGATATTCGGTCAACCCCGGCGATCTGAGCTGGGACGCGCTGAAGGAGTTCGGCACGGTTTCGGTCTACGACCGAACGCCTGCGGAACTGGTGGGCCAGCGGCTGGTGGGCGCGGATGCGGTGTTTGTCAACAAGTGCCGCATCGGGGAGGATCAGCTCAGGCGCGCAAAGAATTTGAAGTTTATCAGTATGCTGGCCACGGGCTACGACGTCATCGACCTTACGGCCGCCAAGGGCCGGGGAATCGTGGTTTCCAACATCCCCGCCTACAGCACGGATTCGGTGGCGCAGATGACCATGGCGCTGCTTTTGGAGATTTGCCACAATGTGGGGCATCATAGCAGAGAGGTACACAAGGGGCGCTGGACGCACAGCCCGGATTTCTGCTTCTGGGATACGCCGCTGATCGAGCTTGCGGGGCTGACGTTCGGCGTGCTGGGCTGTGGCAAGACCGGCTGCGCCACAGCGCGGCTTGCCCGGGCCTTTGGAATGAATGTGATCGGCTACAGCCGCCATGAGCATCCGGAGTTCTGCGGCGAGCGCGTGACGCTGGACGAACTGTTCCGCCGTTCCGACGTGCTCTCGCTGCACTGCCCGTCCACCGTGGAAACCCGCGGCGTCATTAACGGCACCAGCATCGCCAGGATGAAGGAGGGGGCCATCCTGCTCAACACCGCCCGCGGCAGCCTGGTGGATTCCCGCTCGCTGGCGGATGCGTTGAACACCGGCAAGCTCTATGCAGCGGGCGTGGACGTGGCCATGCAGGAGCCGATCAGCAAGAACGACCCGCTGCTTTCGGCAAAGAACTGCTTTATAACGCCGCACATCGCCTGGGCGCCGCTTGCGGCCCGGCGGCGGCTGATCAATACTGCGGTGGAGAACCTGCGCGCCTTTGTGAACGGCGCGCCCATCAACCGCGTCAATTAGGAGTTGTTGAACGCCCCATGAAACGAAAGAAAATCCGCCTGCTGCCGCTTGCCTGCGGCCTGACGCTCTGCCTTGCGGGGCTGCTGGGGGGCTGTAAGGCGCAGGAGGAGATCACAAACGTTCCCACGCCAAAGCCGGAGAAGCAGACCGTAGTGATCAACCACGAGCTGGAAGCGCCGGAGCACTATATCGAGGTCATTGGCAACGGGGAGATCATCGCTTCGCCGGACTTTGCCACCATTCAGCTTGGCGTTACGGCCACGGGCGAGACTGCGGAGGCCGCCTCCGCCGCCTGCCAGGAGCAGACGGGGAAGGCTGCGGAAGCCGCAAGCTCGCTGGAGATCCGCCGGCAGGACATTAGCCAGCGCGGCGTGGAGATCGCGCCAAAGCAGAAGGAGGGCACCACCACCGTTACCCATTATGAGGCGACGGACGTGGTCACCGTTGTGGTGCGCAGGGTGGCTCAGTCGGAGACGATTTTGACCACGCTCATGGATGCCGGGGAGTTTGAGTTCCTGGGCGTTACCTACAGCATTACCGAGTCCTCCGAGGCCTACCGCATGGCCCTTGCAGCAGCCACGCAGGACGCGCTGGCCAAAGCCACGATGCTGGCGGAGGCCACGGAGGTACAGCTTGGCCAGGTGATCGGAATTGTGGAGACCGCCTATGACGACAGCGCTCTGATCGGCGAGAATTTTGAAAGCAGCGCCATTGCGGTATCCGCGCAGATCACCGTGCGCTATCGCATTGCCTGAGAGGGGAGGCGGGAGCGTGCGCTATTGTCCGGACTGCATGCGCGCCGTCGATGTCGAAGAAACCTGCCCGCGCTGCGGGACGAAACGCCTGCGCGGAATCCTTTCGCAGGACCCGGTCTATCTTGCGCGGCTGAACTTTGCGGAGAGCGCCATGCTTGCGCAGATGCTCTCGGAGGAGGAGATCCCCTGCTTGCGGCGGGGTGTGAGCGGCGCGGCCCGGACGCAGATGAGCGCCGTGAGCGATTCCTACGATCTGTTTGTTCCCTACGGCGCCCTTGTCCGGGCGAGGGAGCTGCTGGCGGTGCTCCGGCAACCGCAGACGGACGCGGACACGGCGGAAGAAGCGGAGGCAGAGGAATAATCCGGCAGGGCGCAATGGGGAGGGCGGCACGTCGCCGGCCGTCTCCGTGGGTCGTTTTTTTGTTGCAATCCTGAGAGAATACCGAAAGGATGCGCCACGGACAGAGAAACCATATCCGGAATTGTAAAAGCCGCGGCGTCTTTGCAGGGCGCTCATAAAACCGTGGGGACGTCCATCGTCTTTTTCTGCCATCAATTGAATAAGAGCGAGAGTACGGCCGGGATTTAAGAAGATTGAGGTCCGTATTATGGCCAGGACAGAAACAGTTGTGTTCATGAATCTGTGTATGATCTGCAATGGCGACAGGGTTTTAGTGCAGGATCGACAGAAGAAGGATTGGCCAGGCATGATTTTTCCCGGTGGACATGTCCAGGAAGGGGAATCGTTTACAGAAGCTGTCATTCGAGAAATCCGGGAAGAAACCGGACTGACGATTTCTGCGCCACATTGATGCGGCATAAAGACTGGTACGACAATGGCGTTCGTTATGTAGTTTTGTTTTACAGGGCGGAGCAGTTTGCGGGATCGCTTCAATCTTCCGCGGCAGTGGCCGGCGCTGCCGACAGCTCCGCCCGCTGCGGGCGGAGGCCGGAACGGGGCTGCCGGCCGGGCGCTTTGGACAGGAGCATCCGTTTTGAAAGAGGGACTAACATTTTTTCTGTTTTTTCGGCAACCCATTGATTCTCAAGTCAGGATGCGGCATAATAAGTCCATTATCATTTGAAATCATGAAGGAAGTTGAGGGCTGAAATGAAACTGTTACAGGATCGCATCCGGGAGTGCGGCAAGGTTCTGCCGGGGAACATCATCAAGGTTGACGGGTTTCTGAACCATCGTGTGGACGTCCGGCTCATGCGGGAACTGGCAAAGGAGTTTGGGCGCCTGTTTGATCTCACCGGCCTCACGGCAGTGCTGACGGTGGAAGCCAGCGGGATTTCCCTGGCGACCATCTGCGCGGACGAGTTCGGCGTGCCGATGATCTTTGCAAAAAAGGCGAAATCTGACAATATCGAGGGCGGCCTGTACCAGAGCGATATCTTCTCCTATACCTATAAAAAGAAGGTCACGCTCATCATGGCGAGCGAGTGGCTGGGGCCGAAGGACCGGGTGCTCATTATTGACGATTTTCTGGCAAACGGCGAAGCGTTGCGCGGCCTGGTGGACATCGTCGGGCAGGCCGGTGCAGAGCTGATCGGCATGGGCGTGGCGGTGGAGAAGGGCTTCCAGCAGGGCGGACAGAAGCTGCGCGAGCGCGGCATCAACCTGCATTCGCTGGCAATCATCGAATCCGCAGACGAAAGCGGCATTGTCTTCCGTGGAGAGGAGTAAGATGGCAACGGAACGTATTGTAGTCATTGATTTTGGCGCACAGTATAACCAGCTTATCGCGCGCCGTGTGCGCGAGGCGGGGGTATATTCGGAGCTGCTGCCCTGCACCGCCCCGCTGGAGCGCATCCGGGGCGGGGGGCTTTCCGGCATCATCCTGTCCGGCGGGCCGGACAGCGCGTATTGGGACAATGCGCGGGGCTGCGAGGCGGGGGTTTTTACCCTTGGGGTGCCGGTGCTGGGCATCTGTTATGGCATGCAGTATATCGCGGCGCAATTTGGGGGCGAGGTTCGGGAGGCGCCGGTGCGGGAATTCGGAAAAACCGCCATTCGCTATGCGCAGCACCCGCTGTTTGCGGGAATCACGGCGGACAGCGTCTGGATGACCCACAATGATTCCGTAACGAAGGTGCCGGAGGGCTTTACCGCCATTGCCTCAACGGACAACTGCCCGGTAGCGGCCTTTGCCTGCGATGAAAAGCGTATCTACGGCATCCAGTTCCACGCGGAGGTCACGCATACCCCGCAGGGCGCGAAGATCTTTGAAAACTTCCTGTCGCTGTGCGGCTGTGCGCGCAGCTACAGCGTAGAGGGCCTTGCGGACAAGCTGATTGCGGACGTCCGTGCGCAGGTCGGAAGCGGCCGCGTGATTGGTGCGCTGTCCGGCGGGGTGGACTCCTCGGTGGCCTCCGTGCTGGTGCATCGCGCCATTGGCGACCAACTCACCTGTATTTTTGTGGATCACGGCCTGCTGCGCGAAAACGAAGCCCGGGAGGTTGTGGGATTCTACCGTGACACGCTGAACCTGAACCTCATCGCCGTGGATGCCCGGGAGAGGTTTCTCCAAAAGCTGGCCGGCGTCACCGAGCCGGAGCGAAAGCGAAAGATCATCGGCGAGGAGTTCATCCGCGTCTTTGAAGAGGAAGCAAAGAAGCTGGGCGGCGCGGATTATCTGTTGCAGGGCACCATCTATCCGGACGTGATCGAGAGCGGCAGCGCGGGCAGCGCGGTGATCAAGAGCCATCACAACGTGGGCGGCCTGCCCAAGGATGTGGGTTTTAAGGGGCTCATAGAGCCGCTGCGCATGCTGTTCAAGGATGAGGTGCGCGCGCTGGGCGAGCATCTGGGCATTGCGCACGAACTGGTCTGGCGGCAGCCCTTTCCGGGGCCGGGCCTTGCGGTGCGCGTACTTGGCGATATCACGGAGGAGAAGCTCCACATCCTGCGCCGCAGCGATGCGATTCTGCGGGAGGAGATTCAAAACGCCGGGCTCTCCGAGGCGATCTGGCAGTATTTCACCGTATTCACCGGCATCCGCAGCGTGGGCGTCATGGGCGATTTGCGCACCTATGATTACGCCATCGGCGTGCGCGCCGTAACCTCCACGGACGCCATGACCGTGGAGTGGGCGGAGATTCCTTATCCCGTGCTGCGCCGCATCAGCGAGCGCATCATCGCAGAGGTGCCGCATGTCAACCGCGTGGTGTACGACATTACATCAAAGCCGCCGGGAACGATTGAGTGGGAATGACGCTCGAAACGGCGAAAACCCGCATGAATACAGGCTTTTTTGCCCGTCCATACTGCTCTTGATACTGGATTGATACTATTTGTGTCCGCCCGGTATTCTCAAGAGAAAAATCCCAAAAGGACAAGCAAAACCGCCCTGCTGAACGACAAATTCAGCAGGGCGGTTTTTTTGCTTGTCTTATTTATTTTTCCGCCAAGGGATATAATATTCGCTTTCCAGGCCATCGTCGCAGGTATGGGGCCAGTTGAGTTTCCATTCAAAATACTCTTCCCTGGTGATCTCCCCGGCGTGTAACTCCTGCTGACGAAAAAGCCATTCCCGCATGAACTCGTCCACAAGGCCATACTGGAAGTACATACCCACGGGAGGGTGTGCGGGCCAGTCATCGCTATCATTGTACCGTACAGCGGTATCATCAGCGGCCCCTGCTCTGCCCGGATTGCGGACAAGTTGGAACAGGCGGATAGCGCCAGGGCTGTCCTCGTCCAGCCAGAAGAATGTCCGCATGAAGTCCTCGGCAGAGCCGGGGGCGATGGTGTAGAAGTTCTGGCGGTCTACCCGCAGCGCCTCGGCCATCTTGTCCAGCAGTTCCCGTTTCGGAACACGGTAATTCGTCTCATACTGGGCGATCCGGTTGTCCGCTCCCTTTTCCTCAAAGCCGATAGCAAGCCCCAATTCCTTTTGTGTCATGCCTCGAAAGGTGCGGATTTTCTTTATCTTGTCTCCGACTGTCATAATATCCCACCGCCTTTGCCAATAGTATAGCGCAAAAAAGCGAAAGATGCAAGATAATCTTTAACAAAAATGCGAAATAAATTCTTGACATTAACACTTATGTTAATGTATAATGAAGATGGTGACATTAACATATTTGCGAAACTAAAATAAGGAGGTGCTGACCATGGAAAAGGAGCTGTTTGTGAGAGCAGAGGAGGTCGCCAGGGAGCTGGGCATTTCCAAGCCCTACGCCTACAAGCTGGTGCGGGAGATGAACGAGGAGCTGAAGAAAAAAGGCTTTCTCACCATTCCCGGACGGGTAAGCAGGCGCTACTTCGAGGAAAAATTCTATGGGCTGCGGGACAGACAATAAGGAGGGAACCACAATGCCGGCATACAAAGACAAGGCAAAGGGCACATGGTATGCGTCCTTTTACTACGAGGACTGGACGGGCAAGAAAGTAAAGAAAATGAAACGGGGCTTTCCCACCAAGCGGGAGGCTCTGGAGTGGGAGCGGACATTCCTGCAACAACAGACCGCCGACCTGGAAATGACCTTTGAAAACTTCGTGGCTGTCTATGTGGCGGACATGAAAGGCCGTATCAAGGAAAACACCTGGGGGACGAAAGAGCATATCCTCTACAAGAAGTTGGTGCCGTACTTCGGCAAGCGGAAGATGTGCGACATTCACTCCAAGGAGGTCATCGCCTGGCAGAATGAAATGCTGGGTTACCGGGACAAGAACGGCAAGCCCTACTCTCCGGTGTACTTAAAAACGCTGCACAATCAGTTGAGCGCCGTGTTCAACCATGCGGTACGGCACTACAATCTAAAGGTCAATCCCGCTGCCCAGGCGGGCAATATGGGAAAGCCAAAGGGACGGGAAATGCTGTTCTGGACAAAGGCGGAGTATCTGAAATTCGCCGAGGCCATGATGGACAAGCCCCTTTCCTATTACGCCTTTGAAATGCTCTACTGGTGCGGCGTCCGGGAGGGGGAGCTGCTGGCCCTCACTCCTGGCGACTTCGACTTTGAGAAACAGACCGTCACCATCTCCAAGTCCTACCAGCGGATTAAGGGCAAGGATGTGATTACCGACCCCAAGACCCCTAAGAGCAACCGGGTCATTCAAATGCCCGCTTTCCTCTGTGAAGAAATGCGAGACTATATCAAGAGCCTGTATGGGGTGAAGCCCACCGACCGCATTTTCACGGTGACAAAATCCTACCTCCACCGGGAGATGGACAGGGGTGCGAAAGAGGCCGGGGTAAAGCGGATCAGAATACACGACCTGAGGCACTCCCACATTTCGCTGCTCATTGACATGGGCTTTACGGCCCTGGCAATCGCTGACCGGGTGGGACATGAAAGCATTGATATTACCTACCGCTACGCCCACCTGTTCCCCACCCGGCAGGCGGAGATGGCGGACAAACTGGACATGGAGCGAAAGGGGGCCTAAATCATGTCAGTGAAAAATCTTGACCGACACAACCGCTGGAGAAACAAAACTGTGGCTTTCCGGGTGTCCCCGGATGAGGACAGGGAAATTGAAACCGCTGTGCGGCTCTCCGGCCTTACCAAACAGGACTACATCACCCGACGGCTGCTGTGCCGGGATGTGGTGGTACAGGGCAACCCCAGGGTGTATAAGGCCCTGCGGAACGAGCTGGCCGCCGTTCTGGAAGAACTGGAGCGTATCGAGGCCGGGAATGGCGTGGATGGGGAGTTGCTGGACACCATCCGGCTGATCGCCGCCATCATGGACGGCATGAGGGAGGATTGATAGATGGATAGATTGCAAGAGAAAACGACTGCCCCATATCCGCCTGTTGGCGCAGACGGGGGACAGTCGCTCTCACAAAAACCTAACCAAAGTATAGCAGAGGGCGTGACAGAACACAAGCCCCCGGAAAGAGATTTGGAGGAAATCCTGCGGCAGATAAGCCGGGTCAATGACCCGGCCTATCTGCCTACCGTGTCTATGAATGACCTCTACGAACAGGTGTACCCCGGCAGACCTCCTGTGGTAGACGGTCTGCTCTATGCGGGGACATATCTCTTTGTGGGCGCTCCCAAGGTGGGCAAGTCCTTTCTCATGGCCCAGCTTGCCTATCATGTGAGTATGGGCCTTTCCCTGTGGGGGTATGAGGTGCGCCAGGGGACAGTCCTCTATCTGGCCCTGGAGGACAACCACCGTCGCTTACAGGAGCGGTTGTACCGGATGTTTGGAGTAGAGAGTACCGGAAACCTGTTCTTTGCCATCGGAGCTAAGCAGCTCGGCGGTGGCCTGGAGGAGCAGCTAAAGGGCTTTGTCCGGGAACACACGGACACCCGGCTTATTATCATCGACACCCTGCAAAAAATCCGGGAGGCCGGGGCAGAGAAGTACAGCTATGCCAACGACTATGAGGTAATCACCAAACTGAAACGGTTTGCCGATATAAGCGGGGTTTGCCTCCTGGTTGTACATCACACCCGCAAGCAGCAGGCCGATGATAAGTTTGATATGATCTCCGGCACCAACGGCTTATTGGGTGCGGCAGACGGGGCCTTTCTGCTCCAAAAGGAGCGGCGGGCAGACAACGCCGCCACCCTGGACATTTCTGGGCGGGATCAGCAAGACCAGCGCCTCTACCTCAAGCGGGACGAGGAACGGCTTGTGTGGGAGCTGGAGCGGCGGGAAACGGAGCTGCGGCAGGAGCCGCCTGACCCGGTGTTGGAGGCTGTTGCCGCCCTGGTAACGGCGGAACGGCCAGAGTGGAGAGGGACGGCCACGGAACTTGTCGCCGCCCTGGGGCTGGATATGAAACCCAATGCCCTGGCTATGCGGCTGAATGTCCGGGCGTGGCGGCTGTCCTATGAGTACCACATCCACTATGAAAGCGCCCGAACCCATGCCGGGCGGAGTATCAAGCTCACGTTGGAGGAACCCCAGGCGTGACGACCGTGACAGCTGTGACAGCTTTTCGGAGTGCGGAGGCGGTGTGTAAAACATCGTCACGGTCGTCACGGCTGTCACGGGGAGCGGGGGCGAAAGTCAAGGGGGGCATACCTGCGGGTGGAGATTGCCGCAAGTCAATACAACCCGTACCCCTTGACTTTCGGCCCACGGAAAACACTTGCCGGGCGGTGGAAAGGCCCCTGGCCTTTCCACCCTGCCCAACGGCGAGTGACAAAGTTTAGGCGGGGTGCAGGGTGCCCTTTTCAAAGGGCGGCCCTGCTGGGGGAGGCAACCGCAGTTGCCGGGGGCAAAGCCCCCACACCACCCCGTAGGGCGCAAATGCGCTTTTGATGGCCGTCAGGCTGTCAAAAGTGCTTTTGCGTTACTTTCGCAGAAAGTAACAAAGGCTCGCCGCTTGCGCGGCGGAAAAGGGAGGAGGGATTGATTTGAAAAGGACAATCAGCGCCATGGTGGGCCAAGGATCGGTGAACCATAACAGTAGAAAATTCCACGCCAAGAACACTGACCCGGAACGCTCCCACTTGAATATAACCTACTGCCAGGAGAATATCAAGGCGGTGTACCATGAACTCTTTGACGAGGCTCTGGAACGGTACAACGCTAAACAAACCAGGGCCGACAGAAGGATAGAGGATTACTATGAGAAGATCCACTCCGGCAAGCAGGAAAAGCCGTTCCATGAAATCATCCTGCAAGTGGGCAATCGAGATGATATGAGCGCCGACAGCGAGGAGGGACAGCTTGCGGCAGCGGTTTTGGACGAGTACATGAAGGGCTTTCAAGAGCGCAACCCCCAACTCCGGGTGTTCTCTGCCCACCTCCACATGGACGAGGCTACGCCCCATCTGCACATTGACTTTGTACCATTCACCACCGGGAGCAAGCGAGGGCTGGACACGAGGGTATCTTTGAAACAGGCGTTAGCGGCCCAGGGTTTCCAGGGCGGCACCAGAGGGGACACAGAGTGGAGCCAGTGGGTGCGCTCGGAAAAGGAGCAGCTTTCCCTGGTCATGGAGCGCCACGGGATTGAGTGGGAGGACAAAGGCACCCACGACAAGCACTTGTCTGTGCTGGACTACAAGAAAGAGCAGCGGGCAAAGGAGATCGCCGTTCTGGAGACGGTCAAGGCGGAGAAAGAAAACCAGGTGGAGAGCCAGGAACGGCGGCTCAAAGAACTTGCCCCGGCGGTGAAAAATATGGAGCGGTTGGCAGCGGATTTCTCCGCCAATCCGGAGGAGATTTTGCCGGAGCCGGGAACGCTGGAAACAGGCCGGGCCTACCGAGAGAAAAAGGCAAAGCCCCTGCTGGCCCAAATCGTCAAGGTGCTGCGCTCCCTGTATCTGGCCTATGTGGAGCTGCGGGGGAAATTTGAGCGTCTGCAAGGGGACTATGGCCGGGTGAGGGAGAGCAACATCCGCCTGTCTGATCGATTGCAGGAGGTCAAGTTGGAAAACAAGGCCATGCGGCAAGTCTCCGCTGACTATGAGCGGGTCAAAAGGGCCTTTGGCCCAGAACAAGTGGACAGAATATTAGAGGCAGCTTACCAGCAGGAACATGCCGAAAAGGAACGGAAACGGGCCGCAAAGTCAAAAATTCGGATAGACGCACGATAATCACCAAAACCGGAGGGTATTCCAGTGAATACCCTCCGATTTTATTTGTGGAATCGGTAAAATGATTTCTTGTTTTTTAGAGCGTACTATGATATACTGCTATTATCCTGATTTGAGGAGTCTATCAAATATGCGGCAAGGTATTCTTAAATAAAATTTGATAATGGGCGCAAAAATGATTGCCCCTTGCAGGGGCTTGGTTTTTGTACCCAATTTTAAGAATACTTTTGCCTTTTTAGTAAATATCGTGACGGACCGCGGCTTATGTAAGTCGTGTATGTTTCTGTGTGTCCGAAGTCATGATCCCCAGCGGTAAAAGTATTAGCCGCTGGGGATTTTTGCGCCCATTCGGGCCTTGTATGGAGGATAGACATGAACATTATCAATATCGGGATTCTTGCCCATGTAGACGCTGGAAAGACGACCTTGACGGAGAGTCTGCTATATGCCAGTGGAGCCATTTCAGAACCAGGGAGCGTCGAAAAAGGGACAACGAGGACGGACACCTTGTTTTTGGAGCGGCAGCGTGGGATTACCACATTGTGGATACGCCCGGCCACATGGATTTTTTGGCGGAGGTGTACCGCTCTTTGGCTGTTTTAGATGGGGCCATCTTGGTGATCTCCGCTAAAGATGGCGTGCAGGCCCAGACCCGTATTCTGTTCCATGCCCTGCGGAAAATGAACATTCCCACCGTTATCTTTATCAACAAGATCGACCAGGCTGGCGTTGATTTGCAGAGCGTGGTTCAGTCTGTTCGGGATAAGCTCTCCGCCGATATTATCATCAAGCAGACGGTGTCGCTGTCCCCGGAAATAGTCCTGGAGGAAAATACCGACATAGAAGCATGGGATGCGGTCATCGAAAATAACGAT
>SFNQ01000033.1 GCA_004554165.1 Clostridiales bacterium | reverse complement strand
GTATACTTTCTTGCCATGAAAATGACCTCCTGTCGTAGCTTCTATTCTACAACAGGAGGTCGTTTATTTCATTGTCCGTTTAACGGGATACAGTCCAGTCTCTGCCGGGGGCTTTCGGTTTTGATTCCCTGAAATGCAAAGTTTCGCTTTCGCTCTCAGACCGGAAGTTCCTCCGCCCCGGCCAGGGCAGACAGCTCCGAAAAGCGGGAAAACTCCGGCAACTCCTCCAGCGAATGCAGGCCAAAGTGCCTTAAAAACCGGTCGGTCGTGCCAAAGAGCGTGGGCTTCCCCACGGCGTCCTTGCGGCCCACCACCGCAATCAGGCCCAATTTCTGGAGCTGGCTGACCGCATACTCGCAGCGCACGCCGCGCACGGCCTCGATGTCCGCCCGCGTGACCGGCTGACGGTAGGCCACCACGGCAAGCGTTTCCAGCATGGACTGCGAAACGCTGCGCGTTTTTTCCGGCTGCAACAGCTGCTCCACAGCATCGATGAAATCCCGGTTGCTGACAAGCTGCGCCGTCTCCTCCGTAACGAGAAGCTGGATGCCCCGCCCCTCGCTGCAATACTGCGCCTCCATGGTTGCAAGCAGCGCGCGCAGCTCCTTTACCGGCAGATCCAGCACACGGGAAAGCTCCACATGCGGCACGGGATCGCCCGCCACAAAGAGCAGACATTCTATCGTATTGAACAGGGTTTTCCGTTCCACGTTCTGTTCCACCCGGTTTACGCTCCCTCCTCCGGCTGTCCGTCCACCTCGTCCATATAGGAGTATGCGCCGTCCTCCGCCAGCAGCGACAGCGGGCTGACCGTAATCGGCGCAAAGGGCGCGGACTGACGCAGCCGTATTTCGCCGTGCGCAATCATCTCCAGCAGGGCCATAAAGGTGACGATGACCTCCATCTTTTCCGCCCGCTCCGAAAACAGCGCCTCAAAGCGCACGCCGCCGCTGTGCTCCCGCAAAATGGCGCGCACCTTGCCCAGCTGCGTGCGGATGGTATAGCTGTCCGGCCGGACGCGGTGCAGCCGCGCCGTCTCCTCCGCCCGCTCCGCGCGGTGCAGAATCTCCAGAAAGGCGGCATAGAGCTTGTCCATGGTCGCGCCATCCAGATCTACCTTCTGCGGCGGAAGAATCACGTCCTCCGGCAGGCGCGTCAGGCTGTCGCGGGCTTCTGCAAAGAGGCGGCCAAGATCCGCCCCGGCCTCCTTGAAGGCCTTGTAATCGCGCAGCTGGCGGATGAGCACCTGCTCCGGGTCCTCTTCCTCCCCTTCCTCCTCCGCCTCCCTGGGCGGGCGCGGCAAAAGCTGGCGGGATTTGATATACAGCAGCGTCGCCGCCATGGTCAGAAACTCGCTGGCCGTATCCATATCCAGCCCGTCGAGCTGCTCCATATAGGCGAGGTACTGCGCGGTGATCTCGGAAATGAAGATATCCTTGATGTCGATCTCCGCCTGCTGAATCAGATGCAGCAGCAGATCCAGCGGTCCCTCAAACTGCGCAAGGTTGACGCAATAGGCTCCCATGCCGCCGCCTCAGAACAGGCCCACCAGCGCAAGCGCAATCCAGGAGAACAGGCGGAAGAGCGCATTGACCACATAGCCCAGCACACTGGAAATCACGCCGAACACCAAAAGCGCGATCAGAATATACTGGCCATAATTGCGCATGAACATGAAAAACTTCGGGATTTTTCTCATGAACAGGCTCTCGAACACATGCGAACCGTCCAGCGGGTATATGGGCAGAAGGTTGAACACGGCAAGGGAAAGATTGATCGTAATGATATTGAGGACGATACTGTAGAAGGCCTCGTTGCTGCCCAGAGCTCCCCTCAGGCTGAAATAGAATACGATCGTCGTGATCAGCGCAACGATGAGATTTGTAACGATGCCCGCCAGAGAGACGATGATATCGTCCCGGCGGTAGTTCTTGAAATTGCGCGGATTCACCGGCACGGGCTTTGCCCAGCCAAAGCCTACGACGAGCAGGCACAAAAAGCCGAAGAGATCGATGTGCGCCAGCGGATTCAGCGTCATGCGGCCAAGGTTTTTTGCCGTAGGGTCGCCGAGGCGGTTTGCAGCCGCCGCATGCGCCCACTCATGCACGGTCAGCCCGATGATAACCGCAGGCAGCGTATAGACAAGCGACAGGGGATTGTGAATGATACTGGTCAGACGTCCGAACACGATGCAGCCTCCTTACCTATCAGACTATTATAATGGATGCTGCCCGAGGATGCAAGCGGCGGCCACCGCACCGCCGCAGAGCATAAAGAGTCCGCCTCTTATTCTCCTTTCCTCCTCCGCCTCTTGCCCTTTCTGGCGGCGAGGCCCGCATTGCAAGGGCTGTCAGCAGGGGGACCCTCCGCCTTTTTGCGCATGCCGCCAAAGCCGGGCCGGGCGGCATGGGCTGCGTTCGCTGAAAACCCCCTTTTTCGACGGTAAGCGGCGCCCTATGCGCCGCCAAGAAAGCTCCCGATAATGGCGGAGAAGATATCCTTCCAGCCAAAGGCCAGAACCTCGCGGTCCGCAAACAGCGGCACTGAGGCGATGGTGCTGCCCGAGGCATCCGTAAAGTCAATGCTTCCCAGCGCTGCTGCGGGATCGATGGGCGCCACGAGCAGATCCGGCACGTTCAGCGTCTGCTGCAGCTGCTGCTCCGCAGCCTTGGGAAGCAGCAGGCGCACATCCTCGCCGGCCACCAGATTGACCCTTCGCTCCGTTCCGTCCTGTACGGCTACGCCCTCCGCAAACACCGTCCCCGCCTTGCAGAGCTCTTTGGACACATAGTTGGCAAAGCCGTGGTTGAGCATGGTTTCCGCTGCGGCAAAGCGGTCGTTGGCGGTTTCCGCGCCGATGACCACGGCGACAAAGGCCGTACCCGAACGCTCCGCCGCGAACACGCCGCAATAGGTGCTGGTGCCCGAGGAGCCCGTAACCAGTCCCTTGCAGCCCGTATAGGAGCGGATCATGCGGTTGGCGTTGACCAGCTCCGTTTCCCGGCCGTCCGGATGCCGCACCATATCCCGGTAGAGCAGGCAATATTTCTGGAAGGTATCGCTTTTCAGCGCCATACAGCCCAGCAGCGCCAGCTCCTTCGCGGAGAACTGCATGCCGTTGCCGCAGGCGTCCGTCATCGTGCGGTCAATGCCGCAAAGCCGCAGCGTCGCGTTGATGTTTTCAATGAACACGCTCTCCGAGCCGAAGGCATTTTCGCCCAGAGTCAGGATTGCGTCGCCCGCGGAAATCATGATCGCCGCCTTGATGAGCTCCGAGGCCGCGATGGTTTCGCCCTCCTCCAAAAAGGCCGTCGGCCCGCTGATATCCGCCGCGCGCCGGCTGACGTGCATCTCCGTCTCAGGCCGGATCATCCCCTCGTCGAAGGCCTGGGCCAGCGTCAGGATTGCCGGGAACTTTGTCAGTCCCGCCACGTCGAAGGGCGCATCGGCATACAGGTCGTGGAGGACCGTTTTCCCGCCCGCATCCATCAGCGCCGCGCCGATCAGCGGCGTTTCAAGCCGCAATTCCTCCGCGCGCACCGGGTGCGCCGGCAGCAGGCACAGCATGATGAAAAGGGCAACCAGACAGCGCTTCATAAAAAATACCCCCAATTCCACTATCAATCTATGTCGGAACCGGGGGAAATCATGTGCAAAAATATGCCGGTTTTCAGAAAACGTGCTGGATGGCCGCATCCACCAGCCTTGTAAACTGCTTTGAAGCAAGGTTTGCCGTCTCCTGCACCTCCTCATGCGTCAGCGGCTGGTCGAGAATGCCCGCCGCCATATTGGTAATCAGCGAAATGCCCAGCACACGCATGCCGCAATGCACTGCCGCAATGGCCTCCGGCACGGTGGACATCCCCACAGCATCCGCCCCCAGCGCGCGGGCCATGCGGATTTCCGCGGGGGTTTCAAAGCTGGGCCCGGAAAACATCATGTACACGCCCTCCGTGAGCGGAACGCCCTCCGCCTCTGCCGTTTCACGGAGCGCGGCGCGCAGCCCGGGATCGTACACCCTGCTCTGATCCGGAAAGCGGGGGCCAAAGCTGTCGTCGTTTTGCCCGATGAGCGGATTCACTCCAGCAAAGTTGATGTGATCCCGGATCACCATAAGCGTTCCGGGCCGGTAGGAGAGATTGACGCCGCCTGCCGCGTTGGTCAAAAGCAGCGTTTCCACGCCCAGCCGCCGCATCACGCGCACCCCAAGGGCCAGCAGGGGCGCAGGGTAGCCCTCGTAAAAGTGAAAGCGGCCCTGCATGACGATCACGCGCTTGCCAAAGCGATCCCCCACCACAAAGCGCCCCGCGTGCCCCGGAACGCCGGAAACCGGAAAGCCGGGCAGCTGCGCGTAGGACAGGCTGCGCGCGTTTTCCAGCCCCTCCGCGTAGCCGCCAAGGCCGGAGCCCAGAATCAGGCCGGTTTTGCAGCGCTCTGCGCAAAGCGGCCGCAGGCGCTCCACGGCGCCGTCAATGATGGCGCTGTAATCCTCCATGCTCAGTCCTCCCGGATTTCTTTGAGAAAAGAGCTGCCCTCGCGCCACTGTCCGCCCGTCAGGTATTCATAGACCGTGGCGGCGATGTCTGCAAAGGAGCTTCGCGTTCCCAGATTATGTCCCCTGCGCACCTTTGCGCCTGCAACCAGAAGCGGGATGTACTCGCGCGTGTGGTCGGTGCCGGGCGTGGTGGGATCGCAGCCGTGGTCCGCCGTTATCATAAGCATATCCCCCTCCCGGAGCGCGTCCAGCATCCGGGGCAGCGCGGCGTCGAAGGTTTCCAGCGCCCTTGCATAGCCTTCCACGTCGTTGCGGTGTCCGTAGAGCGAGTCGAAATCCACCAGATTGACGAAAACAAAGCTGCCCCGACCGCTCTCAATGTAGCGCTGCGCAGCCTCCGTACCCGTTCTGTTGTTCCTTGTATGGTCAATGGTGGTCAGGCCGCGCTTGCAGAAGATATCCTCGATTTTTCCCACGCCCACGGTCTCAAGGCCCGCGGCATGGAGCGCGTCCAGAATGGTGTCCTTGATGGGTTCCACGGCATAGTCGCGGCGGTTCTCCGTGCGCTGATACGAACCGTTGGCGCCCAGGAAGGGACGCGCGATGACACGGCCCACCAGGTCCTCGCCGTGCAGCATGTCGCGGGCGATCTGGCAGATGCGGTACAGTTCGTCCAGGGGGATGACCTCCTCGTGCGCCGCAACCTGAAACACGCTGTCCGCAGAGGTATACAGGATGGGCCTGCCGGTGCGAACGTGCTCGTCCCCAAGCCTCTGGATGATCTCCGTGCCGCTTGCCACGCAGTTGCCCAGCACCTTTCTGCCGATGCGGCGCTCAAACTCCTCCACGATGTGCGGCGGAAAGCCCTTGGGATAGGTCCGGAAGGGAACCTCCAGCGAAAGCCCCGCCATCTCCCAATGGCCGCTGGTGGTATCTTTGGCCTTGGTTTTTTCCGCCAGACGGCCATAGGCGCCCTCCACCGTTTCGCACTGGGGCGGAATGGTGCTGCCCTCGATGTTTGCAAGGCCGAGCCGGTACATGTTGGGAACCTGGAGTCCCCGCGCATGGTAGATATTTCCGATGGTATTGGTTCCCTCGTCGCCGAACTCCGCGGCGTCCGGCAGTGCGCCAATGCCTGCGCTGTCCAGCACGATCAGGATTACACGTTTTTTCAAACAGATCACCTCATGGATTAGTTTACCATTTGCGCATACGTTCCGTCAATGCGCCAGACCGGGCACGCCTTGCGACAGGACGAGCGGCACGAGCGCGGATTGCAGCAGCGTAAGAAACAGCAGCGCAAAGGCCGTTCGCAGTCCGGCGGAAAGATACCGCTCCTCCTCCGATTCATTTCGCGCGCCGCGCTTTCGCTGCAAGCAGAGCGCCGCAATCCGCCTGAGCGGCAGCGTCCCCAGCGCCAGCTCGGCGGGCAAGGTCACAAGCAGCGACAGCACAAACAGGCCGATGAACAGCGGCTGCGGCGCGGCCAGCGCCTCCTCCAGGCCGCCGCACAGGCCGATACACAGCCCCACGCAGAAGGAGCGTAAAAACACGGAAAAAATCCATACCGGCAGGGCCAGCGCATGCATTCCCGACAGCAGCAGCATGCAGCACCAGGCCATTGTAAAGGAAAGCGCATAGCAGACGCAGCGCCAAAGCTCCATACGCCAGCCCCCGCTTTCAAGGAGCACGCCCAGCGCCGGCAGTATCCCGGTCTGATAGGCCGCCCCAAACGACGCCAGTCCGCAGGAGACGCCAAAGGCATACAGCAGCAAAAACAGCGCGCAGGCGGGCAGGTTTTCCTGCCGAAAAGGATTCCAATTCTGTTTTAACGAAAGATCAGCCCGCATAGTGATACCTATGCGGGCTTGTACGGGCATATACCCCTATCGGGCTCTCCGGGACCTTCCGCCATCCGCAGATTTGATGCGGACGTGCTCCGCCATGAGCATCACGAACTCCGCGTTGCTGGGCCTGCCATGTTTTTCGCTGACCGTATAGCCGAAATACTTGTGGATTGCCGCAAGACTGCCATGCGTCCAGGCAAACTCAATGGCGGTGCGCATGGCGTTTTCCACGGCGCAGGGCGTCAGATCCTCCGCCTCTTCGCTGTAAAACGCCGCGATCACCGGGTATACATCCCGCGTGATGCGCAGTTTGAGCGGCGTCTCCGCCCTGGCATACATCCGAATCGCATCGCGCAGAAAATAATAGCCGTTCAGATGGGCCGGGACGCCGATCTCCATCAGCCGCTCCGTAATTTTCCGGTCCAGCGTCCTGTCCGGGCGCAGCGATGGCGCGGGTTCCACGCCGGGCCGCATAAGCTGCAGGACGCGGAGCGCAACCTGTTCATATAAAAGCGGCTTTGCAAAGCAGAACACAACCCTGTCGCGAATGGCGTACAGCAGCCGCTCGTCCGTCAAAGGCGTCATGGCGAACACCAGCGGGCGGCGCTGTATCTCCAGCTTTTCCAGCGCGTCCAGCACGGCAAAGCCATCGCCATCCTTCAATACCAGATCCAGCAGGAGGAGCTCCACCGTCCCTGCTTCCACAGCCGCAAGCGCGCTCTTGCAGCCGGTGGCCGGCGGCAGCAGCGCAATCTCCTCCAGATTGGAAAAGGCGGCACACAGTCCCGCCATATCCATTGCATTGCTGCTTACAATCAGGAGGTTCCGCTTCATCCCCGCCGCTCCTTCACAATCTGTTTCCGCTGCCATACGCCCGTACGGCAGCGCCCCCGTTGTTTTGATTATATCACATGCCGGAGCGATTTGCGCGGGCGCTATGGCAGTTTTTTCCATTTGTCCCGCAGGCTGGGCGATCGCCGGCCGGAAAAACGCCGGCTCTCACCCTTCCGGCCGGGAGACGCCGCAGGAAAGGCCCTGGCAGACGCAGCAAAGCATGCGTTTTGCTCCGTCCTGTCCCTGCCCAGGCCGGAAAGACCGCCTGAAAAGCGTCAAAAAGCCGCCGTGAGCGCCGCACGCTGCGTTCCCTGTGGCCGGGTTTCCGTCCCGCGGCCTACTGCGCGCCGCCGCTTCCTTCCTCCTCCGCAAGGCGGATGACGTGCTCACCGGACTGCGACAGCTTCTCCAGCGCGCTGCGGAGGTTCGCCACATCGGCGTCCGTGAGCTTTTCCGGCCTGGCCTTCATGAGAAGCTTTCGCAGCGCGGCAATGTCCTCCCTGACGCGCTTTTTCTCCTCCTTATCCAGCCGCTTTGACACCCTGCTCATGGCCTGCTCCGTTTTGGAAAGGGCCTGCTGCGCCTCGCCCACGATGCCCAGCGCCTCGCGCCGGGTCCGGTCCTGCGCCGCGTACTGCTCCGCGTCCCGAATTGCCTGCTCAATCTCCGCATCGGACATTTTTTCGTTGGCGGTGATGGTGATGGACTGCTGCTTTCCCGTGTCCAAGTCCTTTGCCGAAACCTTCAGAATGCCGTTGGTATCAATATCAAAAGTGACCTCGATCTGGGGTACGCCCGCGGGCGCGCGCTTGATGCCGTTCAGCCGGAACTTGCCGATGGTCTTGTTGTCCCTCGCCATGGGCCGTTCGCCCTGAAGCACGTGGATTTCAACGCTGCTCTGGAAGGGCGCGGCCGTGGAAAACACCTGCGAATAGTGGATCGGCAGGGTGGAGTTTCTCTCCACAAGCCGCGTCGCCACGCCGCCCACCGTCTCGATGGACAGGCTGAGCGGCGTCACATCCAGAAGAAGAATTCCGGAGCCCGTACCCGCAAGCTGCATGGAGCCGCCGGAGAGCGTATCGCCCTGCACAGCCGCGCCCTGCGCCACACATTCGTCGGGATTGATGTTCTTTGAGGGGACAATGCCGGTCAGCGCCCGTACCTTCTCCTGCACCGCAGGAATACGCGTCGATCCCCCGACGAGCAGTACGCGGCCCAGTTCGGAGGGGGCGATGCCGGCATCGTTCAGCGCGGTCTGCACGGGGATTGCGGTGCGGTCCACTAGGTCGCGGGTCAGCTCGTTGAATCTGGCGCGGGTCAGGCTGTATTCAAAGTGGACCATCTTCCCCTGCGTCTGGGCCAGATAGGGCAGGTTGACCGAGGCCCGTTCGGCGGACGACAGCTCCTTCTTCGCCTGCTCCGCCGCCTCCCGGACGCGCTGCAGCGCCGCCGGATCGCGTCTGACATCCACCTGACAGGTCTTGCGGATTTCCTCCAGCAGATGCTCAGCAATACGCGCGTCAAAATCGTCGCCGCCCAGATGGTTATCGCCATTGGTGGCCAGCACCTCGATCACGCCGTCCCCAATCTCGATGATGGATACGTCGAAGGTGCCGCCGCCAAGGTCGTACACCATGATCTTCTGCTGCGCGCCGTTGTCCAGACCATAGGCCAGCGCCGCGCTGGTTGGCTCATTGATGATGCGCTTGACGTTCAGCCCCGCAATGCGCCCCGCATCCTTTGTGGCCTGACGCTGGATGTCGTTAAAGTAGGCCGGCACCGTGATGACCGCATCCGTCACCGTCTCGCCAAGGTAGGCCTCCGCATCCTGCCGGAGTTTTCGCAGGATCATGGCGCTGATCTGCTGCGGCGTGAAGCGCTTGCCGTCAATGTTGATGCTCCAGTCCGTGCCCATGTGCCGCTTGACGGAGCTGACCGTCCGCGCGCTGTTGACGGCAGCCTGCCGCTGCGCCGTATCGCCCACCAGCCGCTCGCCGTCCGCCGCAAAGGCCACAACGCTGGGCGTGGTCCGCCCGCCCTTTTCGTTGGGAATGATGACGGGCCTTCCGCCCTCCACTACGGCAACGCAGCTGTTCGTCGTTCCCAGATCGATTCCGATTGTTTTGCCCATAGCGCTTCGCTTCCTTTCTTTCGCTTTAAACGCACCTGCAGCAGGTACACAGAAGCTGCGCCGCGCAAAGGCTCAGGCAGAGCCTCTGCATATCGGCGGCCTCCATGTTGAAGCCCCGCGCATTCCGCGCATAGGTCTGCCCCGCCCGCCGGAACTGTTGCAGGAGCAGATGGTACATTCGATTGTTGGGATCCAGCTGCACGGCCCTCTGCATATGGTCGGCCGCCGTCACGGTATTGCCGAGGCCGTGGTTTGCCAGCGCGCTGAGATAATACCAGCGGGCGTTCCTGCCGGTGCTCGGAATATTGGTGAGCATCGTTACCGCGCTGTGATACTGGCCGCTGTTGATGGCGCTGATAACGCGCTGTATCTCCGGGCTGTCGCCAGGCTGCGGCTGGGGCCGGGTAGCGTTTTGCGCGGCCTCGTCCGCAAAGCCGAAGCCGAAGATATCCTCAAAGCTGAAGCCGCCAAAATCGCTGGCCCATCCGCCGGGCCCCTGATATCCCCCGCCGGACTGTCTCTGCTGCCCGGAATAGCCGCCGTACTGCCCCTGCTGCTGCGCCCTGCGGGAAGCGTACTTTTCCGGGTTTGTCAGCATATCGTAGGCCTCGTTGACCTCGTTCATCTTCCGCACCGCTTCGGGATCGTTGGGATGGAGATCGGGATGGTACTCCTTCGCCTTTTTGCGGTATGCCCGCTTGATTTCCTCCTGCGTGGCATTGCGGGATACGCCCAGGACCCGATAGGGATCGTCAACCATGTTTTTTCTCCTCCCTCTGCATCCCGCCGTTGTATTTCAGCCAGATTCCAGAATACAGTATGTTCCTGAGCAGGTGCGCGTCCTGCACGAGCGGCAGCCGCTCAAAGGCAGCCGACGCCTCGCCCAGCAGCGTCATCAGCGCGGGCTTCAGCCCCTCCGGCCCGGCGCAAAGCGAGCGCAGCGGATTGTAGCTGCCCCTTTTCAGGTCCCGCCTGTAGTCAATGGCGGCATCCGCAAGATAAATGTAGCAGCCCAGCCCGTGTCCAAGCCTGCGCAGCTCCGGTTCCCAACGGTCCTGCTCAAATACGAACAGCTCCTCCATAAGCGCTCCGAAACAGTGCGCCGCCGCATCTGCGGGCGCCTTGCCTTCGGCCTCAATCCGGGACAGCGCCGCGATGCCGGATTCCATGGCGCTGCATTGCCTCGGCCACCCGGCCCTCACCCGCCCATATGCCCCGGAAAGCAGGGAAGCATAGCATTTCTCCGCGAGCCGCCGATCGTCCTGCCAGTCGTCGCGGCACTTGAAGCAGGCCAGAGCCACGCTCATATCCGCCGCATAGTCCGTGCAGCGGTTCCGCATATACGGATGGCTTTTGCAGGGGTGTACGATGCAGCGGCGCTCTCCGCTCTGCTCCTGCGGCTCATACAGCGAGGAAAGCAGCAGCGTCAGAAAGGTCAGGTCAAAGGTCAGGCCGAGTCTGGCGCGAAAGCCGTGCCGTTCGCCCAAGGCCCGGCACAGGCCGCAGTAGGCGGCGTGGTACCGCTTCTTCTCCTCCTGAGGCAGATCGTCTAAATTTGCCTGAACGTGTCCAAACACAGGCGGCTCCTCCCGTCAGCGCTCAGGTGTTTTTGAAAAACTCGCTGTGGCATTTCGGGCAGCGAACCTTGATTCTGCCCTTTCCCCTTGGAACGCGCAGAACGGTTTTGCACTGCTTGCAGCGGTAATAGCGGTGCGTTTTCCGCTCGGACCAGCGGCGCTTGTAAAAGGCGAGTTTGGATTTTATCCTGCCCGTAAAGCGCAGGTACGCATCCCGTTCCGCTCTGCGCCTGCTGATATTTTTGGAGTAGCAACGAACAAGGGACCAGATCCACAGAGCCAGTCCAATCAGATACAGCAAGCGCAGCCCCGTCAGGAGGGAGAGCAGCAGCAGCACGATTCCCACGATCGTAAGGAGGCGCGACAGCTCGTCGTTGCCGTACCTGCCCTGCATCCAAACCTGCATTCTGTAGCCCAGATTCTGAAACCATTTCTTCATTTTTCAATTGCCTCCTGACAATTCTGGCGCAGGGCACAGGGCCTTCTTCTCCGTTCCGCACAACAGCAAAAGCAGCCCTCCCCGCTCGGGGCGAAAATAAAACCGCCGCCCTTCGCCCCCACCCTTTGCAGCAAGGCTGCGTCTGCGCCAGCGCGGCTATATTGTTTTATGTTAGCACTTTAAACGGCCCGTTGTAAAGATCGGCATAAAACCGGAGGCGAGCCGCGTAAAACCGGAGTCGGTCGCGTTCACCAAAAAGTTGCAGATTTTTCGTTTTCTCACCCTTTTCCCTTTACAGCCCCCGTTTTCTGCTGTTAAGATTCCTACATAAACCCAATCGTTTTTCAGATTCAATTTTGGCGGCGACGCTTTCCAGCTCGCTTCCAGCAAGCGCCCCGATGCTTAACGCGGGCAAATCGTTACCCCATACCCCCAACCAAACACCGAAAGGAGCACGAGAATGGAACTGCAAATCCTTCCCCTTGTTATCGTACTCGCTTACCTCATCGGCATGCTGCTTGTGGGCTTCATCGTCGGAAAGCTCAAGATCAAGAACAGCTCCGACTACATGGTTGCCGGCCGCAGAATGGGTCTGTTCATGGTCGCGTTCTCCCTCTCCGCCAACAATGTGGGCGGCGGCAGCACCACCGGGCTTGCTGCCAAGGCCTTCGGCAGCTGGGGCATGAGCGCGGTCTGGTATGTGCTCGCCGCTTCCATCGCCATGATCCCGCTGGCGTTCTTCGCCCCGAAGATTCGCAAGACCATGGCCGTTACCATTCCCGAGGTCGTGCAGCGACGCTTTGGCAAGTCCGCATCCACCTTCTCCGCAGTGCTGAACATCCTTGCGCTGTTCTGCCTGACCTCCTCGCAGATTGCGGCGTCCGGCTCCGTTGTCTCTACCCTGACCGGAATTCCGCTCAACGTCTGCCTGCTCATCGCCGGCCTCGTCGTGGTGCTGTATACCACGCTGGGCGGCATGATCGCGGACCAGATTTCCGATCTGGTTCAGTTCATTATCATCTTCGTCGGCCTTGCCATCGCAACGCCCTTTGTGCTCAACGGCGCGGGCGGCTGGAACGCCATCGCAGAAAAGCTCCCGCCGGTACAGCTGGACTTTACAAAGATCGGCTGGGTGGTCATCATCGGCTATATCTTCAACTACTTCTGCACCTTCCTGAGCGGCCCGGAGATGGTCTCGCGCTTTGAGACCGCCAAGGATGAAAAAACCGCCAAGGGCGCCTCTCTGCTGTCCGCCGTGCTGATGGCCGCCATGTCCATCTTCCCGACGCTGCTCGGTCTTGCGGCGCTCTCGCTGCAGGATTCGCTTCCCGGCCTGGCGGAAAACGGCAGCAACGCTATGATGGCCGTCACCTCGGTGTACGCGCCGCCGATCATCACGGGTCTGATCTCTGCGGCAATCATCTCCGCGACCATGTCCAGCGCGGACTCCAACCTGCTGTGCATGTCCACGATGTTCATCAAGGATATCTACCTCAACCTCATCCGCAAGAAGCCCATGGACGACAGGAAGGTGATCACCCTCACGCGCGTGTGCAACGTGGTGGCCTGCCTGATCGCCATGTGCATCTCCTTCCTCGGGATCAGCCTCGTCACGATGAACACCTTCGCGTTCGCCATTCGCTGCGCCGGCCCGTTTGCAGCCTATGGCCTCGGCCTCGTGGTGCCGCGGGCGACGAAAAACTCCGGCATAATCTCCATCGTCACCGGCACCATCGGCGTCATTGTATGGCAGATTCTTTCCGGCGGCGACTTCTATCTCGGCATCCTGCCGGTCGTGTTCGGCTGCGGCGTCGGCGTGATAACCTTCTTCCTCGTCAACCTGATCGAGTGGAAGCGGGGCGTTGCGCCCGCGCCCAGCGCTTATCTGAGCGAGAAGGAAGTGGAGCAGCTGGTCACGCTCGAATCTACGGAGAACTGACTTTCGCTGCCGGTTGGCAGCCATCGAAATGATTGGGGAGGCCGGATGATTCCGGCCTCCTCAATCTGTCGAAAAAGCAGAGCATTCCACTTGCGCCCGCGGCGCGGTCAACGGCGGCATTCTGGCGCTCGGCCTGTTCTTCGGACGCACGGTGCAGGACGGCCCGACAAAGCCGAAATCCATCCAATGCATGCAGCTGACGCACGAACTGCACGACCGGTTCAAGGAGGCAAACGGCAAAAACGCCATCTGCTGTCGCATTCTGACCCGGGAATTCAACATGGGCAAGGGTTAGCACAAGGCGCTGTGTATCCGCTTTACAGGGCCGGGCGCCTGGAAGGTTGGCCAGATCGCTTTCTGGTTCGGCTTTGTCAGCGTCCTTGCGCTGCTGGTTCTCGTGACCCTGCGCTATATCAGAATCCCGGGCAAAGAGCCCGCAAAGCCCCTGTTTTGCATATATGCGGCGCCGGTATCCCTCTGTTTGGCCGGCTATGTTCCGTCCGTTCCGCCAAAGGCGGCGGGCATGGTGATCGCCCTTGCTCATCGCTTCCACCGTGCTTCTCAACGTTGTTCTCTGCCGGCTTCCCATGGTTTTGAAGCTGAAGTTCTATCCCGGTTATGCGGCGTTTCCCTTCCCGTTCGTCATTGCGGCCATCGCCGCAATGCTGTTGATGGCCTGCCTGAACAAGCCCGGCATGCCGCAGCCCTGGTTGAAATACCTTGTGGTGATTGAGGCGATTCTGGCAACGGTGCTGGCATGCTATCCCCCCGCCCGTTAACTCATGGCGATCTGCAAGCCTGCAAAGTGACGTGTCGCCGCCATGCGCCAGCGCTGACGGCGCCGCAAAGGCTGCGGCGCAGCCCTCGCCCAAACGGCAGCAAAAGGGCCGGCCGCACTCTTTCTGGCGGTCGTTCCATGAAAGGTCTTCTTCGTCAGAATTCTATCCCCCTGCGGGCGGCGACGCCGCGATCATAGGGATGGCGGCGCTTGATCATCTCGGTGATATAATCCGCCCGATCCAGCACCCATTCCGCCGGCTTGTGCCCCGTGATGACAAGCTCCAGCGCCGCCGGTTTCCGGAGAATGATACGCCGCAGCAGGGACTCGTCAAGCAAGCCCTCCTGACAGGCATCCAGCACTTCATCCAGCGCCAGCAGTTCGCACGCGCCCGCCTCTGCCAGAGAAACGGCCCGCGCAAGGAGCTCGTTTTGGTTTTGCAGCGTCTCCGCCCGCTCCTTCTCCGTCATCTGCTCCACAAAGCGCATCCCCTCCTGCCCGCGCCACACCGTAAGGCCGGGCAGCAGCGCAAGCTGCGCAAGCTCTCCGCAGGGGCCCCCCTTGAGAAATTGCAGGAAAAGAACGCGCTTGCCGCACCCGCTTGCCCGCAGCGCAAGGCCCAGCGCAGCGGTCGTTTTCCCCTTCCCCTCGCCATAATAGACGTGAATCAGGCCCTGTTGCGCCATCGCATTCCCTCCTCATGCGTTTGCATTGCGCGCCCGCCCCGTCGAAAGCGGGAAGGCGGTCATTGTGTTTTTGAAACTCCCTTGTTCTGTCTCCCTTCGTCCTTTTCCGCAGCCGGGAAATCTTCCCGTCCCGCCTCCCACTGGGAAAGCATGGCTCGCATCCAGGCGTACACGTCCATGGAATAGGCTCGCTCCAGATGCTCCGGCGAAAAAACCGTATCCGCCGCACCACTGGCGATCAGGGTTCCGCGATCCAGCAGCACTGCGTCCGTACCATAAGCCCGCGCAAGGCTGAGATCGTGTACCACGGAGAGGATTCCGCGTCCCTTTCCGGCACGGAGCCAGGTTTCGAGAAGCGCAAAGACCTGCTTTTGATAGACGAGATCCAGATGATTGGTCGGCTCGTCGAGAATCAGAATCTGTGGGTTTTGGGCGAAAAGCTGCGCAAGAAAGACCCGCTGCAGCTCGCCGCCGGAAAGCGTCAAAACGGAGCGTCCGGCCAGCGGGAGCATGCCCGTCAGCTCCAGCGCCTCCCGGACGCAGCGCTCGTCTCCGGCCTGCTTTTGCGAGAAAATGCCCGGCGCATGGGAATACCGGCCAAGCCGGACCACCTCGCCCACGGTGAAGGAATAGCTGACATGGTGGCTCTGCGAAAGAACGCCGATATGCCTCGCCAGCACATGCGGCCTGTACCGTTTGACGTCCTCCCCGCGGTAGCAAACGCTGCCCCGGTAGGGAACGCCCTGAGCGATGGCCTTCACAAGCGTGGATTTTCCCGCGCCGTTGGAACCGACGAGCATCAGCCAGCGACCCTCCGCAAGGGAGAAGCTGACGTCATCCAGAATTTTCCTGCCGCCGTACTGCACGGCCAGATTTGTAACGGAAAGCAGCGTCATCGCTCCGCCCTCCTCGACCGATAGAAAATAAATATGAAAACAAGCGCCCCGATAAAACTGGTGACCACGCCGATGGGCAGCTCCAGCGGGTTCAGGAGAATCCGGGCCAGCAGGTCGGCCAGCATGAGAAAGCAGGCGCCGGCAAACATCGTCGCAGGCAGCAGGCGCCTGTGGTTCGGACCGGCCACCATGCGCGCCATATGCGGCGTGACAAGCCCCACAAAGCCGATCGTCCCGCCGATGGAGACGCACACGCCGATAAGCGCGGATACCGCAATCATGATGATCAGCCTGACGCGCCTTACGTTCACGCCGATGTGCCTCGCGTTTTCCTCGCCGAGGGCAAAGGCGTTCAGCTCCCGCCCGTGGCAGAGGATCGCCGCGCCGCAGACGAGCAGCGTGATAAACAGCACCAGCGCGTCCCCATAGCCGCTGCCCGCCAGCGAGCCCATGGTCCAGAAGGTGATCTGCCGGACGCGGTCCGAAGCATAGACCGTAATAAAGGAAATGAGGCTGGAGGCAAACATGGAATAGATCACGCCGATCAGAATGATCGTATTTGTGGAGAGCGAGCAGTCCAGCCGGTAGGCAAGCGCAAGAATAACGGCAAGCGACAGGAAGGCGAACAGCATCGCCATTCCCATCGTCCCGGCAAAGGGCAGCGAGGGTAGGGCCACGCCAAAGGCAATGGCAATCACCGCGCCCAGCGAAGCGCCGGAGGATACGCCCAGCGTGGAGCCATCCGCAAGGGGGTTTTTCAGCAGCCCCTGCATCGCCGCGCCGCAGAGCGAGAGCGAAGCGCCCGTCAGGCCCACGCAGAGCACCCGCGGCAGCCGCACCGAGAGGATAATCGCCTCGTTCAGGCCCTCGGGCGGCTGTAAGCCCAGAACAGCGCTTCGGATGGCCTTCCAGACGGTGGAAACGGTAAGGGACGGGGAAATTCCAACGCTGCCCACGCAGACGCAGAGCAGCAGCGTCAGCAGCGTTGCCAGCGCGCACAGGGCGCATGCCGGAGGGGAAAAGCCCCTGTCGCGGATTTGTTCCTCCACAGCACGGGAGGACAGGGCTTGCTCTCCCGTGCCGGTATCCTGCCGTTTATTCCGCATTCGCGGCTCCGTAAACAAACTGGTACAGCGCCCGCGCGCCGTCCACAAGGCGGTAGGACGGCCTCGAGAGCTCGTTGTTCCCCAGATTCAGGATCGCGCCGTTTTTGACGGCGGTCACATTCTGCCAGCCCGCGCGACCCAGAATCTCCTCCACGGGCGTGGGCCCCTCTCCAAAGTACATGGAGATGGTGACGATATAGTCCGGGTTGCGCTCCAGTACCTGCTCCTCGGAGATCTCAGCCCAGCCCGAAACATCCGCAAAAGCGTTTCTGAGTCCCAGCAGCTCTGCGATTTCATTCATAAACGTATCCGCGCCCGCAGTCCAGAGCCCGTACTCCAGAGGCGAAACCTCAAAGTAGACCGTTTTTTCACCATCGCCGCCGGCGCCCTCCCCGAGCTCGGAAAAAGCAGCCTTCATGCTGTCGATCATCCCGGCGGCCTCCGTCTCCCTGCCAAGCAGCGCGCCGATCATCTCGATGGCGGTATACACGCCCGGGATGTCCTGCGCATCGGAGACGACCACCCGCACGCCTGCGGCCTCCAGCGCGGCGACGTGCTCCTCCGGCTGCGCCATCATCGCCATCAGCAACACCTGCGGTTCCAGCGCCAGAATCTGCTCCAGGTTCGTTTCATAGCCCGACTGGACGGAGGGGACCTCCAGCACCGCCGCCGGATAGTCGCAATACTCGCCGCGCCCCACCAGCAGGTCGCCCGCGCCCAGCGCATAGAGAATCTCGCAATCCGCCGCGGTCAGGGCCACAACCCGCGTCGCGGGCTCTGCCAGCATAATCTCGCGTCCGGCCATATCCGTAATCGTCACGGGATTGTTCCCAGCCGGCGATCCGGCGGGCAGGGCCGTTGCAGCAGGCGCTGCGGCGGCAGGCGGCTGCGGCTGCGCACAGGCGGTCAGCGCCAGCAGCAGGGCGGCAAGCAATGCCGCAATGGTTTTTCTGAGTTTCATGTTCGGTTACCCCTTTCTCTTTTTTCCTGAAATGAACAGAGCCGGGGGATAACATAAAAAAGGTTACTCCCCCCTTTGCGATGGAGTAACCAAGAAAACACAGTAAAAAAATTATTGTGCAGCTTAGCCCCACCCCAGGAGCGTTTTCATGTGCAGGCAGGTCTCCCGGCTTGGCTTCCTCCTACTGGGACGCCTTCCCATCCCCCCTCTGGGGAACAGTGGCCTTCTGTCCGTTCGTCCGCTTCACGGTTACTGGGATAGCTCAGAAATCTCATCTGCATTCCCACGGCATTGCGCAGAGCAACACCGGCGCAGTTTTACGCACCAACACACGCTATTCATTTCAAAACACGCAAGCCCCCCTGTCAGGAGGCATGATAACACCTTTCGACTGGCAAAAAGCCCTCCTTTTGTGGTATTCAGGGGTCGCAGCCCCTGAAGGGCTTCCGGCTGTGGCGACTGCAATGCCGGAACGGGCGGCCCATTGTTGGGCTGCCCCCCAATCCTTTTCGCCGCAGCGCGACTTCCCGGCCAATCGGCCCGCCGCTGCCCTTGGCGATGGCCAGCTCGTTGCCCGCCCCGAATCCGCCGGAAACGAAAAGCGCCCCTGCGGCTGAATTTGCGGCAGCGGCCCGTCCCGCCGCCTTCAACAATCCGCAGGAGGCAGGCCCCGCAGGCGTGGGCGGAGATTTGCCCGAGAACCAGTATAATACGCGCATTTTGCGCTTGTCAATGACCTGCCCCGGCTTAGATGCGCTTGAAAATGTAGGATTACAATACATCTTGGACAGAGGGGGGAGAAAAAGGGAGAAGGATTTGCACAGATCGGTTATGGTAGGTTTGTCAGAAAACAAAGACCGAA
>SFNQ01000055.1 GCA_004554165.1 Clostridiales bacterium | reverse complement strand
AGAGATCTCATCTCGGGGCCGGCTTCCCGCTTAGATGCTTTCAGCGGTTATCCGATCCGGACGTGGCTACCCGGCGGTGCCGTTGGTCGACAACCGGTACACCAGAGGTCCGTCCATCCCGGTCCTCTCGTACTAGGGACAGGTCCCCTCAGATCTCTTGCGCCCACGGAGGATAGGGACCGAACTGTCTCACGACGTTCTGAACCCAGCTCGCGTACCGCTTTGAACGGCGAACAGCCGTACCCTTGGGACCTGCTCCAGCCCCAGGATGCGATGAGCCGACATCGAGGTGCCAAACCTTCCCGTCGATGTGGACTCTTGGGGAAGATCAGCCTGTTATCCCCGGAGTACCTTTTATCCGTTGAGCGACGGCCGTTCCACGCCGGGCCGCCGGATCACTAGAACCGAGTTTCCTCTCTGCTCGACTTGTGGGTCTCGCAGTCAAGCCCGCTTGCGCTCTTGCACTCAAGGGGCCGGTTGCCGACCGGCCTGAGCGGACCTTTCGCGCGCCTCCGTTACAGTTTGGGAGGCGACCGCCCCAGTCAAACTACCCACCTGGCACGGTCCCCGCGCCGGCTTCACGGCCGCGGGTTAGGACACCAGTTCGCCGGGGGTGGTATTCCAAGGGCGGCTCCACCCGGGCTGGCGCCCGGGCTTCTCAGCCTCCCACCTATCCTCTACGCGACGGACCGATGGCCAATGCCAAGCTGTAGTAAAGGTTCACGGGGTCTTTCCGTCCTTCCGTGGGTAATTCGCATCAGACAGCGCCCAAGTCGTTACGCCATTCGTGCAGGTCGGAACTTACCCGACAAGGAATTTCGCTACCTTAGGACCGTTATAGTTACGGCCGCCGTTTACCGGGGCTTGGATTCGGAGCTTCGCGCTTTCGCGCTGACCCCTCCTCGTGACCTTCCGGCACCGGGCAGGCGTCAGACCCTATACGTCGCCTTGCGGCTTTGCAGAGTCCTGTGTTTTTGGTAAACAGTCGCTTGGGCCGTTTCGCTGCGGCCCCCGCGGGCTCGCCGCGCGAGGCGGTCCACCTGCAGGGGCACCCCTTCTCCCGAAGTTACGGGGTCGGTATGCCGAGTTCCTTGACCATGGTTCTCCCGATCGCCTCGGTATGCTCTACCCGTCCACCTGTGTCGGTTTTGGTACGGGCGCCCGCGGGACTGCCTAGGGGTTTTTCTAGGGAGCATGGAGTAGGCGGCTTCACCCAATCGCTTCGTCGTCGCGCCTCGCCCTCAATGCAGCCGGGATTTGCCTCGGCTGCGGGCCGCACGCTTTCACGGGGACGTCCAGAACCCCGCCCGCTTATCCTTCTCCGTCGCCCCATCGGTCGAGTAGCGTCCCGCAGGCGGTGCAGGAATGTCCGCCTGCTGTGCATCGGCTACGCCTTCCGGCCTCGCCTTAGCTCCCGACTGACCCTGGGGGGATTAGCCTCGCCCAGGAAACCTTGGACTTACGGCGGCAGGGTTTCTCGCCCTGCTCTCGTTACTCATGCCAGCATTCGCACTCCCGGGCGCTCCACGGTCGGTTGCCCTTCCGCTTCGCCGCGCACGGGACGCTCCCCTACCACTGATGAAATCAGTCCGCCGCTTCGGCACCATGCTTAGCCCCGTGAATTGTCGGCGCATGTCCACTCGACTAGTGAGCTGTTACGCACTCTTTAAATGAATGGCTGCTTCTAAGCCAACATCCTAGTTGTCTAGGCAAACGCACATCCTTTGCCACTCAGCATGGATTTGGGGGCCTTAGCGGGCGGTCTGGGCTGTTTCCCTCTCGAGCGCGCAGCTTAGCCCACGCGCTCTGACTCCCGGGCTCTGGTCTGCCGGCATTCGGAGTTTGGTTCGGCTTGGTAAGCGGTGAGGCCCCCGCACCGATCCAGTGCTCTACCGCCGGCAGGAAACGCCCGGGGCTAGCCCTAAAGCTATTTCGGGGAGAACGAGATATCTCCGGGTTTGATTGGCCTTTCACCCCTACCCACAGGTCATCCCCTCCGTTTTCAACCGAAGTGGGTTCGGCCCTCCACGGGATCTTACTCCCGCTTCAGCCTGCCCATGGGTAGATCACCCGGCTTCGCGTCTGCACCGCGCTACTGCGCGCCCTGTTCAGACTCGCTTTCGCTGCGGCTCGCTTCCAAGCTTAACCTCGCAGCGCGGTGCAACTCGCTGGCTCATTCTACAAAAGGCACGCCGTCACACCCCGAAAAAGGGTGCTCCGACTGCTTGTAGGCGCACGGTTTCAGGTGCTGTTTCACTCCCCTCTCGGGGTGCTTTTCACCTTTCCCTCACGGTACTCGTCCACTATCGGTCATAGGAGAGTGCTTAGCCTTGGAGGGTGGTCCCCCCTGATTCCCACCGGGTTCCACGTGTCCGGCGGTACTTGGGATGCGGTCCTGACGGGCCGCGACGGGTTTCGCGTACGGGGCTGTCACCCTGTTCCGCCCGGCCTCCCAGCCGGTTCCGCTACCCGCGCGGTTTGTAACCCGCCCGGGGGTCGCTAGCCCCCCGGATAGTCCGCTCCCGCGACACCTCATGCAGCAGCGCCTAGCGGCTGTAACGCATGCATGGGTTTAGGCTGTCCCGCTTTCGCTCGCCGCTACTCGCGGGGTCTCGGTTGATTTCCTTTCCTCGGGGTACTTAGATGTTTCAGTTCCCCCGGTTGCCCCCCGCACCGTATGTGTTCGGGTGCGGGCAGCGGGGCATTGCCCCCGCTGGGTTGTCCCATTCGGAGATCCGCGGGTCGAAGGGTATGTGCCCCTCACCGCGGCTTATCGCAGCTTGCCACGTCCTTCTTCGGCTTCCTATGCCAAGGCATCCACCGTGCGCCCTTAGTATCTTCTCGTCTCGACTGTCCGTCTAAAGTAAATAGACTGTCTCAAGGTGTTATCGGATATGTTCCAGTTCTCTGATAACGCATACTGTCGATGATTTCGTGATGAAAATGTTCATCCGCGATCGATCTAAGAATCAAATTAGTCTTACTACGCTATGCGGCTGTCAAGGTGCCCCGCGGGTTTCATCGGGGGCCCTGGGGGCCGGACGCTGCCCATACGCGTGGGGTAGGTGTGCCGACTGTGCTCGGATAAGGTGTCTCCCTAGAAAGGAGGTGATCCAGCCGCACCTTCCGGTACGGCTACCTTGTTACGACTTCACCCCCCTTACCCCCCGCACCTTCGGCGACTCCCCCCATTGCTGGTTGGGCCGTCGACTTCGGGTGCAGACGACTCGGGTGGTGTGACGGGCGGTGTGTACAAGACCCGGGAACGTATTCACCGCGGCATGCTGATCCGCGATTACTAGCAACTCCGGCTTCACGCAGGCGGGTTGCAGCCTGCGATCCGAACTGGGACCGGCTTTGTGGGATTCGCTCCGCCTCGCGGCGTCGCAGCCCGCTGTACCGGCCAATGTAGCACGTGTGCAGCCCTGGGCATAAGGGGCATGATGACTTGACGTCGTCCCCACCCTCCTCCGGCTTGACGCCGGCAGTCCCGCATGAGTCCCCAACTAAATGCTGGCAACATGCGGCGGGGGTTGCGCTCGTTGCAGGACTTAACCTAACATCTCACGACACGAGCTGACGACAGCCATGCACCACCTGCGCTGGCTCCTTCCGGCCACGGGGTCTCCCCCGCTTCACCAGCATGTCAAGCCCAGGTAAGGTTCTTCGCGTTGCTTCGAATTAAGCCACATGCTCCGCTGCTTGTGCGGGTCCCCGTCAATTCCTTTGAGTTTTAGCCTTGCGGCCGTACTCCCCAGGCGGGATGCTTAATGCGTTGGCTTCGGCACGGGGGGCACGGCCCCCCACACCTAGCATCCATCGTTTACGGCTAGGACTACCAGGGTATCTAATCCTGTTCGCTCCCCTAGCTTTCGCGTCTCAGCGTCAGTTACGGCCCAGAAAGCCGCCTTCGCCACTGGTGTTCTGCCCAATATCTGCGCATTTCACCGCTACACTGGGCATTCCACTTTCCCCTACCGAACTCAAGCCCGCCAGTTCGGGATGCGGGCCGGGGTTGAGCCCCGGGCTTTGACATCCCGCTTGGCGAGCCGCCTACGCGCGCTTTACGCCCAATGAATCCGGATAACGCTCGCTCCCTACGTATTACCGCGGCTGCTGGCACGTAGTTAGCCGGAGCTTCTTCTGCAGGTACCGTCAGTGTCTTCCCTGCTGAAAGCGGTTTACAACCCTAGGGCCTTCGTCCCGCACGCGGCGTTGCTGCGTCAGGGTTGCCCCCATTGCGCAAAATTCCCCACTGCTGCCTCCCGTAGGAGTCTGGGCCGTGTCTCAGTCCCAATGTGGCCGGTCGGTCTCTCAACCCGGCTACCCATCGTCGGCTAGGTGGGCCTCTACCCCGCCTACTACCTACCCTCCCGGGAGTATCCGGTATTAGCATGGCTTTCGCCAGGTTATCCCGGTGTCGGGGGCAGGTTGGTCACGTGTTACTCACCCGTTCGCCACTCTACTGACCGCCGAAGCGGCTTTCTCGTTCGACTTGCATGTGTTAGGCACGCCGCCAGCGTTCATCCTGAGCCAGGATCAAACTCTCCGTTCGAAGCGGGGGCCCTCGAGGGCCCCCATCAAACAAGCTCGATTCCCGGTGTGGAAGTGTTGTCTATCCATCCGGACCGCCGCACTCAGCGTGCGGCGCATAAAGATAAATGTAAAAGATAGGAATGACGGGAGACTTCTCCTCAGTCTCCCATGTGTCCATCCGAACAACTCGTTGGCATATCACAATCTACCGTTTGTTCACTTTGTGTGGACAGTATCCGGTTCTCAAGGTCCCCGCGGGCCC
>SFNQ01000054.1 GCA_004554165.1 Clostridiales bacterium | reverse complement strand
TTTTTTTTTCGAAAGGGAAGGTGGGTATTTATGTTGAAGCCCGGAACGCTGGTCAGGTGGCATCATCTGACGTACTATGTGGCCGCGGTGTATGGCCACGAGGTTGACCTATCGGCTTGCAGTGTCCAGAAGAGCCGCACCGGTCAGGAACACCGCCTGCGGTGCTGCGTTTACTCCGTACCTGTGAAGCAGCTTGAGGTTTTGCAGCCGCCGCGAAAACCGGTACGCAGCGGCAACAGATAAGTTTGATCCCCCGGCAGGCGTGATAGCCTGCCGGGGGTTTCTTGTTATCCGCCCAGCGCGGCCAGTTTCCTGTCGATGAGTGCCGGAGCCCAACCGCGAACGGTCTTGCCCACGTTGAAGTCATCGAACAGAACGTTGTACTGCTCCGAGGTCAGATCAGGGTACATCTGGTAGATCATCTGCGCCTTGCGCATACTGGCCGTGTTGGTGATGGTGTCGCCGTTTGCGTCAGCGATTCCCCGAACGGAGTTGATGCCGCTGGCGTACAGGTTCACGTAATCACTGACGGGGAAGTCGTGGTCGTTCGCCGCCTCCCGAGCCTTGAGCACCCAACTCTCCGTGATCTCATAGTCGCGGAGTGTCGTCTCCTTCGCCACCTCGTTGGCGTACTGATACACGCTCTCCACAGCCTTGGCCTTCTGGTCGTCCGTCATACCCCGGTACTCGGTGCTGGAGGTCAGGTTGGACATCAGCCGGAACGCTGTCTGTCCGCGCGTCTGAGAGTAGGTCAGGTACTGCGCGCCGGTCAGATCGACGCGCTCACCGTCCACGTTGAAGTACTTGTCAGCGCGGGAGATGAGCACGCTCTTCTTGCCCGTGGCCTCGTACAGCCGCTGAAGTTCCTTCTCCATGGCCGTCTCCTCGATGGTCGAGGCATAGCCGGGACTGAACAGCTGATACAGGACGTTCTCTGTGGCGGTGTCGGCGTTCTTCTCCGTTCTGCCCCATGCGTCGATGTAGGCGATCTGCGCACCGGTGATGTTGTTCAGGCCGGGGATTTTGCCGGTGATCTTGCCAGACAACTTCTGCCAGAAGTCCGGGACGTCCTTGTTCTTGTCCACGTAGGTGGACATCCGCTGGTTGTTGATGGAGCGGTTGACCTGTCCGGCCAGTGTCGGCACGAACTGCGTGAGATAGCTCCACATGGCGTTCTCGACGAAACGGGGCAGGGCGCTCTCATCGCCGTAGGTAGAAGCGTTCTCCAGCGCGTCATTGACGCCCTGAAGCATGGACATCTGGAGCATGGGGTCGGTGATCGACCCGACCGCCTCCAGCGCCTCCTTCAGCGTCAGCCCCTTGCTCAGGGCAGCGGCGTGGAGGTTCGCGCCCAGATACAGCGGAATGGACTCAGGTGCCAGCCAGTCCAGCGTGTAGCTGTGACCGTTGTACTCCAGCGAATATTCCTGATGCCCCATCAGCTCCCAGAACTCCTTCTCCTTGTCGTCGTCCGGTGCCTTACCGACCAGATGACCCATAGAAGCCAGAGAGAAACCAAGCAAAACCAGCGCCGAGCCAGTGAGGGTCTGTGCCAGAGCGGACACAATATCCGCGCCGGTCACGTCGGCCTCCTTCGCGGCAGAGATCGCCTTGTTCACCTGCTGACCCAGCTTGCCGGGCTCGTTGATGAGCTGCGCCTTGGCAAGGTTGTACTGTGCCATCTTCACTGCCACGCCGAGGATGTTCAGCGGGCTGTACTCCAGACTGCGCAGGAGGATGTTGGCCGGGGTCTTGCGGAACGGCAGGATGCCCTCGCCGATGAGGTTCAGCGCCTTCGTGACGGGGTTGCCCTCGGTGTTCTGCTGCCGCAACAGCCGGGCAAATGCGTCAGCGAAGGCATTGGAGTCACGGTAGGTCGCCTCCGCCGCGTCCTTGATGGCCTTGAGCCGGGCACGCTCCTGCAACTCCGGGGAGGCTTCGTCCCACGTGGTGTTGTTGGCCTTCATGAAGCGGGCAAGGGAGTCGGCGTAGGTGAAGGAGCAGAACACAAGGTCGCCCTTATCCATCGCCCAGTTGGTGCCCTTGCGCCATGCCTCCAGCGCCTTGGTCTTGAAGATGCGCCGCCTCCGCTCCACCTCCTGATTGAAGGGGTCGCGGGAGGAGCGGTCGTTGTACTTGCCGCCGCTCATGATGATGTCCGCGTCCTGATCGAACATCTCCTTGGCCTTCTTGAAGGTGGCCCGGTCATAGAACGCAGAGGTGGTACGCTCCAGCTTGCCGCCGGAAACGGCGTTGACCAGCGCCTCCATGAGGCCGGCGGTGGTTTCCTTCATGATGCGGATGGGCTGGAAACCGAAGTTGCCCACCACGTTTCTGATCTGGGTGCGGAAGTTGCCCAGCATAGCGGTATAACGCCACGCGGTGAACTTGTCCATCGCCGTGGCGGGTATCTGGTCGGCGATGTTCTGGTAGATCTTCTCCAGTGCTGCCTGCCGTTCTGCGTCGGTCTGGGCGTCGCGGTACTCTACCAGCAGGATCGGGTCGATCTGAATACCCTCCGTCTCCACACCGGCCTTCTCCGCCCTTGCGATGATCTCCTCATTCATGCGCTCCACGCTGCGCTCAATGCCGTACAGCTTGCCCATCGGGGTCAGCTGCTGGATGAGCTTACCGGCTTGCAGTATCTGTCCGGCGCGGGTGAGAACGGCGGCGTAGTCCTGAAGGATGTCAATGTAAAGGTTACCGTTTGCCCGGTCATTGTTACCAGCGACATCCAGCAGCAGTGCGCCCATAGCCACCGTTGCCTTGTCGTGCTTGCCGCTTCTGACCTGCTCCACCCACTTGGCGTAGGTTGCGTTCCAGCCGTCGCGGCTCAGGGACTCCTTGGCCTTCGCCATCGCCGCACGGTCGGTCTTTACCTCGTGGGACAGCTTGCCGTCCAGCACAGCGTCCTCGATGTCCTTCAGACGGCTCTCGGGCGTGGCCTCAGAGCTGGCCACCGTGACAACAGACTGCGTGACCGGCTTCTGACCGTCCACGCTCTTCGGCGCGTTGGCGTACCGGTACGAGCCCGGTCTGCTCTCCATGGAGCCGTACTTGATCTGTGCGGCGGAATAGGGGTCGAAGCCCGCCCGTGCCGAGCCGAGGTTGTCGAACCGGCGGCGCAGGATCACACGCCCCATTGCGTCAGGGCTGATGTCCGCGATAGACCCGATGTTGGCGGGGAGCATGGCGGTGTCCACAGAGCTGTTCTCAGCCTTCAGCAGGGCGCGTCCCAGCTCCACAACCGGGGTCAGGTCGGCGAACTCACCGGCGTAGTCCTCCGGCAGCATGTAGGCGATCCGCTTGTCTCTGGTAGGCGCGAGGTTGCTGGTGCTCTTGATCTGCTCGGGTCGGAAGGCCACGGCGATGGTGGACGGCGTGTAGTTCGTGACGCCGTGCGTCTTGAACTCGCCCACGTCCATGCAGTTGTAGATGATCACGCCGTCGTACCCGCCGCGCTCGGCGATCTCGGACGTGTCGCGCGTGCTGAGCAGAGTGTGCCCGCGCTGCGCCATGACCTGTCTGCCCAGACCTTGCAGGTTTTCAGGCAGCAGGTTCAGGGGCATACCGTTCCACATGACCGGCGTGCCGCCCTCGTTGAGGATCAGAGGGTTCTTGAGGTTGCCGTATACTTCGTATATGCCGGGACGGCTCTTTCCGAATCCGAAGACCATATCCTGAAGGGACATTTCCAGCTTGATAGCCTGATAGACCAGCTCGTCCTCGCTCACCAGCCGTGTGCCAAAGGTGTCATCCGGGCTCTTGAGCTCGTAGAACTTCGTG
>SFNQ01000032.1 GCA_004554165.1 Clostridiales bacterium | reverse complement strand
GTCACTCCTTTGGCTATTGGTTCCCGGCAGTCCCAATATTACCATTTCTGTGCAGGCTTTGCTCCTTTTTTCTGTTACCTATGTATTGTATCTCAACAAGATAAAACTCGTTTCGACAGGCTCTGCCCGGCCTGTCAATATTTGCCTCGTTTTTCGATATAGTTCTTGAAGTTTCGCCCTTTTTGCAATATCATTGGGATAGTGTAAAGGAGTTTCTCTGTGGACAGCAGCGATGCCTTTCCTGCTGGCGCCGGACGCCCCGCCGCCGGTCTGAGCGCTTTCCGAAAATGCCCCGAACAATTTTTTTGTTTCAGAAGGAGACTGCCATGTCTGACGCTGTGATCCACCGCCCCGACGCCAAAAAACGGCGCGGGCGTCCCCCCCGCCCGTCCGCCGCGCCTGCCCCCGCTTCCCCCGCGCCGGGCAGTACGCCGTCCGAACAGGACGGGGACATCGTCTTTGCTCTGGACATCGGCACGCGCACCGTCATCGGCATTGTGGGCCGCCGCACGCCGGACGGCGGCTTTCAGGTGCTGGCCTGTGAAATGATGGAGCATCCCGGCCGCGCCATGATGGACGGCCAGGTGGAGGACATTGCGCAGGTTGGCCGCCTCATCGTGCAGGTGAAGCAGCGGCTGGAAGCGCGGCTGCAAACCCGCCTCGCCCGCGTGGCCATAGCGGCCGCAGGGCGTATGCTGCGCACCGTGCGCGTCCGCGCGCAGCGCGAATTTTCTGCCCGTACCCTTGCGGACCGGGATACGGTCATCGGACTGGAGGGCGAGGCCCTCGAGCAGGCGCAGGAGCAGATCCGCGGCGGCGGCGCCGCCGCCAGCTACTACTGCGTGGGCTACAGCATCGTCGAATACCGCATGGACGACCAGCCCGTTTCCCAGCTCATGGGCCACAGCTGCTCGGCCATCAGCGTGGAACTGCTGGCAGCCTTTTTGCCCTACAGCGTCGTCGAGGGACTCTATGCGGCAGTGGACATCAGCGGACTGGAGGTTACGAGCCTGACGCTGGAGCCCATCGCCGCCATCAATGTACTCATCCCCCGGGAGCTTCGCCTTCTGAATCTGGCCCTTGTGGACATCGGCGCGGGCACCTCGGATATCGCGGTCTGCCGCGAAGGCCAGATCGCCTCCTATGAGATGGCCACCATTGCGGGCGACGAGCTCACCGAGGCCATCATCCGGGCATACCTCGTGGATTTTTCTACGGCGGAGCAGCTCAAGCGCAGGCTTGCTGCGGGTGAGGAGACGCTTTCCTTTGAAAATATTCTCGGCATGCCCTGCGCCGTATCTGCCGAGGACCTGCTTTCTTCCCTCCAGCCCACCATCGATCAGCTGGCAGAAACCATCGCAGAAAAGCTCACCGCCTGCAACGGCGGCGCGCCTGCGGCGGTGTTCCTCATCGGCGGCGGCAGCCAGATTCCCGGCCTGGGCGCGGCGCTGTCCAGATGTCTCGCGCTCCCCCAGGAGAAGATCGCCGTCGGCCCGCGCCGGAGCCTCAAGGGCGTGGAGCTTTCCGATTTTCCCGAACTGACCGGGCCGGAGTTCATCACCCCCATCGGCATCGCCGTGACGGCCATCACGCAGGAGTGCTTCCACTTCTTCGGCGTTTCCATCAACGGCCGCAGGCTGAAGCTGCTGAACACAAGCCATATGCGCCTCATGGACGTGCTGCTCATGGCGGGCTTTCGCTCCGGGCAGATCATCGCCCGCTCCGGCAGGAGCCTGCTGTTTACGCTCAACGGCGCGCAGCACGCCATCCGCGGCGGCATTGCGGAGCCCGCGTCTCTGACGCTCAACGGCGCCCCTGCGAGCATTGAAGCGGACGTGCGTCCCGGCGACGTGATTGAAATAACGCCCGCAAGGGACGGCGCGCCCGCAAGGGCAACTTTGCGCGACCTGATCCCGCCGGAGGGCTGTCTCTCGCTGCGCATCAACGGCAGGCCCGCAACGCCGGATACGCCCATCGCCGCGGGCGACGCCGTGGAGATCGTTCCCCTCCCCGCGCCCGCCGGTTTGGAGCCTGCGCAGCCCGCAGCGCCGGATGCCGGCCCGCAGCCGGCGGAAACAACGGCAGAGGGTTCCGCGGATCCCGCCGCGCAGGCGCAGCAGCCCGCAGATGATCCGGCGCCAGACGCCGCTTTTGCCGAGCCCTCCGGCGAAACAGCGCTTGCCGAAAAGCCGCAGCCCGACGCGGGCGCGGCGGCCGAACCCTGCGCTGCGGCGGACAGCGCGGCCCAGCAGGCGGCAGAGCCGGCAGCCTGCCCGGACGCCGGAGAAACGGACGCGCAGGAAGCCTGCGCCGCAGCGGAGACTCAGGCGCCGGCGGAGGACTTTGCCCCCGGCGCGTCCCTTCAGATCACCCTGAACGGCGAGCCCCTTACCCTGCCCCTCTCTTCGCAGCAGCCCGCCTACCATCTCATGCACCTGCTGGAGCGCGCGGGCGTTGACCCCAGCCATCCGCAGGGCAAAATCCGCATGGAGTGCGACGGCGCGCCCGTGGGCTTCATGCACCCGATTGAAAACGGCGCAAACGTGCGCATTGTCTGGGAGTGAGCGGTCCCCTGGGTTGGAACGGTTCCCGGCTCCAGAGGACGCCTGCCGGAAGGAAACGGACGTTTTCAAACGCCTCCTGCTCCATAGAAGCGGAAGGCGTTTTTCGGTGCAGCCGCAGGACGGCGCGGTCCTTTTATCCCGCGCATCCGGATGCGCCCGCAAATGCATCCTTGGCCAGCCGCCAGCTCCCCCCTTGTCCCATGGCCATCAAACAGCGCAAAGCCATCGGGCCGCGGCCCCCTTCAAGGGAAAGGGCTGCCCTTTCCGAATTCCCCCGGCTTTTTCTTCCCCCAAGATGCCAGGGTTCCGCCCGGCCCGGGTTTTCCGCACAGGGGAAGGCAGCGGGCCCTGCCGAGCCCGTTCTTCAAAATCCCCCTTTGTCCCGGGCCGCGCGTTTGTCAAATTCCCTGCCGCGACAGACTGAACCCGCCGAAGCCTCTCGCCCCGGCGGGTTCTCCCTGGCCGCGTTTTCGCACTACTCCCAGTCGATGGCGCCGATGGACTCGAGATAGGCCTCGTTGTACTCCATGTAGTCCTCCACAAGCCGCATCATGTACATCCTGTGCTCCGGAAATTCCCGCATCATGGCCTCGTGCATGAACTCGTAGGCCGCGTCATCGTCATACACGCCGCCGTCGTCCACGCCGCTCTGCTCCATATACGCCCTGTCCAGCGCCTGCACGCGCGTGAGCATCTTTTCAAAGGTTTCGTCGTCGATAATCGAAAAATCGCCCTGCGCCTGAAATTTCTCCGCGATGAATTCGCGGGCCGCCCTGCCGTCAAACAGTTCTTCCATCTTTTGATTCCTCCCTGAGTATTTCCGTCAGTTCGTCCACGCAGCGCTCAAAGACCTCCAGCGCGGAAAGGATACTCCCCTTGTCCGTCAGGTCCACGCCTGCGTTTTGCAGCAGTTTCACCGGATGGTCGCTGCCGCCGCTGGACAGGAAGGTGATGTAGCGGTCAACCGCGCCGTTTTCCAGAATGTCGTTTGCAAGGGCCACCGCCGTGCAGATTCCGGTTGCGTACTGGTACACATAGAAGGCCCGGTAGAAGTGCGGAATGCGCATCCACTCGATGGCGATGTTGTCGTCCACAACCACATCCTGATAGTAGGTTTCGTTGAGGCTGCGGTACACGGCGGACAGGCTCTCCACCGTGAGCGGCTCGCCGCGCTCGGCCATGCGGTGTGCCTTGAGCTCAAACTCCGCGAACATCGTCTGGCGGAAGCAGGTCGTGCGGAACTGCTCCAGAAACTGGTTCAGCAGATACGCCCGCTTCTTGCGGTCGGTCTCCCTGTTCAGCAGGCGCCGCATCATGAGCACCTCGTTGACCGTGGAGGCCACCTCCGCCACCATGATCTTGTAATCCGCCGTCTCATAGGGCTGCGCGGCGTTGGAGTGGTAGGAGTGCATGGCGTGGCCCAGCTCGTGCGCCAGCGTAAAGGCGTGGTCCACGTCGTTCTGGTGGTTCAGCAGCACAAAGGGGTGTACGCCGTAAACGCCCCAGGAAAAGGCGCCGGAGGTCTTGCCCGCGTTTTCGTATACGTCGATCCAGCCCTCGGTGTAGGCCTGTTCGAGCAGCTGCTGGTAGTGTTCGCCCAGCGGCGCCAGCGCCTCCTTCACCACCGTCTTGGCCTCCTCATAATCCATGGGCATGGCGCAGTCCGGTACGATGGGCGTGTACAGGTCGTACATCTCCAGCCGCTCCAGGCCCAGCTGCTCCCTGCGCAGGGCCAGATAGCGCCGCATGGCGGGCAGCTTTTCGTGTACGGCCTCGATGAGCTGCTCGTAGACGGCCACGGGCACGTCGTTTTCAAACAGCGCCGCCTCCAGCGCGCCCTCGTAGCCGCGGACCTTGGCGCGGAACACATCGCCCTTGACGGAGCTCACATAGGCTGCACAGACGGTGTTCCTGACGCTCCCGTAGGCCGCGTAGAGCTTTTCGTAGGCCTCGCGGCGAACGCGGCGGTCCGGGCTGTCCAGGAAGGTGCTGTAGCTGCCGTGGGTCAGCTTGACCTGCTCGCCCTTTTCATTGGTCACATAGCCAAAGTCCAGATCCACGTCCGACAGCATGGTAAAGATGTTGTCCGCGCCCGCCAGCGGCTCCTCCGCCATGGCCAGGATGCGCTCCTCCTGTGTGGACAGCACATGGGCGCGCCGCCGGTCCAGATCCAGCAGATAGAAGCGGAAGGGCGAAAAGCGCTCCTCCGCAGCCCATCTGCGCAGCGTCTCCACAGGGATGGTCAGAATTTCGGGCACAATATAGGCGCAGGCCGCCTGGGCCTCCACAATGAGCTGCATCGCCCGGTCGGTCAGGCCCTGATACAGGGTGTTCCCGTTGTCCTCGTCGCGGCGCATGTGCGCATAGCAGTAAAGCCGTTCGACGCTCTGCGAAACGCCGGACTGCGCGGTGAGCGCGGCAAGCAGCGCGTCCGCAGAGGCCGTGAGCTTTCCGCTGTGCTCCGGCAGGGCCGCAACTCTGGCCTGCGCCGCCTGAAACTCCTTCTCCCAGGCCTCGTTGCTCTCAAAGATATCCGTCAACCGCCACTGGAACGCCGGGTCGGACTGTGCGCGCGTTTGATCCATACATTCCCTCCATTGCTTATTCTTTCCTGTTTAGTATATCACATCGTCTCGCGGCAATCCACAAACCAGCGCGGATCTTCAAAAAACAAATCCGTCTCGCGCCTGCCGATGACGCAGCGGTAGCGGATGCCCGTACCGCCCGCCTTCATGGAGGCCATGCGGCGGATATCCGTCACGCGCAGTATTTCAAACCTTCGTCCGTCCTCCCACAGCACCCGCAGGGGACGCATCGCCCCCTCGGTATCATAGAGAACCTCCACGCAGACATACCGCTTCATTGCTCCCCGCCTCCGATCCCGCCGTGCAAAAATCCCACCGGATGCACGGTATTCTCCTGCTGCGGGTTCAGCCGGCCGATGCTGCGGTCCGTGAGAAACAGCGCGCGGCCGATGGCATGGTAGCCAAAGCGGCTGCGGATGCCGTCCACCGCCCGCTCCGCCTGCTCCAGCCGCCTGCGCCGCGCCTCGTCCGCGAACAGGGAGAGCTGCTCCGGGAACTCCCCGTCCACAAGATCCGCCGTGCCTACGGTAAGGCTGCGCACCGGCAGCCGCCAGTCATATGCGGCGGTGAACAGGGCCATGGCGCTGCCCGCAAGCTCCGTGGTCAGACAGGTGGGCTTTTCGAGGCGGCACTGGCGGTTTATCGTGTTCAGCGCCTGGTCGCGCACGGAAAGCTGCACCGTCCTGGCACGAAGGCCCAGCGCCCGCAGGCGCGCGGCGACGCTCTCCGACAGCATCGCAACCGTGAGGCGCACGTCCGCATCGCTGATGAGATCCCGGGGCGTGGTCACGCCGTTGCTGACGGACTTGACCCGCCGGGTATCCGAAATGCGCATGACCTCCGAACGGTCCCGGCCGTTGGCAAAGTCGGAGAGCATGGGGCCGATCTTGCCAAACTGCCCGCGAAGAAAGCCCACCGGCGCCCGCGCAAGCTCGCCAATCGTCGTGATGCCGAAGCGCCGGAGCTTCGCCTCCGTGGCGCGTCCCACATACAGCAGATCCCCCACCGGCAGCTTCCAGGCGGTCTCCCTGTAATTCCCGGGCGAAACCACGGTCACGGCGTCGGGCTTTCTCATGTCGCTGCCCAGCTTTGCAAAGACCTTGTTGTCCGCCACGCCGATGGAAACCGTAATCCCAAGCTCCGCGCGGACGCGCCTGCGGATGGTCTGCGCCATGCGCTCCGCATCCTGAAAATCCCGCGTGCTCCCGGTCACGTCAATCCAGTTCTCGTCAAGCCCGAAGCCCTCCACCCGGTCGGAATACGCGGCATAGATCTCCCGCCCCAGCTCCGAAAAGCGGTGGTAGGAGGGAAAGTCCGGCGCAACGGTCACAAGCCCGGGGCATTTCTGCCTTGCCTGCCAGAGGACCTCGCCGGTTTGCACGCCATAGCGCTTGGCGATCTCGTTCTTTGCCAGGATGATGCCGTGCCGCGCGGCAGGATCGCCCGCCACCGCCACCGGCCTTTCCCGGATCGCCGGATTCAGCAGGCAGGCCACCGAGGCATAAAAGCCGTTAAAATCCGCGTGCAGTATGCGCCGTTCCATCAAAAAAGTTCTCCCTTCGCCGTAATGCGAACAAATGTTCTTATTCGTATTATAGCACCTTTTTCTGAAAAGGCAACAGGAAGTATTTCCCTCCGGCGTTCCAAAACGTCCCTTGCCGCCCTGCGGGCCGGCCCCCGGCGGCAGAACCTGTCACATGCGCTTCGGAGAATTCTCCCCGTCCGGCGCGCCTGCCGTCAGCGCCGGAATTTCCGGAAGGCGCCGCAGCGCCCTGGTCCAGTCCCGACGTTTTGGGGCAGCCTCCGGTTCCCGCTCCCCCCCTCCCGGCCCCTGGTCCAAAGCGGACGGAACCCCTGAGCGAAAAAAAATCAGCGTCCCCGCAGCGCATTGCCGTGGGGACGCCGTGTTTTTTGCTGTGGACGGTTCGCGCCGCCAGAACAGGGGGCGCTTATTCCTCCTCGTCTTCGATGGCTTCGATCTCCTCCGTCTCCGGAGCCGCAGCGGTGCCGCCGTTGGGGTAGACCGTCTCGCCGGTATCCGCATTCACCATGCTCCAGGCGGCATCCTTGGGCAGAATCTCAATCCAGGTATTGCCGGGCAGAAGCGTCACAAGCTGCCCGTCCGCAAGGCGGTAGGTGGTGTGATCCTCCAGCGTCGGCCGTTCCCAGGTGCCCTCGAGATACCTGCCGCCGATAAAGAAGGCGCACTCACCCGATCCGACCAGATCGATTTGGCGGCGGTTCTTATCCTCCGCAGGCCGCTGCTCCTCGGCGGTCAGCGTCCGCTGGTGACAGAACTGCACAATGAGGTTTTGGGCCGTTACGGGAACGATCTCCCACTGTTTCTTGTCCTTCTTTGCATCCGGCATACGGGCGTTGAACACCTCGCCGTCCTGATAGCGGACGAAGCCGCCGGCCGCCGCGTCATACTGCCAGTTGACCACCGCCAGCTTTGTAAAGGGCAGCGAAATCTGGCTGACGGCCTGCGCGTCTGCATAGTCCACGCCCTCGTAAAAGTAGAACCGGTCCTCCCGCTCCGGCGCATGTTCGCCGTAGTTCTTTTCCACAAGCTCCTGCAAATAGACGTAGAGCGAATGCACCTTTCCCGCGCCGAAGCTCACCCGCTTGAACTGCCGGGTATGTCCGTCCACAATGAGCGAATAATCGCTGAGCCTGCGGCGGTAATCGCCAGAAAGCTGCACATAGCCCTGAAACCCGTACATCGCATCCCACTCCTGCACCATATCGAGGAAGTAGTAGCGCGCGCTGCGCACCGGCCCTGCCAGGTAGGGATATTCGTCCGAAAACAGCGCCAGGAAGCGCGTATAGTTGGCCTCCACCAGGAATTCATACACGATATCCGCGTTCATAAGCCCGCTCTGCGGCCGGGCAGCAGGATGGTTTTCAATGGAAATGATGACCGGACGGTAATTTTCCTCCCCGTCCAGCACCTTGCCCGAGGTGTTGGAGCGGGGCACACGGGGCGTGGCCGTGGGTTCCGGCGTAGCCGTAGGCTCCGGCGTTGGTTCGGGCGTCGGCTCCGGCGTAATCTCAGGCGTTGGTTCCGGCGTTGGCGTCGCGCTTTCACCAAACACCGTGCGGAACATCTCCCCTGCGGTGTCGCAGGCGCAGAGTGCCGTGCACAGCAGCGCCAGCAGCAGAACTGCAAAAATCTTTTTCATATTGCGTCTCCCCCCTTGTCTCTCTCTTTTTCCATAAACCGCAGCCGCGCCTATTGCTTCCGCCTTCTCAGCACAAACAGCAGCGCCAGCGCGATGATCAACAGCACGATTGCCGCAAGGAATACATAGAATGCAGCAGGCCTCGTCCCGCCGCCGTCCCCCGCGGACGCTTCGGGCGCTGCGCTCTCCTCGGGCGCGGCCGTGGGCTCCGCCGTGGGTTCCGGCGTGGGGCTGGGCGTTGGCACGGGCGTTTCCTCCGGCCATGGCGTGATCACCGCTTCGGGAACGCTGCCCGCTTCCCCGATGGCCACGCCGCCGTTCTCCACCGTACCATAGAGCTTTGACTGTACGCCGCTTTCCGCGTCATAGACCGTGGCCAGCACATCCGTCACCACAATGGCGCTGCCCTGATCGCTGAGCGCGGCAAAACCCAGCGTCAAAACCGTCCCCTGATCGGTCAGCCCCTCTCTGGCTGCATAGGCCAGCGCCACAAGGCCCGGCTCGTCCGTATTCAGCGCGTGCAGCCCGCCGCCCAGCAGTTCGCCCGCCTCGGCGGATACCAGGCGCAGCGCGGTCTGATCGTAATTGACGCGCAGCTGCAGCGAGTCCATATCCTGGCAGCCGGAGAGCGCGATTTCAACCGCAATATCCTCCTCCAGCGTTCCCTGTACCACGGGAACAGTAATCACAAAGCCCCCATCCGCAAGCGCGACGGAGCAGAGCGCCGGCAGCAGGCAGGCCGCAAGCAGGGCCGCAATCCATCGTCTCATCATCGTAAACCCGTTTCCTCCGCACCTCAAAAAAATCTCTGCGGTCTCCCCGCATCAACGCCGGGTTTTCCGGCATTGTTTCCTGATTCAGTTTATACTACAACAGAACCCGTACAAAGTCAATTTTCCCGCGCCCTGCCATGCCTGCCTCCGCAAAACAAAGGAGAGGGCGAACTGCGCGTCCTCTCCCGCCGGTTTCCCCTGTCCCAGGGGTGTGATTCTGGTTCAGCCGTTGCCCTGACTTCCGTTGCCGTTGGCGCCGCCGTTGCCGTTCGCGCCGCCGTTGCCGTTCGCTCCCGCGCCCTCCTCCAGCAGCGTGCCGTCGCCTCTGACATAGATGGTCTCGGTTTTGCCGTTCAGCTCGATCTCAACGGCGTAGACCTGCATGTTCTGCTGCATGGCGTGCTTGATCGAGACGATCTTGGCGTCCTTGTGCTTATCCTGCACCGCCTTGACGATCTCCGGAACCTCTTCTTCCCTGACCTCGGTCCCCTCATTAAAATCGGGGATGAGCGCGTTGTCGCCGTTGCCAACGCCGGGCGACGCGCTGAGATCCGGAGAGGCGCCAAGCCCTGCGTCGTCCGTTGCCGCCGGTTGGGTGGTCGGCATGACGGTTGCCGAGGGGCTGGGGCTTGCCGGGCTGATCGTGCCGCCGCACTGGCAACCGACCGCAGCAAGCAGCAGGGCCGCCGAGACAAACACGAGCAAGATTTTTCTCAACATGAAAATATCCTCCTTACAATATGCCGCGTTGTTTCACGGCCTTGATTCAGAGGATAGTATGCGCACGATTTTAAAAATGTATCAGCCCTGCGTCAAAAATTGAACGGGTTCTACGATAAGTCCCTGTTTTGCGTTCTTTTTCGCCTGAACCAGCGCAAGGCGCGGCGCTTTTTCCACCCCGTTCGATACAAGCCGCAGCCGTTTTGGCGCAAGGCGCGCGTCCGAAAGCGCGCAAAACAGCGCCGCAAGCGCCGGCGCCGGATAGCAGAGGTAGAGCGCGCCGCCGTTTTTCAGCAGCAGAAACGCAGCCCGCAAAAAAACGGAAAGCGTATCCGTCTGCCCGTGCCGCGCCATGGCCCGCGACCCATCCGCGCTGCGGCCGCCCGCAGTAAAGTAGGGCGGATTGCAAACCGCCGCCGTAAAGCTGCCGTGGCCAAAGAAATCCGGCGCGTCGGCAACGTCCATTTCATAGAAGGGAATGTCCTGCCCGTTGCGGGCTGCGGACTCCCGGGAAAGCGCGCAGAGCGCAGCCTGCCGCTCGACGCCCACGAAGGCCGCGCCGGTCTTTCCCTGTCCCAGCACGGAGAGCAGCCCCGTGCCGCTGCCCAGATCCACCGCCCGATCCCCCGGCCCCAGCCGCAGAAAATTCGCAAGCAGCACCGAATCCTCCGAAAAGCGGGGCAGCGCGGTGTCCTGCACCAGCACCAGCCCGCCAAACTGCAGGTCGTCCACGCGCTTCATGCGGATTCCCCCGCACCCGCGCCGGGGCGGGCGCAGAGCACGATCCGCATCCCCGCGTGCATATCGCTGCCATCCCATGCGCGCACGACCACGCGGCCGATGGCGCTGCTGGCCTCGATCAGATACCGCCTGCCCTCCACCTCGCCCAGATACACCGCGCTGTGATGTACGCCAAGATAGCGCGTACAGGCCGGCGCCGTGCGGCAGGAGCACCTGTCGCCCTCCATATAGGCGAAGAACATAAAATCACCGGTTTGCAGCGCTTCCAGAGGCACGGCCTTCTCCTCCAGGGCTCTGGCCTGCCAGTCCGAGCGGCGGGGCAGGCGCAGGCCGTTATCAAGGCAGGCGTAGAGCAGCAGCATGCTGCAATCGATATTGCCCTCCTTCGTGCCGTAATAGTTGCCCACATAGCGCAGCGCGGACAGGGCCAGCCGGCTGCCCGGGGCGGACATGTCCAGTCCCTCGATAAAGTCCTCGATGGGCTGGATTCTGGAGGCATACATCTGCTTGCCGTTCTGATAGCAGTTGTTGCGCAGTCTGAGGCTCTCCCGCGGCTGCGGCCGGCTGGAGGTGACCGCTACGCTACAGGCCGCCGTGTCGCCGCTGCCGTCGTTGGCGTGGGCAGTGATGACAGCCCTCCCCTCGGAAAGCCCGATCACAACGCCATACTCCTCCACGATGGCCACACGCTCGTCCGAGCTTGTCCAGTACACGGTGTCCGATTCCCGGCCGCCGGGGTTATGGTAGGCCACAAGCTGGCACACGCCGCCGCCGTAGATCTCGGCTTCGGCCAGGTTCAGGTAAAAGGCCGGCGCCGGCGCTGTGGTGGGCAGCGGCGCAGGCGTCATGGTGATCTCCGGCACAAGATGAAACTGCACCCGCTCCGGCGCCTTGCTCCGGCAGGCGCAGCAGAGGAACAGCGCGCCGGAGAGCAGGACGGCGGCAACGCGCGCCATCCTCCCGCTTCTGCGGCTCCCGCCGCCTCCAGACTGCTGCAAGGGGATCCCTCCTTCGTCTTTTTCCCTGCCCGGCGCGCCCCGGCCCTTCCTCCGCTCTACAGCCGCTCCGCCGCCGCAAAGCCGGAGAGCGCATGGCGCAGCTCGAACACCGAGGCATAACGCCCTGCCGAAAGCCGGACCAGAACGTCGTCCAGCCGCTTTGAAATTTTGCCGTGCAGGGGGGTGAGCAGAGCGCCGAGCCGCACAAGATCCTCCGCAGGCGAGGCCTCGCAGGGTGCGGCCGGAACCAGAAGCCGGAGTGCCCCCTCCTCCGTAACGCGGAGCCTGTCCCCATCCAGCGCGCCGTGGGCAATCTTCAGCGAGTGCAGCACAAGCAGCGCGTCCGCGGCTGCGGAAAGCGCCAGCGCCAGCTCCGCCTCGCTGAGCGGAAAAGCCCGCCGGCACAGCGGAAACCCCGCCGCGGCCCCATGCACGCACACCGCCGCGCCCTCTGTGGAAAACGCGTCCAGCACGGGCACGATGGCCGCGCAGTCCGCCACGCGGCTCATGGCGTCCGCCCGGAAGAAAAAGGCCGCGTGCAGCGGGCCTGTATAGGCTTCGAGCTGCACGCGCACATGTTCCTTTTCATCAAATCCCCAATAAAAGCCGGTATCCGCGCGCACCCCGACCCGGTAGCGCCGAAGCAGCCGCGTTCCGGGCGTCAGCAGCTGTTCGCCGGTCACGGCTTCCGAACCGTCATGGCCGCAGGCCGGGCAGTCCTGCGCCCCGCGGGCAAGCGGCGCAAAGCAGGCCGGACAGCGGCGCGTCAGTCCCGTCACGCGCTCAGTCGTCCAGCGCGGCGCGGAGCCGGTCGGCAAGATACCGGATGGTCGCCGGCGCGATGGGATCGTGCAGGCCGTTCTCCTGCGTGATCGTGCGCAGTTCGGAGTAAGCCGGCCGCCGCAGAATGGCATGGTACGCCTCCGAAGCCGCGTCTGCATCCTCCTGCAAGAGCACATAGAGCTCCAGCGCGGGAATCATGCTCACCGCATAGCTGATGTAGTACATGGGCGACTGGAAGGTATGCGGAATCGCCACCCATTCCGTGCCCACATAGTCGTATAGTTCCCCGAAGCCGTACTCTCCGGCCAGACGCAGGTAAAGCTCGTTCATCTCCTCCAGCGTCATGCCGGGATTGCGGTAAACCTCCTGCTGAAACTCATCCTCCATGCAGCCGCTGATCACCGAATACAGGCCGTCGAGAATTTTCTGTTCGCGCATTGCGTCGGCATAGCCGCCGAACAGGTCCCCATAATAGGATACCAGCAGCATTTCAAGCCCCTGCGAGTCGATCTCCGCAAGATCCAGCGGATCGCTCACGCTCCAGCCGCAGTTGGGATTCAGATAGTAGTTTGTGAAATGTCCCAGCTCATGCATCATGGTCGAAGCGCTCCAGCTGTCATCCTGCCACTGCGTAAAGATAAAGGGCGATTCATAGCTGCTGAAATAGGTGGTAAAATTGCTTTCCATCTTCTTTTCGCTGACCGTGGTGGTATACAGGTCGTTGCGGAGCATGAAATTCAGCGCCTCCAGCGTCTCGGGCGAAAAATCCGACAGTGCAACCTGGAGCTTGTTCATGAAATTGCCCAGAGGCACCTGCATCTTGCTGAGCGTATCCGAATCGCCGTTGATGTAGGCGTCGATCAGCAGTTCCGAATACAGCGGCACAAGATACTCCTTCACCGCCGCATGCAGCGAGCGGATCTCGTCCAGGCTGTAATCGCGCCCATAGCAGGCATACTGGTATTCGGCATAATTGTCGTAGTCCAGCGTTTCGGAAATCCGGTTGCGCAGCGCGGCCAGCTTGAGAAACAGCGCCCCTGCCTTTTCGTTGAGCTGCGCGTAGTAGGCGTCGAACAGGCGCACATACTCGTCGTAATCCGTAGCGGACAGCGCGCTGATCTCTTCCATCGTATAGGTGTTTCCGCCATCCTCCAGCGCAAAGGTGGTCAGGAGCGTGTCATACTCCGTGGTAAGCCGCTGCTCCTGCTCGAAATCGTCCTGTATTTCCGGGCTGTTGAGCTTTTCCCCGGCGTAAACGGTGGCCTCAAAATCCTCGCCGAAGCTCTGGTCCATTCCTTCCGCGCTGTCCTCGTCCTCGAACAGGGCGATGGACAGATCCGTCAGCGCAAGATCCATGTCCGTCAGCGTAACCGTCAGGTCGTTGTACTCGTCCTGAAAATAGCTGTCGGTCACGTCGAAGGCATAGAGCACATACGCCAGCGACAGCTGCGAATCCGCGGCGCTGTACATGTCGAGAATCTCGTTGTAGCGCGCAATGAGCGTTTCGCTGTCGGTCTCCCCGGCTTGCAGATCCGCCTCCAGCGCGTCAATCGCCGCATAGATGGCGTCGGTGTCCGGGTGGACGTACTCCATGTCGGAGAAGTTGATCTCCTGCCGCGCAAAGGCCGGCGACTGCGAAACCTGGCCGTCCGGAACGGCAAGAATGGGCGTTTCCGTGCAGGCAGGCTCCTCCAGCGCCAGGCGGCCGTCTTCCCCATTCTCCACGCGGTCGGCCAGTTCCATTGCAAGATAGACGCCCACGCAGCCGGTGCTGGACAGGGCCATGGCCACAACAAGCAGGATCGCAATCCATTTTTTCATCATTTTTTTCATATCATCAGTATACGATAGGTGCCCCGCTTTTTACAACCGTTTTAAAAATTATTTGTCATCCCATTGGTTTCGTGGTATAAATTTTAGATGGATAACGGAAAACCGTAATTATGAGAGAAAACCGAGGTGGCCGGATGAACATCGTTGTTTTGGCGGGCGGCCTGTCGCCCGAGCGGGACGTTTCCCTCTCCTCTGGCGTGATGGCGGCAAACGCTCTCATCGAGCGCGGGCACAGGGCCGTGCTTCTGGACCTGTTTTATGGCATGGACCCGCTTCCTGCGGACCCGGGGGAAGTCTTTGCCCTTGCTGCGCCGCTCAAAAGGCGCAGCATCTCGGAAGCCGCGCCGGACCTTGCCGCAGTGCGGGCCGCGCGCGGGGGAGAATTTTTGGGCGACGTCGGCCCGGGCGTTGTGGAGCTGTGCCGGGCAGCGGACATCGTCTACCTTGCGCTGCACGGCGGCGACGGCGAGAACGGAAGACTTCAGGCCTTTCTGGACCTGCACGGCATACGCTACACGGGCAGCCCCTACTTCGGCTGCGCGCTGGCCATGCATAAGTGGGTTGCAAAGCAGCTCTTCGTTGGCGCAGGCATTCCCACGCCCAGGGGCGTACTCCTCACAAAGGGCGCGCAGCCCCCGGCGTTCCCCCTGCCCTGCGTCGTCAAGCCCTGCAGCGGCGGCTCCTCCATCGGCATCGCCATCGCCCATACGCGGGCGGAATTCCATGCAGCCCTGACCGACGCCTTCCGCTACGAGGACGAGGTCCTTGTGGAGGAATATATCCGCGGCCGGGAGCTGACCTGCGGCATGCTGGGCGGCAGCGCCCTGCCGCCTACGGAAATCATCCCGCGGGAGGGCTTTTACGATTACGCGCACAAGTATCAGCCCGGCTGGACCGAGGAGATTACCCCTGCGCGGGTCGATCCGGAAACGACCCGCCACGTGCAGGAGCTGACCTGCCGCGCCTGCGAGGCGCTGCACCTTGCGGTTTACGCCCGGGCGGATTTCCTGCTGGCCGAGGACGGCAGCCTTTACTGTCTCGAGGCGAACACCCTGCCCGGCATGACCCCCACAAGCCTGCTGCCCCAGGGCGCGGCGGAGGCCGGGATCGATTACCCCTCGCTCTGCGAACGCATTGTAGAACTCTCCTTGAGGAAGTATAACCCATGATTCCTTTTCCCCTTTCCGAAGCCGTAACGGCCTGCGGCGGTCAGTTCTTTGGCGACGCCGCGCTGCTGCCGCAGCCGGTGGAGCGCGTTTCCATCGACAGCCGAAGCTGCGGCGCGGGCGTCCTGTACGTCCCCATCCTGGGGCAGGTTCACGATGGCCATAAGTTCATCCCCGGCGCCATGGAGGCGGGCGCGCTCTGCACCCTGTCCGACCGTCCCCTTCCCAATGGTACGCCGCATATCCTCGTGTCCGACACGACGGAGGCGCTGCAGCGGCTTGCCGAGCGCTATCTTGCGGCACACCGCATCCCCGTGATCGGCGTGACGGGCAGCGCGGGCAAGACCTCCACCAAGGAAATGCTCTACACCGTGCTCTCCCGCCGCTTTCCGGCCTTCAAAACGCCCGGCAATCTTAACAACCAGACGGGCGTACCACAGGCGGTGTTCCAGCTTGGTCCGGAACACAGTCTGGCCATTCTGGAGCTTGGCACCAACCATCCCGGCGAGATCCGCGCGCTGTCGCGCATCATCCGGCCGGACATCTGCATCCTGACCAACATCGGCGTGGCGCACATCGAGTTTTTCGGTTCGCGCGAGAACATCCTGCGGGGCAAGGCCGAAATGCTGGACTACATGCAGCCGGGCGGCACGCTCATTGTCAATGGCGACGACGATATGCTGCGCACTCTGGATAACGCCTTCCGCTTCGGCCTTGGCGAGGACAACGACCTGCGCGCCACAGCCCTGCTGGAGCAGGGGCTTGCGGGCACGGCGTTTACAGCCTGCTATCGGGGCGAGCAAAAGGATATGTTCGTCCCCGCGCCCGGGCGGCACATGGTCTACAACGCCCTTGCCGCCGTGGCCGCAGGCCTGACGCTGGGCATGACGCTTTCAGAGCTTGGCGAGGGCGTGGGAGCCTACCGCCCCTCCGCCGGACGTATGGACATCAAAACCACGCCGCGCTTTACCATCCTTGACGACACCTACAACGCCAACCCCGCCTCCGTCATGGCCGCCATCGACGTGCTGGAGCGCGCCGGGGGCCGCCGCGTGTGCGTGCTTGGCGATATGCTGGAGCTGGGCCCGGATTCCGCCGAGTTCCACGAGGTCACGGGGCTGTACGCGGCCAACCACGGCGTGGAGCTCATCCTCTGCGTCGGTCCCAACGCCGGGGCCATATGCCGAGGCGCGGCACAGATCCGCCCCCGCAGCGCCCTTCATTTTGAAACGCAGGAGGAGCTGCACAGGGTTCTGCCGGAGCTGGTGCAGGACGGGGATACCATTCTCGTCAAAGGCTCCCGCGGCATGCGCCTTGAGCGCACGGTGGCGCTGCTCATGGCGCTGTAGGGGCAAGCCCTGCCATATGACGCCCGAAAGGCCCGTGCTCCACGGGCTTTTTCTTTTTTCCCTCCTGTGCTATACTGTTTTTATGGAAGAACCAAAGCCCCGCCTCGACACGCGGTACATCCCCGCGCTGGACGGCCTGCGCGCCGTGGCGATTCTCATCATCGTGTGGTACCATCTCTGGCAGCAGAGCTGGCTTTCGCCCGTTCTGCACATTCCCGTACCCTTTGGGCAGGGGCTTGTTACGCTGTCTCTGGAGGTCATCCCGCGGACGGGCTACCTGTTTGTGGACCTGATGCTGCTTCTTTCGGCCTTCTGCCTGTTTCTGCCCCATGCGCGGGCGATGGTTCTCGGAGAGCCCGTCCCCGGCGCGCGGGCGTTCTATTGGAAGCGCGTTGCGCGAATCGTTCCGCCCTACTGGCTTTCGGCCATTCTCCTCTTCGCCTACGCCCTTGCCACAGGGGCCTATGGCGCACCTGCGCAGGCGCTGCGGGATCTGTTCGCAACGCTGACCTTCACGCAGATGTTTTCCCCCGAAACCTACCTTTCCACGCACATCAACGGCGTGCTCTGGACTGCGGCCGTGGAGGCCCAGTTCTATCTGCTGTTTCCGCTGCTGGCCTCTGCGTTCCGCAAAAAACCGCTGCTTACCTATCTCGGCATGGCTGCGGTGTCCGCGCTGTACCTGCGCGGCTTTGCGCTGCACCATTCCGACACGCTGCGGCTGACGCTGAACCAGCTCCCCGGCTTCTTCGGCGTGTTTGCAAACGGCATGGCCGCCGCGCTTTTCTATGTGTATGCGGCAAAGGCGCTCTCCGGCAGACGCGCCGGCTGGCTCGCGCCCGCAGCCCTTTTGGGCGTGGCGCTCTCGCTCTACTGTCTGAACCGTTTGCAGCATGGCGCGGCAGCCGCCCAGGAAATCCCGGTCTTTCAGGCGCAGTACCGCTTCCTGCTCTCGCTGGCGTTCACGCTGCTGGTGCTGTCGCTCTCCTTCGGCGGGCGCGCCTTCTCCCTGCTGCTGGGCAATCGCGCGATGCGCTTTTTCGCTGCAATCTCCTATAATCTCTACATCTGGCACCAGTGGATCGCCGTGCGTCTCAAGGAATGGCGCATCCCCTACTGGGAGGGGACGGAGCTGCCCAACATCGCCGGCAACCGCGCCTGGCAGGAGCAGTATACGCTGCTTGTCTTTCTTGTCGCCATCGCGCTGGCCGCGTTTTTGACCTATTGCTATGAACATCCCGTGGGCAAGCGGCTGCTGCGCCTTGCCTCAGGGAAAGGAAAGGAGTCTCCCAATGCAGTTTGAGTACCAGCCCCGGGGCGTTTGCGCCTCCAACATCCGCTTTGACCTTGAGGACGGCCGCGTCAAAAACATCGTCTTTACCGGCGGCTGCAACGGCAATCTGAAGGCTATTGCAAAGCTGGCCGAGGGCATGGAGGCGGAAAAGCTGACCGCGCTCCTCCTGGGCAACACCTGCGGCATGAAAGGCACCTCCTGCGCGGATCAGCTGGCCCGCGCGGTGCAGTACGCCCAAAGGGAAGGAACCTGAGGGCCGCTCCCCCCCTGGGCAGACCCTGGGACAAGGCGCCGACGCCCGCCACGGCTGCCCGCAAAAAAAGCGGTCCCGGAAACCGCATCCCACCGGCCGGCGCAAGCGCCCTCCTGCTTCTCGGGGAATGGCTCTCCGGCCCGGATTTTTCCATTTTTCCCGAAAAAGGCCGCGGAGAAACTTCCTGTTTTTCCGCGGTTTTCCAATGTTGTTTCGAGTTTTAAAACAGTCGCCCGATTTTCTTTTTTTTCCGTATTTTCATGGTATCATCGGTCGCGAGGTGATACTTTATGAAACGAACATTGAAATACCTGCTCTCCCTGGCGCTGCTGCTGGGTGCATTCCTTCCCCTGACAGCAGCGCGGGCGGACGGCGCGGGTATCATCACGGGCGATCGCGTCAACCTGCGTTCCGGCCCCTCCACGGCCTACAGCCGCCTGACCTACTTGAACCGCGGCGATACCGTCACCGTCACCGGGACCAGCGGCAACTGGTACGCGGTCACCTTCGGCAGCTACAGCGGCTATGTGTACAAGGACTATATCTCCTACAGCGGAAGCAGCGGTTCTGCCGCCTCTGCGCAGACCGGAACCGTTACCGGCGACAGGGTCAACCTGCGTTCCGGCCCTTCCACGGCCTACAGCCGCCTGACCTACTTGAACCGCGGCGATACCGTCACCGTCACCGGAACCAGCGGCAACTGGTACGCCGCCGCCTTCGGCAGCTACAAGGGCTATGTACACCAGAACTATGTGACGCTTTCCGGCGGCGCTCCGTCCGCCAGTCCGTCCGGCAGCACGACGCTGCGCTACGGCAGCCAAGGCGCGCAGGTCAAAACCCTTCAGGGCAACCTCATCCTGCTGGGCTACCTCTCCGGCAGCGCGGACGGCATTTACGGCAGCAATACGCAGGCCGCCGTGCGCAAATACCAGCAGAGAAACGGCCTCTCCGCAGACGGTGTCGCCGGCGCCAAAACCCTCTCCGCCATAGGCGCTGAGGTCACCCGGATCAACACGGTGGTCAATACCGCCAAGTCCTTCCTCGGCACGCCCTATGTCTACGGCGGTTCCAGCCCCTCTACCGGCTTCGACTGCTCGGGACTGACGCAATACTCCTTTGCAAAGGCGGGCATCAGCATCCCGCGCGTCAGCTATGAACAGGCCGCGGCAGGCATCGCCGTGCCCAGAAGCCAGATCCGCATTGGCGATCTTGTGGCCTTCAACAGCCCCGTATCCCACGTGGGCATCTATGTGGGCGACGGCAAGTTCATCCACTCGCCCCATACCGGCGACGTGGTCAAAATCACAAACCTTTCCGCCATGAAGCTTACGGCAGTGCGCCGCATGACCGGCGCGCTTGCAGGCTGAGGAAAGGGACCCTGCCTCCGGCTCTGCCCGCATGCCGCGGGTGGGGCCGGGGCGTTTTTCCCCGGAGCTCTTCTGCTATTTGTTTCCCGGCGCCCGGCAGTCGTCGCCCCGCAATATAGGGCCTGTCTCCGGGAGAGGCCGTCCCCCTGTTGCCATGCCGTCCCCGCACCGGCTTCGGTACGCCGTCCGCTTTCCTTTGCAATTCCCCGGCCCCCTGTCGTCAATCCGCAGCCGTCCTTGCAAAAGCGCCGGCGGCATGCGCCGCCCAGGCGCAGGCTTCGCAGCCATTGCCGCTCCGGCGGAAGCGGCGCTGTCTGCTGCGGCATCCCCGGGGACGTCTGCCCCGGCCTGATAAGCCTATGCCCCCGCTCGATGTGTTCCGGCCGGTCGGGGCTTGCCCGTTCAGAAGGCCCTGCCCTGGCCGTCTCCGGTTTGTCCTGCCGGAACCGATGGAACAGAACAGGCGCCATTGGGCGCGATGTGGTTTCGCCCTTCCCAAAGCCGCGTTGCAAAGGATGCGGCGCATACCGGCAGCGCCCTAGCCCAAAACGCGAAAAAGTGGCCGACGCCACTTTTTCGCTCCCTCGTGCGCCCGTTTCCCCGGCGCCCGTTTTCTCGTTCCTTACTCGATGACGCTGGC
>SFNQ01000053.1 GCA_004554165.1 Clostridiales bacterium | reverse complement strand
GTTTTGGACATCCTGTGTATAACTTGCCCCGTTGGGCGCTGGGTTTCTCTACGGCTATTGAACTTTACGGGGAGTACGGCTCCGCCGTTGCCTATGTCTGCAAGTACATAGGCAAGCAGGGCGGGGAGCGGTTCATGGGCCGCTGGTACTTTTCCGGCGGCGCTTTGGCAGAGCCGGAAAAGACCTATGTGGACCTGGACTACAGAGGATTACAGGAGGATTTCCCGGGGCAGTTCGTGGAACTGCCGCTCCCAGGGAAATCCCTCCTGGTGATTCATACAACAAAGGAGGATATGGAACATGGCAAAAAAGGGAGTATGTGATTTGTTCGACCCGCCCGTCATCTGCGAAGAGGATGAATTTTGTTGGACGTGCGGCGGGATTTGCGAGGGCGAGTTCTGCCCATGGTGGGCACAAGATTATGACGGGGAGGTTGAAATAGGTGAACCATATGAATGATTCTTATCGCAAGTTGTTGAAAATAATGGTCTGTGATGGCCTTGCCCGGAACGCTGGGCCGGGGGTCCATTGTGAGATGCCTATGGTGTATCTCGGTTCGGCGGTTGCGGCGGTGGTTGCGGCGTACCGGAGAGGGGAGAGGAATCCCGCATTGGGCCCAGTTCTGGAATCTGTGGGAGCAAATCACGGAAAGGGAAGCGCTGTCATTTATAAGGAAATAATGTCATTTTTGCAGGAAAGCAACTGTAAGTTGCCATTAAATGCTGTTGTTTGGTATCTGATCGGGAGGTGGGACGCGGTAAATGAAAACGGAGTACATTTTGCGGAAAGAGGTAGACCTGATTCTCGCGGCGCTCACACCGGAAAATAGGCTGGTCATGCGGGTTGCGCTTCACACCGGGCTCCGTATTTCCGACATTCTCAGTTTGCGTCCGGAACAGCTTAAGCCCCACTTTTGGGTAACTGAGAGTAAGACGGGGAAGCGTAGGCAGGTTGGTTTACCTGAACCGCTCTTGTCAGACCTCAAAAGACAGGCGGGGAAATGGTGGGTGTTTGCGTCCCCGGTAGACCCTCACAAACACCGGACACGACAGGCCGTTTGGAAAGATGTGAAACGGGCGGCAAAGCTGTTCCGGTTCCCGCAGAACATCGCGCCACATTCCGCCCGAAAGGTTTACGCGGTGGAATTGCTGAAAAAATATGGAGATATTGCTGTAGTCCGGCGGGCCTTGAATCATTCAAGTGACGCTGTTACCCTGATTTATGCGCTTGCAGATCAGCAATTGCAAGCCAAATATTCCCGCCGCCGTGGGAAAAAAGGGCGTGCGAAAGTGTAGTTATGGGTTGACATCACGGGCGGATGTGTGTATAGTAAATATTACCGCGCCGGGAGGTGATGAGACGATAGCCGAACGAAACAACAAGCCCTATTTTGTTGCGTTGGATGGGGGAGCACAGACCCCATTTTATTCGACCCCATCGAACGCAACAAAATAACAGAGCTTTTGTTGCGTTCGGCGGGGTATAATAATGGTGGGGTGGAGCCCGCCCGTGATTTTGCGTGGTTGCCCATGTTCAGTATCAAGTTGCCAGCAAGTTATAGGCAAGTTGTTTGGACCGGGGCGTAAAAAAAGACCCGGTCTTTCGACCGGGTCTTTTGCCGCCTCATGGACACCTTGCGGTGGAGGGATTGGATACCCCCGAGATCAGCTCCGCCATGCTATTGTATCAGAAAGGGAGCGATTTGTCAATGACTTTGTAGAACAAATCTTCTATTTCTTCCTCAAAGTCTGGGAAAAGGTCACTTGCGTCGTCCCAAGCTTTGCCCCATGCAAGGACGTATGCTCCCTTTGAGATTTCCGATAGGTACTTTACTTCATCTGTCAAGTCTACACCCTGTCTGATGTATCTTTCAACCGCTCTTGCTCCTCTTTCCATCCCAATACGCCACAAATCCGCGTTTACCTTTTGTTCTTTCTCTGTCATTTTTATCATTCCTTTCCGCCCTATCTTCGGGCAGCCCGTTCGCAGGGCACCTGTCAAGGCCGGCCCGTCCCCCGCAAGGGCCGCTCGCCTTGGCCTTGACTGGTGCACTAGAATGGGAAGACCGAAGAGAGGACGGACGGTACCAGGGCGGACGATGGGGAGCCCGCCCGCCCTGGTTGACGGCGGGCGCGGCGACCCGTCACAAGCATGGCGGTGGGACTTACCAAATGCCCCCGCAGAGCCTCAGCGGTTCCCTTTCCCCGGCCCCGAAAAAGTACGCGCGCGACCCCAAAGAAGTACATTTTCCCTATGGGTTGACAATTTCCGGATTGTCAACAGCGAGACGGGGAGCGGGAAAACGGGCCGAAACGGGCAAAAGAGACCCGCGAAAACCGGGCGGCAGAAAACGACGCAACCCGCCGCAAATCAGCTCCGCGCCTCCCCCGGCCCCCAGCGGGGGCGGGGGACGGGAGGGGGCTTGGGGGAGAACCTAACGACCAGGGACAGCGGTTGAAAAGAGCGGACGCGGAAACAGCGGGGGCCTCCGCCCGGAGCCCGCGCGGGCGCGGGCGAGGAAAAAAGCCCCGGGGGCGGGGCGCAAAAAAGCGCGGCCCATAGGCCGCGCGCGCCCCCGGGGCAGGAGCCAGCCGCCCCCGAAGCCGCGAAGCGGGCGCGCCGGGGGGGACCCGGCGGGGCCACGCGCTGACCAGGGGCGACCCCGAGACGAAGCGAGGGCGACCCCCCGCGAGGGAGCCCGAAGCGAAGCGAGGGGAAGCCCCGGGCAGACGGGGCCAGCGAGTGCCGCAGGAGCCGCGAAGCGGCGCACAAGGCCGAGCGGGAGAGCCGGGGGGGAGGCGCGAGGGGCGGGGCCGGCGAGGCCCCAAAGGGGCCGAGGGCGGAATCCGCCGGACCGGCCCCGCGAAGCGGCGGCGGGCGCGCCGCGCCGGAGCGGCCCCGCGCAGGGGCAGGGGCCCCGGCGCAAGTGGGGACGCGGAGTGCGCAAAAAGGGACGGGCGTGGACGCTGATCGGGCCGACAGGCCCGGCCAGCGGACAAGCGCGGGGCGGAAACCCCGCGCGGCGCACGGCCCAGGCGCGCATACAATAATCGGGTCTGGGTGCCCGGCGCTCCTAGCGCCGGGTCACCCAGCGGGGAAGGGGTGCCCCAGGAGTGCCCCCATCGGGGGCCGACGGGGCGGGGTCCCCAACCCGGCCCCTCGTAATGTTCCAGGTTTCCACCATGTTGCGATAGGTGGGGGGCGACGGAGGCCGCGAAAGCGGCCTAGCCCGCGAAGCGGGCCGCCCCCCACCCCGGGGCTTTAGCGCCCGGGCCAGGGGGGGACCCGAGAACCACGGAGGACGGCCACACACGGCGGACGGGGGGGACAGGCCCGGGCGCTTCCCCGGAGGGCGAAGCCCGGAGGGGGCGGGGGGTGCGAGGGGGGCGGAGCCCCCCCAGCGGGGGGACCCGCGAAGCGGGGGGCGAAGCCCCCGAGGGGGGGCCCCTTTGGGGGGGCGATGCGCGAAGCGCGAGCCCTATTCATCCGGCGCGGCCCCTATACTTGATACTAGGACATTATATCGTCACCTGTGCACGATGGAATGTCAGAAAAACAAAATCGGTCCCATTTATGGGACCGAAAAAGAAGACCTCTATCACAACGCTGTTGTGTATTCCTACCCCTGCGGGTATGCAGACATACTGTGCAGTACGGCCCCGGACTTCCGCCCGGAGGGCTGGGAGGAACGGGGCCAGAAGCGCACAGCGCCCGCTCCCAGGAAGAAAGGTGTTTCTTCCGATGGGGAAGATCTCTTGCGCTCCATTCGCCGCGCTAAGGCGCGCGTACGCCGCCTTGCGCTGGCGAATGACTTTCGGTGGTTCGTGACGTTGACCCTGGACCAGCAGATGGTGGACAGGTACGATCCGAAAGAGGTACAGAAGAAGCTCCGGACTTGGCTTGACAACAATGTACGGCGGCGGGGGTTGGCGTATATCCTTGTGCCGGAACATCACAAGGACGGCGCGATACACTTTCATGGGTTCTTTAATGACGCTTTGGAGGCCGTGGACAGCGGGCACAAGGATAGTTTTGGACATCCTGTGTATAACTTGCCCCGTTGGGCGCTGGGTTTCTCTACGGCTATTGAACTTTACGGGGAGTACGGCTCCGCCGTTGCCTATGTCT
>SFNQ01000052.1 GCA_004554165.1 Clostridiales bacterium | reverse complement strand
GCATTTCCACCAAGCCTTACTGTTTGCAAAGGCTGTTACCATTGTAGGCAGCAACGGAAGATTTCTGTCAGACCATTCAGCAGCAATATCGGGATACTGCGAAGCAAGGTCATTGAATCCGGCAAGGACTTTATTGTGTGAGCAGTATGGACAGCCTGTTTTATTGATTGTTCTGCTTTTGACAGTAGCCGTCCACTCGTGACCGTGTTCGCACTTCCATATCACTTTTTTATGAGAACCGGCAGTAACCTCCGTTGGCTTAATCGTGTTTTTCTCAGACCACTCTAATGACAATTTCGGCTTTACCGTAGCCAAATCGTTAATACCCTCAACAACCCTTGCTCCTGAACAAATGGGGCAGCCTTCGCCTTTGGAACGAGCCTTCACGCTCGCCTGCCATTCGTGACCGCAACTGCCTTTCCACCAAACTCTCTTGTTTGAGCCGTAAGTAATATTATCGGGAGTAAGCGGAAAGTTCCTTTCCGACCATTCCGAAACAAGCTCCGGATGTACTTTCGCCAAACTATTACTCATAGCAAAACCGCTCCTTCCTCTCTGTTTGCACTCATTATATTGAGGAAAGAGAAATCGGGGTAGTTTGCGAACATGGGGAGAAATAAAAAAAGCCCCTTGAAAAAGGTTCATCCTCTTTCAAGGGATTATTCGACAAACGGGAAGTTATGATTATCTATACTCTTCAGGAAGTTCCATATGAAATACTTCGCACAACAACTTTACATCATGCATATCATTTTCATCATAATCGTATCCCAAATGGAACAGCAGTTGACTATACGGTTCAATACAAGAAACTTCTATTTCCTCAATTTTTCCTATTCCCGAAAAAATCTCTGATGGAAAACAATCCCCTTCGTAAAGAATTTCACCATTTTTTGTATATTCAAAACAATGTAAATCAATAATTCTTTTCTTCAAATCCTCCCATACTGTATGGTTCGTTGTTGTATACTCCATTTTTATCTCATAGAAACCATTGTTTTTAATTATCTGTATAAATTTATGATAATCTTTCTTTTCTACAAGTATATCAATATCGTTATGTCTTCTTGTTTCATATCCAATAAGCGCATCTACACCCCAACCGCCGTCAAGAAATACTTTAATCTCCGCATCCGTTGCAAGTCTGATAATCTGTTTTGCATCTGTTATACTGACCATATTTTCCTCCCCTAAATCCCGATTTGTTTATCTGTCTTTTCAAATAATGGGCGACCTCGAAAGAAAGTCGCCAATTCACATTGGTGTAAGTTTGGTGTAAGGCGTAAGGTTTTTCGTTTCCCCTGTGTCCGAAAACCCTTGATATTACGGGCTTTTTCGCGTTTCGGTCAATCTAAGGGCTTCATTGTGGGGAACAGCAGCACGTCGCGGATGGACGGCGCGTTCGTCAGCAGCATGATCAGGCGGTCGATGCCAATGCCGATGCCGCCCGTGGGGGGCATGCCGTACTCCAGCGCGAGGCAGAAAACCTCGTCGATCATCATGGCCTCGTCGTCGCCCTTCTGGCGCTCCAGCGCCTGCTGGACAAAACGACCCCGCTGATCGATGGGATCGTTCAGCTCGGAGAACGCGTTGGCGTATTCATGCCCGCCGATAAACAGCTCAAACCGCTCCGTGATGTCCGGATGCCCCGGCTTGCGCTTGGACAGCGGCGAAATCTCCACCGGATAGTCGATAATAAAGGTGGGCTGGATGAGCTTGTCCTCCACAAAGGCGTCGAAGGCCTCTGCAAGGAGCTTGCCGCGGGTGATCGTTTTGTCCGTAAAGGCAAGACCCAGCGCCTTTGCCTTTTCCCGGGCTTCCCCGTCGCTCTCGCAGCCGTAGAAATCCACGCCCGTATGCTGACGGACCGCCTCGTTCATGGACAGACGGGCAAAGGGCGGCGTCAGGTCGATGTCCAGCCCCTGATAGTTGATCCTGGTCGTGCCGTTGACCGCGCGGCAGCAGTGGGAGATCAGCGATTCCGCCAGCTCCATCATGCCGTGGAAATCCGTGTAGGACTGGTAGGCCTCGATGGTGGTAAACTCCGGGTTGTGCATGGCGTCCATGCCCTCGTTACGGAACAGCCGGCCAATCTCGTAAACCCGCTCCAGGCCCCCGACGATGCACTCCTTGAGGTGCAGCTCCGTGGCGATGCGCATGTACATATCCAGATCCAGCGTGTTGTGGTGGGTGACAAAAGGCCGGGCGGACGCGCCGCTGGCGGTGGTGTTGAGCACAGGCGTCTCCACCTCGATAAAGCCGCGGCCGTCCATAAAGCGGCGAATCTCCGCTATGATTCTGCTGCGCTTTTGGAAGGTCTCCCGTACCTCGGGATTGACGATGAGATCCACAAAGCGCTGGCGGTAGCGCAGCTCCGGATCCCGCAGGCCGTGAAACTTCTCCGGCAGCGGGCGCAGGGACTTGGACAGGAGCGTAATCCCGGACACGTGGATGGAAATCTCCTCCGTGCGCGTTTTGAATACGACGCCGCTAACGCCCACAATGTCGCCGATGTCGAACTGCTTGAACGCCGTGTAGCTCTCCTCGCCCACGTCGTCGCGCTTGACATAGATCTGGATATCGCCCGCGCCGTCGAGCACATGGGCAAAGCTGGCCTTGCCCATGATGCGCTTGGACATCAGGCGCCCCGCAATGCGCACCTCCTTGCCCTCGTAGGCCGCGTAGTCGTTCAGAATCTCTGCGCTGTGCTGCGACTGGTCGAAGGTTGTGATCTCAAAAGGGTCCTTGCCGGCCTGCTGTAAGGCGGACAGCTTGTCCCTCCGGATTTGCAGCAGCTCGGAGAGCTCCTGTTCGTTCGCTTCCTGCGCGATGGGCGGTTGCTGTTCCATAATTTATTTTCTCCTTGTCTGAATCAAAACGGGCGCCCTCCCCGCGGGAAAGCCCCCGTCAATTGCCGAACGCTTATTTGCGGATCGCCCGGATGCAGAACCGCATTGCGCCGCCCGGTGTCTGCACTTCCACCGTCTCCCCGATGCCATGGCCCAGCAGCGCGCGCCCCACGGGCGAATCGTTGGAAATCTTTCCCGCCGTGGGATCGGTTTCCGCAGACCCCACAATGCGGAAGGTCATCTCCATGCCGCTGGTCTGGTTGACCAGCTCTACGGTCGTGCCGACGCCCACGGTCCTGGTGTCGATATTGCTTTCGTCGATCACCTTGGCGTTTTTCAGCTCGTTTTCCAGCTGTACGATGTCGTATTCGTTCTTGGCCTGTTCATTCTTGGCCGCGTCATATTCCGCGTTTTCGGACAGGTCGCCGAACGCGCGGGCAACCTTGAGCATCTCCGCAATCTCGAGGCGGCGCGGCCCCTTCAAATATTCAAGGCGCTCCTCGCGCTTTTTGATCTCCTCAGAGGTCAGCCAAATCTCTGTCATTTTGGACCCTCCTAACTTCTTCTGCACGATGTGCTTTCCCATTATATTAACGCGGGTTGCAGGTGTCAAGCAGTATTTGCGCCATTTCTTCTGCCGTTTCCGCGTTTTGCAGCCTTGTGCGCAGCCGCGCCGCGCCGGGAATTCCGCTCAGGTAGTATACGATATGCTTGCGCAGCTCCAGTATGCCGCGCTCCCCCTTATTTGCGGCGGTCATGCGCGTGTGCCGCACCGCGGTCTCCATGCGCTCCGCCCAGGTGGGCGGCGTATACGTCTCGCCTCGCAGCGCAGCGCGCACCTCGGAAAACACAAAGGGGTTGCCCAGCGCGCCGCGGCCGATCATTATGCCGTCGCAGCGGGTCTGGCGCAGCAGGCGCAGGGCGCTGTCGCCGTCCCTGACGTCGCCGTTGCCAATTACGGGAATTTTTACGGCGGCCCGGACCGCGGCAATGGCGGCATAGTCCGCGCTGCCCGCATACATCTGCTCCCGCGTGCGGCCGTGTACGGTGATGGCCGCAGCGCCGCTGTCCTCGGCGATTCTGGCGATTTCCGCCGCGTTTTCGTGCCGCGCGTCGTAGCCCTTGCGGATTTTGACCGTTACCGGCACGCCGGCTTTTTTTGCCACCGTTTCCACAATGTGACCGGCCAGCAGCGGCTCACGCATGAGCGCGCTGCCCTCGCCGTTGCCGGTGATCTTCGGCGCCGGACAGCCCATATTGATGTCGATGGCCAGCAGCGCCTCCCCATACCGTTCCGCAAGGCACTGCGCCATGTCCGCCATAATCTCCGGCTCCCGGCCAAAGATCTGCATGACGACCGGCCGCTCCGCAGGGTCCGTTTCAAGCAGTTCGGCGGTTTTCTGGCTGCCGTAGAAGAGTCCTTTGGCGCTGACCATCTCCGTAACGGTCAGGTCGCAGCCGAGCGACTTGCAGAGAACGCGAAAAGACATGTCGCTGAATCCCGCCATCGGCGCGAGCAGCAGCGGCACGTCCTGCGGCTGTGCGTTTCGTTGTATGGGGAAGGCTCTGTTCATCCGTCTGCCTGCGGCGTCCCTAGGGAACCGTTACGATCATGTCCGGCTCAGGCGTGGGCGTGGGCGTGGCCATGGGCAGCACGCTCTGCGACAGGTCCGGCGTGCGCAGCGGCTCTACCGCCGGGTTTTCCTCAAGGAGCTCCAGCTCCGAGATATACCATCGCTCCCCCGTGTTGACAAAATGGATCCTGTAGCGTCCGCTGTACCACGGGGGAAGCGGATAGTCCGCCGCGCTCTTCCCCTCCTCGATCAGGTCGGGATTGATCGTTCCCTTGAGCCGGACCGTTTCAACGGCCGTCACCGTTGCCGTGGCCGACCACGGCAGCACGAAAACCTTTTCCACCTCGAGATCGTAGTTGTAGGAGGAGACGGTATAGTTGCGGTAATCGTCGCTCTGCAGGCGCTCATCCTCTGCGATGCAGGTCAGCAGGAAGTATTCCTCCAGATCCGCCTTTTGGCTGCCGCCAAGTACGCAGGCAGCGCGCAGCGCCATCCCCTCCGAGGAGAGTATGTAGAGATTACTCATGCGCTCCGTTGTAAAAAAGGCCAGCGCGCACACCAGCACGCCCGCGATAACGAGCAGCAGCGTCCGAACGACGTACATCATCGACCGCCGTGCCGTGCGCAGGCGCAGGTATGCCTTTTTCTCCCGCTCGCTGTTGGGCTTCTCCATGGTTCGCGCTCCTTTTGCTTACGCTATGATACCATACTCGCCCGGAACATGCAAATGAACAAAATGTGTGTATTTGACGACAGCCCCAGAGGCTTCCCGGCGCAGCGCCGCCGTCCGTCCGGCGGCTTCGTTTCCGAGGCTTCGGCTTTCTCTGAAATACGGTATGGCGGGAAACGCCTCGGGGCGGAAAAAGGGTCTCTCTCCCTGCGATCCGGCCTGCCGGGACTGCCTTCCTCTCAGTTTTCCGTTTTTTCACGCAGAAGCAGCCGCAGCGCCCTCGCCCAAAACGCGAAAAAGTGGCCGACGCCACTTTTTCGCTCCCTCGTGCGCCCGTTTCCCCGGCGCCCGTTTTCTCGTTCCTTACTCGATGACGCTGGC
>SFNQ01000012.1 GCA_004554165.1 Clostridiales bacterium | reverse complement strand
CGGAAGCGCAGGCCATAACAGCCCTTGATTTCTTTTCTGGCCGCTTTTCTTGATCAGCGGCGCGTGAGCGAAGCAAGAAAAGCGGCCGCAGCGCCCCGCAGGCTACGCGACAACGCAGTACCCCGCGCGGCGCAAAGCGGAGGAAACACCCTCCGCTGCAACTCGCCAGCGAAACTTCGCCCCGCCGCGCAGCTACCATCCTGCGCGGCGCGGCGAACAGCCTCCACCCTCCGCTGCAACAGGCCAATGTTCCCCGCCCCGCCGCGCAGCCACCACCACCCCGCGCGGCGCGGCGCGAAGGAAGCGGCTTCCGGGGCCGCTCACAAGCAAAGCTCCACCGCACAGCACAGCTTCCACAAACCCAACTCCCAAAATCCATCCCCAAAACCTTTCCCACGCAGACAAAAGAACCCTTTCTCACCCTACCCCCGACTGATACAGCGCGGAGCGCTGCGGATGCACGTGCCCCCGAGACGCTCCAGCCGGACGGGAGCGCAGGCCATAAGAGCCCATGATTTCTTTTCTGGCCGCTTTTCTTGATCAGCGGCGCGTGAGCGAAGCAAGAAAAGCGGCCGCAGCGCCCCGCAGGCTACGCGACAACGCAGCCCCCCGCGCGGCGCAGCGCGAAGGAAGCGGCTTCCGGGGCCGCTCACAAGCAAAGCCCCACCGCACAGCACAAGCTCCACAAACCCAACTCCCACAATTCTCCCCCAAATCTCTTTCCCAAACAGATAAAAGACGGAAGCGCAGGCCATAACAGCCCTTGATTTCTTTTCTGGCCGCTTTTCTTGATCAGCGGCGCGTGAGCGAAGCAAGAAAAGCGGCCGCAGCGCCCCGCGGGCCCCGCGTCAACGCAGCAAACCGCGCGGCGCAAAGCGGAGGAAACACCCTCCGCTGCAACACGCCAGCGAAAACCCCGCCCCGCCGCGCAGCCGCCAGTATCCCGCGCGGCGCAGCGCACAGCCTCCGACCTCCGCTGCAACAGGCCAACGTCCCCCGCCCCGCCGCGCAGCCGTGAACACCCCGCGCGGCGCAGCGCGGAAAAAGCGCCCTCCGCTGCAACATACCAGCGGCAACCCTGCCCGGCGGCGCATGAGCAAAGCAAGAAAAGCGGCCGCAGAACCTGGCAAGAGGCTGCCCGGGGGGCGCTTTCAGCGTTTTCGCCGCGCGGATTGCTGTTTGCCGCGTGCAACAGGCTCCGGTTAATCTGTCCAATATGTTTGGCAACCCTGCAACAAAATTCCACAGTCAGAGGCGGGTGCGCTTGCGGGCGGGGGTGAATTTGTGCTATACTAAATTCGACAATGGGTTTGTGGCGGCCAAAACCTAAAAATTTTTTAGGTTTTACGAAAAACATTTTGAAAACTGCTTGAAATTCTGTCTGTTTCTGCTATATTAAGAGTGTGACGGGAGGAACCTATGGATCTCGACCTGATGAAGCGACTGGCGCTTGCCATCACCGAACAGTTTGGGGACAACAGCGAGGTCGTCGTGCATGACCTCAAGGGCGGGGACGCCGAACATACCATCGTGGCCATTGAAAACGGCCATGTCTCCCAACGGCAGCTCGGCGATGGGCCTTCGCGCATCGTGCTCGAAACCCTGCAGCACAAGGATGCCGGCGCACCCGGCGACATGCGCGGTTATCTCACCAAGACCCGCGACGGGCGCATCCTCAAGTCCAGCACGGTGTTTCTGAAGGACCAGGCCGGCGAGGTGGAGGGCGTGTTCTCCATCAATTACGACATTACGGAACTGCTCATGGCCGAGCGCGCCATCGATTCCATCCTGAATCACAAAACCGCCGGTCAGGAGCAGCCGGATCGCATTCCGCAAAACGTCAACGACCTGCTGGACGATCTGATCGAACAGAGCGTTGCGCTTGTGGGCAAGCCCGTGGCCATGATGAACAAGGACGACAAGATTACCGCCATCCAGTTTTTGAACAACGCGGGCGCGTTCCTCGTTACAAAGAGCGGCGACAAGGTGTCGAAATACTTCGGCATCTCGAAATACACCCTGTATTCCTACATTGACGCAAAGAAGGATTGAACTCCACCGCAGCCCCTGAATTTAAAACAGAAAGGAAACAGACACCATGGATGCAGCAGCCGTCAAAAAAGCAGCCGAACAGTACCTGCCACAGATGACCAAATTTCTCCGCGACCTCATTGCCATTCCCAGCGAGAGCTGCGAAGAGGAAGGCGTCATTCGCCGTACCATTGAGGAAATGGAGGCGCTGGGCTTTGACCAGGCCTGGATTGACCCGGAAGGCAACGCGCTCGGCTACATGGGAACGGGCGAGAAGATTATCGCTTTCGACGGACACATCGACACCGTCGGCATCGGCAACATCAACAACTGGGAGCAGGACCCCTACAAGGGCTATGAAACCGAGGACGTGATCTACGGCCGCGGCGGCTCCGATCAGGAGGGCGGCGTGGTTTCCGCCGTGTACGGGGCAAAGATCATGAAGGATCTCGGCCTCATCCCGGAGGGCTACAAGATCCTCGTAACCGCAACCGTTCAGGAGGAGGATTGCGACGGTCTGTGCTGGCAGTACATCCACAATGAGGATGGCATTACGCCGGAGTTTGTGGTCTCCACCGAGCCCACCGATGGCGGCATTTACCGCGGCCATCGCGGCCGCATGGAGATTCGCGTGGACGTCGCGGGCGTTTCCTGCCACGGCAGCGCGCCGGAGCGCGGCGATAACGCGATCTACAAGATGGCGGAGATCGTCTCGCAGGTCAAGCAGCTCAATGAGAACGACTGCGCGGATGAGACCGAGATCAAGGGCCTTGTCAAAATGCTCGACCCGAAATATAATCCCGATCACTTTGAGGATGCGCGCTTCCTGGGCCGCGGCACCTGCGCCGTGAGCCAGATTTTCTATACGAGCCCCAGCCGCTGCGCGGTGGCGGACTCCTGCGCCATCTCCATCGACCGCCGCATGACCGCGGGCGAAACCTGGGATTCCTGCCTCCGGGAAATCGAAGCGCTGCCCGCCTGCAAAAAATACGGCGCAAAGGTCAGCATGTACATGTACGACCGGCCGGCCTGGACGGGGCTCAAGTATGAGACCGAGTGCTACTTCCCCACATGGATCAACAAGGAGACCGCGCCGCATGTGCAGGCGCTGGCGGACGCGCACAAAGCGCTCTACGGCGAGGAGCGGATCGGCCACCCGGATTCCATGCACCTGCGCAGACGCCCCCTGATCGACAAGTGGACTTTCTCCACCAACGGCGTCTCCATTCAGGGCCGCTATGGCATTCCCTGCGTGGGCTTTGGTCCCGGCGCGGAGTCCCAGGCGCATGCGCCCAACGAGATCACCTGGAAGCAGGACCTTGTAACCTGCGCCGCGGTATACGCGCTCACCCCCAGTTTCTACAAGGGCAAGGGCGAGGAGGATGTCTGCCAGTTCCGCGCGGGCAAAACCAACAACGACATCAAATAAGAGCGGATTGTAACGGGGGCCTCCGGCAGGGACGGAGCGCCCCTGCACGGCCTCCGAAACGGCGCACCGTTTTTCGTCAGGCTGCCCAAAGTTCTTTTGGTTGTTTTCTTTTGAAAGAAAAGAACAGAATAAATTTTAAAAATACAGGAGAGCGATATGAGCAAGAAATCCAACGTCAAGCAGTACACCGATATCCTTGAAAAACTGAACTTTTCCGATATGTATGAGGGCGATTTCTTCCTGACCTGGGAAAAATCGCAGGATGAGATCGAGGCGGTTTTCGCTGTTGCAGACGCGCTGAGGCATCTGCGCGAGAACAACATTTCCACGAAGATTTTCGACTCCGGCCTCGGCATCTCGCTGTTCCGCGATAACAGCACCCGCACGCGCTTCTCCTTCGCCTCGGCCTGCAACCTGCTGGGTCTTGAGGTCCAGGATCTGGACGAGGGCAAGAGCCAGATCGCGCACGGCGAAACGGTGCGCGAGACCGCCAACATGATCTCCTTCATGGCGGACGTTATCGGCATTCGCGACGACATGTACATCGGCAAGGGCAATACCTACATGCACGAGGTCGTAAACGCCGTGACCCAGGGCAATCAGGACGGCGTGCTCGAGCAGAAGCCCACGCTGGTCAACCTCCAGTGCGACATCGACCATCCCACGCAGTGCATGGCGGACACCCTGCACATCATCCATGAGATGGGCGGCATCGAGAACCTGAAGGGCAAGAAGGTGGCCATGACCTGGGCCTACAGCCCCAGCTACGGCAAGCCCCTCTCCGTCCCGCAGGGGGTCATCGGCCTCATGACCCGCTTTGGCATGGACGTGACGCTGGCCTATCCCGAGGGCTACGAGGTTATGGACGAGGTGGTGGAGGTTGCCAAGAAGAACGCCGAGACCTATGGCGGCAAGTTCGAGATCACCAACTCCATGGCGGAAGCGTTCAAGGATGCGGACATTGTGTATCCCAAGAGCTGGGCGCCGTTCAAGGCCATGGAGGAGCGCACGGAGCTCTATGGCAAGGGCGATATGGACGGCATCAAGGCGCTGGAAAAGAAGCTCCTCGCGCAGAATGCCGAGCACAAGGACTGGGAGTGCACCGAGGAAATGATGAAGCTGACCAAGGACGGCAAGGCGCTTTATCTGCACTGCCTGCCGGCCGACATCACCGGCGTCTCCTGCGAGGCCGGCGAGGTGGAAGCCAGCGTGTTTGACCGCTATCGCGACCCGCTGTACAAGGAAGCCTCCTTTAAGCCCTACATCATCGCCGCGATGATCTTCCTGGCCAAGGTCAAGGATCCGGTGAAGAAGCTCAAGGAGCTTGAAAAGCGCGCGACCCTCCGCCACGACGGCTGAGCCAAAAACCAACAAAGCCCCGGCAAGCGCCGGGGCTTGTGCTTTTTAAAGGAGCTCCTGTCAATCCCCCTCGGTAATGTTGGAGATGCGCTCACCCTCCAGCTCGAAGCAGAGGCGGCGTATGGGGAACACGCCGTTTTGCGGCGGCAGCACCAGGCCCACAACGCCGCTGTCGGAGAGAAAGGGGCGCGCAGCGGCAAACTCGCCGAAAAACTCCCGGACAGAATCCTCGTTGAGCGAGGATTGCAGTTCGCCGCTCATCATGGAAAGCGCCTCCGCATACTGGCCCAGCAGCACCGCCTCGCAGCAGGCCAGCGGCAGGGAGGCCGGCGCGGTGGGCGCATGGGAGAAAAAACCGACCTGCGGCTCGTCTGCAACAAGCTGTACGCCCTCGGCGCGGTAGACGGTGCGCCGTTCGTGCCCGCGCTGCGTGCGCAGGCGCTCAAGCGTCACAAGCTGCCCGTTCTCAACGGTAATGCTGTCCGCGGACAGGAAGACCAGCTGCGAGCGATCTGGCGCGATAACGCGGGCCGCAGCCTTTTGCCCTCGCGCAATGGCCACCAGAAGCCGGCCCAAGGTCAACAGTTCGCCCTCCCGCGCCGCGCCGAGGGAAAAGCCGCACAGCAGCCGCCTGCCGCTCTCCAGCGAAAGCCAGAGTCCGTTCTCATAGTACAATACGGCGCTCATGCCCTCGTAGGGAAGCTGCGACAGCGTGTAGGGAAAGACGCGCTCCCCCTCGGGCGAAAGCTCGCCGCACCACATCTCCGCCTCGAACAGGCCGTGCCCCCAGTCATAGACGGAGACGTTATCCAGCGAGTCCTCCAGCTTGCCGTCCAGAAAGCGCAGGCGCCGCGTCACGCCATAATGACGCGCCGCATCGCGAAGCGGGGCCGCGGTGACGTAGCTTGTCCCGGTGGCGGGCAAGGTCAGGAGGCAGGGAGCGTCACCGGCAGGCACGCCGCCCAGCAGTATGACCGCTGAGGTGTTTTTTACAGTAATCCAACCCTGAACACATTGCATGCCTATTCTTATGCGCGGATGCGCGTGGATATACGCGCTCTTTTCGCGGGAGGACATGCAGACGGGGTGGGGGCAGGGAGGCGACAGAGCGCAGGGCGCTGATGGGAACATGAAGGCGGAACGGGCAGATCAGCAAGTCTCAAACAAGGGCAAAAAGGGGCGGGGGAACTATTCCGGCAAGCAGGGGCGGTTTTTTCTGCCTACCCTGCTGCAAGGGGTGCGGGCGGCCAAAAAGGATGGAAGATTGTTCTTCAAAAGTGACAAAAAAGCCCGGATGGACTTTTTTGAGTTAACAGATTTATCCTGAAACGCATACGCGTTTTTGGGCGGCAAAACCGGAAAAGTGCGCCCCCCAGGGGGTTTCATCCGTTCTGACGCACCTGCCGTCAGAGCCGGGTGGAACGTGAAGGGCTGCGGACCCTGACAACCCCGGGGGTTTTCGACAGACCGGTTTTTTCTTTTTGCTTCTTTCTGTTAAAAAAGAAAAAGAAGAAGCTCCTCAGAAAAAAGGCCCGCGCCCGCTCAGTCGCGTCGGCGGGAGGAGGCCGCAATCATGAACAGGCGCAAAAAGCTGATGAGCGCGGCAATCGTGGCGAGCACATAGGTCATGGCGGCGGCACGCAGAACCTTTCTGGCATCGCCGGTCTGCTCATAGCCCACATAGCCGCCCTCTTCGAGCATACGCAGCGCGCGGGAGGAAGCATTGAGCTCCGCAGGCAGGGTCACGAGCTGGAACAGCAGCACTGCGCCAAAGAGCACCACGCCCACCATCGCAAGATTGAAACTGCCGAAGATGACGCCCGCGATGACGATCCAGGGCGCAAGGTTCGAGCCGATGTTGGCAGCAGGCAGAACGGCGTTGCGCAGGCGGATGGGCAGATATCCCTCCTGATGCTGCAGCACGTGGCCGATCTCGTGGGCCGCAACCGCCAGCGCGGCGACGGAGCTTTCGCCATAGACCGCGGTGGAGAGTCCCACGGTTTTCGTCGCAGGGTTGAAATGGTCGGTCAGGCGTCCCTGAACAGCTTCGATCTGAACAAACTCGCCGCTGTAGCGGCCAAGCAGCTCAGAGGCGACCTCGGCGGCTGTTTTGCCGCATTGCGCGCGTTCGCCGGAATAGCGCTTAAAGGTGCGCTGTACCTGGCCCTGCGCCACAAAGCTCAGAATCATTACAACGAGCAGTGCAAAATACAGAAAAGATTGCGTATTATAGTACATCATATCCCTAGTATAGCCTCCGGTCTGTCAAAAATATGCAGATTTTGTTGGACAAGTCAATTTTTTTACCTTGTGGACGGAACAATCCTCGCGCCAAAAGGCAGGAAGGCCAGCTTTGCAATTTTAAAGCATTGCAGGCCAAAGGGAATGCCCACCACCGTTGCGCAAAGCACCGCGCCGATGACGGCCGCCTCGATGGCCAGGGGTACGCCGCTGAGCAGCACCCAGAGGATGTTCAGCAGCAGGGAGCCCACGCCCGAGCCAAAGAGGACATCCTTGCCGAAAGGAAAGCTGGCGAGCTTTGCAAACTTGAAGCACTGTACGCCCCAGGGGATACCGATCAACGTGACACACCACAAAAGACCAGCAAGCACCCAGCCGAGGAACAGCCAGAGCCCGGCGAGAAGAAACCAGAGAATGTTGCCGAAGATACGCATGCGTTGCCCTCCCGGGATTCCTGAGGGAAATTCCCTTTTTTAAAGTATACCACGGAGCGGCGGCTTTGGAAAGAAGGGCGATTTCAATCGCGGGACAGAGCGCTTTGCGGCGGCAGCGCCAGCGCAGCACCCGCAGCCATCAGCGCCAGCGCCAGCGCAAAGCCGGGGGAAAAGGCGTCCCGAAGCAGAAGAAAGGACAGCGCCGCACCAAAAAAAGGAGCGAGGGCATAGTAAGCGCTCGTGCGCGCCGCGCCGAGACCGCGCTGCGCGTAAAGATAGAGAAGGATGCTGAGCCCGTAGGCCACAAAGCCCAGAAGCAGAGCCCCCAGCAGAGGCAAGGCGGCCGGCAGGCGTTCGTCCAGCAGCAGCGCCACGCACAGCGCCCCAAGCCCCGAGCCGAAGCCCTTAACGATTACGATCTCCACGGGATCCCTGCTTGAGATTCTGCGCGTACAGTTGTTCTCAAACCCCCAGCAAACGCAGGCCAGCAGCACCAGCGGCGATCCGCGCGAAAAGGACAGACTGGACGCATCCTCAAAGGAAAGCAGCGCGCTGGCAAGCGTTACCAATGCAATGGCAAGCCAAAGCCGCCTGCTGATGGGCTCCCGGAAGAGCAGAAGCGCGATGAGAGCCGTGGCGACGATTTCAAAATTATTGAGCAGGGCCGCGTTTGACGCAGTGGTTTCCGAAAGCCCGGTCAAGAGAAAGATCGGCGCCGCGATGTCCAGCGCCACCATGCCGGCGGTATAGGGCAGGTCCCGCTGCGTTAAAGGGTTTTCCGGCCTGTCCCTGCCGGCGATGCGGTCGAAGAAGCGAACAAGGAGCATGCCAAGCCCGGCGCCAAGATACAGCAGCGCCGCCAGCATGCGGGACGGGACATCGCCCAGCAAAAGCTTCGAAAAGGGCGTATTGAGCGCATAAAGAGCCGCCGCGCCGACGGCACAGAACACAGCCGGGCGTGAGGAACGGGACGGGGCATGGGACAAGGAAAGACCCTCCTTCCGAAAAATCCACCGGCAGGGGACAGGGACAGTATGGAACAAACCGGCCGCGCTGCAACGGGGGAGAAGGGCGCTGCGGCGAAAAAAGCGCCGCTCCCCGGACGGGAAGGGCGCTTGGCTGTGACGCACGCGAAAGAAACGTTACATCTCAAGGTTTGCAGCAGTGCGCGGGAAGGGAAGCACGTCCCGAATGTTTGCCATGCCGGTGACATACATGACCATGCGCTCAAAGCCAAGGCCGAAGCCCGCGTGCTTCACGCCGCCGTAACGCCGAAGGTCCAGATACCAGCCGTACTGCTCCATGTCAAAGCCCAGCTCCTCGCAGCGGGCCTTCAGCACGTCGTAGCGCTCCTCACGCTGACTGCCGCCGATGATCTCGCCAACGCCCGGTACCAGCAGATCCGCTGCGGCGACGGTCCTGCCGTCGTCGTTCTGGCGCATATAGAAGGCTTTGATGGCCTTCGGATAATCCGTAACAAACACGGGCCTTTCATAGATCTGCTCCGTGAGATAGCGCTCGTGTTCGGTCTGGAGATCCTCGCCCCAGCGCACAGGATACTTGAAATCGGCGCCGCTCTTTTGCAGAAGCTCGATGGCCTCGGTGTAGCTTACGCGCACAAAGTCCGAGTTCACCACGTTATCGAGGCGCTGGAGCAGCTCCTTATCGACAAACTTATGAAAGAATTCCATCTCTGCGGGGCAGCGCTCAAGCACGGCGTTGATGATATACTTGACCATGGCCTCGGCCACATCGAGATCGCCTGCCAGGTCGCAAAAGGCCATCTCCGGCTCGATCATCCAGAATTCGGCGGCATGGCGCGCGGTAAAGCTGTACTCCGCCCGGAAGGTGGGGCCAAAGGTATAGATGTCGCGGAAGGCAAGGGCGAAGGCCTCGCCATAGAGCTGGCCGGAGACGGTCAGGTTCACCGGCTTTTCAAAGAAATCTTCGGAAAAATCAACGGAGCCGTCCGCTGCCCGTGGCACCTCGGCCAGAGGCAGGGTTGTCACCTGAAACATTTCTCCTGCGCCCTCGCAGTCCGAGCCTGTCAAAATGGGCGTATGTACATAGACGAAGCCCCGCTCCTGAAAAAACTCATGGATGGCCGCGGCCACAACGGAACGGACGCGGAAGGTCGCCTGGAAGATGTTCGTGCGGGGGCGCAGGTGCTGGATGGTGCGCAGGTATTCCAGCGTGTGGCGCTTTTTTTGCAGCGGATAATCCGGCGGGCAGGCGCCCTCCAGAGCAATCCGCTCGGCGCGGATCTCAAAGGGCTGGGGCGCGTCGGGCGTCAGCACCAGCTCTCCCTCGATGGCCACCGCGCAGCCGGTGGAAAGCCCCTCGCCGAGATTTCGTTCGTCGCGCGCAAACACCACCTGCACGGGGCGGAAGCAGGTGCCGTCGGTGAGCTCGATAAAGCCCATGGTCTTTCCCTCGCGCACGGTGCGCACCCATCCGCAGACGGAGACGCGGCCTGCAAAGGCGGCGGGGTCTTTTTGCAGCGCATTGAGTTTCAACATGGCCGGATACTCCTGAATCAAACAAAAATTTTCCTTAGTATACCACAGGCAGGGAAAAATTCCAGCCCCTCCCGCCCGAAAAATCCATTTGAGAAATACTTTTTCGGTCTGAAAGAGCGGAATGCTGTTTGCGCAAAAGGATGCGGCCGCCCGCGCATAAGCAGGGCCGCGCGGGATACACTAACTGGCGAGAGCAAGCGCTCTCAATCAGAGAAGGAGGCGTGAACAGATTATGGATAGCAAATGTGGAAAACAGGCCATCGGCTGTGGCGTAACAAGTTGCCGCTTTAACAAGCACGGCAGCGAGTGCGATCTTGAACGCATCGAGGTTCGCCCGAACTGCGACTGCCACACCGGCGATTGCCGCGAAAGTCTCTGCGGTTCGTATTCGGCCAAATAGGGGAACGTCTCTTAGCGGGTGCGGGAGCGCAATGGGGCGCTCCCGCCAGAGTGTCGAAAAAGTGGCGGAACGCCACTTTTTCGTGCTTTCACAGGTTTTGCCTCTCGCATTCGCTCCCGGGCGGCAAAACCTGCAACGTACGAAAACCAATGGGTTTTCATCCGTTCTGACGCACCTGTCGTCAGAGCCGGATGGAACATAAGGGGCTGCGGCCCCTTATCAACCCCGGGGGTTTTCGACAATCTCGTGGGAGCGCAATGGGGCGCTCCCGCTTATTTCTGCGCAAAAACGCGCCGGAAGGACGGCGGCTGTGAACGGGAAAGCGGACTGACGCGGGGCCGGGGGCGCATACGCGGCGCAGAACGGAGCCGCTGCTGCCGACGGGAAGAGCAGGCCTGTCTGCGCGGCAACTTTCCCAAAACGGGGCAAAATTCATGAATTTGTCATACTTTCTTACTATAATATATATGCAAATCTAAGAAAATATGGTATAATATATCGCTCAAACTTTGCACGGAGGATGGACGCTGCCCATGCGGATTCGCGAGCTGCGGCTACAGAACTATCGCAACTACGCCTCGCTTGCCCTGACGCCGGACGAAGGACTCTGCGTGCTCACGGGCGACAATGCCGCAGGCAAGACCAATGTGCTGGAAGCGCTGTTCCTCTGCGCCCTTGGACGGAGCCACCGCACCACCCGGGACGCGGAACTCATCCGGACCGGCGCGGAGGGAGCCGTTGTCCGCCTTGCGCTGGATACGCGCGGCGGTACGCGGGAGATCGCCTGCCGCATTGCGCCGGGCGAACGCAAGCGCATCAGCATTGACGGGGCGCAGCTGTCCCGCTCCGGCGAACTGCTGGGCTGCCTGAACGTTGTCATGTTCGCGCCGGAGGATCTGATGCTGGTCAAGGGCGGGCCTGCGGAGCGGCGGCGCTTCCTCGACATGGAAATCTCGCAGCTCAAGCCGGCGTACTACTACACCCTGCAGCGTTACAATGCCGCGCTCAAGCAGCGGAACGCCCTGCTGAAGGACCCGGATACGGTCTACGCGGGTGCGCTCGAGCCCTGGGACGAACAGCTCTCGCGCCTTGGCGCCGCGATTACCATGGAGCGCGCGGAGTTTCTCGAGGAGCTGTCGGCCATCGCCGCAAACCTGCACCTTTCGCTCTCCGACCACCGGGAGACGCTGCTGCTCTCCTACCAGCCCAACCTTCCGCCGGCGGAGCCGGAGGCGCTTGCCGGCGCCATGCGGGAACGGCTGTACGAGAATGTGGAGCGCGACATCTGTCGCGGCAGCACCTCCGTGGGCCCCCATCGGGACGACGTGGGCATGGTGCTGGACGGAACGGACGTACGCATCTACGGTTCCCAGGGGCAGCAGCGGACGGTGGTGCTTTCGCTCAAGCTCTCGGAGCTTGAGATTGTGAAAAAGCTGCGGGGCGAAACGCCAGTGCTTCTGCTGGACGACGTGTTCTCCGAGCTTGACCGCAGGCGGCAGCAGATGCTGCTGCGCGCGGTACAGGGCTGCCAGACCTTTCTGACCTGCACGCACCTTGAGGAGCTGACTGCCGCCGGCGTGGAGCGTATGCAGGTCTATTCCGTCAGCGGCGGCCGCGTGATCGAGCTGTGAAGCGGGCGCAGCCCCGCGATCAGGCAAGTGGCGCGGAGCGCGAACTACGACCCCAAAAGCGGGATTGGGATTGCGCCAGAGAGAAGGGATTCCGGCTTTGCTTGCCGCAGACCGCAGCGCTTTGCCGGGGCGGGGCGCTCCGGCCCCTGCGGAACCTGCGCCGCCGGAGGCGGGAAAAGCGTTCCCTGCAAAACGGACGGCCCCGCGGCGGAACCTGCGCCGCCGGAGGCGGCGCGGAGCGCCCCGGCCCGCGACAGCGAAAGGAGAATCGGTCAATGCTGCTGCACATCGGCAATGACGTGAGCGTGCCGCTCGACGGCCTGATCTGCATCCTCAACGGCGTCGGTCTCACGGAGGATAGCGCGCGCTGCATTGCGCGCGTGAAGGAACGCCGGCGGTACCGTCCCTGCGAGGGAAAGCCCAGAAGCTATGTGCTCGTCAGGGAGCGCGGCCGCGAGACGGTGTATGCAAGCCCCATCGCTGCGGCAACACTGGAGAAACGGCTGAAAAACGAAATCAGCCATGCCTGGCTGCGGGAGTGCGCCGTCCTTACGGTGCTGGAGGACTGACCGGTTTTCCGATCCGTCGAAGAAGGGCGGACGGAAGAAGAATGGAAGCGGCAGGATAGCCGAGGACAAGAAAGAAGGCCGGAGAAAAGCGGCCTGATTTGCAGAAAACCGGAAAGCGCCTTTCCCAAATGGCGCAGGCGGCGCGGCGTTCCGCGGCGCAACCCCCTTTTTGCTTCTTTTTCTTTTATGAAAAAGAGGAGAACAAAAGTCCAGGAAGATGGAGAAACAACATGGAACAAACGCAACACTATGACGCCTCGCAGATCCAGGTGCTCGAAGGGCTGGAGGCCGTGCGCCGCCGTCCGGGCATGTATATCGGCTCCACCGATGCGCGCGGGCTGCACCATCTTGTCAGCGAGGTGGTGGACAACTCGATCGACGAGGCGCTGGCGGGCTTCTGCACGCACATCGAGATTACAATTCATCCGGATAACTCGATTTCTGTGCGCGACAATGGCCGCGGCATCCCGGTGGGCTATCATGAGAAAACTGGAAAAAACGCCCTGACCGTCGCGCTGACCATGCTGCATGCAGGCGGCAAGTTTGGCGGCGGGGGCTACAAGGTCTCCGGCGGCCTGCACGGCGTAGGCGTGAGCTGCGTAAACGCCCTGTCCGAATACCTGCGCGCGGAGGTGCGCTCCAGCGTGGACCGCAAGGTCTATGTTCAGGAGTTTTCGCGAGGGCATGAGACGACGGGGGTGCTGGTGGAGCGCGAGATGCGCGCGGACGAGGAAACCGGCACCACCATCACCTTCCTGCCGGACGCGGAGGTGTTCGACGAGGTCAATTTTCATTTCGACACCATGGCGAGCCGCTTCCGCGAGCTGGCCTTCCTGAATGCGGGCATCTCCATCACCGTGGAGGACGACCGGCCCGAGGAGAGCCCGGTCAGGAAGGTGTTCTGCTATGAGGGCGGCATCGTTTCCTTTGTCAGGCATCTGAACAAGAACAAGGAGCCGCTGCATCCGGATCCCATCTATTTCACGGCGGCGCGGGAGGACGCAGGCGCGCAGACCGCCTCCGTCGAGGTTGCCATGCAGTACAACGACGGCTACACGGAGAACCTCTTCACCTTTGCAAACAACATTGCCACCCATGAGGGCGGCGCGCACCTGGAGGGCTTCAAGGCCGCCCTGACGCGCGTGGTCAACGAGTATGCGAAGAAATACGGCCTGCTCAAGGAGAAGGACGCCTCGCTCTCCGGCGAGGACATTCGGGAGGGGCTGACTGCAATCGTCTCGGTGAAGCTGGTGGAGCCGCAGTTTGAGGGCCAGACCAAGACCAAGCTGGGCAACGCGGATATCCGTCCGCTGGTGGGCGGCGCGGTGAGCGAGGGGCTGACGACCTTCCTCGAGGAAAACCCGCCGATTGCAAAAAGCATCATCGAAAAGTGCATCACCGCAAGCCGGGCCCGGGACGCGGCGCGGAAGGCCCGCGAGTTGACGCGGAGGAAGTCCGCGCTGGAGTCCACCTCGCTGCCCGGCAAGCTGGCGGACTGTCAGGAGAAGGATCCCGCGCTCTCGGAGATCTTCATCGTCGAGGGCGACAGCGCCGGCGGCAGCGCCAAAATGGGCAGAAACCGCATGCACCAGGCCATTTTGCCCCTGCGCGGCAAGATTCTGAACGTGGAAAAAACCCGCCTGGACAAGGTGCTGACCAATGCGGAGATCAAGGCTATGATTACGGCCTTTGGCTGCGGCATTGACGCGGAGTTCGACGAGACGAAACTGCGCTACCACAAGATCATCTGCATGACCGATGCGGACGTGGACGGCAGTCATATCCGCATCCTGATGCTGACCTTCTTCTACCGGCACATGAAGCCGCTCATCGAGAAGGGCTATGTGTACATTGCGCAGCCGCCGCTGTACCAGATCAAGCGCAACAAATTTGAAAAATACGTCTACTCCGATGAGGAGCTGGAGGCCACGCTGAACGAGATCGGCCGCGAGCCGAAGCCCACCATCCAGCGCTACAAGGGCCTTGGCGAGATGAACCCCGAACAGCTCTGGGAGACGACCATGGACCCCGAGACGCGGATTATGAAGCGCGTGGAGGTGGAGGACGCCATGCTGGCGGACGAGCTTTTCACCCTGCTCATGGGCGATAAGGTAGAGCCCCGGCGCGAGTTCATCGAGCAGAATTCCAAGCTCGTTGTCGATCTGGACGTGTGAGAAAGGGAAGCGTTCCCCCGGCAGACGCAGTTCTTCGATTGTCTTTTCCCCTTTGAAAGGGGGAGGGAAAGGTGTGAAGAAATCTCCCAACCGGTTTTCTTTTGCCTGCTTTTCTTTGACAAAAGAAAAGTAAGAGACCAAAGAGAAAACAACGCACTGATATTTCTTTTTGCTCTTTTTTCTTTGAAACGAAAGAAAAAGGAGAAGAACAAAGGAGCAGCAAACCCCTATGAGCGAAAACGAACGCATTATTCCGATCAATCTGGAGCAGGAGATGAAAACCAGCTTCATCTCCTACGCCATGGCGGTCATCATCAACCGGGCCCTGCCGGACGTACGCGATGGCCTGAAGCCCGTGCACCGGCGCATCCTCTACTCCATGGACGAGCTGGGGCTTCAGCCCGACAAGCCCTTCCGCAAGAGCGCGCGTATCGTGGGCGACTGCCTCGGCAAATACCATCCGCATGGCGACTCCTCGGTCTATGAGGCCATGGTGCGCCTTGCGCAGCCCTTCTCCACGCGCTATCCGCTGGTGGAGGGACACGGCAACTTCGGCTCCGTGGACGGCGACGGCGCGGCGGCCATGCGCTACACCGAGGCGAGGCTTTCCAAAATGGCCACCGAGATGATGGCCGACATTGAGAAGGACACGGTCGATTTCATGCCGAACTTCGACGAGACGCTCATGCAGCCGACGGTGCTGCCCAGCCGCGTGCCAAACCTGCTGATCAACGGCTCGGGCGGCATTGCGGTGGGTATGGCGACGAATATCCCGCCGCACAATCTGGGCGAGACGGTGGATGCGCTGGTGGCGATGATCGACAAGCCCGACATCACGGTGGATGAACTCATGCAGTACCTGCCCGGGCCGGACTTTCCCACGGGCGGCATCATCATGGGCAAGATGGGCATCGCCAGCGCCTACCGCACGGGCCGCGGCAAGATCGTCGTGCGCGCGCGGGCGGAGATTGAGCAGTACGCAGCCAACCGCAGCCGCATCATCGTTACGGAGATACCCTATCAGGTGAACAAGGCCCGCCTTGTGGAGCGCATTGCGGAGCTGGTACACGAAAAGCGGATCGAGGGCATCTCCGACCTGCGGGATGAGACGGACCGCACCGGCATGCGCATCGTCATCGAGCTGAAAAAGGACGTGAACGCAAACGTCGTTTTGAACCTGCTTTACAAGCACACGGCCATGCAGGACACCTTCGGCGTAATCAACATTGCGCTGGTGGACGGCGAACCGAAGGTGCTGACGCTGCGGGAGATGCTCTACCACTATCTCGAGCACCAGAAATCGGTCGTTACCCGGCGCACGAAATACGACCTTGAAAAGGCGCGGGAACGCCTGCACATCCTCGCGGGCCTCATCATCGCGCTGGACAACATCGACGAGATCGTGGATCTCATCAAAAAGGCGCCGAACCCCGCGGAGGCCAAGGCGCGCCTCATGGAGCGCTTTGCCCTGAGCGAACGCCAGGCCCAGGCCATTCTGGACATGCGCCTGCAGCGCCTGACCGGGCTGGAGCGCGATAAAATCCTGGAGGAGGACCGCCAGCTCAAGGAGCGCGCGGCCTATCTGGAGAGCATCCTCGCGGACGAGAGGGTGCTGCTCTCCATCATCAAGGAGGAGGCGCTGGAGGTGAAGGGCCGCCACGCCGATCCGCGCCGGACGGAGATCACCCAGATGATCGACGACATCGACCTTGACGATGTGATCCAGGAGGAGGACATGGCCGTTACCATGACGCACTTTGGCTACATCAAGCGCCTGTCGCCGGATACCTACCGCGCGCAGCGCCGCGGCGGCCGGGGCGTGAAGGGTCAGGCCACGCGGGAGGAGGACTTTGTCGAAAGCCTCTTTGTGACCAGCTCCCACGCACCCATCCTGTTCTTTACCAATATGGGTCGCGTATTCCGCATCAAGTGCTATGCCATTCCCGAGGCCGGGCGGGCGGCCAAGGGCATCCCGATTGTAAACCTGCTGCAATTGCAGGGCGGTGAAAAGGTTACGGCCACCATCCCTCTGCCGCGCTATCCGGACCCCAACAGCTTCCTGGTCATGGCGACGCGGCAGGGCGTGATTAAGAAAACCCCGCTGTCCGAGTTTGAGAACATCCGAAAGGGCGGGTTGATCGCCCAGAACCTCCGCGAGGGCGACGAGCTCATCGCGGTGGAGTTCTCGGACGGCAACGACGAATTCCTCATCGCCTCGAAGAAGGGCAAGGCCGTGCGCTTTGCGGAGGACGATGTGCGCGCCATGGGCCGCACGGCCACCGGCGTGCGCTCCATTACGCTGGAGGGGGACGACGCAGTGGTGGATATGGTCAAGGTGCGGCCGGACGCCACCGTGCTCACCGTGACCGAAAAGGGCATGGGCAAGCGCACGGAGCTTGACCAGTACCCGCTGCACCGCCGGGGCGGAAAGGGCGTGTTCGCCATGATGCTGACGGACAGGACGGGCGACCTCACCTGCCTGAGAATGGTCACGGGCGAGGAGGATCTGATGCTCATCCGCGACGACGGTACGATCATGCGCATGCCGCTGGAACAGGTCAGCGTGATCGGCCGCAACACGCAGGGCGTGCGCCTCATGCGCGTGGACGAGGGCACGAAGGTGGTCTCCATCGCGGTGGTGCCGCACAGCGAGGAGGAAGCGGACGAGGGCGACGGCAGCGAGGAGTAAGGCAGCCGGACGCAAAACGCAAGGCGCAGGGGGAACGGGCAGAGGCGCGCGTTCCCCCTTTTTTTGAGGGAGCGCCGCAGCAGACGGAGCTGCGGGCGCAGTCCGCCCCGGGAGGAGGGGCCGATACCGGGCGGCAGGGCCTGAACAGGAGCGCCGGCCTCGCGACGCTCCGGGAGCCGGCGGGCCGAAAAGCGGCGCAGGCGGTATGGCGTTCGAAAGCCGGGCGGGGGGGAACGCCTGGCCAAAGGCTGCCTTGGGGGACTGCGCTCCGAGAAAAAACGCGGCGACCCCTCCCCTGCGGCAAAAAAACGAAGTATAATAACGGAAGCTTTATCCCACACTCGAGAGAACGGAAAGGAGCGGAACATGCGGATCACGCCGCCGGAAGAACTGAAGGCGCTGAGCCTTGCCTGCGCCGGGGAGGGCGCGCCGCTGTACATCGTCGGCGGCGCCGTCCGGAACGCGCTGCTGAACCTGCCGCGGACGGATACGGACATCACCGCCGCGCTGCCGCAGGAGCGGATGCAGGCGCTGGCGGAGGCGCTGAGGCTGCCCTGCACGGTGATGAGCGCGACGCTGGGCACTCTGCAGCTGCGCCTGAGCGGGCAGGTGTATGAGTATACGCCCTTTCGCAGCGAACGCTATGCCGCAGGCGGCGCACACCGGCCGGCGGAGGTGCGCTTTGACGCCACCATGGCGGAGGATGCGGCGCGGCGGGATTTTACCGTGAACGCGCTGTACGCGGACTGCCGCACGGGGGAGGTGCTGGACCCGCTGGGCTGCGGCCTCCGGGACCTTGCGGCCCGGCGGCTGCGCGTCTGCACCGGGGAAACGCTGCGCTCGGACGCGCTCAGGATTCTGCGGCTCGTGCGCTTTTCCGGGGAGCTGGGCTTTGCCGTGGAGGAGGATACGCGGAGAAGTGCGCGGGAAAACGCGGCGCTGCTGAAGGACATTGCGCCGGAGCGCAGGTTTTCGGAGCTGATGAAAATTCTGCTCTGCGACGTGAAGTACAGGCCCGGGGATGGGGCGCTCTGGCCCTGGGCGCCGGGACGGGAGCTGCCGCTGCCGGCGGGAGAAAGCCCCGCCGTGCTGGACAGCCTGCTGCTCCTCGAGGACATCGGTGCATGGGAAGCGCTGGTACCGGCGCTTACGGAGGGGCGCGGCATGGCGCAGCGGAAGGATCACCATCGCTACGCAGTGCTGGAGCATGCCTTTCACGTTGCAGCGAACACGCCGCCGGAGCCTGCGCTGCGGCTTGCGGGCCTGCTGCACGACGTGGGCAAGCCCGCCTGCCGCCGGGAGACGGGCAACAACTATGACCATGACGCCTATGGCGAGGCTATCGCGGGGGCTGCCCTTGCTGCGCTGCGCTGCCCCAAAGCGCTCTCTGCGGAGGTTTGCGCGCTGGTGCGCGCGCACATGTACGACGTGCAGCAGACGGCAAGGACGGCCACCCTGCGGTCGCGCTTTGCGCGCTGGGGCAGGGAGCGCACGGCCCGGCTCATCTGCCTGCGGGAATCGGACATCCGCGGCTGCGGCACCAACGACGCCTATGTGAATACGCGCTGGCGCACGCTGTTTGCCGGGATGCTCGCCGACGGTACGCCCTTTTCGGAAGCGGAGCTGGCCGTTACGGGAAGGGAGATTATGGAGGCGGCAGGACTGGGGCCGGGCGAAGCCGTGGGCAGAATCAAGCGGCAGCTCTTTCTGCACTGCGCAAAGCGGCCCCAGGACAACCGCAGGGACCGGCTCCTGCGGCTGTGCCGGGCGCTCGCGGCGGAACAGGGCGGGCGCTGAGCGGGAGAAGGCAGGGTTCTCCGGCAAAAGCGGCATGGGCATACCCCTATGCGGGCCGGGGTTTTTCCGGTATTTTGCGGCGGAAAAGGACGGGCGTTTTGGACAATTTGTGAATAATCCGGCGAATCTATGGTCGATTTGCCAAGGTTGTGGTAAACTGTACGCCGTTATAGGATGCGCTGCGCCGCTTCGGCTTTTTCGGCGGAGCGGCGGAAGAGAAAGAAGGACCGTGCGCATCCGACAACGATGGAAGGAGACATACCCGTTTTGAGCAACGAGGCTCCGAGGAGGAGCGCGCAGGATCCCCGGATCGCGCAGCGGCAGGCCCCGCAGCAGCCACGCGGAGCGCAGCCCGGCGCAGCCCGGCAAAACCCGGCGCAGCAGAGCCAGCAATATCCCGTACAGCGGCAGGCGCCGCAGCAGGCAAGGCGGCCCGAGGCGCAGCGGCAGGCCCCGCAGCAGCCGCGGAGCGCGCAGGGCGGCGCTGTAAGGCGGAGGACGGCGAAACGGCGCGGAACAAACCGCCCGCTCGTCTTTCTTCTCCTGCTTGTCTGCGCGGCGGGCCTTGTATTCTATCTCGTCCGCGGCGGCGGAGCGCCGGCGGAAGCCGTATCCCACGGCATTGAGATTTCCGAGATCATGACCAGCAACAAGGGCACCGTTCCGGACGAAACGGGCGATTTCCCGGACTGGATTGAAGTACACAACACCACGAGCCAGACCATCGACATCGGCGGCTTCGGCCTGTCGGACGATGTGCTTGCCGCAGCCAAGTGGGCCTTCCCGTCGGGCACCAGTCTCGGCCCGGATGAATACCTGGTGGTCTTTTGCTCGGGCGAGCCGGAGAGAGGAAGGCTGCATACGCCCTTCCGCCTTTCCGCCAGCGACGTGCTCTCCCTTTCCACCGAGAGCGGCACCGTCATCGAGCAGATTCAGCTGCGCGCGGTTGCGGCCGGCATGACGCTTGCCAGGGACGCCAGCGGCAATTTCGTTGAGATGGCGCCCAGCCCGGGGCAGCCCAACACGGCGGAGGGGCAGGCGGCCTTCCTCGCCACGCTCACCGCTGCCGAGGGGGACGGTATCGGCGTATACATCAACGAATTCATGGCATCGAACGCCTCCACCGTTGTGGGCCCGGACGGCACCTATTGCGACTGGATCGAGCTCTACAACACCACAAATCAGAGCATCGACCTGTCCGGCTACGGTATTTCGGACTCGACCGCGCAGCCGCTCAAGTACGTCCTGCCCGAGGGAACCACCATTCCGGCAAACGGCGTGCTGCTGATCTACTGCACCGGCCGCCAGGGAACCGATCCCCAAAAGCCGGAAGCGCCCTTTGCTCTTGCGGCCTATCAGGAGGCGGTGGTCTTTTCCAGCCCCTCCGGCAAGATTCTCGACAGCTACGAGTATACGCGCCAGGAGACGGACAAATCCATGATGCGCTCGCCGGACGGCACGGGCGCGTGGCAGCAGACCTCGCAGCCCACGCCGGGCTACCCGAATACCGCCAGCGGACTGGAAGCCTTTACGGCAACGCTGACCTTCGGCACGGGCGAGCTGATGCTCTCCGAGGCAATCAATGCCAACTACAGCACGCTCCGGCAGCCGGACCTTTCCTATCCGGACTGGATCGAGCTCTATAACCAGTCCGGCAACGCCATCAACCTCTCGGGCTACGCGCTCTCAAAAAACGCGAAGAACCCTGCCAAATGGGTCTTTCCCGATGTGACCATCGGCCCCGGCGAATACATGGTGGTGCTGGCCACGGGTAACAACGTGACCGACACGCAAAAAAAAAATCTAGAGACGAATTTCGGGCTGTCCGGCATGGGGGATGCGGTCTTTCTCTTTGCGCCGGACGGAACGCTGCTTGACAAGCTCGTGATCGGACAGGCGCATGCGGACGTGTCCTACGGGCGCATCGGTACGCAGCTATTGTACTTTTCCACGCCCACGCCCGGCGCGGCCAACACCGGCGGCTCGCCCGGCTATGCGGAAAAGCCGGAATTTTCCGTCCCGGGCGGGGTCTACCGCAGCGCACAGACCGTGGCGCTGACCGTGCCCGAGGGCTGCACGGTGTATTACACCACCGACTGCACCGCGCCCACGCAGGCCAGCGCCCAGTACACCGGGCCCATCGGCGTGGCGGCGAATACGGTCATCCGCGCCCGGGCCTTCAAAAGCGGCTATGAGCCCAGCGATGTGGCTACCGCAACCTACCTGATCAACACCGGCGCGCAGAGCCTGGAGAGCCACGATACGGTGTTTTCCATCGTCAGCCTTGTGACCGAGCCGGACTATTTCTACGGCGCGGAAAACGGCATCTATGTGGCCGGAAAGACCTACGCGGAAAAGACCGGGACGGATCCCGCCTCCTTCACCATCGACGTGTCGGCGCGGGATACCAACCTCTGGACCTACGCCAACTTCAACGCGCAGCACATCAGCCACCCGGACCCCATGGGCCTTGAATGGGAGCGGCCCGTGCACATCGAGCTGATGGATACCGCTGGCGCGCTGGAGTACAGCGATGACGCCATGTTCCGCATTTTTGGCGCGTATTCCCGCTACGAGCAGCAGAAGGGCCTGGCGCTGGTTACACGGCCGGGCTACGGCGCGGTTTCGCTGGACCATGCCTTCTTTGACAACCGCAGCGATACGAGCTACCAGTCGCTGACGCTTCGCCCCTCGGCCATGGACTGGAAGATGTCAAAGATCCGCGATATCCTCATTCAGGGGCTGCTGGAGGAAGGCGGCAGCATCCTGCCCACGCAGGCCTACCGCCGCACGATCGTCTATATCAACGGGAAATACTGGGGCATTTACAACCTGCGCGAGAAGGTCAACAAGTACTTCCTTGCACAGAGGTACAACATTGCAGACCCGGAGACCATCGATATCCTCGTAGGCAACGGCGTGACGGAAAGCGCGCAGATTTCCGGCACGAACGCCTATCTCGACTATAAGAAGCTGATCGACTGGGTGGCGGCGAACGACCTGTCCACGGCGGAAAACTACGCCTACATCCAGACGCAGATCGACGTTGAGAATTTTGCCGAATACTGCGCGATGGAAATCTTTGTCGGCAATACCGATACGGGGAATATCAAGTTCTGGCGCAGCGCAGCCTATGACAACAAGTGGCGCTGGATTCCCTACGACTTTGACTGGGCCTTCAACCGCAACGACGACAAGAGCGAGACCACAACCAGCGGTTACCGGAGGAATTTCTTTGAGAAATACTTCCATGAATCGGGCCACGGCGTGAACAGGGGTTTTTCCACGGTGCTGTCCCGGGGGCTGCTGAAAAACAGCAATTTCAGAGCGCTGTTTTTACAAAAGTGCGCTTTGATGTATCAGGAAATCTTCACGACGGAGAAGCTCCTCGCCCGTATCGGCGCGCTGGAGGAGGAGATGCGGCAGGAGATTGCATTCGACACCGAGCGCTGGAGCGATTTTTCCCAGACGAACTGGGAACGCAGCTTGACAAACCTCAAGGACTCGGCCCAGAATGCGCCGGAATATTTCCTCAAATACTGCCAGAGCTATTTTTCGCTGAGCGACGGGGAGATGATCCAGCTCTTTGGCAAGGTCAGCGACAAGTGACGGAGGCGCAATGGAACAGAAACGAAAGCGGCAGGAGCCGGTCTACCGGCATGAGCAGAAATACATCATCTCCGGGGGCGAATACCACGTTCTGTCGCGGCGGCTGAGAAGCGCCCTGAAGCCCGATGCCTACGCCGCGAAAAACGGCGGCGAGTACCGCATCCGCAGCCTGTATTTCGACGATCCCTGCAACACGGGGCTGACCGAGAAAAACGACGGCATTCAGGTGCGGGACAAGTACCGCATCCGCATATACAACGACTGCGACAGCGTCATCAAGCTGGAGCGCAAGCACAAGGACGGCGCGTACATTCAAAAGAGCTCGCTCACCCTCTCGCGGGCCGAATGCGACGCGCTGCTGGCGGGGGATTTTGCTTTCCTGCTGGGGCGACCCGAGCCCTTCGCGGGGCAGATGTACGGCATTTTCCGCACACGGCTGCTCAAGCCGAGAGTGCTGGTGGATTACACCCGCGAGCCCTACGTCTTCCCTGTTGAAGATGTGCGCGTGACCTTCGACAAGAACGTGCGCACGGCCATGCGCTGCACGGAGCTGTTCAACCCCCACGCGCCGACCTACCCGGTCTCCGATCTTGAGAACTGCATGATTCTGGAGATCAAGTTTAACCGCTATTTGCCCACCTATGTGCATGCGCTGGTGCAGCTGGGCGCCAGCCAGCACACGGCGGCAAGCAAGTATGTGTTCAGCCGCCAGTACGAATTTTAGGCGGGCGGCACAGGGTTTTGGAATTTTCCGCCGCGCAGACGCGGCGACAGGAGAACCAGTTTTTTGCCGCCGGATGGCCCAAGGTCCCCGGACGGCAGCGCTTGAAAGCGAAGGAGGAAACCAACTTATGTTCGCAACCTTTCATATCAGCGACCTGTTTTCGGGTACGCTCAATCCGCTGCGCGTTGTACTGACGCTGCTGATCGCGCTGGCAGTCGGCGGATTCCTGTACCTGATTTACAAAAAGACCTTTGCGGGCGTGGTCTATTCGCGCTCGTTCAACATCAGCCTGATCCTGCTGACCATGGTTTCGGCGCTGGTATTGATGCTGATCTCTTCGAACCTGACGCTGTCGCTGGGCATGGTGGGCGCGCTGTCCATTGTGCGTTTCCGTACCGCGATTAAGGACCCCATCGACACGGTGTTCATGTTCTGGGCCGTAGGCGAGGGCCTCGCGCTGGGCGCGGGCTTTGTGGACGTGGGCCTCATTGGCGCGCTGGTCATCGGCGTTGTGATGGTGGTCATCTCCGGCGCAAAGGGCAGCGGCACCGCGCCCTACCTGCTCATCCTCCACTACGACGAGCGCGCGTCGCAGCAGATCAAGGGGCTCGTCAAGCAGCTGCCGAAGGCCCGCGTCAAGTCCAAGACCGTGCAGCGCGAGGGCATGGAGCTGACGGTGGAACTGCGCATCCACGAATCCGAGACGGACTTTGTGGATAAGTTCCTGCGTGTGCCCGGTGTGTTCGACGCAACGCTTGTGGCCCACCAGGGGGACCTGATTTCGTAAAACCAACCGGCCACCGGGGACAGGAGCATCCGCAGATTTGTTTTGGCGCGCAGCGCGGGCGGGGAGGGCTCTCCGCCTGCGCTTCACAGACAGCAAGTCCTTACGGTTGCTTCAACTGCTTTCCTCAGAAGTATTGCCTAACTCTTCGGGGTTACTTCAGGGTATCCCTGTTTTCTTTAAACCAGAAATTACATAAGAAAAGCCCCTCGGTTTTCGAGGGGCTGCGATTGTCGAAAACCCCGGGGTTGATAAGTGGCCGCGGCCCCTTATGTTCCATTCGGCTCTGACGACACAAGATGAATTGCCCCGCAGGGGCAAGAGAAGGTCCCCTGTGGGGTGTGCGTCAAAACGGAGAAAACCCCGGAGGGGTTCGTACGTTGCAGGTTTTGCCGCCCGGGAGCGAATATGAGAGGCAAAACCTGTGAAAGCTCGAAAAAGTGGCGTTCCGCCACTTTTTCGACACTCTGACAGGAGCGTTTCATAACGCTCCTGTTTTGCCAGGCGCTTTATCCGATCCCCAGCACCTGCTGTACCGCGGCCTCGTACGCGGCCAGCTTTTCCTCGGAGAAGGCGGCGGGGAAGCGCAGCAGCACGTTATCAAACTGACGGTGCGCCTCCGCCGGGATGCTGCCGGATTTGGCGGCGTTCTGGAGGGTGGTGCTGCGGAGCGTCGCCATGGCCGTGTCCGTAAACACTTCCACCACGCCCAGCACGCCCTCTACCTCGCTGTCCTGAAAGTCCGCACGGCTGGTGTAGCCGTTCTGCGTGCCCAGCAGGCCGTCCGGGTCGCTGCTTTCGGTGTAGCGGTAGAAGGTGCGCACTGGCATGCCGTTTTTGAGCAGCAGCGAGCAGATCTCGTCCGCGGCCAGGGTATAGGGCCCTGCGGGCGCGGGCGTTGCCGTTGCGGCAGGCGCAGGCGCCATGGCCTGCGCTGCGGCTTCCTGCGCGGCCGCGCTGTCCGCAGCGGCCTGCTCCAGCGCCGCAAGCCGCAGGGACAGCTCGTGGTTCTGAAGCCGCAGCTCGTCCACGGCGGTCTGGAGCTGCTGGATGTCGCGCTGCGTGACGCGCCCGGCACAGCCGGAAAGCGGCAGGAGCAGCAGGAGCGCAAGAAGAAGCGCGGCGGGACGGAACAAGGGTTTCATCGACTGGTAACTCCTGTGACGAAAAAGGGGAAGCAGAAGGGCGCGCCTACTCCGCGATGGAGAGCGCGACCCGCATCATATCGTGGAAGGCGTTCTGCCGCTGCTCCGCAGTGGTGACTTCGCCGCCCTCCAGCCGGTCCGAAATCGTGCAGATGCAGAGGGCCTTTTTGCCGGCGCGCGCAGCGTTTGCGTACAGCGCGGCGGACTCCATCTCAACCGCCAGCACGCCCAGTTTGCGCCAGGCCAGCGTCACCTCCACGCCGCCCTCGCCATAGAACAGGTCGGAGGACAGGAGGTTTCCCACCCGGTAGCGCAGGCCCCGGGTTTCGCACTCGTCCACGGCTTTGCGCAGCAGGCCAAAATCCGCAATGGGGGCGTAGGTGCCGCGCATGCCGAACTGCCGGGGATAGTCGGAATCGTAGCAGGCGCCCTGCCCGATGACGAGATCGAACAGCTTCAGATCCGGGTGAATCGCGCCCGCGCTGCCGATGCGGATGATGCTGTCCACGCCAAAGAAGTTGAAAAGTTCGTAGGAATAGATACCAATGGAGGGCATGCCCATGCCGCTGGCCATGACGGACACGCGCTTGCCCTCGTACATGCCGGTGTAGCCGTGAATTCCGCGGACGTTGTTGACCAGCTCCGCGTTTTCAAGATAGGTTTCCGCGATCAGCTTCGCCCGCAGCGGATCGCCCGGCATGAGCACGGTCTTTGCAAAGTCCCCGGGAGAGCAGGCGATGTGCGGCGTCAGGTTGGCTTCTTTCATGAATGGCAGACCTCCGTGATTGAATTGTAATGCGGCGGAATACGGCCAAAAGACTGCGGCAAAGGGCGGGCCTTTGCAGAGAGGGGCGCGTACTCTTCCGCCTGAATTGATTATATCTAAAAAAGAAATCCTTGACAAGCGGCGTGCCCAATGACTAAACTTAACGATTATATATGAAAATCCGGCAGTGCAAGGAGGATGACCATATGCTGCAAACCAGGGTTCCCGAAGGGTATGAAACAAAGCTGGGCCTCTACGACACGCAGAGCGCGATTGCGCTCATCAAGAGCACGTTTCAGGAGGCGCTTTCCGCCATGCTGCGGCTCAAGCGCGTTTCCGCGCCGCTGTTCGTCAACCCCGCGGACGGCCTGAACGACAACCTCAACGGCGTGGAGCGGCCCGTCAGCTTCGATGCACCCGGCGCCGGGCTTGACGCGGAGGTGGTACACTCGCTGGCCAAGTGGAAGCGTTACGCCCTGCACCGCTACGGCTTCCGAGAAGGCCGCGGCCTGTATACGGACATGAACGCCATCCGCCGGGACGAGGCGCTCGACAACCTGCACTCCATCTATGTCGACCAGTGGGACTGGGAGAAGGTGATCACCCGTGAGGACCGCAGCCGCGCCTATCTTGAGCGCACAGTGCGCGCTATTGTGGAGGCCATCTGCTACACGCAGGCGGTCGTGCAGGCCAAATATCCGGAGCTGACGCTCCCGCTCCGGCGCGAGGTCAGCTTTGTGACCAGCGAGGAGCTTATCGCCCTCTATCCCGGCAGAACCGCGAAGGAGCGGGAATACCTCTACACGAAGGAACACGGCACGGTCTTTATCGAGCAGATTGGCGGCGTACTCTCCGACGGCAAGCCCCACGACGGCCGCGCGCCGGACTACGACGACTGGCAGCTCAACGGCGACATCCTCTTCTACTACCCGGTGCTGGACTGCGCGCTGGAGATCTCCAGCATGGGCATCCGCGTGGACGAGGCCTCGCTGGCGGAGCAGCTCAGACTCGCAAACTGCCAGGAGCGGGCTACGCTGCCCTTCCACAGGGCGCTGCTTGCGGGCGAGCTGCCGCTGACCATCGGCGGCGGTATCGGCCAGTCGCGCCTGTGCATGCTGCTGCTGGAAAAAGCGCACATCGGCGAGGTGCAGTCCTCGATTTGGGATGCGGAAACCGTCTCCCGCTGCGAGGCGGCGGGCGTAACGCTGCTGTAACGGGCGGCTTCGGCCAAGGACAGAAAAACGGCGCTCACGGGATTGTGGGCGCCGTTTTGCAGCAAAGGGCATTTTGCCGGGTTCATGGGGACGAAAAAACCGAACCGCAGGCGTACAAGGGCCCGCAGGCAGGATGGCGTCCGTTTTGGCGCAAGCCGCCGAGACAGGGATGCGCGGCATCGGAACCGTCGCTTTTGACAGGCGCAAGGGAAGGCGACGCTGGGCGCGGACGGAAAAGGGCGATTGTAGAGGGCAGGCGTTCCGGCGCTGCCGGGGCGCAGGAAAGGCAAGGGAAAAGGGGGCAGAACGGGCTTGCCTGCGGGAGGCGGGGGCGGCCCTCAGCCCGGCAGACCCTGCTCCTGCCGCTCCATATTTTCCACAACCACATCGTAGATCTCTCCCAGAGAGGCGCAGTATTCCAGCAGCTTCCAGGGCTCGTTGGTGTGAAAATGAATTTTGATCAGCGTTTCATCGCCCACGGCCAGCAGGCAGTCGCCTGCGAAATGCTCCGTAATATGGGCGTTGATCTCGTCCTCGGAGAGGTTTTCCCCCTCGATCAGCAGTTGGGTGTCAAACTTGAATTCCAGCATGGCAAGGCTCCTGCTATCTGTTTTTTACTCGACGGACACAATGCACTCGATCTCCACGAGGGCGTCCTTGGGAAGGCGCGACACCTCCACGCAGCTGCGCGCAGGCGGATTTTCGGAAAACAGCGCGCCGTAAACCTCATTGACCTCGGGAAAGGCGGAAAGATCCGTGAGAAACACCGTGGTCTTGACCACGTGCGCCGGGGTCAGGCCAAGGGAGGCCAGCAGCGCGGCCAGATTTTTCATAACCTGCCCGGTCTGCTCGCGGGCGGTTTCGCCCACCAGCGCGCCGCTTGCCGGGTCGATGGGCAGCATGCCGGAAAAAAAGCACAGCGACCCGGAACGCACGCCCTGCGAATAGGGGCCAATGGCCGCAGGCGCGGCGGCGGAGGAAAGAATCTGCTTCATTGGGAAAAGAGCTCCTTTCATGAAAGTGGAGTAGGGGCAGCGCGGAAAGGCTGCCCGCAGGGGGAAAGCCGGGCTTACAGCCGGGCGGAGAGGAAGGACAGCGCAAAGCGGAAAAACACAAGAATCGAGCAGGCGTCCGTGATGGTTGTAATCATCGGCGCGGCCATGAGCGCGGGATCGAGCCGGACGCGCTTTGCAAGCATGGGCAGCAGGCAGCCCAGCGACTTTGCGATGAGCACCGTACAGATCAGCGTGCAGCACACCACCGCCGCCACCTCCAGATCGCGGTACTGGATCAGGATGCGCAGGAAGTTGAAGATCGCCAGCACTACGCTGCACAGGAGCGCCACGCGCACCTCCTTCCACCAGACGCGGAACACGTCGGAGAGGTCAATCTCGTCCAGCGCCATGCCGCGGATGATCATTGTCGAGGCCTGGGAGCCGCAGTTGCCGCCGGTGTCCATGAGCATGGGCAGGAAGGAAACCAGCAGCGGGATGGCCGAAATGGCGGCCTCGAAGTGCTCCAGCATCGCGCCGGTGACCATGGCGGAGAACATCAGCACCAGCAGCCAGACGATGCGATGCTTTGCAAGCGTCAGGACGGGCGTTTTGAGGTAGGTTTCATCCGAAGGGGTCATACCGGCCATCATTTCGAAGTCCTCGGTGTTTTCCTCCTGGATGACGTCCACGGCATCGTCAATGGTGATGAGGCCCACCAGCCGGTTTTCCTGATCGACGACGGGGATGGACATGACGTCGTACTTGGAAAAGAGCATGGCCACTTCCTCCCGGTCGTCATGGGTCTTGACCGAAAGGGTATAATCCTCCATGATCTCCTCGATGGGCGTATCCGGATCCGCCAGGACGATTTCGCGCAGCAGCACCTCGCCCTCCAGCCGCCGGTCCTTGGAGAGGATGAAGCAGGTCTCGATGGTCTCCTTGTCCACGCCTGTGCGCCGGATTTCAGAAAGCGCCTGTCCGGCAGTGAGGCCGCGCTTCAGTCCCACATATTCGTTGGTCATGAGGCTGCCCGCGCTGTCGTCGGGGTATTGCAGGTACTGGTTGATGAGCGCGCGGTTTTCCTTCGGCGTGTTCAAAAGTACGCGGCGCACCACATTTGCCGGCATCTCCTCGATGAGATCCACGCAGTCGTCAAGGAACATGTCGTCCAGAATGCTGCGCAGCTCCACATCCGTAATAGCCTCGATGATATTCTGCTGTACGTCGGGTTCCAGATAGGAAAAGGTTTCCGCGGCAACGCCCTTGGGCAGCAGGCGGAAAAGGCGGAGCATGCTCTCGCGATCGGGGATTTCGGAAAACACCTCGGCGATATCCGCCACGTGCATATCCGCGATCAGGCGGCGAAGCTCCACATACTGCCGCGAATGCAGCAGCGAAAGGACACGGTCGATCATACGAATTCCTCCTGAGAATTATGGGCGGCAATCCGTACAGGGCGCGGACGCCGCATTTGTGGTAACACGATAGCCAAAGCTGCGTTTGGGACTGGGCCCAGCGTCCATGCCGTTTCTCCTTTCACAGATAGCTTTTCCGGGAATGGCTCCCGGTACTTTATTTTACGCCAGATTCCGTTCCGTGGCAAGTACCGAAGGCGCGGGTTTTTGCAGGGGCGTGGGCGGGCGGCCCCGGGCGCGGCCGCAGGCCGCGCTGCGGCGGCGGGCGGAAGGGGCGGGAGCACGGGCGTCCGCGTCCGCCGCCGCCGTTCCGGGACGGAACCCCGGGGCCGCCCCGCCTGCCGGCGTTTCCAAAAAGCACCGTGCATCCCGCCGCACTTGTCAATGCGGCTTTTCTCGTGGTATGATACAAAAACAGAAAAGATAGGAATAAGGGGCGAACCGTGGCGGATCTGACGGCCATTGTGCTGACAAAAAACGAGCAGCAGAACATCCGCGCCTGTATCGAGTCGGTGCAGGGCTTTGCCGCGCGCGTCGTGGTTGTGGATTCCGGCAGTACGGACGACACCGTGGAAATCGCAAAAAGCCTCGGCGCGGATGTATACGAGCATGAATTCAGCTATTATGCCGCGCAGTTCAACTGGGGCATTGCGCACACCGGGATTGAGACGGAATGGATTCTCCGCCTGGATGCGGACGAACGCTTTACGCCCGCGCTGTGCCGGGAATGCGAGGCTCTGCTCAAAGGGGCGGACGCCGCCGGACAGAACGGTATCGCCATGGAGGCGGACTTCTACTTTCTCGGCAGGCTCATGAAGCACGGCCTTGCCAACAAGCGGAAGATCATGATCTTCCGCCGGGGCCACGGGCAGATCGAGGACAGAAAGCGGGATGCGCACACCGTTCTTTTCGACGGCGGCTATGCCGAGGCGAGGGGCCGCTTTCTCCACGATGATTTTAAGGACCTCAACAGCTATATCGCCCGCTACAACTGGTATACCATCCGCGAATTGCAGGATTATCTGGCCTTTAAAAATGGCGCGTCCACTGAGGCCAACACGGAAAAGCGCCTGCAAAAGCACAGGAAGCGAAAGTTTTCCTTCTATTACCGCGCGCCGCGCTTTTTGCGCTGTTTTCTGTGGTTTTGCTATAACTATTATTTTCGCCTTGGCTTTCTCGATGGCCGGGAGGGTTATATCTACCACTGGCTGGAGTGCTACTGGTACCGCTTTCTTGTGGACGCAAAGATCGTGGAACAGGAGAAAACCGGCGCAGAGCCTGCGGAATTGAAGGCGTTCGGATCATGAGCGGGCAGCTGCGCATTCTGGAAATCGTGACGACGCGCTTTGCGGGCAACGGTATCACCGCCTATGTGCTCTCCGCCATGGAGGCCTTGGGCGGCGCCGCGCACTGCGACGTGGTGGCGATCAACGCGCCGGAGGCGGCGCTTGCCGCGCGGGCTTCGGCCTGCGGCGGGCGGGTGTTTGTGCTGCCCATGCGAAACCGGAATCCCATCGCCTACGTCCGCGCGCTGTCGGGAATCATCCGCGAGGGACAATACGACGTCGTACACGCCCATGGCAACAGCTGCACCCTGCTTGCCGAAATGCTTGCCGCAAAGCGCGGCGGCGCGGCGGCGCGGATTCCCCATGCGCACAACACCGCCTGCAGGCAGAAGCTGCTGCACAGGCTGCTCAGGCCCTTTTTTGACCGGAGCTATACCGGCGCCGCGGCCTGCGGGCAGGCTGCCGGGCGCTTCCTCTTCGGAGAAAAGCCCTTCACCGTGCTGAACAACGGCGTGGATACGGCGTCCTTTGCCTTTGACGCGCAAGCGCGAAAGCGCCTGCGGGAGGAACTGGGCCTTTCAAACTGCCGGGCGCTGCTGCACGCGGGCAGCTTCAACGAGCAGAAGAATCAGGCTTTCCTGCTGGAGCCCTTTTTGGCCGCATACCGGGAAGATGCCTCGCTGCGCCTGCTGCTTGCGGGCGACGGGCCGCTGATGGAGGCCGTGCGCCAGAGGGCGGCGGCGCTGGGGCTGTCCGGCGCGGTGCAATTTCTGGGGCGCAGGGCGGATATGCCCGCGCTGCTGTCCGCGGCGGACGGGTTTTTGCTGCCCTCGCTGCACGAGGGCTTTCCCATCGCCCTGGTGGAGGCCCAGTGCGCGGGCCTGCCCTGCTTTGTGGCGGACACGGTGACGACGGATGCAGCCATTGGAGAAAATGTACGCTTTTTGCCGCTCAAGCCGGAGGACTGGACGCGGGCTCTGCGCGAAACCGCGCCGGCTTCCGACGCTGCGCGCGCCGGTGCCGCGGAGACTGTGCGGCGGGCGGGCTTTGAACGGACGGATGCGGCGGCCCATCTGCTGGACTTCTATCGGCGGGCTGCCGAGTGCGGGCGTCCGGACGGCCCCAGGCTCAGAAAGCTGTTCCTCATGACGCATAACATGGCGGGCGGCGGCTGCGAACGGGTGATCGCCCAGCTTGCCAACCGCTTTGCCGCCGCGGGTGTGGACTGTGCCGTGCTGACGGAGTACCGCCACGAGAGCTTTTTCCCGCTGGAGGAAGGGGTGCGTCTCGTTCCGCTGTCGGAGGGAGCGGCCTGCCGCAGCAGGGATATTCCGAGGGTGTACGGCGCGCTGCGCCGGCTTGTGCGGCGGGAAAGGCCGGACGTGGTGCTTGCCATGCCGGAGAAGGTCAACGTCTGGACCGTGCTGTTTTTGCTGGGCAGCGGCGTGCCGGTGGTTGTATCCGAGCGGAACGACCCGGAGCGGCACCCGGAAAGCCGCCTGAAGCGCCTGCTTCGCCGGCTTGTCTATCCCTTTGCCCGGGGCTTTATTTTCCAGACGGAGCAACAGGCGGCCTATTTTTCGCCCCGCATCCGGCGGCGGGGGATCGTGCTGGACAACCCGCTGGACCTGTCCCGCGTACCGGAGCCCTGTGGGGGTGCGAGGGAAAAGACGGTGGTCACGGCCGCGCGTCTGTCCCCGCAGAAAAACCTGCCGCTGCTGCTGGCGGCTTTCCGGGACTTTTACAAAGCGCACCCGGACTGGACGCTGGTTATCCATGGCGAGGGAGAGGAGCGGGCTGCGCTGGAACGGCTGGCGGCGGAACTGCCGGCGGGCGCGGTCAGCCTGCCCGGGGCAAGCGGCGACGTGCTGGAGCGGATGAAAAACGGGGGAATGTTTGTGCTGTCCTCGGACTTTGAGGGCATGCCCAACGCGCTCATTGAAGCCATGGCCATGGGCCTTTGCTGCATCGCAACGGACTGCCCTGCGGGCGGCCCGGCGGCGCTGATTTCGGACGGAGAGAACGGCCTGCTCACCCCCGTGGGCGACTCCGCGGCGCTGGCGCAGGCCATGCTTCGGGCTGCGGAAGAACCCGGACTTGCCGCGCGGCTGGGGGACGCCGCGCTTGGGATCAGAACCCGCCTTGACGCGGACGTCGTGGCGGAGAAATGGAGAACGTATCTTGAACGAAGCATCCCTGCCTAAGCGGACGCGCGCGCTGCGCCTTGCGGCGGATATCGCGTTTGTTCTGTATCTGACGGTCAATTTCCTCTTTGCGCACACGCCCGTGGCGCAGGCTGTGATGGCGCTGTTCTGCGTTTGCACCGTGCTGCTCTTTTTTGACAACCGGCGCGTGTATTTTGACCGCTTTTTTCTGTTTTACGGCCTTCTGGCGCTCTGGGGGCTGCTGGGCGTGCTGCTGGGCTTTGCGGCGGACCGGGATCAGGCCATGGCCATGGTCAAGACCCTCTGCGTCAACCTGGCGTTTCTCTTCTGCCTGTTCCAGTATCTTTTGCAGCGGCAGGATCTCCGGCGCTGCTTTGATCTGTACCAGCTCTCGGGCCTTGTGGTCTGCGTCTGCGTGGTCATCCTGTCCGGCCCCAGTATAATCCATTACCGCTTTGGCCAGCTGGCGGGCGTGAATCCCAACGGCGTGGCCGCTTTCCTGCTGCCCGCCTGCGCCATGGGTCTGCACCTGCTGATGCAGACCAAGCGCGTGCGCTACTTTTGCTCCACGGCGCTCTTTTTTGCGCTCGTGCTGCTCACCGGCTCCCGCAAGGGCCTGCTAGGCGCCGCCATCGTTGCCGCCGTCTATGTGCTCTGGAGCGATCGCAAGCACATCAGGCGGGATCTTCTCGTAATGCTGGCGGTGGCGGCGGCGGCCGGCATCGCGCTCTTTGCGGTGCCTCAGCTCTATCGGGTTCTGGGCGAACGGCTGGTGAATTCGGTCAAAACCCTGCTGGGCGTTGCCTCGGCGGGGGAGCTGGAGCTCTCCATGGTGGAGCGCAGCGGCATGATACAGGAGGGCCTGCGCCTGTTCCTCGCCCGACCGCTGACCGGCTACGGGCTGGACTGCTACACCGTGGTGTCCGGCTACGGCACCTATGCGCACAACAATTTTGTGGAGCTGCTGGTTTCCGGCGGAATTCCGGCGCTGCTGCTGTTCTACGCCCCGCTGGCGGGGCTGCTGGTTCGGGGCTTCCGAAACGGCACGGACTCCGGCGCGGTGCGGCTTGGTACGGCGCTGCTGTTGACGTTCGTTCTGCTGGGTGTTGCGGCGGTAACGTACTATGAGCGCGTGGACCTGTTCGTGATCCCTCTGCTGATGGCGATTCTGCGCCTGCAGGGGCAGAAGGCGGAGGACGGCACACATTTTTGGAAGTATGTGAAAAACCCTTACCGGGTGTTCATGCTGCTGGGCGACCGGGGACTTTTGAACTTTTTGCCGGACGAGCCCTACCTCAAACTCCTGTACCGGGCAAACCTGGGCAAGAAGGCCGATTTCAAGCATCCCAAAACCTTTAACGAAAAGCTGAACTACCTCAAGCTCCACGACCGCCGGGAGATCTACACCACCATGAGCGACAAGTACGCCGCCAGGGACTTCATTGCGGAAAAGATCGGCCCGGAATACCTGCTGCCGCTGTACGGCGTGTGGAACAGCGTGGAAGAGATCGATTTTGACGCGCTGCCGGACAGCTTTGTCATCAAGACCACGCACGATTCCGGCGGCGTACGCGTGGTAACGGACAAGTCGAAGCTGGATCTCCCGGAGCTGAAGCGCTTTTTGAAGCGGCGGCTCAAAAAGAAGTATTATCTGACCGGCCGGGAGCGGCAGTATGAAAAGGTGCCGCCGCGCATCATTGCGGAAGCATATATTGGTGATGTGGAGGGGAACCCACCTGTGGACTACAAATTTTTCTGCTTCGACGGCAAGATGAAGATGATTAACGTCTGTACGGATCGCAATAGCGATGTGAAATACTGGTATTTTGACCGAGACAAGAGAATTATACCCTGTACCGAGTTTTGTAGGGACGCCTCAGAGGACGCTATCGTCTGGCCGAACGAGGCGGAGCATATGATCGAACTTGCAGAGACGCTTGCGGGCGACCTGCCTTGCCTGCGTGTAGATTTTTTTGCAACCCTAAAAGGCGTTTATTGCGGCGAGCTGACGTTGTATGATTATTCCGGTTTCTTTGGGGAGTATATCGACGACTGGGACGAGCGGCTTGGCGCGCTCATCACCGCCGTATGACGGGGCAAAGCGGGGCCTGCCCGCGCTTTTCCGTCATCGTGCCGGTGTACAACGCCGCGCGCTATCTGCCCGCCTGTCTGGACTCCCTGCTTTTGCAGCAGGATGCGCCGCCCTTTGAGCTGCTGCTCATCGACGACGGCTCGACGGACGAAAGCGGCGCGGTCATCGACCGCTGCGCCGCAGAGCATCCCGGCCGCGTTGCCGCGCTGCACACGGCGAATCAGGGGCCGATTCTTGCCCGGCGGGAGGGCATTGTCCGGGCGCGGGGGGAATACCTGCTTTTTGCGGACGCGGACGACCTGCTGCGGCGGGACTGCCTTGCCGTGGTGGACGCCCGGCTGCGGGAGACGGGCGCGGACCTGCTGATCTATAACTTTGCGGCCTTTGACGAGGGCGCGGCGCCCGTTACGGAGCCGCCCGTCTTTCCGGACGGCAGTGTGTTCGAGGGCGCGGACAAGCGCGCGGTGTATGGCGCGCTGATCGATTCCTGGCGGCTCAACAACCTCTGGTTCAAGGCGATCCGGCGGCAGCTGATGCAGGCGGACGATACGGACTATTCCGCCTTTTCGGACAACCCCATGGGCGACGACCTGCTGATGTCCCTGTATCCGGTGACGGAGGCTTCGCGCATTGCCTATTGCAGCGCGCCGCTGTATCTCTACCGCAACGCGCCGGGGAGCCTCACGCGGCGGCTGGACGATTTGCGCTACCGGCGGCTGTGCGACGCCCGCGTCATGGAGCAGCTTTGCCGCTATATGGCCCGCTGGGGCATGGACGGCGAGGACTGGCAGACGGCGCTGTTTGCCCGCATGCTGTGCGCGCGCATCGACGCCTGCCTGAGCTTTTTCCGCCGCGCGGAGGACGCCGCGGCGCGACGCCAGGTGCTGGCCCGGGACTGGTTTTTGAACCTCCCTGCGGACAGAGCGCGCTGCAGGGCCGCGCTCCGAAGGCTGCCGCGCAGGCAGCGGATCCAGTACCGCTGCATCCGCCTGCGGGCCGCGGGACTGCTCTACCGATTACTACGCCTTGCATCTGGGAGGAAGGGATGACAAAACCGCTTGTAAGCATCTGCTGCCTGACCTACAACCACGCGCCCTATATCCGGCAGGCGCTGGACAGCTTTCTCATGCAGAAAACGGAGTTCCCCTTTGAAATCTTTGTCCACGACGACGCCTCGACCGACGGCACGCAGGACATTCTGCGGGAATATGAGCGCCGCTACCCGGGGAAATTCCGCCTGATATTGCAGCAGGAGAACCAGTATTCCAAGGACGACAAGATCATGGCGCGCTTCATGTTCCCTCGGATCGAGAGCGAGTTTGTCGCCATCTGCGAGGGCGACGACTACTGGACGGAGGAGACGAAGCTCCAGCGCCAGGTGGACTGGCTGCGCGGGAACCCGGACGGCGCGCTGGTGGTCACAAGCGCGCTTACCGTGAACGCCGCGGGGGAGGAGACGGGCTGCATCGCGCCCTACGACCGGGACTGCGAGATGCCCATGGAGGACCTGATCCGCGGCGGCGGCGGGTTCATCCCCACGGCCTCTATCGTGACGAGAACCGCGCTGCTTCGGACGCTGCCCGAGTTCTACTACCGCGCAAAGGTGGGCGACGCGCCGCTGCAGCTCTATCTTGCCAGCGCGGGCCGGAGCTACTGGCTGCATGCGCCCATGTGCGCCTACCGCGTCAACGCGCCGGGCTCCTGGTCCGTGGCGCAGCTCATGGACGATGTTGCAAAGCCCATCGCCATGCATGAGAGCATGCTGGACATGCTGGACGGCTTCGACGAGTATACGGGCGGTCAATACAGGGCGCCGCTGGAGACGGCCAGAACCTACCACCGCTTTCAGATCTACCGGCTTCTGGGCGATTTCAGGACGCTGCGGCAGCCGGAGTATCAGGAGCTCTTTTCGACGTTGACGCCGCGGGTCAAGCTGCGGATGCTGCTCATGAAACACTGCCCCGGCCTGATTCGGCTGTACCGGAAAATCCGGATAAGACGGGGATTTTAGAGGAGGGAACGCGAATGAGGAAACTGACTGTGGCCGGCACGGGCTATGTGGGTCTTGTGGCGGGCGTGTGCTTTGCCGAGGTGGGGCACGACGTGACCTGCGTGGATGTGGATGCGGAGAAGATCGGGCTGCTCCGGAAGGGCGTTTCGCCCATCTATGAGGCGGGGCTTTCGGAGCTCATCGAACGCAACCTTGCCGCAGGGCGGCTGCATTTTTCCACGGACTGCCGCGGGGCCTATGCGGCGGCGGACGCCATCTTCATCGGTGTGGGGACGCCCGAGCGGCCGGACGGCTCTGCGGACCTGTCCTACATCGCCGCCGTGGCGCGGGAGATTGCGGAATCCGTCGAGAGAGACTGCCTTGTGGTTGTAAAATCCACTGTTCCTGTGGGGACAAACGATAAAGTGGAGCAATTCATCAAAGATTTTCTTGTAAAAGACGTAAAAGTGGAGGTTGCAAGCAATCCGGAGTTTCTTGCCCAGGGTACGGCTGTGCGGGATACGATGCAGGCCTCGCGCATCATCATCGGCACGGAGAGCGCGTCCGCAGAACGTCTGCTGCGGGAGCTGTATGAACCCTTTCAGCTGCCCATCGTCTCGGTCAGCCGCCGCAGCGCGGAGATGATAAAATATGCCAGCAACGATTTTCTCGCGCTCAAAATTTCCTATATGAACGACATCGCAAACCTCTGCGAGCTGGTGGGCGCGGACGTGGAGGACGTGGCGCGGGGCATGCGCTACGACCCGCGCATCGGCGAGAAGCACCTGAACGCGGGCGTGGGTTACGGCGGAAGCTGCTTTCCCAAGGACACGAAGGCCCTGCGCTACCTCGCCCGGGAGCACGGCTACCAGCTCCGCACGGTGGATGCGGCCGTGGAGGTGAACGACCTGCAGCGCGTGCGGCTCTTTGAGAAGGCGAAAAAGCGGCTCATCACCTTCCGGGGCCTGCGGATTGCGGTGCTGGGCCTGACCTTCAAGGCGGGCACGGACGACTTGCGGGAGGCGGCCTCCCTCTACAACGTGCCGCTGCTGCTGGAGGCCGGCGCGGAGCTGGTCTGCTACGACCCGGTGGGCATGGACCATTTCAAAAAACGCTACCCGGAGCTTGCCTACGCGGATACGGCGGCGGCTGCGCTTTCCGGCGCCAACGCCTGCTTTATCTTTACCGAGTGGCCGGAGATCCGCGCGCTGGCGCCTGCCGCCTTCCGGGAGGCCATGCGAACGCCGCTGGTGTACGACGGGCGGAACCTTTTCGATCCGAAAAGCATGGAGCAGGCGGGCGTTGAATATTATTCCATCGGCAGGTAAGCGGAGGACTGACGGGGCCTTCCGGCCCGGAAAGGCGGAACAATGACGGAGCAGAGCAAACGCAGCGTGCTGGTCACGGGCGCGGCGGGCTTTATCGGCTTTCATCTGGCGCGGCGGCTTCTCGACATGGGCTGTCAGGTGACGGGGCTGGACAACCTGAACGATTATTACGACCCCGGGCTGAAGCGGGCCCGGCTGGCGCTGCTGCAGGAGGCGGCGGGCTTTCGCTTTGTGCAGGCGGACCTGGCGGACGCGGCGGCGCTGGGGGAGGCGTTTTCGCAGGCTGCGCCGGAGGTGGTGGTGAATCTGGCCGCGCAGGCGGGCGTGCGCTACAGCATCGAGTGCCCCCAGAGCTATGTGTCGTCCAATCTGGTGGGTTTTTTCAACGTCCTGGAGGCCTGCCGCCGCCATCCGGTGGAGCACCTGGTATACGCCTCAAGCTCCTCGGTCTACGGCAATCAGGAGAAAACGCCCTTTTCCACGGACGACCCGGCGGACCATCCGGTCAGCCTGTACGCGGCCACGAAGAAGAGCAACGAGCTGCTGGCTTACTGCTACAGCCATCTGTACGGCATCCCGGCCACGGGCCTGCGCTTTTTTACGGTCTACGGCCCCTGGGGACGGCCGGACATGGCCTATTTTTCCTTCACAAGGAAGATCCTTGCGGGGGAGCCGATCCGCGTATTCAACGGCGGCGACCTGTACCGGGATTTTACCTATGTGGACGATGTGGTGGAGGGCATCGTGCGCCTGCTGTTCGATCCGCCGAAGGCGGAAGGCGGCTGCCCGCACCGGCTTTACAACATTGGCAATCACCGCCCGGAAAAGCTCCTGGACTTTATTGCGGCGCTGGAGGCGGTGATCGGGCGCGAGGCGAAAAAGGAATTTCTGCCCATGCAGCCCGGCGATGTCTATCAGACCTGCGCGGACGTTGCGCCGCTGATGCATGACTACGGCTTTGCACCGGATACAACGCTTACGGAGGGATTGGCGAGGTTTTATGCATGGTATTGCAGCTATTATGAAGGAAAGGCATAAGACGCCGCTGGTAGGGTTTTACAACTATACGGTGGCGCTGACCTATCTGGGCGCAGCGGCGGGGCTTTTGGGCGTTTTTGCAGCCGTGGACGGCAAAGACAAGTGCGCGCTGCTGTGTCTGCTGCTGGCGGGAGGCTGCGACCTGTTCGACGGCCTGGTCGCCCGCACGCGCCGGCGCACGGAGCAGGAAAAGCGCTTTGGCGTCCAGATCGATTCACTGGCGGATCTCATCAGCTTCGGCGTACTCCCCGCGGCCATTGGCTACCGGCTCGGCATGCGGGGGGCGTGGCTGGCGCTGCTCTGTGTTTACGCGCTGTGCGCCCTGATCCGCCTTGCCTATTACAATGTGACGGCGGATGCGATGCAGGCCGGCGCGGGGGAAAGGCGTACGGCCTACGAGGGGCTGCCCGTGACGACGGCCGCGCTGGTTTTTCCGCTCATGGCCACCGTACAGAATATGGCGAACACAGAAGCGCCCTATCTTTACGGAGGGGCGATGCTGCTCATGTCCGCGGCCTTTGTACTGCGCTTTCGGGTGACAAAGCCGGGCGTCCGCGGCATGGCGGCCGCTGCCGCCGCAGGCCTTGCGGTATTGCTGCTCGTGCTGCTGCGGCCTTAGCCGGCGGCACAGATTCTGCTTGCAAAACGGAAGAATTGGAATATAATATAAAATCGTGGAGTGTTTTTCGCTCCACGAATCTTTTTTTTCGAGGTGGAATCATATGGCGGCAACCATAGCAAGGGGCATCCGGGCGCCCATCATTCGCCAGGGCGACGACATTGTTGCAATTACGGTGGACAGCGTCCTCCGGGCAATGAAGCAGGACGGCTTCTGCCTGAACGACAGGGACGTAGTGGCCGTGACCGAGGCGGTGGTGGCGCGGGCGGCGGGCAACTATGCCAGCGTGGATCAGATCGCAGCGGATGTGAAGCAAAAGCTGGGCGGCGGAACCGTGGGCGTGGTATTCCCCATTCTCAGCCGCAATCGCTTTGCCATATGCCTGCGGGGCATTGCGCGGGGCGCAAGGAAGATCGTTCTGCAGATGAGCTATCCCTCGGACGAGGTGGGCAACCATCTGCTGGACGAGGACCTGCTGGACGACAGCGGCGTCAACCCCTATACCGACGTGCTCACGGCGGCGGAGTTTCAGAAGCGCTTCGGCGTTTCCTGCCATCCCTTCACCCGGGTGGACTACATTGGTTACTACCGGCAGCTCATTGAGGCGGAGGGCGCGGAGGCGGAAATCATTCTGGCGAACCGGCCGGAAACCATTCTCGAGTATACGGGCGACGTGCTCTGCTGCGATATCCACACCCGCAATCGCACCGCACGCCGCATCAAAAAGGCCGGCGGCCACACCGTGCTCACGCTGGCGGATATTCTCAACGCGCCCGTGGATGGCGGCGGCTTTAACGCGGAATTCGGCCTGCTGGGCTCCAACAAGGCCACCGAAAATACGGTCAAGCTCTTCCCGCAGAACGCGCAGGCAGTGGCGGAGGGCATCAGCCAGGCGCTGTCCCGGCACACGGGAAAGCGCATCGAGGCCATGGTCTATGGCGACGGCGCGTTCAAGGATCCGGCAGGTAAAATCTGGGAGCTTGCGGACCCGACGGTGGCTCCCGGCTTTACGGAGGGGCTTTTGGGCCTGCCCAATGAGCTGAAACTCAAGTATCTGGCGGACAACGACTTTGCGCAGCTTTCCGGCGAGGCCCTGATGGAGGCCGTCCGCAAGGCCATCCGTGAGAAGGAGGGAGATCTTATGGGCAGCATGGCCTCGCAGGGCACGACGCCGCGGCGGCTGACGGACCTCATCGGCTCACTCTGCGATCTTGTGAGCGGCAGCGGCGACAAGGGTACGCCCATCGTGGTTGTGCAGAATTACTTTACCAATTACGCCATGTGAGGGTGAACCGCAGAAAGAGGCGGGGCCCGGAGGGCGATGCTGTTCCGGGCTTCTTTCTGCAGGTTTTTTGGCGCGGGTGGAAAAAGATTTCCGTTGACATGCCGCGGCGGCCTGCACATAATTATGATTAAAGATGCTTTAAGGGGAGAAATTGTTACATGAAAAAATGGATGTTATTCCTTGCTTTTTTGATGACGGCTGCGCTGCTCGCCTCTGGCTGCGTCAGCGCACCGCAGGCGGAGACGGAAGCGCCGGCGACTGCGGCTGCCGCAGAACCGAGTCAGGAACCGACCCGGGAAGCCGCGCCGGAGCCCACCGACGAGCCGGTGCCCGAGGCTACGGCAGACCCGGCAAACTATGTGCCCGGTACGCGTACGGAAACCACATATGAGAGCCAATGGCTGGGGCTTCGCTATACCCTTGCGGAGGATCAGGTCATGTCCACCGATGAGGAAATTGCGGCCAATATGCAGGTCGGCGCCGAGGTATTGAGCGGGGACGCCGGGACCATCGAACTCGCCGAGCTGCAGACCGTGTATGAGATGATGGCCGTTTCGCCTACAACGGGGAAGAACATCAGCATTATCGCGGAGATTCCGGCGCTTAAAAACATGACTGCGGCGCAGTATGTTCAGGTGCTGCAGCAACAGCTGCCTGCAATGCTGGGGAGCGAGGAAACCCCTGTGGAGATAGAAGAACCCTTTCAGACGGAGCTGCTCGGAGAGGTCTATGATGCGGTGGAATACCGCATTGAGGTTTACGGCATGACCGTGTATGGGCGCTACATGATCCGCAGGCAGGGCGACCGCTTTGCGGAGATTGTTCTGACCGTGCTGGATGAGGCGGAGTTTGAAAGCCTGCTCGAAGGCTTTGAACCGCTCGCCTGAAGGGGCTCTGTCCGGCCTGTATCAATCCCGGAAACCGTCAATGCTTTGCCCGTGCCGATTGCTGGTGCGGGCAAAGCGTTTTTACCGGCCTGTCCTCGCAGGGCGCCGCCCCGGATCAGCGGCAGGGATGCGTTTTATTCCCGGACGGGCCCGTCCAGTGGACGGATTAGGCGGTTGTAAACCGAACGGAACAGGAAAAGGCTGGTTGCCAGCGCTACGCCCTCCGCCACGGGGAAGGACAGCCAGACCGCGTCCAGTGAGTGGAACAGGGCCGAGAACGCATAGGCTGCGGGCACGAGCACCACAAGCTGCCGGATGAGCGAGAGGAGCATGCTGTAAACGCCCTGGCCCACAGCCTGGAAAAAGGTTGAGGCAGAGATCCCCACCGCCGCAAAAAGGAAGCAGGAGGAGATGACCCGCAGCGCGGGAACGCCGATGCCCAGCATATCCTCCGAGGCTTCGAAGAGCAGAAGGATTCGATCGGGCAGAAGCTGGAACACGATGGTTCCCGCCAGCATCATCGCCAGGGCCGCCAGGAGCATCAGCTTCCAGGTGCGCATGAGCCGGCTGCGGCAGCGCGCGCCGTAGTTGTAAGCCATGATGCTCATGGCTGCGTTTGTCATACCAAAGACCGGCATGAATACCACGGACTGAATTTTGAAGTATACGCCGAATACGGCCACGGCGGTGGACGAGTACGCGATGAGCAGCGCGTTCATCGCAAGGTTCATGACCGTGCCGATGGCCTGCATGATGGCGGAAGGAATGCCGACCTGGTAAATATCCCGGATGACCCGGCCCACCGGACGGCACTTGGGCAGGCACAGTGTGACCTCAAATTTCCTGACCAGCAGTACCACAAAGCAGCAGACCATGCCGAGAAGCTGTCCGCCCACCGTCGCCCAGGCTGCGCCCGCAATGCCCATTGCGGGGAAGCCCAGCAGGCCGAAGATCAGGATCGGGTCGAAAATGATGTTGAAGAGTGCGCCCACGAGCTGCATGGCCATGGCTGCAACATTCTGGCCCTGGGCCTGCATGATGCGCTCACAGCCCACCTGAAGAAACACGCCGAAGCAGAGCGTACAGCAGACGGAAAGATACGTCGTCCCCATCTCGCGGATGGCGGGCTTGTCCGTAAAGAGCGCGAAAAAAGGCTCTGTGCAGAACAGGCCGAACAGCGCAAAGGCCAGCGCGGACAGCAGCAGAAGGAGCAGGCCGTTGTTGGCGGCAAGGGTGGCCTCCTCCCTGCGGCGCTCGCCAAGGCGGCGCGAGATCAGGGAGTTCATGCCCACGCCCGTGCCCACCGCCACCGCGATCATCAGCATCTGGACGGGATAGGCCAGCGAAACCGCGGTCAGCGCGTCCTCGCCCAGCCGCGAGACAAAGACGCTGTCCACAAGGTTGTACAGCGCCTGCATCAGCATGGAGATGCACAGCGGAACGGACATGGAAAACAGGAGCCGTCCCTCGGGCATCACGCCCATCTTGTTCTGCGTTTTTTGTTCCATAATGCAAGCGATTATATCACGGCCGCAGGCGCTCCGCAAGCTGATAGACAAAGAGGCCGCGGCTGAGCGCGTAGTTCACCGTATAGAAGGTGCCGCCGGAGGGCCGGGCCAGATAGACGATGCAGCAATCCGACCGCTCCACAAGGCGGCGGTTTCGGGCAAGCATGGCGGTCGCGTCGTTGCGGAAGGAGGCGTAGCGGTAGCCGTCCGCTTCCGCCAGGATGTGTTCGTAGCGCTGGCGTTCCGATGCAGGCCAGCCCTCCGGCTGGCGGGGGCTCGGCAGCTCGAGAAAGAGGGACAGGGGCAGCGATTCCCGCTGGCGCAGCAGCAGCACCGCCTCCGCCGCAAGCATATCAAAACCGCGGGCGCCGCCTGCCGAAAAGCGGGTCACGCCGCCGGCTGCGGCAAGCTGCACGGCCTCCATGAGGCCAAGGCGCAGCAGCTTCATAGCCGCCGTATCGTTTTGCGGAAGCCCCTGGGGGCGATGACCCGTAAAACAGCAGGCGGAATATCCATAAAATGGGGAAGATTCGTCAAAAAATTTCATAAAACACAACCATTGTGGGGAGATCATGGGGCAAATGCGGGCGCCGGCGCTTGCGCGCCGCATTCCGGCGGCGGCACTCCTTTCAGTATAGCAGAAAAGAGAAAAATAAATTGTGAAACTTTTACGCCGCCGTACACAAGTTTGAGCGAACGTGATAAAATAATGTCGACTATAAGTTTTGAGGTGAGCCGCCGTGAAAAAAATCCGTAGACGCAGAAAGACGCTCCGCATCAATACGCCCATGTCCTTCGGCATTCTCTGCGCTGCGATGCTCATTCTTGTCGGCGGCGGAGCCTATGCGCTTGCGGCGGGCGTGATCGCGCCTGCGGTCAATGCGGCGGTGGAGGCCAGGGCCACGCCCGAGCCCACGCCCACGGCCACGCCGCCGGTGATTACCCCGATTCCCAGCCCTTCTTTCGACCCGCAGGACGCGAACCTGACCACCACCACCGATCCCGTGACCGGCGAAATCGTAGCCGTTGATCCGGAAACGCTTGTGACCGAAACGCCGGAACCCACCGCCACGCCGGCGCCGCTTGCGGGCCGCACGATCGTGATCGATGCGGGCAAGAGCAAGGGCGGTACTCACAGGGGCGTTTCCTCCAAAACCTATGAATATAAGATCAACTTCGCCTTTGCGCAGGCCCTGCAGGAGGAGCTGGCGGGACTTGGCGCGACGGTGGTTATGACGCGCGAATCCAACGACGAGGTTGTTGACGCCGGCACCCGCGTGCGCATTGCCAACAGCAGCAATGCGGATATTCTCATTTCACTCTTTTGCAACGACCTGACCAACAGCGCAACCCGCGGCGCGGAGGCCTTCATTGCCAAGGGCGCATCCGAATCCTCGAAAAAGCTGGCCACCGCCGTTTTGACGGGCTATACCAACGCCACCGGCATGCCCGTGCGCGAAACGGAGGACGGCACCGTCCGCACCGTTACGAACAAAGAGGTGCTTTCCAAATCCAAGCTCCCCGCCATGGGCCTTGTGCTCGGACAGCTCAGCAACCGCTCGGATGACGCGAATCTCAACGACGCCGCCTTTATCGCAAAGGCCGCCCGCGGCATCGCCAGCGGTATCCGCAGCTATTACGGCGCCTGAGCGGCAGCGGCTGCGGTCCCCGGAGTGCCAAAACAGGGACCGCCGGCCGCAGGATTCGACAAAACATACCCGGATAAGGGCAGGAAACCTGTCAATATTGATTCCCAGCATCTTGTGCCGCCACCCAACATACGCTATAATTGTATAGAAAAGCCGATCGAGGTCATGCGAGGGTCGCATGGCCTTTTTATGAAATCCGGCGCATCGTTTCAGCGGTTCATGGGAAAGCCCGTTCCTTCTGCAGGGGCTTCTGTTCCGGGCCTCTTTTCTGAAGGCTCCATCCGCTGAAAACAGAACGGAAAAGATACGGGGGAGGACAAGACTATTTTGAAACGGACATTCAAAGGCGGCGTGCATCCGCTCAGGGAGATCCATGAGGGCAAGCGCTTTACCGAGGATTGTGCGGTGCGGCCGCTGGTGCCGGGCCAGGTGACGATTCCTGTGGGAATGCATATTGGCGCTCCGTCCGCGCCCTGCGTCAAAAAGGGGGACGTGGTCAGGCTGGGGCAGGTCATCGCGGAGCCGGTGGGCGGCCTGGGGCTGCCCGTACACGCCAGCGTTTCCGGGACGGTTGTGGCCGTGGAGGAGCGGCAGCAGCTGCGCGCAAAGCCGGAGCTCTGTATCACCATTGAAAACGACATGCTGGACGACTGGGTGGAGCTGACGCCCGTGGGCGAGGTGGAAACGGTGGACCCCGCTGCGATCATTCCGGCGGTCCGCGCCGCGGGCATCTGCGGCATGGGCGGCGCAGCCTTCCCTACCCACGTCAAGATGACTGTGCCGGAGGGCAAGCGGGCTGACATTGTCATCCTCAACGGCGCGGAATGCGAGCCCTACCTCACCGCGGATTACCGCAACATGCTGGAACATCCGGACCGCATTGTGGACGGGCTCAGGCTGATCCTTCGCGCAACGGGCGTTTCCCGCGGCGTGATCGCCATTGAGGACAACAAGCCCGAGGCCATCGCGGCCATGGAAAAGGCCGTAGAGGGCCGGACGGGCTGCGAGGTCATGGCGCTCAGGACGAAGTACCCCCAGGGCGGCGAAAAGCAGCTGATCGAGGTTGTGACCGGGCGGCAGGTGCCCCGCGGCCAGCTCCCCATCGAGGCGGGCGCGCTGGTGTTCAACGTCAGCACGGCCCGCGCCATCGCGGAGGCCGTAACCGAGGGAAGGCCGCTCATCGAGCGCATTACCACGGTGGCGGGCTGCGTAAAAGAGCCGGGCAATCTCCTCGTGCGGGTCGGAACGCCGTTTCAGGAGGTGGTGGACGCCTGCGGCGGCCTCGCCGACGGCGCGAAAAAGGCCTTTGCGGGCGGCCCCATGACGGGGCTGTGCGCGCCGGACCTTTCCGTATCCGTTGCAAAAAACAACAACGGTGTCATCCTCTTTGACGAGGCGCAGGCAAAGGCTCTGGAGGAAGGGCCCTGCATCCGCTGCGGCCGCTGCGTCGGCGTATGCCCCATGCGCCTGATGCCCTATGAGATGAAGTTTGACGTGGAGCGCGGCAATCTGGAGCGCGCAAAAGCCCGGGGATTGATGGACTGCGTCCTCTGCGGCGCCTGCGCCTATATCTGCCCCGCGCGCAGGCACCTGACCGCAGCGTTCAAGACGGCGCGCGAGGAGCTCGCGGCCAAGGCAAGGAGGTAGGGGAGGAACATGCAGTTTTCCGTATCCAATGCACCGCATGTGCATCAAAAGGACAGCACCGCATCGCTGATGCTGGACGTACTCACGGCGCTCATGCCCTGCGTCATCGCGGGGGTGTGGCTCTTCGGCTGGCAGGCGCTGCGCGTTACGCTGCTGTCGGTTGTGTTCTGCGTGGGGCTGGAGCTCCTCTGGCAGAAGCTCGGCAAAAAGCCCATCCGCATCAACGACCTGTCGGCCGCGGTTACGGGCGTAATCCTTGCGCTGAACCTGCCCTCGACCGCGCCCTGGTGGATGATTTTCGTGGGCAGCGCCGTGGCCATCCTGCTGGTCAAGCAGATGTTCGGCGGCCTCGGCTGCAACTTTATGAACCCGGCGCTGGCGGCGCGGGCGGTACTGCTGGCCTCCTGGCCAACGTTCATGACCGCCACCAACACCGCCTCCGCCTATCCACTGCCCTTTGATACGGTGACCTCGGCCACCGTACTGACGGAGGGGAGCACCTTCTCCGCCACGACGATCGATCTGCTGGTGGGCCGTATTCCCGGCACGATTGGCGAGGTCTGCAAGGTTGCAATCCTGCTGGGCCTTTTGTACCTGCTCCTGCGCAGGACCATCACCTGGCACATCCCGGTGGTAATGATCGGGAGCTTCATGCTCTTTGCCTGGGCCTTTGGTCTGGACCCGGTAGCGGGCGTGCTTTCGGGCGGCGTGCTCTTTGGCGCGGTATTCATGGCCACCGACTATGTCACAAGCCCCATGACCCCGCTGGGCCAGTGCGTCTACGCGGCGGGCGCAGGCCTGATCGTCGCGCTGATCCGCGCCTTCGGCGGTTATCCCGAGGGCGTGACCTACGCGATTCTTCTGATGAATATCGCGACGCCGCTCATCGACCGGGCCATCCGCCCGCGTATTTACGGGGAGGTGAAGAGCCGTGCGTGAGATTGCAAAGCTGGGCGCAAAGCTGCTGCTGATTTCCGCGGTAGCGGGCCTGCTGCTGGGCGCCACAAACGCCGTTACCGCTGGGCCGATTCAGGCGCAGAGCGTTGCCGCGGCCAACGCCGCGCGGCAGAGCGTGCTGCCGTCGGCCGCTTCCTTCGAGCGGGCCGCAGAGATTCCGGAGGGCATCGACGAGATCCATCTTGGCTACGACGCATCCGGCACGCTGGCAGGCTGCACGGGCAGCATCACCGTGCAGGGCTATGGCGGGCCCATCGAGATCACGGTGGGCGTCGGGATTGACGGCGCGGTTGCCGGCGTGAGCGTCGGCGGCAGCAATTTTCAGGAGACCGCCGGCCTCGGCGCAAAGACAAAGGACGCGGCCTTTACGGACCGCTTCCGGGGGCTGGACTCCAAAGCTGCGGACAGCATCGCGGTGGTGCAGGACGGCGGCGCCATCGACGCGGTGAGCGCAGCAACGGTCAGCTCCCGCGCGGTTGCAAACGGCGTCAGGCAGGTATGCGCCGCGCTCCAGGACTACCTCGCGGAGGGCAACTGATATGGAAAAGAAATCCTCGCTCCGTTCCGTCTTTCTGAACGGCATCATTGCGGAAAACCCCACCTTCCGCCTTGTGCTGGGCACCTGCCCCACCATGGCGGTGACCACCTCGGCCATCAACGGCGTGGGCATGGGCCTTGCGGCCACCTTCGTGCTGATCGGCAGCAACGTGGTCATTTCGCTGCTTCGCAACTTCATCCCGGATAAGGTCCGCATCCCCTCCTTCATCGTGGTCATCTGCACCTTCGTGACCATCGTGCAGATGCTGATGCAGGCCTTCGTGGCGGAGCTGTACGCCTCCCTGGGCATGTTCATCCCGCTGATCGTGGTCAACTGCATCATCCTGGCGCGGGCGGAGGCCTTTGCCAGCAAAAACGGCGTCGGCCGTTCCGCGGTGGACGGCATGGGCATGGGCCTGGGCTTTACGCTGGCCATCACGGTTATGGGCGCCATCCGCGAGCTGATTGGAAACGGCACGGTGTTCGGGCTGTCCGTGTTCGGCGCGGCATACCAGCCGATGCTGCTGCTCATCCTGCCGGCGGGCGGCTTCATCGTATACGGGCTGCTGCTGGCGCTGATCAACGTCGTTACTGCGCGCGCCAAGAAGAAGAAGGAGGTCGAAGCCAATGACTGAGTTCTGGAGCGAAGCGGCAAAGGTGCTGCTGTTCATGGTCAGCTGCGTACTGACCAACAACTTCATTTTTTCGCGCTTTCTCGGCTGCTGTCCCTTCCTCGGCGTGTCAAACCGGGTGGAGACCGCCTTTGGCATGGGCATGGCGGTTACCTTCGTCATGGCGCTTGCCAGCCTGTTTACCTATATCGTATACACCTGGGTGCTGGTGCCGCTGAACCTTTCCTACCTGTCCACGATCAGCTTCATCCTGATCATCGCCTCGCTGGTGCAGGTGGTGGAAATGTTTCTGAAAAAGTCTGCGCCCGCGCTCTACGGCGCGCTGGGCATCTACCTGCCGCTGATTACGACCAACTGCGCCGTGCTGGGCGTCTGCATCCTGAACATCGGCGGACCCACCACCGTGGCCGGCATGACGATTGAGTATAACCTGATCTATTCGGTGCTCAACGGCGTGTTCGGCGCGCTGGGCTTTTTGCTGGCCATCGTTCTGATGGCGGGCGTGCGCGAGCGTCTGGAAACGGCGGACATTCCCGCGCCGCTGCGGGGGTTTCCCAGCTCGCTCATCATCGCGGGACTCATGAGCATCGCGTTCATGGGCTTCAAGGGCCTCGTATAAGGAGGGAGACGCCATGGATATTCTGAACATTCTCTTCCCGCTGCTGGTTCTCGGCGCCATCGGCCTGATTTTCGGTCTGGTGCTGGGCTTTGTGGGCAAGAAGTTCGCGGTGGAGGCGGATGAACGTGTGGAAAAGGTGCGCCAGTGTCTCGGCGGCGCCAACTGCGGCGCCTGCGGCTTTGCGGGCTGCGACGCCTTCGCGGAGGCCGTCGTTGCGGGCAGGGCGCCGGTCAATGGCTGTACACCCGGCGGCAACGCCACTGCCAAGGCCATCGGCGAGATCATGGGCCTGGAAGCGGGAACACTGGAACCGGTGGTCGCGCGCGTCCGCTGCAGCGGCAACTGCGACAATATGGTTGTGCGCTACGAGTATAAGGGCATGGAGAGCTGTCGGGCCGCCGCGGCCATTGCGGGCGGGCCCAAGGCCTGCCACTTTGCCTGCGTTGGCCTTGGCGATTGCAGGAAGGCCTGCAAGTTTGACGCCATCGTGATCGAAAACGGCGTAGCCAGGATCGATCCAAACCGCTGTACGGGCTGCGGCATGTGCGAGGCGGCCTGCCCCCGGCAGATCATTCATCTGCTGCCCCGGAGCCAGACCATCCTTGTGGCATGCAGGAACAAGGCCATTGGCCGCATCGCGCGGCTGCAATGCAGAACCGCCTGCGTCGCCTGCGGCCGCTGCGTCAAGCAGTGCCCGTCCGAAGCGATCGCCGTGGTGGACGGCGTGGCGCAGATCGATGAGACGAAATGCACCCGCTGCGGCGCGTGCGTACCGGCCTGCCCCATGCACTGCATCCACAACCTGTTTGAGGAGAATCTGGCGTAGTTCGTTCCGATTCCCTTCCGGGGAGAATGCTCTGCCCGCGCGGAAGCGCCGGCGCGGTTTCGCAAAGGATGCGGAGACCTTTCAGAGACACAGAGCGAGGGCCTGTTGAGGAAAACAGACCCCCGCTCTTTTGTTTTGGATGCGGTGCAGAGCCGAAGCCTTCCGGCGCGGACGGATGCCGTCATGGCAGCACTGCTCTAGGGCGTCTCCTGCGGCGGACTGCGGCCCGGCTTTTCAGCGGTTTGTCTGCTTAGGCGCCCTTTTCCAGCGAGAAGCAGGCATGGGCGGCAAGCAGCACCACCGTCTGCTCCCGAACGGGCAGGCCCGTCAAGGTCTCAAGCGCCCGCGCGTAGAGCGCAAGCTGCTCCCGGTGCCGCTCCGCAAGGGAGGGGATGCTTTCGCCGGGCAGCAGCCGGTCGGTTTTGTAATCCAGCAGCACCCAGGCCCCGTCCTCGAGGAAGCAGCAGTCGATAACGCCCTGAAGCAGGATCATTTCCTCCGCGTCGGTGGGGAAAAGCTGGTCAGCCGGCAGATGCAGCGCAAAGCTCCACTCCCGCTGTACGCGCGGGCTTTTTGCCATGCGCGAAAACAGCGGCGTTTTCGTAAACCAGGCCACGTCCGCAGCACGAACGCCGCTGACGTCCCTCCCGTCGTACACGCCCTGGGCCTGGAGCGCGCCAAGCAGCGCCGTCACCTCCGCAGCATCCATTTGCCGCAGCGGGAGCCGCTCCAGCAGCAGGTGCGTCGCCGTGCCGCGCATGGCGGGCGTCAGCTCGCCGCCGGAAATAAAGGCCGGCGGGTCAAAGCGGAACTGCTCGGGCCGGGCCGGGCCCGCCTTTGCCTCCGAAACGCGGCTGACGGCCTGTTTGCTGGGCAGCGCGGTGGCGGCCCGGAAGGGGTAGCGGTAGGAAAAGCGGGCGGCCAGCGCGGCGGTCTCCGGCGCATCCGCAGGGGCCGCCTCCTGCGGCGCGGGCGGCGGCGGCGCGCAAAGCAGATCCTCGCGCCTGTAGCGAAGGACGGGCAGCGCGGCCCGGCTGCCGCTGAGCAGCCAGGGGAGGGGGCTTGCGGCCCGCGCAACGGCGGCCGGCGAGGGATGCTCCTCGCTGCGGGCCAGCGCGGCGTCGATATCGCGCACGCTGGCGACGAGCTCCAGCCGTTGTTTTGCCCGCGTCATGGCCACATACAGCACGCGCATCTCCTCGGAAAGCTGCTCCAGCCGCTGGGTTTCGGAGATGGCGCGGTAGGCGGCGGTGTCGCGCCGCACCCCCTCCTGGAGAAAGCGGAGGCCCATGCCAAGTCTGCCATGCAGCAGCAGCCCCTGCTGCGCGCCGCCCATGTGGAAACGCCGCCCCATCTGCGCCACGAAGACCACTGGAAATTCCAATCCCTTGGAGCGGTGAATGCTGAGAATGCGGCAAACGTCTCCCGCGCCGTCCTGCGGCGCGCCGATGCGCGCGTTGCTGGAGGCGTGGTCCATGGCGGCGAGAAAGCGGGAGATTCCCCGGGCGCCGGAGGCTTCAAAGGCCTGCGCCCGGGACAGCAGCGCGTCCAGGTTCCGCTGCCGCTGCGCGCCCGCCGGCAGCGCGCCCATCTGCTCATAATAGCCCGTATCGTCCATGAGCCGGGTCAAAAGCTCCGTCACGCCGCAGAGCTCGCTCTCAAGGCGCAGCGCCTCCAGATAGTTCGCCGCAGCGCGGACCTGTTCCGTGAGAGGGCTGCCGTCCTCATCCTGCGCCGCAGCGAAAAAGATCTCATAAAAGGCGCCCTCGCGCCGGCGCAGACGAAGCTGCAACAGCGCCTCCTCCGAAAAACCGAACAGGGCCGAGCGCAGCACGGACAAAAGCGGGATATCCTGCCGCCGGTTGTCGATGACCCGCAGGCAGTTTAAGAGCACCATGACCTCGATCGCGTCAAAGTAGCCGCCGCTGGACTGGGCAAAGCAGGGAATCCCCGAAAGCGCCAGGGTTTCCGCAAAGACCTGCGCCTGCCCTGTCGCCCGCAGGAGCACAGCAAAATCGCCATAGCGCAGCGGACGCTCCCTGCCGAGCCTGGCGTCAAAGCAGGGCGTTTCTTCCATAAGCGCGCGAATGCGCCCTGCGATGAGCCGTGCCTCTGCGGCCGCGTCCTCCATATCCTCAAGCGCCTCGCTTTCCAAAGCCCCCTCTTCGAAGGTTTTCGGGACGAGGTGCAGCACGGCGCCGCCGTGGGGTACGCTTGCGCCCGCATAGAGCCGCGCCCGGGCGTCGTAGGCCAGCTCGCCCACCTCGGGACTCATAACGGCGGAAAAGACCGAGTTGACCGCTGCCAGAACCTCACCCGCGCTGCGGAAGTTTTCGCTCAGATCCACGCGGCTGCCTGCGCCGCCGTTCCAGTCCGCCAGCTTTTCCAGAAAAAGCGACGGCTCGGCCCCCCGGAAGCGATAAATGGACTGCTTCACATCCCCCACGAGAAAGAGGTTGTCCTCCCGGCGGATGCGCGCAAGCAGCGCCTCCTGCAAGCCGTTGCTGTCCTGATATTCGTCCACGGCGATGTACAGGAAGCGCTGGCGGTACTCCGCCGCAATCCGCTCCTCGGACAAAAGGGCAAGCGCCAGACGCTCCACATCCGCAAAGTCGATGACGCCCCGCTTCCGCTTTGCTGCGGCCAGGGTCTCCCGGTAGCGGCAGGCCGCCGCCTTCAGCGCATCCAGCACGTCCGCCCCGCGGGCAAGGAGCGCAGTTTCCTCCCGGGCGCTGCGGGGCAGGGCGGCAAGCTGCTTTTTGATCCGCTCTTTCGCGTCCCTTCGCGCGTCCTGAATGGGCTTCTTTTCCGAATCGGCGGTGCCGCGGGGAAAGCGCAGGGTCTGGAAGGAGAGCGAGGAAAGCCCCTCGCGGTATGCGTCAAAGCTGCGGCACAGCAGCAGCGCCCGGTACTTTAAAAGATCGTCGTCCAGCACGGAGATCACCTCCGGCATGTGGGCCGGCACCGCGTCCCGGCAGCGCGTGAGCGCTTCGATCTCGGCGCGAAGCTGCATCTGCATGCCGGAAAGGAGGGTCTCCAGCAGGCGCTCCGCGTAGGCGGCATCCCGATAGCTGTCCACAGCCTCGGAGAGCCAGCGCTCCGGCTCGGGCTGGGCGTCGAGAAAGCTATGGAGCGCCTGAATCGCGGTCCAGGCGGCGTCCTCAGAGGCAAAGGCAGCAAGCAGCGCAGAAAGCGTTTCTCCTTCCTCTGCGGCGAGGGCGGCCAGCGTCGCATCCTTTGCGTTTGCGGCGAGAACGGCAAGCTCGATTTCATCCGCAACGCGCAGGGAGGCGGACAGGCCCAGGACATGGCCATGCCGGCGGATTATCCGTGTACAGAAGGCGTCGATGGTACAGATGTACGCGCTGCCCACGGCTGCGGCCTGAGCCAGCAGGCAGGCCCGCTGCGCCGCATCCTCCGCTTCCTCCACGGCGCGCTGAAGCCGGTCCGAAATGCGCTGCTTCATTTCCGCTGCGGCCGCCCGGGTAAAGGTCAGCACCAGCAGGCGATCCACCGGCGCGCCTCCGGCCACCAGCGAACAGAGGCGCTCCGTCAGAACGGCGGTCTTGCCCGCGCCTGCGGCGGCCGAAACAATCAGGTTTCCGCGCCCCTCGATGGCGGCGCGCTGCCCCTCAGTCCACCGCATGCGTTTCACCTCCCAGCATGGCGAAAAAATCCTCCTGTGGTACGCGCCTGCGCCGCCGGACCCGGCAGGACGGCAGCTTTGTGTCAAAGCGGCAGACGCTGCGGTAATCGCAGTACTGGCAGGCGCCCTCTGCGGGGGAAACGCCGATTTCGCCCGCCAGCATGGCGCGGCCCGTGCGGGCGGCGATCTCCTTCGCCCTGTCCAGCAGGCGCAGCATGTCCGCGCCGCCGCAGAGCGCGCCGGAGAGGCTCCCATCCTGTCTGCGCCGCACGCCTGCCAGCACGCCCGAGGTTCCGGAGAGGTCGCCCTCCGTGCATTCCATCACCCTGGGATCGGACAGGGTGACGCCCGCAAGGCGAAACTGCTTTTGCAGGGCCTCCGCCACGTCCTCGTCCTCCGCAGGCGGAGCCACGCGCACAGGCATGTAATACATGCCCGCCGGCGTGCCCGAGAGCGCAGTGGCGGCGGCAAGGTAAAGCGGCAGCTGCAGCGTCAGGCCCTCCAGGATTGCGCCGTAGTCCAGCCTGCGGCCGCCGGTCTTGTAATCGATCACGCGCAGCAGCGTTCCCTCCGGCGTATCCGCCCGGTCCACGCGGTCGATCACGCCGGAAAGCACGGCCCGCCGCCCGCCGCCCAGATCCAGCGCGATGGCCGGAAAGGCGCCGCCCTCGCCAAAGCGCAGCTCCGTACCCATGGGGACAAAGCTGCCCGCCGCAAGCTGCCGAACCAGCGCCGCCGCGCTTTGCCGAAGCGTGTCCACCACGAGAAAGAGCCCGGCCCGCAGCCGCTCGTTGTGAAGAAACAGGCCGTCGTTGTGGGCGGCGAGGACGGTCGGCAAAATTTCGTCCAGCAGCAGTGCGATGCGATCCTCGGAGAGGGTTTTGAAGTTCAGCTTTTCATCGAGACAGCGGCGCAGAAAGGCCTCCAGCGCCGCATGGAAGAAGGAGCCGTACTCCGCCGCGCCCTCCTTTGCCTCGGGCCGAACCAGTGCGCCGAGGCCGTAGCGCACAAAATGGCGGAAGGGACAGGCATTGAACTGCTCGAGCCGGCTGGCGCTCATGCGAAGCTCCGTTCCGTAGAGCGCGGCGGCCAGCGATTTTTCCACCGGCGCGGGCGAAACCCGTCCCTGCGCGGCGGCCGCCAGAGCGGCGGCGCGGCGGCCAAAGGCCGGGTGCGGCAGAAAGTGCGCAAGCAGCGCCGCGGTCATGGGGCTTTCCCCGCCCCGCCGCGCGTCCTCGCGCAGCGATTCCGCCAGCCGGCGCAGACCCGTGCGCTCACAGGAGGGCAGGGCGTCGTCTCCCGCCGCGCCGCCGCTTTCCGCAAGCTGCGGCAGAGCGCGCCGGAGCCGGTGGACAAGGGGCGCGGGCGCCAGCTCGCCCTCGTCGCTTGCAAAGCTGTAGGAGAGGAACAGGCCCTCCGCAGCCGAGCTTACAAGCTCGTACAGCCGGAGCGTATCAAGCGCGGCCGCATAGTCCTGCCGGTTCCAGACGGGCAGGCCCTGCTGCTCAAGGAGCGTAAGCTCGCGGGAATCGATCAATCCGTCGTCGCCCCGCTCCCGCGGGAGCATGCCCTCGTTGGCGCCCATGAGAAAGAGCTTTTTGACGCCCCCCGGCAGGCGCGTGCGCACGGGATCGCCCACCAGCACCCGGTCCGCCGTATCCGGAATTACGCCCACCGTGCAGGAGGCGAAGCCCTCCTCGATGAGCCCAAGGAAATCGTCCCGGCCCATGGCCGCGTCGCCCAGGATGGCGTAGAGCTGGTCGAACAGCTCCGTGAGCACCCGCCAGAGCTGCGCGTGCTCCTCGGCCTCCACGGGCCTGCCCAGCGAAAGCAGCAGCGTCGCCCGGGCTTCGAGCTGCTCCGGCAGGCGTACCTGCGTAAGATAGGCGTAGAGCGCCGTCAGCTTTTCCCGGACGGTTCTTCCATGCAGTCCCTCCCGCAGCGCAAGCAGCGGCTCCATAAGCGCCGCGCGGGCCCGCTCTGCCGGCGCGGGGTCCTCGCCCCGGCGAAAGGGCGCGAGAAAGGCGCTTCCCCGCAGGCCGAAGCGAAGCACATAGTTTTCAAGCGCCTCCGCGTCCTCCCGCGCTACGCCCCCATAGCCGCACTTGGCCAGCCGAAGCATCTGCTCCGGCGCAAAGCCCTCGGAGACGGCCGAAAGCGCGCCCTGCACCAGCTCCGCCGCCGCATGGCTCTGTACGGGCCGCTTTGCGTCCAGAAAGAAGGGGATCTCCCGCAGGCTGAGGCTCCGGCGCAGGGCGGCGACGTAGACCTGGGGATCGGAGACGACCACGGCCATATCCCGATAGCGCAGGCCTCCGCGGGCTGCGGCAAGAATGGCGTCCGCAACAGCATCGGCCTCCGCGTGGCGGCTGACGGCGCCATAGAGCGTTACGCCCGCAGCTTCTGCGCCGTAAGGCAGGCAGGGGTAGGAAAAGAGGTTTGCCTCAAGGTGCGAAAGCACCGGCGACAGCCCGCCCCGCGGCGCGGAAAAGCGCCGGGTTTCTACGGGCAGTCCCCGCTCCCGCGCAAGATTGGAAAGCCTTGCATACGCCCGGCGGCTTGGGAAGAACAGCGCCTCGTCCTTTCCCTCCGGATCATCTGCAAGGCCAACGGTGACAAGCTGCGCCGCGTCAAGGAGCGCGGCCATGAGCGCCTCAAGCTGGCGCGTCTGCGCGGGCAGGCCGTCAAAATAAACATAGGCCCCCTGGAGAAAGGAGGCCGGCAGCAGCCGGATGGCCGCGTTCATGCGGTCGTCCAGCGTGAGATAGCGCTGATCCAGATAGGCGCAGGTTTCGCCATAGAGAAGGGAAAGGTCGTGGAGCTTATCGCTGAGCAGCGATCCCTCCGGCAGCCGGACCGCAGTCTCTGCCAGCGCCTCCGGCGTGACGGCCGCCCGCTTCATCTCGGAGAACAGCTCGGAAAGCTCCGTACAAAAGCCCCGCTGCCTCACCGCCCGGGCAAAAACCCGCAGCGTGTCCACATTCCGCTCGGCCACACGACGGGTGGTCATGGACAGGCCCTGCTGGGAGAGATAGGGGAGGACGCGGCTGCTGTTTTCCAGGATACGCTCGGACAGCCGTTCCACGGAAAGCACCTGCACGCCGATGAGGCCCTTTCCGCCGGCGGCAAGCCTGCGCTCCGCGGCAAAGGTGGCCTGCTCCGGCACGACGAGCACCGCGCGCTCGCCCCGGGCCATGTGGGAAAGCACCGCCTGGTACAGCGCGTCCGTCCGGCCGGAGTTCGCCCGGCCGAGGAAAAAGCGCAGCCCGCTCACGGCTCGATCCTCTGCCGGTGGACCGGGGTGTAGCGTATGCCGCCGCGCAGGCTCTCGCTCTCATAGAGCACGATGCTGTTGGCCGTAAAGGCCTCGCGCCGCGGGCAGCGGAAGTCCTCATCGCCGGTGATGTTGCGGCCGATGGTCACATGGGGCAGGAGCCTTGCACGGTTTTTGACAAAGCCCCGGTCCCAGAGCGCCTGCTCCAGAGTCTCATACAGCCGCGAAAGCTCGCCCGTTTCATCCGAAACGCCCACATAGCCCGTCCGCCCGCCGCCCGAGGCAAAGGCGCCGTAATCCGTCAGGCGCAGAAGGAAGGGGCGCGCGTCCCGCGCCGCGGTGCGGATGGCCTCGACGGCCTCGGCCAGCGCGCTGCTCTCGCCGATGAAATGCAGCGTGATATGATAGTTTTCCTCCGGCACAAAGCGGCCTGCGCCGCCGCGCTTTTTCAGGCGTATGGCGGTGTCGGCCACGGCCCGCCGGACGTCCGGCGGCAGGGGAATGGCGATGAACAGGCGCATGGGTACAGTCTCCTTGGCGTAGTGGGAAGGGGAATTGGGCGCCGGAACGGGGGCGACGGTTTCAGGCAAGGGCGGGCAGCGCGCCGAGATAGGCGCAGAGCGCCCTGTAATCGCCGCCCGGCCAGGCGCAGGGGTCCTCGTTGTCCGGGTTCTCAAGATAATCCCGCACGAGAAAGACCTCCAGGCCCAGCTGCGAGGCGCACATATCCTCCGGGATGCTGTTGCCGATCATGACGCAGTCCTGCGGCGTCTTGCTGATCTCGGAGAGAAGCGCGCGGTAATAGCTGAGGTTGGGCTTGCAGAAGCGGCTGTTGTCATAGCAGGTGACAAAGGAGAAATCCTCCATGGAGAGGTTGATCCAGGAAAGCCTTGTCCGTACCGCCTCCGGCGGGAAGAGCGGGTTGGTGGCGAGCACAGGCGTGTAACCCCTCTGCCGGAGGTCTGCAAGCAGGGGCGCACAGTCCCGTTCCTCGCGGAGCGCCTCGCGCACCTTGCAGAAGTCGCCCCTTGCGTAAAAATCGCGCAGCGCAGGCTCCGCCGCGTACACATCCGCGCCGAGACGCTCTGCGAACACCGCGAAAAACGCCTCGCGATTGCTGCGCCGGCCGTCGTTTCGGATCATGGCGAAGCAGCCCTCGTACACGGCTTTCTGCGCGGCCTGCGGCGCAAAACCCAGCGAAGCAAGTTCCCGCGTAAGCCGGGAAAAATAGGACGCGATGAAGTCGTCCTGCCAGAAGGGCAGCAGCGTTCCGTCCAGATCGAACAGCAGCGTATCGCGCATGGGTGCAAGGCGCCTCCTTTCGTTCTGCGGCAGGGCGCATCCGCAGGGAGGCGCCGCCGCATCTTCATTCATTTTAGCCGTTTTTGGCGCTTTTGTACAGGCCGGAGCGGGTTTCGCCAAAATTTGCAGGTCTTCCTGCGCGGTTTTGCCGTGACGGTATTTCGATGGTATCCGGGGGCATATACAGCTTTTGCATGCTTACGCAGGCACATGCGGTGGATAAGTTATCCACATTCTCCACAGTGTTATCCACAGAACAACGCATTTTGGGACTTTTGACTGTGGATAGAATTGGGGACAGAGCGCATATGAAACGCATAACGCCGCCATGCGGAATGCATAACGGCGCCATGCGTGGGATGGGGATACGGTTGGGGCTGCAAGACGGAAATTGCCATCCTGCAAACCTGTATTCAGACAGCCTTTTCGCGGCTCTGCTCCTCCATGAGCAGCTTGTCCGCCACCAGCGCGATGAACTCACCGTTGGTGGGCTTGTCGTTTTTTCCATAGATATTGAAGCCGAAGAGCGCGTTAAGATTTTCGATTTTGCCGCGGGTCCAGGCCACCTCGATGGCATGGCGGATGGCCCGCTCCACCTTGCTTGCGGAGGTATTAAAGCGCTTTGCGATGCCGGGATACAGCTCCTTTGTGATACGGTTGATCAGCGCGGGATTGTAGTATACCATGCGGATGCCTTCGCGCAGGTAGTGATACCCCTTGATGTGCGCGGGAATTCCCGCCACGAGGAATACGGAAGTGATCTTTTCGTCCAGCGAGCGCGGCGGCTGGGCATAGTTCATGAGCCCGCCCTGCGGCGCGTCCTGCTGTACGGCCTCAAAGGCGCGCTTTAAGAGCGCCTCCGGCTCCACGGGCTTGACCATGAAATATTTTGCACCCAGCGTGCAGCAGCGGCGGACCATGGATTCGTTGCGCATGGCGGACACCACGATGACCGCGGGCGCAGTCTCCGGGCAGACGATTTTCAGTTGTTCGAGCACGCCAAGCCCATCCACATGGGGCATGATCAGATCCAGCAGCAGAATATCATACTTTCCCGTGCGCAGCTTTTCGAGGGCCTCCCGCCCGTCCACCGCGGTTTCCACCGCGGAAACCTGCTCCTGCGAAGCGAAGCAGCTGCGCATGGATTCCAGAAAGCTAACGTTATCATCCACAATCAGAACCCGAAAATCAGACATGTTGTAACCCCCTCAAACGAAATCGTTTTTCAATAAACAAATTGTAACAAGCTCTCTTTCGCAAAGGTAGGGGTGGAAGAACGGTGCTTTTGTCGAGCAGGGCGCGAAGAAATGCGAAAGATGGTGCCGCCGCAAAAAACGACGAATACCACTATATTTTGCGATCATAGGATAGAGTGAATACAATTTATGGGACAGGCCGGGGTTGGGGGCGCTTTACAAAAAGAAAAACGGCGCGCCTTGGGCACACCGTATATAAAAGCAAAAAACGGAATTACCTCCGGCCCTGGGCCTGCTTTGACAAGCGTGAAATCTTTGCGCCGAGGGCGGAGAGCTTCTGATCGAGACATTCATAGCCCCGGTCAATATATCCGATGTTGGATACGTTTGTGGTGCCGCGGGCCATAAGCCCCGCGATGATGAGCGAGGCGCCCGCACGAAGGTCCGAGGCGGAGATGTCCGCACCGTGCAGCGCCTGAACGCCCTTGATGCGGGCCAGGCGGTTGTCCTTGACGCTGATGGAGGCGCCCATGCGCCGCAGCTCGCGCACATGGTTGAACCGGTTTTCAAAGATGGTTTCGTGAATGGTAGACTGGCCGCTGGCGGTGGTCAGGTAGGCCATCATGGGCTGCTGGAGATCCGTGGGAAAGCCGGGATAGACGAGGGTTTTGATGTTGACCGGCCTTGGCCGTTCCTCCATCATGAGCTTTGCAGAGACGGCTTCCATATGCGTTGGGATGACGTTTTTGATGATAACGTCGCCCTGCGTTGCCGCTGCGGCGATCATGTAGGTACCGGTTTCGATCTGGTCCGGAATGACGGCATAGCCGCAGCCGTGCAGGTCAGGCCTGCCGTTGATGCGGATTACGTCGGTACCCGCGCCCTTGACGGACGCGCCCATCATGTTGAGAAAGTTTGCAACGTCCACCACATGCGGCTCCTTGGCCACGTTGGCCAGCACGGTAAGCCCCTCGGCCCGGCAGGCCGCCAGCATGACGTTGATGGTGGCGCCGACGCTGACCATATCGAAAAAGATCTCCGTGCCCACCAGCTTCTTTGCCCGCGCATGCAGGATGTTCCGCTCCTCATCGATGTCGATCTCCGCGCCCAGCGCGCGCATGCCCTTGATATGCTGGTCGATGGGCCGCGCGCCGATGACGCAGCCGCCGGGCAGCGCCAGATCGCACTCGCCGTAGCGGCCGAGCATTGCGCCGAGCAGGTAGTAGGAGGCGCGCATCTGCGCGGCCTCAGGCACGATGACGCTGGTGCTGGTGATGCGCGTCGGGTCGATGCGCATGCAGTCGCCCGTAGTAAAATCCACTGCCGCACCCAACTGTGACAGAATGAATTCCAGCGTGTTGACGTCCTGAATATGGGGCAGGTTTTCGAGAATACAGCATTCGCCCGCCAGAATTGCTGCCGGGATGATGGCCACGGCGGCGTTCTTCGCGCCGCTGATGGTGACGGTTCCCTCAAGCCGGTTACCGCCGCTGATGCTGTACCACTGCTTTTGCATACCGTTTCATTGTAACGGATGGGCGGTGTTCCGTCAAGGCCGGGACATGAAGGCGAATCCCCGGGTTTTTTTGGCGGAGAGCATCCTGCCCGCAGGAGGGGCGCAAACAGAAAAAACGATAGGGGAGAGCATGGCGTGCTGCATTTGCGCGGCCTGAAGCGTCAAAACCCGTTTGGCAGGCTGGGCAGTCCGCGTTTCGGACGGATCATTCCGCGGCAGAGATATCCTTGGAAAAATGCTGGTAATCCTTGCTGGTTTTGAAATGACCGCCCCATTCCCATCCGCGCTCCGTAAACAGCCGGTAGCAGAGATCGTCCTCGTCGATCCTGCCGGGGAAATCCGCGCTGCGGTCCGCGTAGGCCGCGCCGTTTTCCGGGACGATGGAGCCGTCGGGGCGGATATAGGGATTGCGCATGGGGTTGATGTCGATGGCCGCGCCGTAGCTGTGGCGCGAGAGCTTCTCCGAGCCTGCCACGCTGCGGTAGCAGAAGGCGGAGGTATTGTCCGCCTCCATGGACCGCGTGTCATCGCCCGGCTGTCCAAAGTCGTCCACAAGCCGGACGGAGCTGAGCGGATAGCGCGCGTCATAGAGGGCGGCGAAGATTTCCAGCACCTCCGGGGCAAGCCGCTCGTTGACGATCAGCTCGCCCTCCTGCTCCGCGCCGGAAAAATCCACATAGCGGATGCGCAGATACCGCAGCGCCTCATACGGAACCAGGCAGTCCGCAGGCGGCGCAGGGTAGCTGAGGCCCGTTATGCGCTCCTTCAGCGCGTCGTTTAAGGCAACGCTGTAGAAGCCCTCGCGGAGGGTTTCCCGCGCCATGCCGTCCACAAAGGGGTCCGGCGGGGCCGTGGGCTCCGGCACGGGCGTGACGGGCACAGGCGTGACGGGCGCTGGAGAAGCAGTAGCCACCGCCGCAAACAGGATGGGCGTACCGGCGGGCGCGGACGCCTGCGCTGCGGGTGCGCCGCCCGGCGCACAGGCCGAAAGCAGCGGCAGCAGCGCGAAAAGCAGCGCCGCGTGACAGCGGACCATGGAGAAAAGCATCCGCATCAATCGAGATAATACAGGGGGTTGTAGGGTACGCCGTCGATCAGCAGCTCATAGTGCAGGTGCGGCTTGCCGGTGGAATTGCTGCGGGCGGCAAGCGTCGCCACGGGATCGCCCAAAAAGACACGCTGATTCCGTTCGACCTGAACGTTTTCGCAGTGCGTCAGGCGCGATACAAAGCCGCCGCCATGATCGATGTCGATAACCGTGCCGTACTCAGCGCGCTGACCGATGAAAACGACCAGGCCTTCGCCCGGGGCCCGGATCTCCGTGCCGGCCTTTGCGGGAATGTCGATGCCCGCGTGCATCAGCCCCCTGCGCGTGCCGAAGAAGGAGCTGATCGAACCGCGGATGGGGGCGCTCAGCTTGAGCTCGCCCGCGTCCTTGCCCTCGGGCCCCTGCTTCCTGTCCGGCTCGCCCTTCGGTTCGTCGGAACGATAGGTGCCGATGCGTACAATGCTCTGCCGGGCCTCCCATTCAACCTGCTGCTGCGGGGTTCCGGTGTCTGCCAGCGCGCCCCCTCGGTAGGTTCGCACGGTGGTTGTGACCGTCTGCGCGCCGCAGCCCAGCTGCGTATACATTTTGCTGCCCTTTGCGATGGCCGGATCGTCGTGACTGTCGGTTCCCGGCGTTCCGGCGGAAACGACGCGCTCCTCCGTGACGACCTCGACGGGAATCAGCGCAGGGGTTTTCTGCAGCAGCGCCAGCGCATCGTCATAGGAGTCTGCGGCGTGGGTACCGGAGGCCTCCAGAAGATAGACCGTGCAGGCAAAGCGCGCGGACAGCGGTCGCTCGGTCTCGCTGCGCCGCTCCTCCATGCATGCGGCAAGGTATTCTTCGAGCAGGGCCTCCGCCTCGGCCCGGGAGCCGAGGGTCAGCGCGATACGCTCCGCGTCGATCAGTACATCCACCGCGCCCTCGGGCAGCACGATGGGAGCGGCCGTGGGTTCCGGGGTACTGAGCGCTCTGAACTGCACGATCTCCGGTTCGGCCAGCTGCAGTACCACCACGCCGTTCTCCGTGGTCACAAGCCGCCCTCCCAGGCAGACGGTGGCCACGCACAGGCCGATCAGCACAATGGCCGTGATGAGCACGGCCCATACGCCAAAGGAAGGTTTTTTCATGCGCTCTCCATTTTCTGCGGCTGCGGGGCTATTGCAGCGTCAGGTACTTGGCGTAGCAGTAGCCCTTTTTGCCGTTGTAGGTGACGTAGGCCCAGCCGTTGGCGATGCTGTGTACGGTCACGGTATAGCCGCGCCGCATGGTCAGCAGCACCTTACCCTTACTGGTGCTCGGCTGGTCCCGCAGGTTCAGCAGGCCCGCGTTGATCTTTGCCTGCCCGGATGAGGCTGTGCCGCCGGACGCGGCGCCGGTATGGTTCAGGCTGATGTAGCGGGCAAAAACGTAGCCCTCCTGCCCGCTGCTCGCAACGCGGACACGGTACCAGCTTCCCTCCGTGCCGAGGACGGTCACAAGGGTGTTGCGCTGGAGCTTGCCAAGGCTCTTGTAAGCCGTGGAGGGGCCGGTGCGGATGTTGACGCCGCCTGTCGTGAGACTGCCGGCGCCGATGATCTGGGTATCGCCCGTGCCGCTGCCGGTGAGCGTCAGGTATCTGGCGTACACATAGCCGTCCTGCCCGGTGGAGAGCAGGCGGACGTGGTACCAGCTGCCCGACTTTCCATATACGCCGAATTCCGTACCGCGGCTGTACCTGCCGAGGCTTGCGGTTGAGGTGGACGGGCCCGTGCGGAAGTTCACGTTGGTGGCGTTGATGCTGCCGAAGGCCGTGAAGCGGTTGTCCGGCGTGGGCGAGGGGGAGGGCGTGGGCGTCGCCGTATGCATGGGCACGGGCGTCGGGGTCTGCCCGGGTTCCGGCGTGGGCGTGGGGCCTGCGTCCGGGCCGGGGGTGGGCGTAAGCTGCGGCGCGGGCGTGCCGCCGATCTCCTCCGCCGTCTTTTTTGAGACGATCAGGTAGCTGCCGGACATATAGCCCTCGGCGCCGTTGCCTGCACGGATGCGGTACCAGCCGTTCGTATAGGCGAGGATGGAAACGGTGGTATTCCGGTTGAGCTTTGCAATGCTGTTATAGCCGGTGGAGGGGCCGGTGCGCACATTCACGCCGCTGCCGCTGACAACGCCCTCCGCGATCACCGTATTTCCGGTGACATGGACCGCGTTGCAGCGCACATAGCCCACGTTGCCGCTCTCGGCGACGCGGGTCTGATACCAGTCGCCGTCAAGCCCGGTCAAAAAGAGCCGCGCGCCATAGGGCAGGCTTTCCACCGCGCCGGAGTCCGTGCCGGGGCCGTTGTAGAGCGTGGTTGCGGCGCTGACCGCGGCGCCCGTCTCCGATTCGGGAAGCGGGGTGGTTTCCGCGCCGCCGCCCGGGCCGCCGCCGGGCTGTTCCTCCGGCGCGGTATAGTCCAGCGTGCGAAACTCCGCGCCCGGATAATAGAAGGAGAGAATCTGCTCATAGGTCCAGCCCTCGTTGGCCATCAGCTGCGCGCCGCGCTGGCTCATGCCAACGCCGTGTCCAAAGCGGCCGTGATAGAGCGTGTACCCGCCCTCGGAGGGATAGGCGTAGTAGATGCGCAGTGCGCTGTCCGTAAACAGCCCCGCGTCGTACATCTCCTGGAAGGGGATTGTCAGCACCACGTTTTCCTGCCGCTGGGTCACCGGCGCAAAGGGTGTGGGCGTCGGGGTTGGGACGGGGGTAGCCGTGGGCTTCGGCGTGCGCGTGGGCTCCGGCGTCTCCGTGGGTTCCGGCGTATCCGAGGGCTCCGGGGAAGCGCTGGCCTCCGCCTCCGGCGTCACGTCCGGATCGGGCGTCGGGTCCGGGCTGGCGTTCGGGTCGGGCGCTGGCGAGGGTTCCGGGCTTTCGGTGGGCTCCGGCGTCTCCGTGGGCTTCGGCGTGGGGGATTCCGTCGGTTCCGGCGTCGGCGTTACCATTGGCGTGGGACTCGGCGTTGGCGCGGGCGTGGCGTTGGCGGGATCCAGCTTCGTATTTACCGTGACGGTGACGACGATCTGACTGTGGTTGCGATCCGCCGTGGGATTGCCCGACGCATCCGTGGAGATGACGCTGGAAAGCCCGGCGTAGGAATCAAAGACAAAGCCTGCGGAAAGCGCGCCCTCTGCGGCCACGGCCTCGTCCAGCTTGTTCATAAAGAAGCTGTAGAGCGCTGCGGAGGAGAAGCTGCGCCGCGCAAGGTCCGCAGGCAGGTAGGCGGTTTCCGAGCGGGAGGCGGTATTGCGCGTGTCAAAGGGATCGGTTTTCTCCTCGTAGCCCCCGTCGTAGAGCGTACTGCCCCAGTTCCTGGAGGGCAGGATCATATAGCCGCCGTTGCTGGCGGAATACCAGCAGGGCATGACGCTGCCGTTCAGGTAGAGCGCCGTGTGCATGGTGGCGTCTACGGCCGCAATGACGTTTTTCAGCGTGCTCACATAGCCCTTATATACCTGATCCGATGCAGTGTCCACCATGTCATAGCTGCCGCCTGCGCCCATTTTTGAGAGGGCGTAGTTTTTCGCGGCGACCGCCTGCGCCTTCAGCGCCTCAAGAGGCCAGGAGTTGCTCATTTCATAGCCGACGACGCCGTACAGATAGTGCGACAGGGGGACATGGTTCACCACCTGAAGCAGACCCTTTGACGCGGTGACGCTGAAGTTGCCCAGATAGGAGCGCGTATAGCCGCCTGCGCGGAAGGTCATGGCTCCGCCGTCAACGGCCATGGTTTCGCGGTTGATCGTGACCTTTTTTCCGCTGTAGAGCGTGCCGAGTTTGGAATGCTTCACCGTCACGGTGCTGCCGGACGCGGTGAGCGTCAGCGTGCCGCCGGTAAAGGCGGCGTTGGCCTCGGCAATCCGGAACGCTCCGGAAGCGCTCATGGAGAGCTTTTCGATATCGCCCACGGACAGCCGCACGCGCACCATGGCCGTCTCCGCCTGCGCCGGCGCGGGCGGCAAGGCGGAAAGCAGCAGCGCAAGGGCGCAGAGCAGGGCGAGCGTTCGTTTGATTCTCATGGCAGATACACCTCATTACGGCATGCGCCCCTTGCCGGCGGTTCCGGGCCGGAGAAAACGCATGTCCTCTTCTGTGATTCTACATTATGAATTATGGATGCGGAAAGGGTTACATTCGATTATTCGCGGATTATTCACATTGGGGCAACAGCAAGTTCAAGGCTCTTCCACATTATGGGAGGGCGCCGCGCCGCCCCAATGGCGCTCCGGAGGCCTTCTGCTCAGCCGCAGATCATCCCGGGGAACAGCCGGCCTCCTTTCCCTTTGCCAAGGGCGGGGGACGCCCTGGCAGCTATTCCAAAGAGGGGAAAACCCTTTCCCGGCTGTGCCGGCGCATGCATAAATTCGCCATATATGGACAAATAGACTTTATATGGGCCGCCGGAAGGCATTTCTTTTTCTACACTATAGAAATATGGAAGGAGGGGCCATGAACACCCAGCAAGCCGTTTCCAGGCGCATCATTGAGCTTTGCGAGGAGCGGGGCCTTGCCCTGCACGCGCTGGCCCGTCTTTCGGCCGTGCCGCCCTCCACGCTCAAAAACATCGTAAGCGGCGTGAGCAGAAACCCCGGCATTGTGACCATCAAGCTCCTCTGCGACGGGCTCGGCATTACGCTCGACGAGTTTTTTCACACCGACGCTTTCCGGACGCTCGAACAGGAGATCCGCTGAACGCCGCCGGTTCCAGTTTTTGCAGTTACGGGAGGGGGGATACACCGCATGTCTCTGAACGATAAAAAAATCCGCTCGGTGGCGCTGCTGCTCATAGACCTGCTTTCGCTGGGGCTCAGCTACCTTTTGAGCTATGTGCTGCTGCACGATGCGCTGGGCCTGCTGCTGCCCTACGGGGCGGAGGCCATGCGGGAATATATTCTGATTCTTTTCATGAGCTTTTTTATCGCCAGCCTTATACAGCCGCAGTCAAACGACACGGTGCTGCGCACCTTTTCCGGGGAGATCCCGCCCGTGCTTCGCTTCAACGTGCTGCTGGTGGCGGTACTGGCCGTTCTGCTGCTGCTGTTCAAGTCGCCGGTGCTGGATTCCCGCTATCTGTTCGTGTCGCTGTTCCTTGCAAACGCCGCGCTGATGAGCCTTCTGCACGCGCTGTACCGCCGCTTTATGCTGCACCGCTTCGACGGGACGGACGCGGCAAGGCTCATCGAGATCGTCACCACAAAGGAGCGCGCCGGGGAGGTGCTCTCCGCCGTGCGGCGGGACTACAGGCGGAAGATCGTGGGCGTGGCCCTGCTGGGCGAAGCGCCGGAGGGCGGTACGATTTGCGGCGCGCCCTGCCTGGGCAGCGCGGACGATCCGGAGGCGCTCGTACAGGGCGTGACCCGGGAGGCGGTGGATGAGATCCTCTTCTGCGTGCCGTATGAGGCGCTCCTTACCCTGGGCGACGCCATTGCGGAGATTGAGTCCGCAGGCGTTGTGGTACACCTGTATGTGCCCATGCTGGACCGCTTTGCGGGCGCGGAGCAGGCCGCGACCATGGTGGGCGGGCTTCCCGTCATGTCCTTTGCCGCAAAGACGCATGCGCCCGGCGCGCTGGCGCTCAAGCGCCTGTTCGATATTCTGATCGGCGGGCTGGGCCTCATGCTGTCCGTCCCGGTCATTGCGCTGGTGGCGCTGCCCCTGCTGGCGGAAAGCCGGGGCCCGCTCTTCTTTTCCCAGACGCGCATCGGCAGGAACGGCCGGCCCTTTCGCATCTACAAGCTCCGCTCCATGTATGTGGACGCGGAGGCGCGAAAGGCGGAGCTGCTGGAAAAAAACGAGATGCAGGGCCTGATGTTCAAGATCAAGAAGGACCCGCGCATCACAAAGGTGGGCCGCATCCTCCGCGCAACGAGCATCGATGAGCTGCCGCAGTTTTTCAATGTCCTGCGGGGGGACATGAGCCTTGTGGGCCCCCGGCCGCCGCTGCGGGATGAATTCGACCAGTACCTCGCCCGCTACAAGCGCCGCCTCTCCATGCGGCCCGGCATTACGGGCCTGTGGCAGGTCAGCGGCCGCAATCAGGTGTTGAACTTTGACGACGTGGTGCGTCTGGATCTTGCGTACATCGACCGGTGGTCGCTGCTGCTGGATCTCAAAATTCTCATTCGGACCGTCCTTGTGGTGATCCGATGCAGCGGGAGTTGACGGGTATGGAAAAAAAACGGAGCGGGGAGAAACCCGTCCGCGTGGCCGCGGTCATCGGCAAGATGGTGGGCGGCGGCGTGGAGTCGGTGGCGTTCAACTACTGCCGGGCCATCCCGGAGGAGGCGGGCGTCCGTTTCGATTTTTATTATGACGACGATTCCACGGCCGAACCGCCCCCGGAGCTCCTCCGGCGCGGCGCGCGCTTTTTCCGCATCCCTCGCTACCAGCGCCTGCCGGCCTTTTTGAAAACGCTGTACCGGCGCTTTCGGGAGGAACGCTATCCCATCGTACATTCGCACCTCAACACGCTCTCGGTCTTTCCCCTGCTGGCGGCGCGCCTCGCGGGCGTACCGGTGCGCATCTGCCACAACCACAGCACCGCCCACCCCGGGGAGGGGAAGAAGACCCTGCTCAAGAAGCTCCTGCGCAGGCCCGCCCAGTGGTTTGCAACGGATTTTTTCGCCTGCGGCGACAGGGCCGCGCGCTGGATGTACGGCGATAAAGCCGTGGACGCCGGGCGCGTGACCGTGCTGAAAAACGCCGTGGACAGCCGCAGATTCCGCTTTGATCCCGACGCGCGGCAGGCCCTGCGGGCGGCGCTGGACATCGGGGAGGGAACCTTTGTCCTCGGGCATGTAGGCCGCTTTACCTACGCGAAAAACCACAGGAGGCTGCTGGAGATTTTTGCGGCGCTTCGCCGCCTGCGGCCGGACAGCCTGCTGCTGCTGATTGGCGAGGGCGAGCTGCTGCCGGATGTGCGCGGCCGCGCGGAGGAGCTGGGGCTTGCCGGCGCGGTGCGTTTTCTGGGGCTCCGGCAGGATGTGAACCGGCTTTATTCGGCCATGGACGCCTTCTGCCTGCCCAGCTTTTACGAGGGCCTGCCCGTTGTCGGCGTGGAGCTGCAATGGAACGGCCTGCCCTGCTGCCTCTCCGACATGGTAACGCAGGAGGTTCTCGTCAATCCCAATGTGCGAGCCCTTCCGCTTGCCGCGCCGCCGGAGGACTGGGCGGGGGCGCTGCTGTCGCTTTCCCGCTGCGCGCCCGGGCCGGGCATGGCGGAGTTCGATATCTCCGCGCAGGCGGAGCGGCTGTCGGACTATTACCTGCGCCGGGCGGCGGAGACGGTTTAGCCGCAGCCGGGCAGGGCGGGGGCCGCGCCCCGCGGCGAAGCCGCGGGGCAGCCGCAGCGGGACCCGTTCAGGCGGCTTGCCCGCGCAGGCGGCTGCGGCTGCCTGGCCGGGAACCGGCCGGCGCGGCCCGTCCCCTAACACCTCTGCAAACGAAAGGAGCAAGATCCATGCGCGTCCTCTACCTGACCCCGACGGGCGTATTCTCCGGCGGCGAGCGTGTCACGCTTTCCATCGCAGGGGAGATGCGCCTTCACGGACATGAGACGGTCTATTGCGGGCTGGAGGGACCGGTCCGCAGCCATGTGGAGGCTGCGGGGGTGCCCTTTCTTGCGTTGCCGCGCTTTACGCCGGAGACTGTGCGCCGGGCGGTCGCGCAGTGCGCGCCGGACCTTATCCATACCATGGATTTTCGCGCCTCCACCTATGCTGCGCTGACGGGTCGGCCCTTTGTGGCGCACCTGCACAACAATCCTCCGTGGCTGCCCGGCCTGTCGCCCAACGTGTTCGCGATGCGCTTTTTTTGCAGGCGCGCCGCCCGAATTCTGACGGTTTCCGAGAGCGTGATGGGGGAATTCCGCTATGGCGCGGCCTTTCTGGACAAGACCGCCGTGCTGGGAAACGCGGTGGATCTTGCCGCGGTGCGCAAGGCCGCGGAGGAACCCCTGCCGGCCTGTCTTGCGGACCGCGGGGCAAGGGGCTTTGACCTGGCCTTTTTCGGGCGGCTTACGGAGCAGAAGCAGCCCCTGCGCTTTCTCGATGTGCTTGCCGCGCTGAGAAAGCGTCTGCCGGAGCTCACCGCCGTCATGGTGGGCGAGGGGGAGCTGCGGCCCCAGGTGGAGGAGGGGATACGGGTCAACGGGCTTTCGGACTGCGTTATGCTGACGGGCTTTCTCAAAAACCCCTTTCCCGTGCTGAAGCGCAGTCGTCTGCTGGTCATGCCCTCGGCCTGGGAGGGCTTTGGCCTGGCGGCGGTGGAGAGCATGGCCTTGGGACTGCCCGTGCTGGCCTCGCCTGTGGGCGGGCTTGCCGGCATCGTCAGGCCGGACTGCGGCGTGCTCTGCGAGACGGACCCGGATTTTACCGATGCGGCGGAGCGGCTGCTGACGGAGGAAGCGCGCTATGCGGCGTTTTCGCAGGCCGCGCTGCGCCGCGCCGGGGATTACGGCGACCTTGCCGGTTATTTTGATGCGATCGCGGGCCTGTACGCGCAGCTTGAGGAGGAGGGATGCGCATGCTGTTGAAGGATTATCTCGATCTCGAGGTGGCAAAGGGGGCGCTGGGGCGGCTCAGGCGGCGCCTGTTCTCCGAGTCGCTGGACGCGGTGTACCTCATCCGCTGCATGCTCTACTGGAACGAGCGGGGCAAGCGTCCGCTGCTGCAAAAGCTTTACCGCCGCAGGCTGATCCGGCGCTACGGCGTTTCGGTGGACCTTACGGCGCGCATCGGGCCGGGCCTGCGTCTGCCGCATCCGCAGGGCATCGTGATCGGCTACCGCGTGCGCATGGGCAAAAACGCGGTCATCTACCAGAACGTTACCTTCGGCGCGCGGCGCGATGGCGATACCTCCGCAGGCCGCCTGCCGGTCGTTGGCGACGGCTGCACGTTCTTTTCCGGCTGCTGCGTGCTGGGCGGCATCACCGTGGCGGACGGTACGGTGGTGGGCGCAAACGCGGTCCTGACCCGCTCCACGGAGCGGGGCGGCACTTATGCGGGGCTGCCCGCGCGCCGCGTGGACGGCGTAAGGGCGGTGGGGGAGGGCTGCGCATGAACGATATGCCCCTGATTTCCGTGATCGTGCCGGTGTACGGGGTGGCGGCCTATCTCCCGGCCTGCCTCGACAGCCTGTTTGCTCAGACCCATACGAGGCTTGAGATCATCGCCGTGGACGACGGCTCTCCCGACCGTTCGGGAGAGATTCTGGACGCCTACGCGGCCCGGGACGGCCGCCTCCGCGTGATCCATCAGGCGAACGGCGGCCTGTCCGCGGCGCGAAACGCAGGCATCGCTGCGGCCACGGGGGAGTATCTGGGCTTTCTCGACGGCGACGATACGGCGGAACCCGGCCTTTACGAAGCCCTGCTTCTGGCGCAGCGGAGGGATGGCACGGCCCTGTCCGTTTGCGGCTTTTTTATGGCGTTTGAGGATGGATGGCGCCTCCCCGTCCCGGCGGCGGCTGCGGCGCGGGCGCTGGGGCCGGCTGAGGCGCTTGCCGCGCTCATCGCGGATGCGCCTTTTAAGAACTTTGTCTGGAACAAGCTCTTCCGGCGGGAATTGTTTGAGGGCCTTCGTTTTCCGGTTGGAAAAAACTTTGAGGATATTCCGCTGATGTACCGCCTGTTCGAGCGCGCGGGCGCGGTGTCCGTCCTTCCGGACTGCCTTGTGAACTACCTCCAGCGGAGCGGGAGTATCGTTGGCAAACGCCGCCTTGCGGACGAGCTGGACGGCTGCATGCACCATCTTCTGCGCTATGAGGATTTGGCCCTGCGGCAGCCCCGGCTGGAACCGCTGCTGCTCTACTGCCTGTTCACGCCGGTGGTTCGCCATGCCGCGCTGGTGGGGCTGCAAAACCCGCCCGCGGCGCACCGGGCGGAGCGGGAGCGAAAGCGCGGGATTACCGCCTTCCTCCGCGCGCGCCGGGCGGCGCTCTCCCCGATGCTGGGGGGCTTCGACCGGCTGCTCCTCGGCCTGCTGCTGCTGGACTGCCTGCTTGCGGACTATCTTGCCGGCGGGCTCGCCGCAGCCGCGCGGGCGCTGGAAAAGCTGGGACTCTCGCGGCCGCGGCCCGTGCCGGAAACGCTCTTTCCAAAGGAGGACGACGCATGAACGGCAGGGAAAGCCCGCGAATCTCCGTGATCGTACCGGTCTACAGGGTGGAGCCCTATCTGGCGCGCTGCCTTGACAGCATTCTGGGCCAGAGCTATGAAAGCCTTGAGGTCATCGCCGTGGACGACGGCTCGCCCGACCGCTCGGGAGAGATTCTCGACGCCTACGCAGCCCGGGACGGCCGCCTCCGCGTGATCCATCAGGAAAACGGCGGCCTGTCCGCCGCGCGCAATGCGGGCCTTGATCTGGCCACGGGGGAGTACATCGGCTTTGTGGATTCGGATGATTACATTCTGCCGCAGATGTACGAAACGCTGCTGCGCCTGATCGAGGCATACGGCGCGGACATTGCGGAGTGCGCGGCCGCGCTGGATACGGACACAGGCCGCGAGGACCAGAGCGGTGTCGCCGTATACGAGGGCGGCGCGGCCATCCTGGAGGCCACCGCGCTGGACCGGATTGCTACGCCCGTCTGGTGCAAGCTGTACCGGGCGGGGCTCTGGCAGACGCTGCGCTTTCCCGAGGGACTGCTGTATGAGGATGTGCTCACCCTGCCCGCCATTCTCGACGCGGAGCCGCGCCTTGTGCGCACCGAGCAAAAGCTCTATTTCTATAACCGCGAGAGCGCCAGCATCCTCCGAAGCCGTAAGAGCCTGCGCCACCTGCGGAGCAAGGAGGCCGTGTTCGGGCGGATGGAGGAATATTTTCTCGCGCACCCGGCGCTGTCAGAGCTGCACGCTTACTATATGTGCTCGAACATTCCCTCGCGAAACGCCCTCATCCGAAGGACCGACGATATCCCGGAGGATCTGCGCCGCGCTCACGCAAAGCGGATGTACGCCCTCTTTTGCAGGTACTGGCCTAAGGCGAGGAAAACGGAATACTACCGTGCGCAGCCCCTGTTAAAGCGCCTGCTCTGGAATCTCTACCGCCTTGCGCCGGGGCTTTCCAACTTTCTCGCGGCGCATTACACAAAGAAACGGACAAGGTAAAAGCCCATGAAAACAAACCAAGCAAGCCGCGCTCCCATCCCGGTGGCCTTCATTACGGACGGCAACTTTGTCATGCAGACCGCCACGGCCATCCGGTCGTTGCTGGACAGCCGCGCGCCCGGCACGGAATACGACGTCCGCGTGGTCACGGCCGACTGCCCGGAGGAGGCCCGGGCCTGCTTTGCCGCCTTTCCCGCGGTGCGCGTCGTCGAAGCCTCGCTGGAGGAATACCGGGATATCCGGCAGATGGCGCATATCCCCATTGCCTGCCTGTTAAAGTTCAACCTCTGCGAGCTGCTGGCCGACTGCGACAGGCTCCTGTACCTGGACGGGGATGTGCTCGTGCGGGATGACCTGACCGCCCTCTACGAGAGCGACCTCGGGGGCCATCTGCTCGGCGCCACGCCGCAGACGGTGCTGGTGGGCACGGGAGAAAAGAAGATCAGCGCGGGCATCCTGCTCTTTGACGCGGAGCGGATGCGGCGGGAGCACGTGCGCGAGCGGCTTGTGGAAACCCGCCGCGCGCTGGGCGACCAGCGCTCCATGGACCAGCAGAGCTTCAACCTCCTGCTGGGCGGCGACATGGTTTACCTGCCGCTGCGTTACAACTTCTGCCCGGCGCAGGTGGAGACGGCGATCGAAGAGCGGGGCATGGACGCGCTGAACGAGTACCATGGCAGCGCGTATGCGGATTTTGCCGCCGCGCTTTCGGACGCGGCCATCGTCCACTTTGCGACCGGCACCAAGCCCTGGCTCTACCGCAACATTCCCTATGCGGACGCGTGGTACGAAAGCTACAGAAAAACGCCCTTCGGGGACGAGCCGCTGCACCGGCGGCGCTACACGGTCTGGCAATCGCGCTGGTACGGCGTAAAGCGCGCGCTGGGCGAGGGCGGGCTGCCCGGCCTGCTCCGCTTTCTCGGGCGCTTTGTGCGGCGGAAGGTCTTTCACCGCTACGATACGAACGACTGGGGCTGAGAAGCCGCCCCCCAAAATCTGCACCCGGGAGGTGAAACCGCATGAGGACGAAACCGCTGCCCGAGGGCGACAACGCAAAGCGCAACGCGCGGCTCATCGCGCGCTTTGGCCCCGCCGGCTTCCGCCTTGCAAAATCCGCCTACGGTCTTTTGCGCCATCCGAAGGAGAAGCTCTCTGCGCTCTCCGCGCTCCGCCCCCTGTCGCGGGCGGCCTGCAGGGAGGCGGGCGCGCCGCCCTTTGACGGAGGCGACTGGCAGAGGCGCTTTCAAAGCCTTGTTTTGACCACGAACGACAGCCGGGCCATGACGCTGGCCCGGAGCTTTTACGGCTGCGGCCTGCGCCTGGTGAAGGCCGCCGGGGGCGGCGCGGGGGACGCGCTCTGCCCGCCGGAGGACAGAAACGCGCCCATCCTGCTCTGCGCCGTAAAGAACGACCTTGTGCGCATCAGGGCGCTGTTTGCCCACTACCGGGCGCTGGGGGTGGGGCGCTTTGCCATGGTGGACAACGGCTCCGACGACGGTACGCTGGAGTTTCTGCTTGCGCAGCCGGACGCGGACGTGTTTCGGACGGATGCGGGCTTTGGCTCCGTCCAGAAAGCGGGCTGGCTCGACCGGGCCGCCGCAGGCTATGGCACGGACCGCTGGTTTCTCTGGATTGATGCGGACGAACTTCTCGTCTACCCCGGCATGGAGACGCGCGGCCTCTGCGCGCTCACAAAGGCGCTGGAGGCGCGTGGCGAATACCGCATGCGCACCTTTATGCTGGACCTCTACCCCGACGGACCCCTGATGGACCAGGCGCGGCGGGACGCGGATTTTCTCAGGGACAGCCGCTTTTTTGATGCGGATTCCGACGACTATGTGCTGGAGCCGGAGATCATGCGCCTGTCCGGCGGCATGCGGGGCCGGGTGTTCGGCCTTCCGGGGATTACGCTTTCCAAGGTGACGCTGCTGCACTTTGGCGGCGGCAGAATGCTTGCCGGCGCGCACAACATCCATCCGCAGCATTGGGACTACACGGGGGAGATTCTGGGCGCGCTGCTGCACTACAAGTTCCTGCCCCGGGACCTGCAAAAGTACCGCCGCATTGCCGCCGAAGGCGCCTATGCCAACGGCAGCGCGGAGTACAGGGCCTATCTTGCGGCGTTCTCGGAGAATCCGCAGCTTTGCGCGGTATGGGAAAACAGCGCGGCATACCGGGACAGCGCCTCGCTTTCGGCGTTTCCCTTTGTCCGAAATCCCTTTGGGGACCAGGGGGACTGCGCGGGTTTGCAATGTCCCGTCCGGACATGATACAATAACAAATCAGCGGCGCAGAGCCGCAGACCGGGCATGGAAACTGCCCATCGGCCTTTTGCCGCTACAGACTTTGCCCGGCAGGCCTCTCTCCCTGGCGACCGGGCGGCATACTCCGATCCCTGCGGGCTTTGCGGCAGTCGCCCCGGCCCGGCGCGCAGGCCGCCGGGGAAGCCGCGTTCGTCCGGGAGGGCAGTCTGCCGGCGGCGCAGGGCCGCAGCTTCGACAAGCGAGGTATCCGATATGGAAGCAAAAACGCCCCGGCCCAAACGCGATCTGTCAAAGGATCCGCCGATTCTCCGGCAGCTGTTGCGGATTGTTCCGAAAAAGCAGCGGGGGAGAATCGTGCTGCTGCTGATCGGCTCCATCCTCGGCGCGGTGCTGGAGACGGTTACGGTGGGCATGATGCTGCCCTTTATGAACACCATTATGGACATCGATACGCTGGAGGGCAGCCGCTGGCGCATTGTCATCTACCGCGTCTTCGGCTGCGAGAGCGTGACCGACCTGCTGATCGTCATCGCGCTGCTGCTGGCCTTTCTGTATGTGGCAAAGGGCGTGTACAAGTATCTGCTCCAGTATGCGCAGGCGCGCTCCTTTTCCAGAATGCGCACGCAGATTTCCATTTCCCTGTTTGATACGCTCCTCAACATGCCCTACCGCTACCACCTGCACAACACCACGGCCGAGATGCAGCGCACGGTAACGACGGATGTGGATCGCAGCTTTTACCTCATTACAAACCTGATGACCGTCATCTCCGAGGGTGCTGCGAGCCTTGGAATCCTGCTGCTGCTGGTCTCGGTGGACCCCGCGCTGACCATCGGCGCGATCCTGCTCATCTCGGCCATCATGTTGCTGGCAAACCGGGTCGTGCTGCCGGTCATCCGAAAGCGCGGGCACCAGGAGCTGATGAACAATACCGGCATGCTTGCCTGGGTCAACCAGGCCGCGGGCGGGCTGAAGGGCATCTACGCAGGCCGCCGCCAGGCTTACTTTGTAAAGAGCTACGCGGAGCATGCCAGCAGCGCCGCGGAAAACCACGCCAGCATCACCGTGCTCATGACGCTGCCCAAGGAGCTTGTGGAAACGCTGACCATGGCGGGCATTTTCGTCTTTATGGCCGTGCTGGTGGGGCGGGGCGGCGACCTGACCAACATGCTGCCGCTGTTTGCGACCTTTGCCATTGCGGCGGTGCGGCTCATCCCCGTGGCAAACCGCGTTACAAACGCGCTGGCGGAGATCAACTACAAGCGCTATTCCCTTTCCGCGGTCTATCACATCATCGCGGACAACGGCGTGGATGTGGACAGCAAGGCGCTGCGCAGCGCGGCGGAGGGCGTGCGTCCGCTGGCCAGCACGGAGCCGCTTACGGAGGGCGTCAAAATCGAGCATCTGCGCTTCCGCTTTGAGGATGCGCAGGAGGACCTCTATACCGATCTGTCGCTGACCATTCCTGCGGGCAAATCCGTGGCGTTCATCGGCGTGACCGGTTCCGGCAAGACCACGCTTGCCGACGTGCTGCTGGGCCTGCATGCGCCCCTTTCCGGCCGGGTGCTGGCAGACGGGCACAACATCCATGAGGAACCTGTCTGGTGGGCGGACCGGGTGGGCTACATTCCGCAGATGATCTATCTGTGCAACGACAGTATCCGTAAAAACGTGGCCTTCGGCTTTTCCGAGAAGGACATTGACGACGCCCGCGTGTGGCACTGCCTGGAGGAGGCGCAGCTGAAGGAATTTGTGGAAGGGCTTCCGGATGGGCTTGATTCCCTTACCGGCGAAAACGGCGTCCGCCTGTCCGGCGGGCAGCGCCAGCGCATCGGCATTGCCCGGGCGCTGTATACCGATCCGCAGTTCCTCGTCATGGACGAGGCCACCAGCGCGCTGGACAATGAGACGGAGCGCGCCATCATCGAGTCGGTGAACCGTCTGGCCGGAAAAAAGACCCTGCTCATCATTGCGCACCGCCTGACCACCATTGAGGACTGCGATCTGGTGTTCCGCATTGAAAACGGACAGGCCCGGCTCGTGCGGGAGAAGGGGAAGGCGGGCTAAGCGCCGCCAGCGGAGACCCCTCCCCGATCGCATAACGGCGAACCGGGGCGAAAGAAGGCCTTACGGCGATGAAAGCAGGCCGGAGGAGGGCATTGCCAAAGGCCATGCCGCAGCGGAGGGGGAGCGCCGGAAACAGAAGCAATCCCGCTCGGGCGCTCCGGAGCAAGGTTGCCTTTTTCCGTTGCGCTGCATTCGGCGAAGGCGTACGGCGGATTTGTGGCGCAGACCCGTGAAAGAGGGAATGTATGGCAAATATTGTAACAGGCTTCCGCATCCTGTGCAGCATACCGCTGTGGTTTGCTCCCGTGTTTTCGCCATGGTTTTATCTGCTGTATCTGTTCTGCGGGCTTACCGATATGATTGACGGAGCCATTGCCAGAAAAACAAATACCGCCAGCAGGTTCGGGTCCGGGCTGGATACCCTTGCAGACCTGATATTTGCGGGGGTATGCCTGGCAAAGCTGCTGCCGGCGCTGACCGTGCCGGGCTGGCTGTGGCTGTGGATTGCGGGAATCGGGGCCATCAAAATCGTCAACATCCTATCGGGCTTTGTCTGCAAAAAGAGATTTGTGGCGGAACATACCGTTATGAATAAGGTCACGGGCCTGCTGCTGTTTTTGCTGCCGCTGACACTGTTTTTTATTGAGCTCAGGTACAGCGCCCCGGTAGTCTGCTCCGTGGCCACATTTTCAGCGATTCAGGAAGGCCATTATATCCGGACCGGGCGGGAGACGGCGTAGCGCGGCGGCGCAGGGCGGAGCCCTCCGGGAAACGAAGGAGCGCCGTTCCATAGACGCCTGCCGGGCGTATCCTGCGTTTCGGCCGTTTTCTTCGGCCGCAGCGGAAGGAAAACGCCATCCCCCGGGCGCTGCGCCACGGCCCTCCGCCGGGGTGGCGTCCCCTTGCTCCGGGAAAGCGGCCATCCCCTGCCGGCCTGCCGCAACCCGAGGGGGCGACCGACCTCCGCCGGCAGGCCTGAAGCATGGGGCAAGGGGATTCTCCGCATGCTCGGGAACGCAGGGAGGCATCGCTGTTTTATGCGCCCCGCAGCGAATCCGGGGCCCCCATCCGGCGTGGAAAGGGCGGCTTCCGGCCGCGGCACGAAAAGGGCGTTCAAACCCCGCTTGCCCCGTAGTTTTTCAGCACGCGGGCGGAAGGATCGTCCACGTCGCAGCCCTCCCAGTCCCGGTTCGGCATCCAGAAATCCTTCACAAGATGCGCCTGCCCGGGATAGTAGCGCTCAAACAGCTGGCGATAGAGGAGCGACTCCCTGGTAAAGGGCTGCGCAAAGCGGTACTGTTCCCGCAGGCGCGCATAGTCCGCGTCGGAATAGAGGGTTTCGGCATAGGCCTTCAGGTGATCCACCATGGAGTGGCCCACCGCGTCCGAAAAGGCGGCCTTTTCGCGGTAGAGAATGTCGTGGGGCAGGTAATCCCCCGCAAAGGCGCGGCGCAGCAGGTATTTTCCCTTATGATAGACGTTCCGTTTTTTCTCCGGATCGATGGCCATCACATAGCGCACAAACTCCAGATCGCCAAAGGGAACCCGCGCCTCCAGCGAGTGGGCGCTGATGCAGCGGTCTGCGCGCAGCACGTCATACATGTACAGCTCGTCCACGCGCTTTTTCGCCTCCTGCTGGAAGGCCTCGGCAGAGGGCGCGAAATCCGTATATTTATAGCCGAAGAGCTCGTCGGAAATCTCGCCCGTGAGCAGTACGCGAACGTCCGTGGTTTCGTGGATGGCCTTGCAGACCAGGTACATGCCGATGCTGGCGCGGATGGTGGTGATATCGTAGCTTTCCAGGGTGCGCACCACCTCGGGCAGCGCCGCGACAACCTCCTCCGGCGTAAGGATGACCTCCGTGTGCTCCGTGCCCAGGTAGTCCGCCACCTGGCGCGCATACCGGAGGTCGATGGCGTCCGCGCGCATGCCGATGGCAAAGGTGCGGATGGGCCCTGGAAGCGCGCGCTGGGCGATGGCGCAGACCAGGGAGCTGTCCAGCCCTCCAGAAAGAAGAAAGCCCAGCGGCGCATCCGCGTCGAGCCGCTTTTCGACGCCTGCGATCAGCCGCTGCCGGATGCCCGCGCAGACGGTCTCCAGATCATCCTCGCAGTATTCCGATACCGTGGTCAGGTCTGCATAGCGCACAAAGCGGCCGTCCGCATAGTAATGGCCCGGCGGGAAGGGGTGTACCTCGGCGGCAAGACCGGTCAGCGCCTTGGCTTCGCTTGCAAAGAGGATGCCGCCTGCGCCGTCGTAGGCATAGAACAGTGGGCGGATGCCGATGGGGTCCCGCGCCGCGATGAGCGAGTCCGTCCCATGGTCGTACAGAACCAGCGCGAACTCCGCATCCAGCCGCCGGAACATGTCCAGACCGTAGCGATGGTACATCGGCAGCAGCAGCTCGCAGTCCGAACCGCTCTGAAAGGGAAAATCGGGAAACGCCTTCTTCTCCTCGCGAAAGCCGTACAGCTCACCGTTGCAGACCACCGCGTCGCCCTCCGAGAAGAAGGGCTGCATCCCGCTTTCGTCCAGCCCCATGATGGCCAGACGGTGGAACAGCAGCGTACACCGGCTGCCTGCCTGCGTCTGGCGCGTCATGTCCGGGCCGCGGTGCCGGGTCTTGTCGAAGCCCTCCCGCAGCGCGGGCAGGGACAGGCGGGAGCCCTGATAGCCCATGATGGAACACATAAAAATAACACCTCCGGATTTTTTTGAGCAGCGAGGTCCAATCTTACGATCAGGACGAATCGCTGCCATCCGCGGTGCCACCTGCATTACTGGAAAAAAACCAGTCACTTTTAAGGCTCAATCAAGCCCGTGCATGGTAACGGCTGCATGGCCCGGCGCACCTACTGCCCATCGCTGGGGTTCAGCTTGCAGCTGATGAAGTGTTATTCGCCGAAGGCGCCATACGGGGCTTGCACCATCCCCCGCTCGCTCCATGGAGACCATCCGGGTACTTGTCTTCGTCGTCGCTTTTCTGTTATTGCTGCATTATAGCGCCATGAAAAGGGGCTGTCAAGAAAAAATATATTTTTTTCGGGGCCGGAAAACGGGGGGGCGGCCCTTCTCCTGTGACGGCGCGGGGGGCCTCGCTCCGCGCTCTGCCGGGGCCTCAGCCCTCCAGCGGATGCTCGTACAGCTCAAACGTCATCTGCCCGGCGTCCGGGAAGGAAACCCGCAGGGTATCGACATAGCGGAAGCCCAGACTACGGTACAGGCTGCGCGCGGGCAGGTTTTCGGAGAGCACGTCCAGACGCAGCGCCCGATTGCCGCCCTCCTTCGCCAGGGAAAGCGCGCGGGAAACCAGCGCCTTTGCGTAGCCCTTTCCGCGCAGGGCGGGGTGAACGCAAAGCAGGTGGAGGAAGAGAACCCGGTCCGTCTCCGCAGCCACGGGCCAGGCGACGCGCCCGTAGTGCTCGAGACATTCCCGGTTCAGAACCATGGCGGCCCCGATCCGGCCATCCAGCAGCCCGATGTGGAGCTGTCCCGCGGATATGGCGGCGCGCAGGTCGGCGTCCGCAGGATAGACGTCCTTTTCCCAGCCCGGGTGATACGGCGCGCTCTGTATGGCGTCGATCAGAGCGTGGTAGAACCGGCACACGGGGTCAAACTCGGTTTTTTCCGCAGGGCGGATGGTAAACATGAGCCGTGGCGTCCTCCCTTCCATGAAATGACGATATGATAACACGCCGGCAGCCCTGCACGCAAGGGAAGGGCGGGGGGGCGGCCGTTTTTTGAACCCGCTGCGGCCGTCTTGCGCTTTGCGGAAAAAAGGGATAAAATAACCGTGTATGAACATGCATGAACAGGCGCTCTCCGCTTTTTTGGGCCTGCCGCAGCGCGATGCGCGGCAGATGCCCGCGCTGACGCTGGCCTATATCGGGGATACCGTGTACGATCTCTATGTGCGCACCTACCTCATGCACACGCTCGACGGCAACGCGCATGCGCTGCATCTGGCCGCGGCAAAGCTGGTTTCGGCCGCGGGGCAGGCGGCGGCGTTCCGGCGGATCGAGCCGCTGCTGACGGAGGAGGAGGCGGGCGTGTTTCGCCGCGGCAGGAATGCGCACAGCGGCACCGTGCCGAAGAACGCGCAGGTGAGCGACTATCGCATTGCAACGGGGCTCGAAGCCCTGATCGGATACCTTTACTGGACCGGCGCGGACGCGCGGGCGGCAGAACTGATGCAACTGGCTGTTGAAGGAGCGGAACACCATGGCATATGAACAGCGCGGCGCGGGCCGCGGCAGGCAGGGCGGCAAGCCCGGCGAAACCGGATACGGAAGCGGCGGCAGCCGCGGCTACGGCAGGCGCGGCCAGGATACGCGCGGCGCAGGCGAAAAGGAGCGGAAGCCGGCATACGCCGAAGGCCGCAGCTATGGGAAAGGGCGGGACGGCGCCAGAGACGCAAGGCCCGGCGGCAGCCGCGGCGGCGCGGGGCAGGAGCGGCCCCCGCGGGAGGCGGAGCCCCCGGCGCAGCAGGGCGGCGCAGACGAGCTGCCCTACCTGCTCATCGGCAGAAACGCCGTGCGCGAGGCGCTCAAAAGCGGCCGCAGCATCGACCGCATCCTCGTGCAGAAGGAGCAGGACGGCTCGCTGGGGGAAATTGTGAACCTTGCGCGGGACAGAAACCTGGTTTTGCGCCAGGTGGACAGGAAGAAGCTGGACGAGCTGTGCATGCCCTTCGGCCACGGCGGCAGGACCGCCAATCATCAGGGCGTGGTCGCCTATGCGGCGGGCGTGGAGTATTGCACGGTGGGGGATATCTTAAAGTACGCCAGAGACAGGGGCGAGGACCCCTTCGTCATCGTGCTGGACGGCATTGAGGACCCGCACAACCTGGGCTCCATCATCCGCAGCGCGGAGTGTGCGGGCGCGCACGGGGTCGTCATCGGCAAGCGCAGGAGCGCGTCGGTTACGGCGGCGGCGGTCAAGGCGGCGGCGGGCGCGACGGAGTATATGAAAATCGCGCGGGTTGTGAACATCTCCGGCGCGCTGGAGGAGCTCAAGCGAAACCATCTCTGGGTTGCGGGCGCGGACATGCAGGGTACGCCCATGGACCGGCAGGGGCTGAACGGCCCGCTGGCGCTGGTCATCGGCAGCGAGGGCGGCGGGCTGTCCAAGCTGGTCAGGGAGAACTGCGATTTTCTCGTTTCCATCCCCATGCGCGGACAGATCGATTCGCTGAACGCGGGCGTTGCGGCGGCGGTGCTGATGTTTGAAAAGCGCAGGCAGGACATGGCCCGGGAATGAGGACAAATGAAGAACTATGAAGCGATGAGCGACGAGACGCTCATCACGCGGATCCGGGAAGGCGACGAGCGGGCGGAGGAGCTGCTGTACACGCGCTACAAGCAGGTTGTCCGCGGCAAGGCGCGCACCTATTTTCTTGTAGGCGCGGACCGCGAGGATATTATTCAGGAGGGAATGATCGGCCTGTACAAGGCCGTGTGCGACTACGAGTTTGAAAAGCAGGCCTCGTTTCGCGCTTTTGCGGAGCTGTGCATCACCCGGCAGATCATCACGGCAATCAAAAGCGCCACGCGCAAAAAACACATGCCGCTGAACTCCTATGTGTCGTTGAGCTGTCCGGTCTATGACGACGGCGACGCGGAGCGCACGCTGATCGACGTGCTCTCCAGCGCCCATGTCAGCGACCCGGAGGAGACGCTCATCGGCCGCGAGAACTGCGAGGCCATTGCGCTCGACATTGAGCAGACGCTTTCCCGCCTGGAAAAGCAGGCCCTTTCGCTGTATCTGCAGGGCCTTTCCTATCAGCAGATCGCGCAGGTTATGGAGCGTACGCCAAAATGCGTGGACAACGCCATCCAGCGCGTGAAGAAGAAGCTGGAGGACCGTCTGCGCCGCCAGGAGGAGGATTCATGGAAAACCGGGCGTTCCGTCTGATCGGCATTATCTTCTTTCTTGTGGGCGCGGTCTGCCTGCTGTTCGCGCTGGTACTCGCCGCGCTGGGCGCGCGCTACGGGTTTTCCGGCGGACTCTGGATTCCGCTCCTGCCCCTGGGCACGCTGGCACTGGTTTTCGGCGGCATTGGTGCCGGGTTTCTTGTTGTACTCCGGCGCAGGCGGCGACTCCGGGAGGAGCTGATGAGCAGCGGGCGCTGCGTGCGCGCCAGGGTCAGCGGCGTCCTGCAAAACCGCAGCATACAGGTGAACGGCCGCCATCCCTACCGCCTGCTTTGCCGCTATACGGATGAAGAGGGAACGGTGCACGAGTTTCGCAGCCAGGATCTCGATTTTAATCCCGAAGGACTGCTGCGGTCGGACGAGGTGGACGTATACTTCGATCCCTACAATATGGACCGTTACTATGTGGATGTGCAGCGGATTCTGCCTGAGATTCGGATGCACTGAGGGAAAAAAGGGACAAAGCCCAAAATGCTTGTCCTTCCGTCTCGCATATCTCTTGACACTATCAGGGAAACTTAGTAAAATAGGGATGCTATCGTGGGAGTGTGCGGGTGTAGCTCAGTGGTAGAGCTCCAGCTTCCCAAGCTGGCTATGTGGGTTCGATTCCCATCACCCGCTCCAGCACCGCCATGATAGCAAAACTGTTATTATGCCCGCTGCCGTTACAGGGACTTCCGCAGGCGGGTAACAAAATTGAAGGAGGATCTATTGTAATGGCAAAGGCAAAGTTTGAAAGAACGAAACCGCATGTAAACATCGGAACGATCGGACACGTGGACCACGGGAAGACGACGCTGACGGCGGCGATCACG
>SFNQ01000011.1 GCA_004554165.1 Clostridiales bacterium | reverse complement strand
GTGGTACTCGATTCCCATGTCCACAAGCGCCTGCTCAAACAGCGTCCTGTGCTTCGCCTTCACCACGATCAGCGCGTTGGTAAATTCCACGCCGTTATCTGTCTGTATCATCCGGATCGGGAACGGCGCATGCGTGATCAGTTTCATCAGAAAATCCTTTGCGCTATAGCTGCTTTGCTCTTCGTTTATAGCTAACGTTATATCACACACAGCTTTTCGTAGAAAACATTTGATAACCCGTCGATGATCTGGTAATCATCCCTAAGCCGGGCTTCCCTTGTGCTCCTCCACGATCCGGCTAAAGTATTATTCATGGTTCTCTGCCTTTCCGCCCTGTACCTGTTCCGGCGTGGGTGGGCGCGTCATTGCGTAATGCATAACATTGCTTCCGGGAACCAGCCCCTGCTCCGCGAGTTGAAATCCAAAATGCTCATACAGAGCCACATTGCTTTCCTTATTTGTCTCCAGATAACAAACCATATTCTCCCGGTCACAGAAATCCAGCATGGGGCGCAGCAGCCTTGTAGCGATTCCTCTGCCCTGGGCTTTGGGTGATACCGAGAGATTGTACAAATACCAGTCCACGTTTCCCGTATATTTCTTTTTCAATTTCATTGCATAGCTTTCGTAAGACACCAGTTTGCCGATGATCTGAGGGCCGGAGCGAAAGATTAGCCCCAGGCCGCCATGGGCAAGGAATGGGATCGCTCTGCTGCCGGCAAAGCCCAGAGGCAGCCATGCCGCAAAGCCACTTGTCTGCGGGCTGTCGGCATAAATCACGCCGTCGCGCTCCATAGTACGCAAAGATGTTTCCATGATCCGTTTTGATGCCTCCCGGTCATAATGACCACCGGTGAGCCAATTATGGAGCGGATAGTCCTGATATGCATCCATGGCAACCTCGGCCAGTCGTCCCATATCCTGTGGAGCAGCAATATAAAGTCCGGCATCAGAAATTGCCTTCTTTGCTAAAGGGACCTCAATTTTTCTTACAAGTTTATCCATTGTGAATCCTCTCCAGTGTCCTTCCGGATACTCAATAGGGCGTCAGGATATCATTAATAATGTCCGCCGGAACTTCCGCCCCACCAGGCAGCGAGCGCCCCAGGGTTTATTCCTTCCGGAAGGCCGGGATGTTCTGTATGGCGCGCTCCAGAATGGCCGCCGTATCAGCTCCGGCAATATCCAGCCCCTCCGCCGCCACGCAGCAGATCTCCTGTATCCCGTAAAAGTCCCGGGCCAGGGCGCGGACATATTGAAAGCCGTAATGGCGCAGGTGTTGACAAAAAGAACTTTCTATAAATACTCCTCATAGCTTTGTCACTTCCAGCGCCAGGGTCAGCGTCACCACATTGTGTCCGTCCTTGTACATATAGTCCACATTGTCCATCATTTTTCGAACCATGAAGATACCCAGCCCGCCAATCTGTCGCTCATCTGCGGAGGCAGTAATATCCGGCTCTTTGGCATCCAGTGGATTATAAGGCATCCCATTGTCCCGGAAGGTCAGTGTCAGAACACCGCTGTCGGCGCCGCAGCGGATCTCGGCATAGTCGGCGCCGCTGTAATGGACGAGATTGGAATAGATCTCATCCATGGCGATCATCAGTTTGTTTGCTGTCTTCATGGGCACATTCAGATGATCCAGCTGCTCCTCCAGAAAACCGGAGACCTGCGGCACCGATTCCATGCTGGGCGTGACTTTGAGCACTGCCATCTCAGGCAGGCTGCTCAATTTTACGCTGACCATGGTAATATCGTCAAACTGGTCGGCCTCGCCCACAAAGGCGTCCACATCGGCCTTGACCTTTTTACATATTTCTTCCACGCTCAGCCCCTGTTTCTCATTCAGACTCGCCATCAGCCGCTCCTCACCGAAAAGCTGATGATCCCGATCCTGCGCTTCCGTCACACCGTCCGTGTAGAGAAAAATCTCGTCTCCGGGCTGCAGCTGCAATTCGTATTTTCGGTACTTTACCCCGTCCATACCGGCCAGAATGAAATTGGGCCGGGACTTCAGGAACTCATATTCGCCGTCTTTGCGGCGAATGGCCGGCGGGTTGTGCCCGGCGTTGGCATAACTGAGCAGACCTGTCTTCAGGTCAAGCATGCCCAGCCACGCCGTCACAAACATGCCGGCATCGTTACCCTCGCAGAGTTTGGCATTGGCACGGGTAAACACATCGTTTACCTCCAGATCTGCTTCAGCGAAGCCCTTGATCAGCGTTTTGGCCGTCATCATAAACATGGCAGCCGGGATCCCCTTGCCGGAGACATCCGCAATCAGAAATGCCAGCTTATCCTCTCCCAACAGATAGAAATCATAAAAGTCTCCGCCTACCTCCTTGGCTGTGTCCATAGAGGCGTAAATGCTGAAATCTTTCCGTTTGGGATAGGGCGGGAACACAGAGGGTAGGGCCGAGTGCTGGATCTGCCTGGCAAACTCCAGCTCCTGGTCGATTCGGGCCGCCGCCTCATCGATGTAGTTCCTCAAAGTTTCGACTGTGGTATTGATATCGTCGGAAAGGGAGGCAAATTCCTCGTTCGAGCGCACATCCACCGTCACATTGAGATTTCCGCCGGTGATCTGGGACAGAGAGCGGTTAATTTTCTGGATGTTCTCGACCACCAGCTTCTTGACGAGGAAATAGATGAGTGCAAAAAGGACTGCGAACACCAGCGTCTCCATGAACGCAAGGATATAGACAGCCACATCTCGGGAGAACAATGCCTCGCTGACCGGCAGCACGGCCACGATGTAGTACCCCTCTGTCACGGTATACATACAGTAGGAGGAGACGCCGTAAACCGAGTCAATAAAGCGGGTCTCCAGCCGGATGTCCGTTGCAGTGGCGCTGCCCATCAGGTCGATGCTCTGCCCTTCGTGCCCGTCCCGGTCACTGACGATGATCCCCTGCTCATCGCAGATGATGATGCAGCCGTCTTGGCCGATATGGCGGTTTTTGGCCGCACTTGCCACTTGCTGGCTGATCTCCTGCTGAAAACGCTGGGCGTCATATCCAAGTTGCAGAAAGCCGCCCTGTTCCAGTGCGATGCCTGCATATTTCCGGGAGATGGACGAGTCGTAGCTGGTGGGCTGATAGTCCTGGATGATCTCCGGCGCACCTTCCAGCAGCGGCAGAAACTCCGCCGACTGCGCGCCGTCGGCCATGTCATAGCCCACAAAGTCCGGGTTGGTGCTGGCAGTAATGATGCCGTTGTCGTCCACAAGGTTGATCTCCGCTACATCGTATCGTTCGGCCAGGCGTTGAAGCTCTTCCCCGTCGGCCTGATCGGCAAGATCTGCGGCGGCCAGTTCCGCCAGGGACAACAGATGCTGATTTGACGCATCCCGGATATCATTTCGCACATCCTGAAGGTTCAGGGTCAGCGTATAATTGACAGTGGCATCGGCCAGCCTGGTTTGGAAGAAATAAGTAAATACCCCTGTGGCGATAAAGGCCAGCACCACGCAGACCAGCAGCCAGCGCTGGAAAGTCTGGGCGATCTTCTGCGCCGAGGGTCCATTCGGCTCCCTCCGTCTGGCCAGAAAGGTCACCACAATAATGGAGCACATCACGGAAAGGCCGTTCGCGGCCACCATGGGGACGGTGCATTTGCGCACCACCTCAAAAGCGCGCTGCAGCTCGTCGGTATGGGTCAGGAACACCAGCAGCATATGCAACACCTCCACGGTGACGCCCACGGCCAAGCCGTAGAACCAGGAGGCCTTCTTATTGTCCATCATGAAGCGCCGGACTGCCGCGCCGATGACGCCGGCCACCACCGTAGCCAGAGAGCAGGCCAGACGGGTGAATTCCCCGCCGCTCCACAGCACGGAGAACCAGCGCTCCACGCCGCCGATGAGGCCAGCGATCAGGCCGGAGGGCCAGCCGAAGATCAGCCCCGCGGTCAGCGGTGCGGCATCCCGCACATTGAGCACCGCGCCGTCCACCGGGATGCCAAACTCGGTGGACAGGATTGCCAATATGCCGAAAGAAATACCGATGAGCACCTGCTTCGTCCCATGCGGTAGCGACGCAAAGCGCGTCTTTCTCTCCGCCTGATACAACGCGACGGAGAGCAGGACAGGCAGCAGGCTCGCAGTCACAAGCCGGAATAAGGTGATGCCCATGACATATCCTCCCGTTTCTCTTATTCTATGGTCAGAATATCCGCAAAACCGGTGATATCAAAGACCTCCATGATGGTGTCGTTCACATGGATGAGCTTCATGGAACCCTGGGCATTCATCTTTTTCTGCGCCTTCAAAATCACACGCAGACCGGCGGACGAAATATACTCCAGTGCCTCCAGGTCCAGGACCAGCTCCTGCACACCGCGCAGGGAACTGTCCACAACAACGTCCAGCTCGGGGGCAGTTGTGGTGTCCAGCCGTCCCGCCAGATTCAGAGTCAGGCTGTTTCCGTTCAATGCTTTCTCGATGGTCATAGTGATTTCTCCTTCTGTTTCTGTCTTATTCAGATTTTGCTTTGATCTTCCAGGGCTCAACGGGTTCATACAGGAAGGGCAGCTCCGCCAGCGGCGTTTCCATAGACTCCGCCGGCGCCTTCACGGCGGGCGGGAGCTCCGGTTCCAACACATAGCGCCGCTTGAAATCCTCATCCGCCGCCACGGCGCAGCGAAGGTTGTGCAACCGGTTCGCCGCCTTGACCGCACGGGCCACGGGGTTGGCTTTGATGGCCGCCACATACTCGGCCATGATGTATCCCTTCTGCTTGGTCAGAAGCCTGACTGTCCGGAGAACATCGGCGCCGCCGATGGACTCGATCTCCTGTTCCGAGGCGTCGGTATCCTCCGGCAGGTCATGGAACAGCCCGGCGATCTGATGATCTGCGCCATAGCCCCAATCCCGGAGGATACCCGCCACAGCGACGGCATGGGTGATATAGGGGTCGCAGCCGATGCGCGTCTGCCCACCATGCTTTCTGGTGGCAAAGGACAACACCGCGTCAGAGCGATCTTGTGCCGATGTTGTCATGCGTTCTCGTCCTCCGACTTCCGAACGCTGTGAAACAGATGCTTTGCCTGCCGCCCCGCCCGGGCTGTATCGCCCATGGACAGCTTCAGGAAATCTGCTGCCTGCTCCGGAGTATATCCACTGTTCACCAGCGCAGCCCGGCACAGGAAGCGCAGGCCCACGCTGGCGGAGAGGATGTCCAGATCGGTTCCGCCGAGGGTTTTCTTCGCCAGCGCCAGATCATGATCCTCTCCCAGCATCTTCTGCAGGTCCCCCAGAGTCTGCTTGCCCAGCCAGCGCAGTTGCCGGATGTCGCTCTCCGGACTGATTTCATCGATCCCCGCACCGCAGATAGCGGCCAGTTCCTCGGTGAATGCCCGCATCCGACTGTTGCGGCTCAGGAATTCCCGGAGAGAGATCAGGTCAATGAGCACATCGTCAGCGCGGTTGTCGGTGATTTTTCGGCGGATATCGCCGGTGTATGCCTTCATTCCGTCCCGCACACGCACGAACCCATCGTCCGCGATCTCCAGCAGGCGGCAACGCGGGCAAATTCCCGGGCCACCACTCTGGGCACACCAAACTGGCTCTTGTAGCCCGGATCGCGGCTGATCACCGCCCGGGTGTATTGCCTACGATGACCTCGCCGGTGTTGATACCGATGCCCATTTCCAGAACAGGAAAGCTCCGCTCTTCGTTCCAGCGGTTGATCTGCTCCATCTGCGCCTGCATCTCGATGGCCGCCGCGTCGGCAGCGTGGCAGTCCGAAGGGAGGGCGCGCCGAAGATGGCCAGAATGCCGCCGCCGATGAATTCAATGATCGTGCCGTTTCTGCGCTGGATGATCTCAGTCATCTCGCCCAGATAGTGATTGAGCATGGAGATGAGGCTGTGGGCCGCCATGCGCTCGCTCATGGCGGGGAAGCCCCGCAGGTCGCTCATCAGGTGCAGCAGTTCGTGAACCGTATCGCCCAGGGCCACATAGATCGGACGATCCTTTCCGAAGTCTGCCAAGATCATCCGGCCTTTTACATTCAAGTTCTCATCTCCTTAAAAATGATGGTTGCCTTTCGCTTTGCAGCCAAACCCTGACAGGTCCGGAAGTCAGTTTCGCTTCTTATTTGTCATCGCGATCCTTGTCTCCTCTGTCATTTCTTCTCATATTCCTGCCAAGGTAAGACAGATAGATTCCTATCGCGACCCATACAATGCACATGGGGATATGATAGGTATCCTGAACCCCCTCGCCAAATCCCAGCCGAAGTATAAGAAGGATTGCGCCGGACACACTCGCAATGACGCCGCAGACGAAGGTAACGGTTCCTCTTGTTTTTTTGCTCATGTGATATGCTCCTTTCGGTTTTTATCGGTAGTTCTGTGTTCTTACAGTTGAAGCAGTATGCGGTTTTCCTTCCAGTGGAGCTCCCGGCAAACCGCGGTAAGCATGGTCATGGACAGCTCATTCTCGGCGGCTTTCTCCCGTGAGACCAAGCCTCCGGCATACTCTGTGGTAATTGTCAGAGTGCCGTCCTTTCCGCTGTGGGATAAAACCAGCTCTGCCTGAAGTTGATCTTCGGGCAAATTGGGGAGCAGCAGGTGACAAAGCAGCTCCTCCAGTGCCAGCTGCACCCGGTAGATTTGCTTTTCCTCCAGAAGCTGTTTCCGGCAGAACATGGCCGCCGCCCGGTTCAGCTCATAAATATCAAAAAACCGGCTCCGGATGCTCCAGCGCAAGGTGTGGATGCGCTCCACAAAAGCTCGCGTCTTTTCCCGCTGGGGCGCACCGAAAATCTGGCTGGGGGATCCCATCTCGCAGATCCCCTTTTCGTCCAGATAGATCACGCGAGAGCTGATATTCTTTGCAAAATTCATCTCATGGGTGACGATTACACAGGTCATGCCCTGATTCACCAGCCGACGGATGACCGCAAGCACCTCGTCCACCATGGTGGGGTCCAGTGCGGAGGTAGGCTCGTCGAACAAGATCAGTTCCGGCTTCATGGCGATGCACCGGGCGATGGCAGCTCGCTGCTTCTGACCGCCAGAGAGAGCCTGCGGCATAAAATCCGCACGTTCGCCCATGCCCACCTGGTCCAGGCAATCCATCGCCAGAGCCATAGCCTCCTGTTTGGACAGACCGCCCAAAGCCATGGGAGCCATCATCACATTTTCCAGCACCGTCTTGTGGGAAAACAGGTTAAAACTCTGATACACCATACCCATGTGCCTGCGGATGTCATCCACCGGCGCATCCTTGGCTGTGATCTCCCGGCCGTTGATGAATATTTTCCCGGCGGTGGGCACCTCCAGCAGATTCATGCACCGCAGCAGGGTGCTTTTTCCGCAGCCGGAGGGGCCGATGATGGATACGCATTCGCCCTTTTCCACATCCAGATTGATGTGCTCCAGGATCACATTGTCTCCAAAGGCTTTTGTGAGATCTTCAATATGGATCATACTCATGCCTGTTCCGCCTCCTGACTGCTGATGTGCTTTTGCCGATCCGCCCGGCTCAGCAGGGCATTGGCAAGGACGCCCAACACCAGATAGACTACCGTGGTGATTACAAGAGTGATGATGGGATCCAGTGTACGGGAGGTGATGATGGTCACCGACCGGGTCAGATCCGGGATGGCCAGCAGGCTGACCACAGAGGTGTCCTGCATGGTCAGGATGAACTGGGTCTTATACAGGGGCATGGCCTGGCTGACTGCCTGGGGGAAGACCACCTTGAAAAAAGCCTGACGTTTGCTGAAGCCCAGAGTGCGGGCCGCCTCAACCTCGCCGTGGGCCACGGAGTCCACCGCTGAGCGGAAAATCTCCGCCAGATGGGCGCTGCTCTTGCAGGTGAAGGTGGTGATGGCGATGGTCATCGCACCCAGCCCGGTTCCCGCCAGCATGAGGTAGGCAAAAATCATCAGCAAGACCAGGGGAGGCAGCTTGACCAGAACACCTGTGATCGCCCGGCTGACGCCCCGCACCGCCGGGCGGCGGGAACCCATGCCCGCGCACAGCACCATGCCCAGCAGCGTACCCAGGACAAAGGATACAGTGGTCAGCACCAGCGTGATCCCCAGGCCCAACAGCACCAGCTGATAGCGATCCTCAAAAATCAGGCTGAAATAGATCGCGTCTTTGATGTACGCAATGAAATCGCTCATGTCTCCTCCTCCCAGTCCACGATTAGCACCAGATCCATATCAAAATAGGGGTTCGAGCAAAGCGCGCTTCCCGCTTCTTCCTCTGCCTTTGCGTAATAGACGGAACAGCCGCCCACAAACAGATCCACCTGGTGGTTGGTCAGAGCCACGGCGCAGGCATCCCAGTCTGAGTCATACCACTCAATGGCATACCCATACGCCGCAGCGAACTGCTTGACAAACTCCACATCTACTCCCTGGGGGGAGTCGGTGTTGAAGTCATAATATGCATAGGGGTAATTTCCCGTGGAGACGGCCAGCGCCACCCGAAGGAGGGGGCCGTCCTCCACAGCGGGGATATCCTCGTTGGGGACAAATTCTCCCGCCTCACTGCGCAGACACAAATCGGCGTATTCCCCGCTCTCTCGGAAATCGGGAATGAAATCATTGATCTCTTCCAGCAGATCCTGCCGCTCGGTGGACACATAGGCGATGGACTGATCCTGTCCGACAGGCTCGTCCAGGATGGTCAGCTCCGGGTTCAGCCGCACAATTTCCTGGGCATAGAGGTCGTCCACCACGATGGCGTCGATGTAGCCGAACTTCAGACCCATCAGGCACTCGCTGCCGTCATCATACCGGTATAGGAGGGGGAGTTTTTCATAGTCGGTCAGGTAGTAGTCCGCCCCCCAGGCCAGAGGCACGCCGATCCGCCAGCTTCGCCACTGGGCGGGATCCGGATTCCCGCTCTGATTCGAGCAGCCGCCGAGACTCAGCGCCAGAAGTACGCATGCCAGCGCCGTGGCAAGATGCCGGAAACCAGTTTGCTCTTTCTTTGGCTTCACAGGTTTCTCCTTTCCGGGGATGCGGCCTGCCGCTCCGCCGTCCTCTGCCGTGTTACTTGTTTTCCGATTCTGCTGTGGAGACTGCGGCCTGGGCATCGGAAACGCCTCTGCCGATATACTGGCTTTTGCCAAAGCCCAGAATGATGGTAAGAATGCCGGGAGCAATCACGTGGCCGATGGTGAAGCCAATGCCGTGACCAAATGCCTTGCAGCGCTTGTAGTACGCAATGATGGTAAGCACCCAGCCCGCCAGAAACGCCAAGCTGGCAATGATCTGCAGAGCCGAACCCGCCTCGGCGATTTTCATGAGGATTCCGCCGCCAAAGCCCAAAACGATCACGGGGATCGCCATGACAGCCTTCCAGGTGTATCTGTACTCTACCCACGTGTTGTAGAAAGGAATGATCGCCTTCCAGCCCGGCTCCCCGAACTTTCGAAACATTTTCCAGCCGCCGATAATGGTCAGAATGCTCATAACCAAGCTGATAACCGACCCCATAGCACCGACGGCCAGAATACCGCCCACCAGCATTCCGCTGATCTGATCCACATTAAAATTCTCCATTTTTGCACCTCTCTTTTTCCAGGAAACCACGGAATCAATCAGAGGTTTCCCTGTTTTTGAAACAGGTGATTCCTGTCCATTTGTATCACTTTAACACAAGAAGTGTTGCAGAACCGTTGTACATTCCCGAAAAAACGGGACGAGAAAACAGCTTGATATAAGTAGTTGATTTCTGCAACGGTTCTGCAACGGTTCATATGCTATTCTGACAGCAAAAGGGGGTAGTGAAGGATCAACATGAAAATATTATGGATCGACGCCTGCATCAGCACCCACCCGGAGTCTCGGACGCGATCCCTGTGCTGCGAATACCTCCGGCAGTTGGAGAGTAAGGGCGGAACCGTGGAACGGGTGGAGCTTGAGGCTCTGTCCATCGTGCCGCTGACAAAGGCGGCGTTGGAAAAACGGGATGCCCTGATCCGGAGGGGGCAATACCAAGATGAGATGTTCGCTCTGGCACGGCAGTTCAGGGAGGCAGACAGAATCGTGGTGGCAGCGCCCTACTGGGACTTGTCCTTTCCTTCTGTCCTGAAGGTTTATGTGGAACATATCATGGTGTGCGGTTTGACCTTTCAATATGTGGAAACCGGTTCGGTGGGGCTGTGCCGTGCATCGGCGCTGACATACATCACGACGGCGGGCGGCTATATTGAAAACAGGAACTTTGGCTATGAGTACATAAAATCCATTGCCGAAATGCTGGGAATCGGAAAGGCCGACCTGCTCTGTGCGGAGGGGCTTGATATCGCCGGGGCGGACGTGGCGCAGATCCTGGCCGATACACAGATCGGTCTGTCGGAATGCCGCACGATTCCATATCCCAAATCCTGTCAGGGGCATTTGCGTGAGGCTGAGGCATCTGATTGAATCAGTCCGAGGCAGAAGGCATAAAATCAGAGGCGGAGTTTTTTCCTCCTCCTGGCATTTTCGGCAGCCTTTCATTATCTACTCTCTGACGCGCCACAAGTTCGGCAAAAAAGCCGTTTTGGGCGATCAGTTCATCATAATTTCCGTCTTCAACGATCTTTCCTTTGTCAAGCACCAGGATACGGTCACAGTGTCTGATGGTAGAAAGACGATGTGCAATCACAATCCTCGTACATTTCAGCCCGTCAAGGGAGTCGGATACGGTTTTCTGCGTGACATTATCCAATGCGCTTGTGGCTTCGTCAAACATCAGGATCTTTGGTTTTGGCGCAATCGCTCTTGCGATCATAATCCTTTGCTTCTGCCCGCCTGAGATGCCTCCTGCGCCTTCTGCGATCACTGTGTGCATCTGCATCGGCATTCTTCGGATATCATCCGCAATCCCTGCCTTCTCAGCCGCCTCCCATGCGTCATCAACCGAAAGCCATGGTGCGGAAATGGTAATATTGGAATAGATGTCTCCCTGAAACAGCGTTCCGTTCTGCATCACGGTTCCAATATTGCGCCGCAGGGATTTAAGGTCGATGGAATCCATATCTCTGCCGTCATAATATACCGCGCCCTTTTTTGGCTCTTCAAATCCCAGGAGCAGACGCATCAGCGTGGATTTTCCGCAGCCCGTGGTACCAACGATGGCAACATACTGGCCGGGGGTTATTTTGAGAGAAAGGTCGTCTATGACCATCGGGCTGTTGTCATCATACCGGAATGAGACATGATTTAACTCAATGGCGCCGGAGAGCCTTTCCACGACCCGTTTTCCTTCGCTGATTTCGGGGACGGTATCCATGATGGGCTGTATCATTCTCAAAATGGGCTTGATGTCTGCCAGCAGCAGCGCAACCGGCACAATCGCCGCAAAAGCGCCCGACAGCATGCCAAACGCAGAATTGAACGCGAAGTAGTCTGCCACTGAAACGCCGCCCGCCACCGCTCTGTAGTAAAGAACCGCAGTCCCGATCAGCGTCACCGCAGAGATTAACGCTTTGTTTACCTTAATGATCATCGGCGGATCGTATGTAAGGGCCGCTTCTCTGGCGTAGAAGCCTGCCCAGCGCGTGAAGATGCGCTTTTCCGCGCCGGCCTGTTTGATCTTCTGAATACCGGAAATGACGGAGTAGCTCATGCCGGCTTCCCTTGTCGTAAGCTCCAGCTTTTGGTAACTGAGCCTTGTCTGCACCGCCCCGCAAATAATCGTCAGAAGCAGGGTGGCCACGATCATCACAATGGCAGGGACAACCAGTGTCGGCGTATAGCGGAAGATCTGAATGATGTAAACCAGTGAAAAAATCGCGGTAAGTCCAAGAGACAAGCCGGAAGAGATCAACATATTGCAAAGTATATTGACCTGCATGACACGGTTTGCCAGATCACCTGCGGCATATTGGTTAAAAAAGCTGGCGGGTAATGCTACGACCCGCATCATCGTGGCGGCGGAAACAGAAATGCCGACCTTGGTATTGATCCTTGTCATATACAGATTCTTGATGGCGGAAAAAATGGACGAGCTTATGGTGACGCACACAAGTACTAGGGCGATGGCCAGCAGCAGCCCGTTACTGGAAATCCTGATCACATCGGAAAGCAAAGTATTTGTGATCTTTGGAACGAACATACCCAACAGGCTTACGATCAGCGTCGATACCGCAAACAACGCAAAATCGCTCCATGAAAGAGCGGTCGTTATGTGGAGCAGAATATCCTTTACGGATATCTTCCGCAAAGGAAAGGGCCTGTAAAAGCAGATCGCCTCATCGTCAATGAGCTGCTTTGTTTTTTGGGTCACCTTGACCCTCTTTCCGCTGTGCGTATCATAATAGCTGTATCCGGAAAGGCCGGTGGGGATCAGCGCCACCGGGTCCCCGCTTTTCAGTGTGCCAAGCATGGCGCCCATGGCGTCTTGATGCCATTCGCCGGTCAAAGATACCGTCCGTCTCATAATGCCGTGGGGCCGCATCACAAATTCAAGCTGTTCATCAACAGATTTGATGTTTTCCGGCAGCTCCGAAGACTTGATATGATAAAATTTCAAAATCTCTTCTATGGAATTTCTGGCCTGCACGCTTCTGTCATGGAGCGCCGCAGTGAGCTTTTTGCCCATGATCGCGCCTGCAATATGGATGAATGAGTCCGAAAAGGCCTCCTCATCCTGCTGCATACGCATTTTTATTTGATTGTCAAACCAACCCATACTGTTTTCTCCTTATTTCATGCGTATCATGCCAGGGTTTTCAAGGCATATACGTCAGTTTTGGAGCACCCGGTCAGGGCGATTAGACACAAGACCTGCGCACACAGGATAAAAAAGCTCTTTTTCACAATCGGTCACTCCTTATTCATTGGTAACGAGGCTGGCATATGCGCCGCCTTTCGCGTACAGCTCCTCGTGGGTTCCTCTCTCCACAACGGTTCCGTGGTCGAGCACAATAATCTCGTCGCAGTCGCGCAAGGTGGAAAGGCGGTGGGCCACAACAATGCAGGTGATCCCTCTGTCATGGATGTGTTTCACCACATTGTGCTCGGTTTTCGCGTCAAGGGCGCTGGTGGCCTCGTCCAGTATGATGATGGTCGGATCCTGTGCCAAAACCCTCGCGATCTCCAGACGCTGGCGCTGGCCTCCGGAAAGATTCCTGCCTCCCTCGGTCAGCCTGTGCTTATATCCGCCGTCCCGCTGCAGAATGTCGTTGTGGATCTGCGCGTCGCGGGCAGCCATAATGACTTCAAAATTCTCAATGGTGTCATCCCACATTTTGATGTTGTTCTCTATGGTGTCTTCAAAAATTATAATATCCTGATCCACCACACCCAGAGAACCTGTAAAAACGTTTCTGTTGATCTCGGTTATTCTTTTGCCGTCGTAAAGGATTTCGCCGCTCGCCGGTTGATATAAGCCGGAGATCAGCTTGGCCAGCGTACTTTTTCCGCAGCCGGAACTGCCCACGAATGCGATCCTCTGGCCGGGTTTGATGGTCAGGCTGAAATCCCGGATCAGCGGCTCCTCCAGCCTGCTGTAACCAAAGGTAATGTTCCTGATCTCAATATTGCCAGTCAGTTTGGAATAGGCAGCAGCTTCATCGGTATCATCAGGCGCAAAATGATGATCCTTGGGATGCTCCATCACGTCCTCTATACGCTCCATGCGTGTACGCATTTCCTGAAGCTCCTGACCCGCTGCGACCATTTCCGTCGCCGGCTTCGTAAACGCAGTCAGGAAGCCCTGGAAAGCGAGGATCATGCCAACGGTGAATTCCCCATTGATCGTTAGGAAAACGCCCAATGCAAGTACGACCACCGAGGTGAGGTTTGTCAGAAGCTGCGGGACAGCACCCAGAAGATTATTCAGTCTGGCGTATTTCACATCCTGCGCGTTCACGCTGGCCTGAAGTCCCGCCCAGCGTTCAAAAAAACCATTTTCAGCGCCGGAGGATTTGATCGTTTCCATCATGCTGATTCCCGAGACCGTGGAAGCGACCAGCTTGCCGGAATCCCGCATCTGAACTCTTGTGATATTGATTCTTCTTGCGGAAATGAACCTTGAGAGGAATATGTTGATAAATACCGTCATAACCCCGATGGTCGCCAGCAGCGGACTGTAACGGAACATAACCAGCAAATACGCCAGCATCATGAGTCCATTCAGAACCAGCGGGACAAGGGTATTGACGACTTTTTCCGCAATCTGAGCGTTATCCTGCTGTCTTTTCTGAATGTCTCCCGCAAGTCTCTGGGAAAAGAAGTCCATCGGAAGATGCAGGATGTGCCATAAATAGCTTGTATTTCCCACAGCCGCCATTTTTCCGTTCAGCTTCAGAAGGTTTACATCACGGATCAGTTCCACAAATATCTGTAAAATGGTAATGGCGCTAAAGCAGATGAAAAACGGCGTGATCCAATCGGGATTCTGCCCTGTCAGCAATCGGTCAAGAAATACTCTTGAAAAGGCGGGACTGAGTATGCCAATGACCGATACGATCAGTGTGGTCATGGCTACAAATGCGATGGTTGAGCCGGTTCCTTTCAGCCGCTTGAGGGAAAACTTTATGACGCTTTTCGGCTTGCCGCATGGTTCAAAGTGCTCCTCTGGCTCAAATATCATACAGATCCCGGTAAAACTCATATCAAATTCCTGCATCGGTACTTCGCAGGCTCCCCTTGCGGGGTCGTTGATTATGGCTTTTCCACCCTTAAAGCCGCACAGTACAACAAAATGATTGAAATTCCAGTGGATCACGCACGGGAACTTTACATTTCCTTTCAATTCGTTTGCGTCATAGCGGTATCCCTTTGCGGAAAGACCGTGGTTTCTCGCGGCCTTCAAAACATTTTTCGCCTTCGAGCCGTCGCGCGACACGCCGCAGTCCGCCCGGATCTGCTCCAAGGGGATCCATCTTCCGTAATACGCAAGTATCATTGTAAGGCACGCTGCACCGCACTCAAGCGATTCCATCTGCATGATGACCGGTACCCTGGCACACCCTTTGTCCAGAGGCTTATTCTTCGTCTTCTGATTCATGGGGATCCTCAATCCATTAAAAATGATATGGGGCTTACGCTTTCCGTACAGATCACGGCTTCATGTACGCCGTTGGAAAGATCAGTCTGCGCGGTAACAATGTAGACCCAGTCATCCTCCCCGAATCCGCTGATGTGCCGGACATAGTCCGACAGGAAGTCCGCTCGCACAGGCTCCTGAGAGATGGAAACAACGGGGTATTCCTGTCCATCCACCGTGACCGACAGAAGGTTTCCAAGCTCTGAACCCTGCTTTTCGCTGACATAGCAGTTCAAACTGCCTTCGCTGGATACCGCCGGACAGAGATACGTCGTATCCAACTTCCCGACGAACCCCCAGATGAAAAAAGCGATCAGCAGAACGGTCACGGCAGAAAGGAACATCCATATGCCAGGATTGGATACCTTAACGTAATCATTCAACTGTTCAGGAGACGTTACTTTTTTTAATGCTCCTGCCGCTTTTTTTTGATTATCCATAATAAGTCTCCCTTCGTTTTTTGTAAGAACTGCGCATCAAATTTCATGCCGGTTTCATGCGCAGTTCTTACAACGTGAACATGTTTCTTCTGCCGAAGCAGAGGAAACATGTTCACACGGGTCACAGAGTTGATCAGATCATGCCGCGGCGTAGCAGCCACTACAAATCCCCCTAATCCAAGGATTCCCAGAGAAGCAGACAGCGTATCATGCCCTCCGACACTGGTGTCCGGTTCGTCATCGGACAATTCGCCCTATATCTGTTTGCGCGCCTGCGACACCTGCTCCGCCTGCTATTGAGATTGCGAATGTTTCACCTTTGAACAAGCCGCCCGCGACACTATCCGGCTTGTCAGCGGGCAGCTCACCATTTACCAGCTTGTCCATCGTTGTCATGAAGGCGGCAAAGGTTACAAGAGCGTCGGTCAGGCCGGATTCCCTGGCGTCTTGCAGACTTTCAACTTTTTGCAGAGCGCTTCATCCCCGGTCATCTTTTCGATGAATTCTTTTGTGGTCATAAAGCGTCCCGCCTTGTTCTTATGCGGCTGCGGCAGCCATTGCGATAGCGGTTCCTGCACCTGTAACGCCAACTGACACTCCTATGAGAACCCCCAAATCACCATCATCACTACCTGCGGCAACGGCGTCCAGTTCATCGTCGGACAGTTCGCCCTTGATTTGTTTGTTCACCGCCGTCATAACAGACGTGAAGGTTTCAAAATCGTCGGTCAGACCTGTTTCCCTGGCGATGGAGTAAGCCTCCTCGGGCGTTTTGCAGGCTTCCAGTTTCTTGCAGAGTGCCTCATCCTTGGTCGTTTTCTCGAAAAATTCTTTTGTTGTCATGATAATTTCCTCCTTATTGTTTATGATTTTTAAATCAGATTACGCCGCAGCAGCACCAAATGCAGCTGCTACTCCCAGCGTGAGCCCAATTCCTGCTCCTACAGACATACCACCTGCGATATTGTCCAGCTCGTCATCGGACAACTCACCTTTGATTCGCTTGTTCACCGCCTTCATAACGGAAGTGAAGGTTTCAAATCGTCTGTCAGACCTGTTCCCCTGGCAATGGCGTAAGCCTCCTCGGGTGTTTTCCAGGCTCCCAGCTTCTTGCAGAGCGCCTCGTCCCTGGTCATTTTCACGAAGAATTCTTTTATCCTCATGATAATCTCTCCTTGCCATTATGCGGCAGCCGCTACCATGGCTACTCCAGCTCCCCCTAATAATATAACGCCGACTCCCTCAGCCTCAGAAAAACCACCTGCGATATTCTCCAGTTCATCGTCGGACAGTTCACCCTTGGCCTTCTTGTTCACCGCCGTCATAACCCTCGTGAAGGTTTCAAAATCGTCAGTCAGACCTGTTTCTCTGGCGATGGCGTAAGCCTCCTCGGGTGTTTTGCAGGCTCCCAGCTTCTTGCAGAGCGCCTCGTCCCTGGTCATTTTCACGAAAAGCTCTTTTGTTGTCATGATAATTTCCTCCTTTCAAAATAAAATACAGATTATCGTTATATCGCAGCGGAAGCCGCCCCGCTTGTGATGATCACTGCCGCGCCGCTTCCCGCTTCCATTGCGGCCGTTTCGCCGGCGGGAAGACAAACTGCGACACGGTCAAGCTCACTGTCGGACAACTCGCCCTTTACCCGCTTGTGAAGCTCTGCCATAGCAGACTGAAAGGTATCAAAATCATCAGTCAGACCGATTTCTCTGGCGGCGGCATACGCTTCTTCGGGTGTTTTGCAGGCCGCCATTTTCTGACAGAGCACACCGCTCGCAGCCACTTTCCCAGTAAACTCTTCCGTGGTCATAAAATGCTCCTCCTTTTCACTTATTTATAAATACATGCACAAGCGCAGTATTTACACAAACAGTGCCGCAAGATTTTCCGTGCGGATATCTTTTTTCCCTTCGAGCTCGATCAGCTTATAGAAAACCTCCGTAACTTCCGCGTGCTCGCATGCGCCATGGTGTACGCAGTTCACACAATCGCCGTGATTGCAGACAGGATATACTTTTTCAAGCACTTTTTTCGGCTCACTCAAATCGCCTATCACTTTTTCCGCAACTTCCGCGGGGCACATTTTCCGCACAACAGCACAGATATTTTCCCTGGATTCGTTATATGCCATGCCGCGCACATAGCAGAGCACCGCGTTATAATACGCCCCGTCTTCTGGTTTCATATACGCAGCCACAGCTTTCATGGATCCAAGAACGCTCAGGGCATCCTTGAACCGGCCCAGGCGGTAACAGCACATGGCGATCAGGAAGCCTGCTTCGTCCGGCGCGCCTGGCATAGAGTCCCGGAAGGTCAGACCGGCGATATTGTTAAAGCTGTTTTCGATCAGCGCATATCGGCTGATCTGGGTGAATTTGATCACTTTTTCAATATCAGCATCCGTGGCCGTATCCAGATTGTGCATGATCAGCTGGACATCTCCTCTCAGCTTTTCCTTCTTGAGCTGAAGCACATCTACCGGCAGAGCCTCGCTGATTCCCGGAGCATAAATAAATACGGTGGGGAAGCCCAAAAACGACACATCCTGAATATATACATTCCCACTCACTTCATCCAGCTTACAAAGCATCGCATTCATAAGCTGACGGTTATCCATGCCGGTAACATCCTGCCACGGTTTAAATTCATAATCTGGCTTGTCAAAAAGCATACTTGCAGGGTAATATCCCACGCCCACCTTGATCAGATTCCATGTATTTGCAAAAGAGGACCGTTCATTCGGCATGAAGTTGGGAAATCCCGACTGGCTGAAATGCTCGATCGTCTTTCCCTGCATAGCTTCGGACAGGGTTCTTTCCATAGCGACTGCCATACTGGGGTGTGAACCAAACTTCATTCCAAAGGACTGGGTCTCCGTGTTGATCAAAACGGCGCACACCACAGGGAATCCCTGCCCGAGGGAGCAATCCAGCATGGAAACTCTGTATTTGCCCCGTGCCTCGATTTCAGAAATGATACCGGCGATTCTTGGGAAATTCTGCGTGATATATTCACCCGGAATTTGCGGCGGCGTAATATTGTCCTGGATCACAGCGATATTCGCATAACGCTCAAATATCTCCGAGCTTGCCTGAACGATTGCCTCCTCCAGCGTGTTTCCCGCCGCCATGCCGTTTGACATCTGAAATGTCTGAAGCATCCTGACTGGCAACATAACCTCTTTTTGTTCCTTCACAGACCAGAACGGACGAAGCAGATATTTCCCATCACGGTTTCCCGCAGCCACCGACTCGAGCAGGGTATCGACCAGTTCCATCGGATCCGGGTCAAAGATGCTTTCCTTCTTCACGGTTGTAGCCAGCCGTTTTTTCAGCGCAAGTATACACTCCGGCTGATAGTCGCCCCTGACCGTGTACCATGGCATGTTCAGAACCTCTTTTTCCCTGCTGATAAAATCATTATCTATTGCCGAGGGTCCGCCACAGAACACCTTGTTCTGCAAACGCTCCATCAGCTCCGCGTAAGCGCTTGCCGCGCACAGCTCCTTCGACGCTCCCTTTCCGTTCGATGCGATGATCTCCGTCTGTGTCGCTGTGGCGGCCACCCTGCTGTAGTACATTCCGCCCACATCGCATGGAGTATCCGTGTATTCTACGCTGATACCAGCCGCATCCAAAAGTCCTTTGATTTTTTTGACAGTGCTTTCCGGGGAATCATCCTTGCCCCGCTTGCCCCATTCCGTTGCTTCATGCAGTTCCATAACAGTTATGTCTCGCTTTCTTTTGCCTGCATTTTTTCACTCATTTTTTCCCTGATCCTCCGCATCACCGGGGCGGAATCCATCATTTTACACTTGCCCTTTACCGGGCAGCCTTCGCAGTGGTAACAATCCAGCCGGGGAAGCGCACCGAGGGGATCGTGAAGCACCGCCAGCGCCTCAGTGACCCACTCCCCAGAGAACATGACCCGCAGAAAATCCGACGCCCTTTCCAGATCACCCGTTCTCTTTTTTACGCCCACAAGCTGCCTCAATACATACAGGGCCGTTGCCGCGCCCGTCTGGTCAAAGGAGTATCTGCCCAGAATATGCTCTGCCTCAGAATAATTCCCGCATGATATGTCATGTACCGCCATCATCAGCCGGCCATCCAGATCGACCCCCAAAAGCTTTGGGGTATACGGCAGCCCAGCCATAAATCCGAAAGTGTTTTCAAAAGACCAGCCGGATTTCAGCCTTACATACTTCATCGCCCGCTCACGGTCTTCCTCCGAAGCCGCCGCCATGTTTCGGAGGGTGGGTTGTACAGCTGCGGCGAGCTTTTTCTCGGTCAGCCGCTCGGCGCCAAAATTCAGCAGCATGCTCTCTCCCGGAACCACGACATGATAAGTGGGAAAGCCAAGGAAAGAGCAGTCGCGGACATACGCCGTCCAATTCAGGCTTTTGTACAGCGCAAGCATGAACGCAAGCTGGCCTTCCGCGTCCTCCGGAGCAGATGCAAAAGCTGTAAATTCCCACGAAGGTGAGACTGCAAACAGTTCAGAGGGAAATACGCCGGTGGCGTCTTTCAGGAAATTGAACCGGTTGACAACGCTCTGGGCGTATTCATCGTGGCTTAAATCATATCTGGGTGCGCCGTGCATCGAATCGATGTGCTTTCCCTGCAAAATCTCCGTCAAAGTGCGCTCCAGCGCCACCTCAAAGCGAGGATGTGCGCCAAATCTCAGGGTGACCGCGCCCGTGCGTTTTTCGATCACCGCGGCACAAATAACCGGCAGCCTCTTCCCGCAGGAGGCGTCCATGATGCGCAGCTCATACAGGCTGTGCGTACGGAATTCCCCCACCATTTCGGCAAGCGGCGGAATCTGTCCTATGACCTCGTCGGGAATGACAGGAGGGGTAAGCCTGCCGGTAAGGATGTGGTTTGCCGCCCATCGCTCGGCAATCTCGCTCATTCCCTGCACCAGGGCTTCATCGCGGCTGTTGCCGGCGCAGGATCCGTTGGTAAAATAAAACGCCCGGTATATGCAGTCGGGAAGATACTCTGTCCTGCCGTCCGTCATGCTGACGAAAGGCAGCGCGGTAAATTGCCCGTTTTCCGACGCAAACTCCCATTGAGAAAGATACCCGGCTACGTCAACGGGAATAAAGCTCAGGCCGCCGCCTTCCCGTATGATCGCCCGGATGGAATCCTCCAAAAGCCTGCCACCCAGCTCCTTTAATTCCTCAGCGGAAGCAAGTCTTTCATCGGGACCCGCCCTGAAACCGCCCCAATGTGTGGTCTCCTCGTCAAAGTTGTGCTGGAACAGGAAGCCCGTCTGCAAACGCTCCATCAGCTCGGCGTATCCGCTGGCACGGGCATAGGAAGCGGAAACGCCTTTTCCGTTCTGGCCGATATTGGTATTTTTCAGCTTGACACGCATAGAACAGATGCTGCCCACTCCCGACTGGATATCCAGTTCTTCCGGCTCAAAGCCCACTGAGTGAAGCACCTGCTTCAGTCGATCCACCGTTTCCCCCGGGGAACATGCTTTATACTTACTTCTTTCATATTCACTCTGGGGCGCAGTTTCCAACGCACTTTCAGGATTTTTTCCGATCACCAGCAGATTGCTGCCTCCGGTCCATTCCCAGACCTCATTTTCGCCCAGGTCGGCAAGCAGTGCGTCACGGCGCACGGCAAGAAGCTCCTGATACCGTTTCCTTTCCGCTGCGGAGAGATAGTCATCCGCTTCCGGTAATCTATAAACCGCATCCATGCGCTGTATTTCAGAGCTGTAATCCAGCTCGATAAATCGCTCTTTTGTTTTCTTTGAAAGGGCATCGTTGGAGAGCGAGAAAAATTTTCCGATGGGATAAACACTCACATTTTCAAGCTTCATTCCCGAGAAAATTCGGGGGATAAGTATGGGATCGGCACCCACCGCAAAGCTGTTCATGGGTTTCAGCGCCTCATACATCCGCTGCACCTTCCCAGTCAGCCTGCGATACTCGCCCAGCCATTGGTATGTAGCGGGATAATGCCCGTCAGACCCATTTGTATATTTGAATGTATCTGCCGTCACCGATGCAATCACGCCGCCGGGCTTGCATACGCGCTTCATTTCACGCAGCGCGCCGGAGTAATCAAATACGCTTGTCAGAAATGTATGGGAGACCACCACGTCAAAGGTGTTGTCCTCATAGGGGAGCGCCAAGGCATCTCCAACAGCAAAGGAAAATGTGTTCCCCGAAAGAACGCTGTTCGCTTTTTCCCGTGCGGCAGCAATAAAATTCTCATCCATGTCGATGCCGGAGAAGTGAACGCCGGAGCATTGGCCCGACAGATAAAAAGGAAACTCTCCCGTACCGCATCCGACATCAAGGACACGAAAGCCGCCCTTCAGCCCGATCTTTTGCGCGACATATCCCGCTGCGTCCCTGTTGATAATCATGATACGGCTTTTTTCCATAAAATCCGTGTTTTGAAAGTATGTGGACCATTCGTTCATGGGTTAAACACCTTTTTTGCGTCCCAGGCATTCCCGCAACTTCTCTGCTGAAACCGGCCGGGCCAGGCGGACCGTCGTCTGGTTTCCGGCGGGAATCCCGCTTTCTTCTCCAGTGTCGGACAGGAGAAAGACAGGCAATTCCGGCTTTTTTCGATGCAGGATTTGCTCCAGCTCCATACCGCCCAGCTTCTCCATTTTCATTTCCACGAAAACCGCGTTCACTTTGTTTTCAAACACAATCCTGGGGACATGGATTGGATCTGTATATTGATAGACTACGCTGCCCGGAAAGGCAAACAGCAGAAGTCTGGTCAGTTCCTCCAGCTGCTCCCTGTTGTTGTTTGCAGTCACGAACAGCAATTTTTCATCCCTCCGCTTTTGATTTGCGTCCATCATAGCAAACGAAGTGTTGCAGAACTGTTGCATTTTCTCAAAAAAGCAGGGCAGTAAGCAAAAGCTTACTGCCCCGTTTCAAAGTTTTACTGCCCGGCCGCAGACGATAGGACTCATTTACAACTCCACATATAGCAGTCCGCTCCCATAGTGCAGCTCTTTCGCGTATCCCCGGATAATATTCATGGCCAATTCATCCTCCGACCCGTCCTCCAGCTCACCGGAAATCTGCGGCGAAGAGAAGGTGATCCGCACCGTGTCTCTTGTCTCGGAATATTCCAGGCTGAACTGAAGCGGCTCCGTTTCGGCGCTCAGTCTCTTAAACAGCAGCTGGTACAACAACTCCTCACACAGGAGCAACGCGGCGCGGATGCGTTTCTCCGGGAGGAAATGCTCTTTGAGAAAGTTCTCAACACCGGCCCAAAGCGCGTAGGGGTCAAAGGCCTTTCGGTCGATGATCTGGTTATAAGTATGGGTTTTGTAAATAAACTCCTTCGTTTTTGGCCTTTGAGGGTTTTCAAAAATTTGCTGAGGTGTGCCGTCCTCATAGATTCCCTTTTCATCCATATAAAATACCCTGGTAGAAATATTCCTGGCAAAGTTCATCTCATGGGTCACGATCATCATAGTCATGCCCTCCTGCGCCAGTTTTCGGATAACGGCAAGCACTTCACTGACCATTTTCGGATCCAGGGCTGAGGTGGGCTCATCCATCAGCAGGATCTCCGGTTTCATCGCCAGAGCGCGGGCGATGGCGGCACGCTGTTTCTGACCGCCCGAAAGTTCATCGGGATAGGCAAAAGCTTTTCCTGCAAGGCCAACGGTTTCCAGCAGCTTCATTCCCTCGTCATAGGCGGTCTGCCGATCCATTTTTAGCAGTTCCACGGGACCGAGCATGACATTCTCAATGATCATCAGATGGGAGAACAGGTTGAAAGACTGGAACACCATGCCCATCTTCCGACGCAGCATACTGACATCCGACTCTTTTGCCATAATGTCCTCGCCATCGATCCGGATTTGGCCGCCGCTGGGCTGTTCCATCAGATTCAGGCAGCGGATGAAGGTGCTCTTGCCGCAGCCGGAAGGGCCGATGATGGAAATGACCTCACCTTTCCCGATGTCCACACTGATGTTTTCCAGAACGCTGTGTTCCCCATAACACTTGGATAACGCTTCGATTCGGATCATTTGCATACCACCCCTTTCAGTGTCCGTTCCCGCTTCTTCGGCTCAAGCCGTACTTCGATCAGCGACAGCAGGGCCACAAAGACCCATGTCACCGCAAAATAAATAACAGCCGTGGCGATGATGGGGAAGAAGGCGTCATAAGTACGGCTGCGGATGATGTCGCCGGCCTTGGTCAGATCCTGAATGGCGATATAACCTACGATGGAGGTGCCCTTTACCAAAGCAACAAACTGTCCTTTGTACAAACCGAACACATGGTTGACAGCCTGGGGCAATACAATTCTTTTGAAAATGGCGAAGGGACGGAATCCCAAAGCGGCGGCGGCCTCCCGTTCCCCCTTATCCACGGAGTCGATGCCTGTCCGGAATACCTCCGACAGCGCCACACCGTAGTATAAGCCGAAGCCCAGAATGGCCACAAGTATACCGGAGATGTCAATTCCCCTGAAAATAATGTAGTATAACAGCATCAGTACCACCAGAATCGGTGTGCCGGAAACAATGTGCCGGAAACCTGCTGAGAACCCACGCAGGAATCTCATTTTGGAGCGTTCCATCCACAGCAATACGCCGCCCCACAGCGTTGCCAGCGCAAAGGCAAGCACTGAAATCTCCACCGTGACTGTGAGTCCATTCAGGACCAGCTTCCAGCGTTGTTCTTCAATAAATGTGGCAACAAACTTTTTGCCTAGGCTTTCAAAGAAACCGGACAGCGCCTCAACGAAAGTGCTTTCTTCTGCTGTTTCCTCACGAAGTGTCAGCAGCGTCTGCGGGTTATCAAAATATGTGCCGGTAAAATCTACCGATTGCATCCTCTCTTCCGTGGGAACAAGGGAGAGTCCTATGTCGGCTTTCCCGCTCTGTATGGAGGCGATGATGGCAGAAAAGGCCATATCCTGATATTCCACCCGCATCCCCAGATCATAAGCGGCCCGCTCAATCAGCTCGCACTCAAACCCGGTAATCTCGTTGTTATAGACGAAGGCGAGGGGTTCTGCTGTGGCGGCCACCGCCACCCGCAGCACCGGCCCATCTTCGTGGACAGGGATATCCACAGGTTCATAGCTGTCAGGGCCAAACCAGCGTTCCTGCATTTCTTCCAGCAGGCCGCTCTCCCGGTAACGCTGAATACATCCGTCGATCCCGTCCCGCAGTTCAGCATTCCCCTTGGAAACGGCAACGGCAAGCCCTTCATCGGTCAGGGGAAAATCTACATAGACAATATTTTCATTGGATTTGATATATCCCAATGCCCGAGCCATCCCGCAGATGGCATAATCGGCTCTTCCGCTCTGCAGCGCCGCTACGGCATCGTTGGTGGTATCAAACAAAAGCAGCTCAGAGGTTGGATAATTGTCCGTGATGTAGTCCGCGCCTATGGTTCCCACCATGGCGCTGACTCTGGCCACAGACAGCGCCTCGGCCACCTGCTGGCCGGTCATGGCAATACTTACGGAAGCTTTCCCGCTCTCATACCCATCCGCCCGCACCAGAATACCCGTTTCAGTGGTCAGATAGGGGTCGGAAAACAGGATCAGCTCGCTCCGCTCCGGCGTCTTGTTGAGTGTGGACAGAACAATATCGCATTTCCCCGCCTGCAGCGAGGGCAGCAGGGCGGGAAATGTTACGCTCTCGATCTTCACATCCATATTCAGCGCATAGGCCAGCCGGATCCCAAGCTCCACATCGAAGCCCATCAGTTCGCCGCCCGCACCCACATAGGCAAATGGCTCAGACTCCCCATAGGTCATGATCCGCAGCGTTCCTTCCGGCGTTTCCGGCGCCGTCAGCTCCGGCATGGCGTGCTCTGTGGATTTCAGCCAGCGTCCTTCCATCTCAGCCAGCGTCCCGCTTTCGGACATCGCCGCAAGTGCCGCATTGATCTTTTCGCACAGCTGCGTATCCTCCAGGCGCAGACCCGCGCAGAATTCGATTGGTTCGCCCACCACCGCATCCATGACGGTCGTTTCCGGATTGTGCAGCGCGTAATACTCCAAGTTCACTTTGGTATACGCAAAAGCATCAAACTTCCCGGCACCCACAGCCGCACAGCCGTCCGGAAGGGTAGTGATATCAATAAAGGCCGCGTTTGGCAGGGTTTCCCGGATCGCAAAATCCGACGCGGAGCCCGTGGCTACGCCAATCCGTGTTTCCGATGTATTTAAATCCGCAAGGGAAGTGATCCGGTTTTCCGTGTCTGCGTCCTTCGTTCTCTCATACCGATCCGCCGGCACCAGGATCCCGATCTCAGTTTCCAAATAGGGCTCGGAAAACAATACGCTTTCCATGCGCTCAGGCGTGGCGTTGATCTCGGAAATGATGATGTCGCACTTTCCGGCCTCCAGCGATGGGATCAGTGCGTCAAAGTTCACCGTCTGTATCTCAATATTCAGTCCCAGCGCGTAAGCGAGCCGCATACCCAGCTCCACATCGAAGCCCATCAGCGCGCCGTCCTCGCTCACATAATTGAAAGGCTCCAGCATCCCCTCGGTCATCATCCGCAGTGTACCCTGGGGATTCTCCGGCTTTTGCAGCTCGGGCATCGTATGCTCCGTGGACCGCAGCCATCGCTGTTCCATATCCGATAAGGTCCCGTCAGCGCGCAGTCGGGCGATGACCTCGTTAATCTGGCCACAAAGCTCTGTATCATCCGTAGCCATGCCCACGCAGGCGCTGGCTGGCTCCCCAAAGCCCTCATCCATTACAACGGTACCGGGGTTATTCAGCGCAAAGTACTCCAAATTCACCCGATCAAAGATAAAGGCGTCGATTTTTCCGGCTGCCAACGCCGCACAGCCATCCGTCACCACCACAAAATCCACAAACTCCGCATCGGGCATGGTTTCCCGCGCAGCAAACTCTGAAGCTGATCCGGTAGCGACACCGACTTTTACCGAGGCTGAATTTAAGTCTTTGATCGAAGCGAATTTGTTTTTTTCTGTACCGGAACAGCCGAAGAGCAATACCAGCATAGGCAGAATCGCAAGCAGCCATCCTTTGTTTTTCATCATACCACCTCTGTTTTTCATCATACCACCTTCTATCGGTATTGCAAAAGCTCTTGAGAGCAGGAATACGCCTTATTGGACACGGTTCCTTGATTTTGTCATTCTGTTTTCTTCTGTTCTCTTTCCACTATCCAGAAAGAAAAGCAGTACATCAGAATGGAGGCATAATACACTGACAGCGTGATGTCATGAAACCAGTTTTCGTTGAGGAACATTTTGCGGAAATAGCCCAGTACATCCGAAAGAAGAAAGATGGTCGCAGTCACAAAATAGTACCGATTGCCAAAGGATGAAATAAGCATCAATACCAGCACAATGATATACACTGCGATGAACGGGATCCTCCAGTCCGCTCCCAGCATGACCGCCAACACAGCGATTAGCACTGCGCTGACGGCTGCCAACACCCCCAACTGCCTGCGGCTTATGCCATATTGCCGGATATAAGCGCTTGTGATGACCAAATGTCCCACACCGTAGGCTACTCCGCCGATCAGAAAATTGGCCGGGGCCAGCACATCGCCAAGCATATACCACCCCAACGCCAGAAGGGTCTTTTTCTTCATTTCTCCCTGCACACGGCGGCTGCCGATGCAAGCGATGCCCAGCCAGCACAGGTCAATGAACACCTTAAAAATGCATCTGCGGAGTTTCATTTCCGGGGTTCTGCCATACACATGGCACATCCACAAATAGGCTATGCAAAGGGCAATGCCCAACAGCAGAAAAACAGCCGCCAACCGATTTCCCCTACGCAATGCCGCTCTTGTCATACGCCGCCCCCCAGAATCCTCAGTTTGTTAAAGAAATATGGATACCCCGCCAGTGTAAAGGTCCACAGTGCGAGATTAAAGAAGTAGCCGCCCCAATATCCGCCAAGGATTTGGGGCATCAGGTGATTTCCCGCTGCATACAGCGGCAGATAGACCAAAACGCCGATGAGCAGACGGTACAGCTTTGCCCTTGCCGGTACATCGGTGGTGAAATCCACAAAGCGCCGCTCCAGAAACATTCCCAGCGCGAATCCAGATGCCGCTCCCACACCGGAAAAGGTAATCATGGTTTTGGGGTCTGTGAGTAACTGCCCGGCCGCATCGTAATGCAGCGGATAAGGCTTGACAAGAAAATATACCGTACTGAGCAGCGCTGCTGCTAAGATAGCCGCACAGACTTGAGTCGTCCGTTTTCTATCATTCCAAAACCACGGTATCAGTTTCCGAAAAACCAGCAGCAAAATCACTGCCTCTCCTATGCCAGCCAGCACGTCCAGCAGCGTGTGCACGCCCAGATAGACCCGGGAGAATCCAATCAGAGCCAGCGCAAGCCAGCAGGCGGCGGACAGGGCCTTTTTTCTGCGGAGCCAAATTGCGGACCCGGCCAGATATCCCGCCGCCAGTTGTGCGTGCCCGCTGGGAAAGGAATAGCCTCCCTGATTTTGGAGGGCGACTTCCGGCGGCGTGATACGTTCATCCAGAACCCATGGCCGCTCCACGCAGCAGGTCAGCTTCAGCAGGTGATTCGCCAGACTGCCCACGCTCACGGCAAATGCCATGGTATAGCCGGCTTTTTTATCGCGGCACCAAAAAATATACAGTGGGATGATACCCAGCAGCGACAGCAAATTTTGGGAGACCCAATTCATCAGTGCAATACCCAATGGGCCGATAGCTTCCCTCAGCTGTTGGATTTGGTATAACTGTTCCAAAAAGAATCCCATGATTGATTTCACTCTCCTATGAATCGGCTGCGGACAAAATTTCCAGCTACGGCTTCAAAATCAACCGGTCAACGCAATTGTCGGCAAACTCCTCGCCGTCATGTCCGTTCAGCCATGCTTTTTTTCATTTTGGGATTTCAAAAGAGACGATTCCTTTTTCCATTCCCATTGCAGTTTCATTTCTTCATTCTAATCAATTAACTGTTGCAGAATCGTTGCACTTTTACAAAAAACAGGTCAGCAAACAAAAAACTTACTGTCCTGTTCAAATGTTCAAAACTCACATAGTCCGGCACAAAACCGCGTTGGTATATTCGCCCCAGCTATACTGCATCATATATTCCCCGCGATAGGAGTTTTCCATTCTCTTGCCGTCACACCAGTCGTAATAGTCGCAGCGGATGGCCTCGGGTACGATGCCCAGTCTGCCCCGCTGCTGTGTGATGATATCTGCGCAGCCCGCCGCACCCAGTGTGTCCAGCAGATCCTTCCGAAGACTGCGCAAATAGGCGTCATGGTTGTCATCGTCGAACAGATTTGCGATGATCTCACCATTGGTGCAAAGGGCGCCCCTCCGGTCCACCAGATAGGCCAGCAGCTCCTTCGTCTTTTTGTATTTGAACTCCAGAGGAATGCCGTCCAGATAGACCTCAAAATTTCCGAAACACCACACCTGAATGCGCTTTGAGTCCGGCACCGGGTGACGCAGATTGTCCAGTTCCTTTTTCACCTTTTCCGCCGTGATGGGTTTCATCAGATAGCCGCTGGCGTGAAGGTCAAAAGCGCTCCCCTGGTAATCGGAAAAGCCGGTGGCAAAGATGATGTTGACATCCGGGTTGCGCAACTTGAACTGCTCTGCCAGTTCCACGCCATTGAGACCGGCCATCTCCACATCCAGGAAAGCCACGTCACAGGCGTGATTTTCGATGAACGCCAGCACGTCCTCAGAGCAGGAAAAGCCGTGCAGCTCCGCATCCGGCGCACACGCCCTGATCACGTCTAACAGCCCCTCCAGAGCCAGCTCCTCGTCATCCAATGCGATGATCTTCATTGCTACCTACCTCCTTTTTCGGGATCGTGATCACAGCCGTGGTCCCATTTTCGGGGGAGCTGGTGATGGAAAGAGTTCCGTTCACCATGTTTTGCAGCCTCTCCCGTACATTCTTGATGCCGATATGCACCTTGCTGTCCTCTGAATACCGCTCGGGGTCAAAGCCGACCCCGGTATCAATGACCATAACAAGGTACGCCTCCCCCGTCTCCCGGGTGGAGATGGTGACGGAGCCGCCGCCCCACTTCTTGGTCACGCCGTGCTTCACGGCGTTTTCCACCAGTGGCTGCACCGTCAAGGGTGGCAGCATAAAGTTGACGACGTCAACATCGTAGATGATCTCCAGTGTCCTGAACCGGATCTTTTCCAAGGAGAGGTAGGTCTGGATATGCTCAAACTCCTCTTCAAAGGGGATCGGCTCCTTCTGCTCGATCGATTTCATATTGTTACGCAGATAGTCTGAGAATTTGTCCACCGCCTCCTGGGCCAGCTTGGGATCCCGCGCGCAGAGATGGTAGATGGAATTGAGCACATTATAAATGAAATGGGGCTGCAGCTGGCTGAGCGTGATGGCAATGCGGCTGTCCTCCAGTTCCCTTTCCATCTGCCCTGCCTGTATGGACGCCCGGCGGTCAATTGCGATATTCTTGACCGCACCCGCCGCATACAGCACAAACAGCAGGGCAAACACGCTCTTTGTGCAGGTGCCGTGGGAATAGATGCTCTGGCCCACGCCGGCAATATCCAACAAAACGGCAGACAGCAGGAACATATAGAAGAGCAGGATGATGCGGCTTTTCTTCTCCCGGTGATGCCATTCCACAGCGGTGCAGCCGATCAGCAGCGGACAGAGCACCATCTGCGAGGCCATCCAATAGAAGCCTGTATCGTAGATGACCGTAACGCCAACAAAAGACAGCACGATCAGAATGCCGTCCAGCAGGGCGGAGAGAAGCATGGCGGCATTCGCAGTCTTCCGCGGTTTTCCCGTGAGGGTATCGCACACACTCAGGCCCATGCAGTAGACGGCCAGCATTATGCATAGTTGCCGGGCATAGGTGTTGAACACCACCAGTTCACTGACAAAGGAAAATCCCACGGTGTCCAGTATCACAAAGCCACCCATAAACAGGGTCAACAGGCCGTACTCCCACAAACTGCCCCCCAACGGGACACGCATAAGTCTGGACGTCAGCGCCGCGCCCAGCAGCATCAGCGCCACAATGATGAGCACGATACCCGCGATCTGGAGGGGGAGACTGTATGGCTTCAGATAGGATACCAATATGTAGGATGTGTCAGGCGAGTTATAGAGCGTGTTCAGAAAGTCCCGGTATGCGCTGCTGTTGCCATGGCTGTGGGGGTTATGCAGGCGGAGCTCCACCTTGTCCTCTGTGGTAATACCGGGAGACATGATATAGTCCCATCGGCTGCCGCACACGGATGGCTCCAGGGCAAGCCCTTCCTTTTCATACGCTGATATGGTGTTGAAGAACAGAAGTTCACCGTTGAGATAGATGGTGACACCGATGTGGTTCTGGTAGTAGTAGAGCCGTCCCCCATCAAAGATATCATAACTGAAATGTCCCCGCAGGAACAGGTCTCCATCCAGCGCATCCAGATCGGCATTGTCATCCAGAGGGTACCATGTCTCTCCATCACGGCTGTATTCTCCGGTAATGGTCTGGGGAAACGGCTTAGACAGAGATGACTGGTTGCTCCTCAGTACCACGGTGAGCAGGCAGATGGCAACCAGAAGAAGCAGGAGAAGGGGCGCGATCCAGTTTTTTTCCCATTTCTTTTTCATTTGGGGACTCCTTTTTCAGCTTAAAAGTATGCAGCTTCGGAAAACCGGCCCGCCGTTCCAATCCCGCAGACTTTTCATAGCGGGACATCAACGCATTTTGAATCGAGTTCAGTTTCAGGGGATAAAAAGCGCTATTGCTTAAGTGTGAGCCTGCAATACCATAGCTGATGTTATGGGGAGTCAGCGGATCATGATTCAATGGATGCCACTGTTGTGGCAAGGTGAGGTTGTTGTGCTCCACGCAGCAGTCATACGCGGACATCCACAAAACGCATCCCCACTTTTCACCGCAGTTTCTGTGAATTGCAGTCCGGTTCAGATTCCTTCTGCCCGGCGTAGTAATCCGCCAGAAACTTCTGAAAGAGGTCATTGCATTTCAGTCTTCCTTTTTCGGCTTACATCACCTGCACCCACCTGTACTGCTATCCAGTTCTTGTGTCCACATAATTCCACCAAGCATGCCCTATCTCACCGCACCACCATGCTACGCGGCACTTCCAACAGACAGTTCGTTTGGTGACAATCCATCTTTCATCTCCTGATCCCATTGCCTCAGCAAATCATCTCTTTCATGCCCCCTTGCAATATTTAAAGAGAGATATGCCCAAGAATCGTCCCCCTCGTATATATCAGCGAAATCAACATTCCACCGCAAAACACATCTGTAAACGGTGACTTTCGACTACATACGGCAAAAAAAATTATAGCATGGTTACCCACAAAACGCAATTCTGTTCGAGTATTTGCGCGAAAAGGGCTTGTAGGACTACAATACATCCTGGACAGCGGGGAGAAAAAGGAAAAAGGATTTGCACAGATCGGTTAAGGTGGGTTTGTCAGAAAACAAAGACCGAAAGGAGGTGCAACTCCCTCATGGCAACTGTAACACAAAGCATGAAGTACTTGAAAGCGCCGCGCGTCCATCCGCAAGGCGCCCTTTCTGTGGGTATCGAAATTCTCAGCATGAAAGCACTCGGTTGGCTATATCCATATCGGGCAGGCGCATTCCAGCGTCTATTCCTGTTGACACAAAAGTGTTGACAGGAATAAAAACCTGTGCTGCAACAGGCGCCCGGTTCAATAAAAACCATAATCCAAGGTTTTCATATCGTGGTCATTTCATATTCTGCAATCCCTGATATTCTGAATCCCTAATTGAGGGTATTGATGAACTGACGAATCATTCCATTTACTTCATCCGGCCTGTCTGTATTGGAATTATGTCCGGCATCTTTCACCCAGTAGATTGGTAATCTTTCCTCGCTTGCCCATCTGCGATTATAGCGCTTTGCAGAACCCGCCTGATCTTTTTCTCCGCAGATGAGAATCGCCGGGCATCCGATCTTGTAGGGCAAATCTGCTTCCATTGCTTCTGCGAGCATTTTAAAGCCGTGGCCTGCCAGCTTGCAATACTCCTCTCTGGAGTATGTATTCATAAAACGCTTCATCAGAGACTGTCCATATTCCGTTACAGAGCATCCTTCTATTCCGGTTTTTTTCAGTTTTCTCCAAGGGTATCCACGATACATTGGTTCAGCCCGCTTCAAAAGCCAAATCTCAATGCCGGTAACATATTTCCGTTTGAGCGGCGCAGAATCTATTGAAATAAAACCGGATGCCACGCCCGGAAACTGCTCCAGAAAGCATTGTGCTACATAGCCGCCCATTGACTGCCCGATTAATATGGGGCATCGAACGCGCTCCTTTTTCAGAATGTCATGCAGCCACATTGCTTTGTCCATCAGAACAAAGTCCAGTTGAAACGGTCTGGAAGCCGCATGGCCGGGAGCATCCCACGTCAGTATATTGTATTCTGATGCAAAGGCTTCCACCTGCTTGTCGAAAAGGTGATGGTCTGCCGTCAGCCCCGGAAGAAATATCAGGGTTTTTCTGTCATAATGAAAATCGTTGATCCAGTAATGAATCTCCCCTTTATCAGTTGGATAGACTTTTTCATCCATTATGACGTCCCCCTCCGGCTCACTGTTTTTAGCTTCCGGGTTGTTATCTCGTTCCAAAGCTGCCGCAATACAGGCCTGCGCGCCCCGGGTTTACGGGATTGCGTAACGACAGATCAATCCTCCTCGTTTCCGCCGTCGTCCTCACATTCCTCGTCGAAGAGCTCAAGAAATTCCTCAAACACCTCGTCAAGCAGAACGGGGTTTTCAATGGGGCGGTAGATTTCAGTGCCATTCTCCCGAACGATTTCCAGAAGAACAACCTCGTCCTCGCCCACCTGCTCGACTTTATCCATGGGCAACAGCGCAATATAACGTTTCCCTTCATAATCAAAGGTCATAAGAAGATCAAATTCGACCTCCTGATTCTTTTCATCCAGCAGTGTGATGATCGATCCGATGTTTTCGTCCATGGCGATTCTCCTACCCTCTGTTACGTCCGCTGTCAAGATATGCCTGCAAAATCACAACAGCGGCAAGCTTATCCACAACCTGCTTTCTTTTTTTTCGGCTCACATCGGCATTGATCAGTACGCGTTCTGCCGATACGGTGGTTAAGCGTTCATCAAAAAAGTCATACTCGCCGTTCCATGCGGAGAGCACCGACTCTGAAAATGCGCGAACCTTTTCCGCCTGCGGGCCATAGCTGCCATCCATATTCCGCGGAATGCCAAACAGCAGCAAAACCGGCGCATAGGCTTGGAGCAAAGCTAAAATATGCGCCACATCCGCCGCTTCATTGTCGATTGCTCGCGTATAAGTTTCCAGTCCCTGCGCGGTCAGCCCCAGCGGATCGCTGACCGCTATGCCGATGCGCCGGTCTCCCACATCCAGCGCCAGAACCCGCCGCATTTCTCAATCCTCCCGCTGATTGGAAACGTAGAAACGCACCAGTTCTTCCAGCAATTCGTCCCGCTCCATGCGCGAGATGAGATACCGCGAATTGTTGTAGCTCGTGATATAGGTCGGGTCGCCGGAGAGCAGATAGCCAACAATCTGATTCACAGGATCATAACCCTTCTCATGCATGGAATCATAGACCGTCATGAGAATGTCCCGCGCGGTACGGTCTTCCTTTGGCATTGAAAACTTCTGTGTATCGTTACGGACATTCATGCGTGTGTTCCTCCTGCTTATGCGATATTGTTATTATAGCCGATACGAACACCTTTTTCAAACAAAAAGCGCAGAATCACACATTGCCGCACTGCGGCATAGGATAAACCGAACACTGCGAAGGAGGTACCGGTTTTGAAAAAAAGACTATGCTTTTTCTCTCTCGTCCTTGCCGCACTGCTGCTGACGCTGTGCGCGTGCAGCAAGGAGCAATCCCTTAGAACCATACAGCTCCACGAGGTCACACGCTCGGTTTTCTATGCGCCGCAGTATGTTGCCATTTCAAAAGGGTTCTTTGAGGAGGAAGGGCTGCAGGTGGAATTGACAACCTCCGGAGGTTCGGATAAGGCCATGACTGCGCTGCTGTCCGGGGAGGCAGACCTCTGCCTTGCCGGGCCGGAAACCGGCGTTTACGTCTGCAACGAAGGAAAAGCGGAGCACCCGGTGATTATTGGACAGTTGACCAAGCGCGACGGTTCTTTTCTCGTCAGCCGAATCGATGAGAAAGGCAGTTTTTCCTGGGAGGCGCTGCGCGGAAAGAGCATCATCGGAGGCCGCGCTGGCGGAATGCCTCTCATGACGCTGAACTATGTTCTGCGTTCGCATGGTCTTGAACCCGGTATAGACCTCGAGGTCATCGACTCCATCCAGTTTAACCTCATGGGCGGCGCATTTGAGGGAGGAACCGGCGACTATGTAACGCTGTTTGAGCCCACGGCGACAGAGTTTGAAAAGGCGGGCAAGGGCTATGTCGTTGCAAACGTCGGCCTGGAATCCGGCAATGTCCCCTATACGGTCTATCTGGCGCAGCAGGAAACGCTGACAAGAGATGCCGAGCTGTTGGAAAAGTTTCTGCGCGCCATTTATAAGGCACAGCGCTGGATTCAGACTGCAAGCGATGCGGAGATTGCAGAAGCCATGGTTCCCTTCTTCCCCGACAGCTCTGTGGAAAGCCTAATGATCGTGGCGAACAGCTATCGGTCCACGGATTCCTGGAAGTCAGAACCCATCATGTATGAGGAAGACTATCAGCGACTGCTTGATATCATCGAAGGCTCCGGCGAGCTTTCCGCAAGACCGGAATTTACAACGCTCGTTGACAATAGCATTGCAGAACGCATCGTGGCGGAATGAGTTTTTGCGGGACAGTTCTTCCAGATTTTCTTAGGAAGCCTGTTCCCGCAGATCCTGCGCAAGCCGGCATATGATTGCCGTTCCGGTGCCGCAGGCAAACCCCAGCGCCAGATCGGAAACCATGTGCCAGTCCAGCGAGAACGAACGCTCGATCAGCGCAAAGATCAGGTAGGCCATTACGATATACAGCATCCCGCCCAGTCCGCCAAACAGATAGGCGCGCCTTGAAATGCGTCTTGCGCACAAAAAGCCGGCAGTGCAGGCGCAGATCGATTTGATGATTGTATTGATCAGGCGGACTGAGGAAAGGGGCACAAGGCTCCACTTGAGCAGCAGAGCGAGCACGAGAATCAGCACCGCGGTAACGATGCAGGAAAGCATCGCGGCACGAATGCAGAAAAGCGCCTGCGTGCCGAGCGATCCACTCTCTTTTTTTGAGGACTTTCTCTGTTTTCTCATGTTGCACCTCCGTTGTATATCATAATACCGAGGCAAAAAAAATATTCCCGGTGCGCCTGCACCGGGAATAGCATAAGCATGCATTTTTTGTCAAAAGGCATCAGAGCCGGATTATTCCTTGACCGTATCCTCCATGGTGTTCTCAACCCCGGCATCCTCCACCTGGGAGATGGCGCCGCGTGCAAAGACGAGCTTGACCTTTTCCGGTCCGACCGCAAGGACGACCACATCGTCGCGGATGGAGCTGATGGTGCCATAGATGCCGCCGATGGTGCGAACGCGATCGCCCGGCTTGAGCGCGGAAAGCATTTCCTTCACCTTCTTGTCGCGCCTGCGCTGCGGGATAATCATAATCGCGAACATGGCGATCAAGAGGATAATCAGCAAACCGTAGCTGGAGAAAAAGGAACCTACGCCGTTCATGAAGTCTGCGTTCATTGTTCAATTACCTTTCGTGCTGTGTTGACTATTTTTATCTATTTTATCTGTTCCACGAAATCGCGTCAAGTCTTTCTTTCCAGCGCAAAGCGTTTCCGAGGCGCACAATGCGCGGAAAAACCGGAGCCGAAAGCTGGCGCTTCCGGCTCCTTGAATCACTTCGCGATCATTTCACCAAGACCACAAATCCTCCGCCGCGTGTTTCGCACCATACGGCGGCCATCCCGCATCATACGGCGCGGGACATCGGGATACAGGGAGTTTACAACCGACAGCGTAATTGCAGCGCCCGCAATCACGCCAAGACCCATTGCAACCGTCTTCATGCCTTTCACCTCGCCTTTCACTGCTGTGCTGCAAAACTAGTATCTGCAATGGAAAGCAAAGTATCCTAGGGAAAATTCTTACTGCGCCTTGCGCTTTCGATAGTCCTCAACCGCTGCTTTAACGGCTTCTTCCGCAAGCACGGAGCAGTGAATTTTTTGCGGCGGCAATCCTTCAAGCGCCTCCACAACGGCGGCGTTGGAAAGCTGGAGCGCCTCATCTACAGATTTTCCTTTGATCATCTCAGTCGCCATGGACGAGGTCGCTACCGCCGCGCCGCAGCCAAAGGTTTTGAAGCTCACATCCTCGATGATCTCATCCTCATTGACGCGGATAAACATCTGCATGATATCGCCGCATTTTGCGTTTCCAACCATGCCGACCCCGTTTGCATCCTGTAATTCGCCCACATTGCGCGGGTTTTGAAAATGATCCAATACCTTTTCGGAATACATCAGTTTTGTCCTCCTTGATAGAGTGGCGACATTGCGCGCAGTTTTTCAATAATCGGCGGCAGGATTTCGAGTACATAGTCGATTTCCTCCGGCGTGGTATATCTGGAGAGGGTAAGCCGGAGCGAGCCGTGCGCAACCTCATGCGTCAGGCCCATGGCGAGCAGCACATGCGAGGGATCCAGCGAACCTGAGGTGCAGGCAGAGCCGCTGGATGCGGCGATGCCGTTGAGATCGAGCATCAGAAGGATGGACTCCCCCTCGATATAGCGGATGCTGAAATTGACGTTGTTGGGCAACCGTTGGCTGCGGTGGCCGTTGAGCTTGATCTCCGGAATCCGGGCCTCCATACCGGAAATCAATCTGTCGCGCAATGCGCACATGGCTTTCGTATTCTCTGCAAGCTCGGCAACGGCCAGCTCAATTGCCACGCCCATGCCAACGATGCCGGGAACATTCTCCGTGCCAGCACGTTTTTTCCGCTCCTGCCCGCCGCCGGTGATGAGCGCAGGAAGCCTGACGCCTTTTCTCACATACAGCGCGCCAACCCCTTTGGGGCCGTGGAATTTGTGTGCGGAAAGCGACAGCAGATCGATATGCATCGCCTCTACGTCAATCGGAACATGGCCCACCGCCTGCACCGCATCGGTGTGGAACAGTACCTTGTGCGCTCTGCACACGCGGCCAATTTCCTCAACAGGCATAATGGTGCCGACCTCATTGTTGGCAAACATGATGGAAACCAATATCGTATCCGGACGAATGGCCTGCTCTACCTGAGCCGCGCTTACCCGGCCATATTCATCCACAGGGAGGTAGGTGACGGACAGGCCCTGTTCCTTCTCCAGCGCTTCCAGCGTGTGCAGCACCGCATGGTGCTCGACCGCGCTTGTAATGATATGCGCACCCTGCTTTTGATAGGCTCGCGCAATGCCGCGCAGCACCATATTGTCGCCTTCGCTGCCGCCGCCGGTAAAAACGATCTCCTGCGGCGTTGCATTCAGCGCGGCAGCAACCTGCGCGCGCGCCGCATCCAGCCCCTTAGCGGCTTCCCGCGCAAACAGATGCAGACTCGAAGGGTTCCCATAGTATTCCGTAAAGTAGGGCAACATGGCGGAGATGACCTCGTCCCTCACCCTGGTAGTCGCCGCATTGTCAAGATAGACCTTTTTCATGTTCAATCCGCCTTTTTTGTTCAATATAATCCTTTGCCAGATCAAAAACACTGGTATCGTTCAAAACACTGTCAATCTTCGACTGAAGCTTTAAAAACAGCGGACGCGCGGAACAGACGCAGGCGTTTTCGCAGCCTCTGCCATCCGTCGCGACGCAATCTGTCAGCGCGGTCCCGCCCTCCAGAATTTTGAGCACCCTGCCAACGGAAAGCGTTTCCGGCGCGCAGCAAAGCGCATAACCACCTGAAGCGCCGCGAACGGTTTTCACAACGCCGCTGCTGCGCAGCAGACGGAGCAACTGCTCCAGGTACGCCTCCGAAACGCTCTGCGCGGCCGCAAGTACGGGCAGGGGCACCGGCCCTTCTCCATACGCGACAGCAAGATCAACAACAGCTTTCAAGCCATAACGGCTTCTGGTCGATAGCTTCATTTTTAATCCCGACTATTTTAGTCGCCTTTCTTTGGATACTCTAACATGAGTTTGCGTTTCTGTCAACAACATTACGCATGATCGTCTTGCTGCACAGAAAAAAAAGCGGCGCGCCGGGCAAACATGATAATGTCGAAAGCCCTTTATCAATCAGGCGCCCTGTTATGGCGGCAGCCGGAAACTGGCAGGAAAGCGGAATCGGGGGGGGCGCTCAAAGCGAGTTGCCGGCCAAAAGGGCCGCATTGCATACGCTCCTACGGGATTCCATGCCCGGATGGCAAAATGCGGCGTAGGCGCAGCCTGCTTTTCCCGCGTGTCAATCTCGCCATTTTTGCACCCAGCCGAACGCCCTGCTCCCGCAAAATTCGGACACAACGTTCCTATTCCGCAGGTCCGCCAGAGCCAAAGCGCACAGAGTCATTCAGGGTCCATCCGGCTGCCGTGGACGATGCGCCGACTGCTGCTGCGCAGGCGCTCCAGATTCATAAACAGGCCCAATGCCGGAAGCAAAAGCCGAAAGGGGGTGCCAATAGAAGCAGGAACAAAAAGGATTTCGGCGGTTCCGGAACAAGCCAACGATCATTCTCCGTTTCCGTGAATTAGTGCGCCATCGACCTCCCGGCCCCTTTCGCGGCAAAACAAAAAAGGGAGTGAAGATTACCGTTCCTCACTCCTTAACGGGCCGAACGCCTCCGTCCCAGTCCTGTATGAACACAAACAGCTCTGTCAAAACGGAAAAGGTCTACTCATATAAGGGAAATTGCTCGCAAAGCCCGAGAACCGCATTCTGTACGGCGGAAACCGCTCTGTCGCCCTCGCGCAGGAGTTGCCCGATCAGATCTGCAATCTGCGTCATCTCCGTTTCCCGCATGCCTCTCGTTGTGACGGCGGGCGTTCCGAAGCGGACGCCGCTTGCAAGAAACTTGCTGCGCTTTTCAAAGGGAATGGCATTGCGGTTGGCGGTAATGTTTGCGCGGTCAAGCAACATCTGCGCGTCGTTACCGGTCATGCCGGTTTCCGTAAGATCCGCAAGCATCAGATGTGTGTCCGTTCCCCCGGCCACAAGCCGCAGGCCGTTCTTCGTAAGCCCCGCTGCCAGCGCGCTTGCATTTTTCCTCACCTGCTGCTGGTAGGCTTTAAATTCGGGGGTCAGCGCCTCGCCAAAGCAGAGCGCCTTTGCCGCGATGACGTGCATCAGCGGGCCGCCCTGCATACCCGGGAATACAGCGCGGTCGATCTGGGAGCGCAGAGCCTCCTTGCAGAGAATCAACCCGCCGCGGGGCCCGCGCAGCGTCTTGTGCGTTGTGGACGTGACCACATCCGCATAGGGGATCGGGCTGGGATGCTCGCCGGCGGCAACCAGGCCAGCGATGTGCGCCATATCAACCATGAAATACGCGCCTACCTCCTGCGCAATCCCGGAAATCCGCCGAAAATCGATCAGGCGCGGATAGGCGGAGGCGCCGGCGACAATCAGCTTGGGCCGATGCTCCTTTGCAAGCGCCTCCAGCGCCTCATAGTCGATGGTCTCCGTTTCGCGCTTCACGCCATAGGCGATAAAATTGTATTTTCTTCCGCTTTCGCTCACAGGGCTGCCGTGCGACAGATGGCCGCCGTGTGCCAGATCCATGGCAAGAATCGTATCGCCAATCTGCACGAGCGCAGCATAAGCCGCCATGTTCGCCTGTACGCCGGAGTGGGGCTGGACATTGGCATGCTCGGCATGAAACAGCGATTTTGCGCGCCGGATGGCGAGGCGCTCCACCTCGTCCACAAACTCGCAGCCGCCATAATATCGCTTTGCAGGGTAGCCCTCCGCGTACTTGTTTGTGAGATGACTGCCCATGGCCGCCATCACGGCAGGCGAAACAAAATTCTCCGACGCAATCAGCTCAATGTGATCGCGCTGGCGGCCCAGCTCCTGCTCCATGTAGAGCGACAGCTCCGGGTCGATGGATTTCAGATATTCATGGGAGAACATGGTCCGCTCCTCGCTTTCAACCGGCGTTTGTCCTACAGGTGTTTTTCAAGCATCTCGGCAAAGGCGGCCTTTGGTCTGGCGCCGACAGCCTTTTCCACAATCTCGCCGTTGACGAAGATCAGTATTGTTGGAATGGTCGCGACGCCGTAGCGCGCCGCAATAGTCGGTTGCTCGTCCACATTGACCTTGCCTACAACAGCCTTACCCTGATACTCCCGCGCAAGCTCCTCGATGAAGGGACCGACCATGCGGCAGGGACCGCACCAGGGCGCCCAGAAATCGACCAGCACCGGAACGCCGGATTGCAGTGTAGAATCAAAATTTTCCGCAGTAAACTCCATAGCCATTGCTTCTATTCCTCCTCTGTTGAATTGACCCGTTGCAGCATACGCGGTTCAAAGGTACGCGCCCGGGAAAACTTTCTGTCCAGTATGCGCAGCAGCACATAGGCCAACGCGCAGCAGCAAAGGCCCAGAACAATCGCCGGCACCTCACCCCAGGAGCTGCCGAGCAAAAGCCCCAGCAGCAGGGCAGCAAGCGGGAGCGCATAGGCGAGAACGCTTGCCTTGAGCAGACGCCTGGGCGGCAGTTCTACGGCAACGCGCTCCCCCACCTCTGCGCGCAGGGTGTTCTCCACGCTCGTCTCCATCTCCGTTTCTCCGGCGGCAAAGCATGCGCCGCAGTGCTTGCACATGGGGCTGCGCGAAAACCGTATCACGGCACGGTCGCCGCAAAGCGCAACGACCGTACCGGTATGCAGCGTCTGGCTGCTCATTCGTCCGTAACGCAGCGGATGTGCAGCTCTTCGAGCTGTTTTTCATCCACGGGGTACGGCGCGCCGGTCAGGGGGCAGGATGCGTTCTGAACCTTGGGGAAGGCAATCACATCCCGGATATTGCTGGTGCCGCAGATGAGCATGGCAAGACGGTCGAGCCCATAGGCCAATCCGCCATGCGGCGGCGGGCCGAAGCGGAACGCATCCAGCAGATAACCGAAGCGCTTCTGCGCCTGCTCTTTGGTAAAACCGATGGCAGCGAACATACGCTGCTGCAATTCGTTGGAATGAATCCGGATGGAACCGCCGCCGATCTCCACGCCGTTCAGAACGATATCATAGGCCTTTGCCCGCACGCTGCCCGGATCGCTTTCCAGCTTGTCGAGATCCTCATCCTTCGGGCTTGTGAAGGGATGGTGCATGGCGACATAGCGGTTTGCCTCCTCGTTCCACTCGAGCAGCGGAAAGTCCGTCACCCAGAGCAGGTTGTACTTGCCTTCCGGGATCAGCTTCAGCTTGTCCGCCAGCTTGCAGCGCAACGCGCCCAGGGAGGCGAAAACAATGTCGTTTGCATCCGCAACGATGAACACGATGTCCCCGGTTTCGACGTTTGCACGGGCAAGCACCGCGGCCATCTCCTCCTCCGTAAGGAATTTGGCAATGGGAGATTGCAGTCCGTCCGGCTTTGCGTTGATCCAGGCGAGGCCCTTGGCGCGGTAGGTCTTGACGAATTCGCCAAGCGCGTCGATCTCCTTGCGCGAAAAGTCCGCGCTGTGTCCCTTGACATTGATGCAGCGCACGCTGCCGCCATTCTTCAACGCATTTTGGAAGACCGAAAAGCCCGTATTCGCTACAAGGTCCGAAAGATCGCACAGCTCCAGCCCAAAGCGCGTATCCGGTTTGTCCGAGCCGTAGCGCGACATGGCCTGATCGTACGGAAGCCGTGGCAGCGGCAGCGATATCTCCACGCCCAGCGTTTCTTGAAACAGCCGCTGCAGGAAGCGCTCGTTGACCTCCATGACATCCTCCTCCTCGACGAAGGACATCTCAAGGTCGATCTGCGTAAAGTCCGGCTGGCGATCCGCGCGCAGATCCTCGTCGCGGAAGCAGCGGGCAATCTGCATATAGCGGTCATACCCCGAGAGCATGAGAAGCTGCTTGAACAGCTGCGGGCTCTGCGGCAGCGCATAGAAGGAGCCGGGGTGCACGCGGCTCGGCACGAGATAGTCCCGCGCGCCTTCGGGCGTGCTGTTGGTGAGGATCGGCGTTTCGATTTCGAAAAACCCGTTCTCGGCAAAGAACCGCCGCGCGCAAAAAGCGATCTGATGCCGCATCATCAGGTTTTTCTGCATGCATGGCCGCCGCAGATCAAGATAGCGGTACTTGAGGCGGAGGGCTTCGTTTGCGTTGCAATTGTCGTCAACGTCGATCGGCGGTGTTTCGCTCGCACTCAAAATCTTGAACTCGCGCACCAGTACCTCAACCTCGCCGGTTTTCATGTTGGGATTGACCATGCTGCCCGTCCTTGCGACCAGCTCTCCCCGCACGGCCAGCACAAACTCCGAGCGGATGGTGGACGCGCGGTCAAAATCCGCTTTGGACAGCGTACTGGAATCAAACACCACCTGGATGAGGCCGCTGCGGTCGCGCAGCTGCACGAAGATGAGCGCACCAAGATCGCGCCGCACGTTTGTCCAGCCCATAAGCGTAACGGTCTCGCCTACGTTTGCTGCGGAAAGCTCCGTGCAATAGCAGCTTCGTTTCCAACCTTGCAATAGTTCTCCCATCGTTATTCTTCCTCCTGCGTGATCGCCTGATACACCGCAGCAGCGTTAAGCGCAATGCTTTTACTTTCGCCGCCGCGTAAATCCTTGAGAACCGCCTCGCGCTTTTGCAGCTCGTCGTCGCCAATGACCAGCACATAGCGCGCGCCGGCCTTGTCCGCATATTTGAGCTGCGCCTTGGCGCTGCGCCCCACATGGTCCGTCTCCGCGCAAAGGCCGAGCTGTCTTAGCCCCTGCGCGAGGCCAAAGGCAAAGCGCCCCGCTTCGCAGCCAAGCCCGGCAAGGTAGAGATCGTAGCGTCGGGGGCGCGGAACCTCCACGCCGGATTCCTGCATCAGCAGCAGCAGCCGTTCCATACCAAGACCAAAGCCTACGCCCGGGCAGGGCGGGCCGCCCAGCTCCTGGACGAGACCGTCATAGCGTCCGCCGCCGCAGATCGCGCCCTGGGAGCCGATCCGGTCGGAAAACACCTCAAAGACGGTTTTGGTATAATAGTCAAGCCCGCGCACCAGCGTCGGCGTGATCTCATAGCGGATGTTCATCAACGTCAGAAGCGCCTGGAGCTCTTCCATGTGACTGCGGCAATCGTCGCAAAGGAAATCGCCGATGACCGGAGCGCTGGCGAGCAGCGCCTGGCAGGCGGGCGTCTTGCAGTCCAGAATGCGCAGCGGGTTCAGCTCATAGCGCGTTTTACAGGTTTCGCACAGCGCATCGTAGTTGTCCTTCAGGTAAGCGCGGAGCGCCTGCTGATATTTCGGGCGGCAGTTCGGACAGCCGATGCTGTTGAGCCGGACGGCGAGCCCGGAAAGCCCCACCCGCTCCAGCAGCTCGAGCACAATGGCGATGCACTCCGCATCCGCGCTCGGGCGCGGCGCGCCAAAAATTTCCACGCCGAACTGATGGTGCTCGCGAAGGCGGCCAGCCTGGGGCCGTTCGTAACGGAACACCGGATTGTTCAGGTAGTACATCTTGGTCGGCTGCGCTTCGCCATAGAGGTTGTGCTCCACAAACAGGCGGACGATGCCCGCCGTGCCCTCCGGTTTCAGCGTAATGGAACGCTCGCCCTTGTCCAGAAAGGTATACATCTCCTTCTGCACAATGTCCGTGGTCTTGCCCACGCCGCGCAAAAAGAGCTCCGTGTGTTCAAACACGGGCGTGCGTGCTTCCAGCAGCCCATATTTCTTTGTAATGTCCCGAATCAGGCCTTCGATATACTGCCAGCGGTAACTCTCCTCCGGCAGCACATCGCGCGTACCCTTCGGCGCCTGATAAGCCAAACTCATCCCTCCGTTTCGATAAAAAAAGGGCCCGCATCCAACCAAGGGACGGGAAACCCGCGGTGCCACCCAACTTGAGCAGAAAGACTGCTCCTCTCGTTGTCCGATAACGCGAACGAAGCGTCGCGGCGTACTGTAAAATTTCTGCCGCGCGGTTCACGGGTGCCCTTCCCCGCCCTCCGGCAAACGCGGCTTGCAGCCTGGCGCCGCGCTCTCTGTGTTGCCCTCCGGCGAATACTCTCCCGCTCGAAACCTTTCGGTCATTATACTGTTATTCGGTATCCCCTGTCAATCAAAAAGCGCATTCTTTTGCGCAAGAATCTCGGAGAGCTTTCCGCAGTAGGTTTTGATATCCTTGGGATTGGGGATGCGCTCCACGCGGTTTTCGCAGCCGTAGACCCGCTTACTCATGGCGCTTGCGCCATGGGCGAGGATATTCGTGGTCTCCTCCATCATGTCGATGTTGTACAGACAGAGGGCATCGGGCCGCGCATAGCCGACATTTTCGAGATTTCCGTTCATGTACTTCTGCCGGTACATGTAATAGGGCAGCATCCCCATATTGCGCGCGGCAGCCGCGCCCTGCCGGAGCATGGCTTCGACATCCTCCGAAGGCGGCAGGGACACATCGCGAAGGCGCTCGATGAGCAGGGAGGAACGTTTGACTGCAAGCGTATGCACGGTCAGATTGTCGGGGCGCAGGGCGGCGACACGCTGCAGCGAGCGAAAGAAAGCCGGCGCATCCTCGTCCGGGAGCCCGGCGATCAAATCCATATTGATGACCGAAAAGCCCATATCCCGCGCCATTCCAAACGCCTCCTCTACCTCCGCAGCCCTGTGCGCACGGCCGATTTTCTCCAGCGTTTCATCGTTCATGCTCTGGGGATTGATGGAGATCCGGTCTACGCCGTGGCTGCGAAGTACCGACAGCTTCTCCCGGTCGATGGTGTCCGGACGTCCCGCCTCCACGGTGATTTCCCTTCCGAGGGTGCCATAGCAGGCTCTGAGCTTTTGCAGCAGTGCGTCGAGCTGCGCCGCGGAAAGCACAGTCGGCGTACCGCCGCCGACATACATGCAGCGAAGCCGGTATCCGCGGGCGGCGACCAGCTCCGCCCCCGCTTCCATATCAAGAAACAGCGTCTCAAGGTAGGGCGTCAACACATCCTCTTTCCCCAGAATCTGCGAGGGAAAAGAGCAGTAAAGGCACTTGGTCCTGCAAAACGGAATGTTGACATACACATCGATATCTCTGGGCTGTACGGATTCGATCACCGGCCGCTGGACGCCGCAGATCTCCCGCGCAAGGGCAATCTTCGGCTCCGATACGTCGTAAAGCCCGCGGAACTGGGACTCGGCCGAAGGCACATCCGCAGCGTTCGACAATTCCCGGAAGAGCTTGGTGGGACGGATGCCCGTCAGAGAGCCCCAGGGCGTGAAGGTGGGGTACAATCGCTGCAACAGCCGGAATACGGCAATTTTGACCACGCGCTTTTCCATCCGTTTGACCGTCAGCCGATCCTGAGCGGGAAGCGGCTGGCGCTCCTCCTGCCGCTGTCCCTCCGCGGAGGCTTCGGCATGGACCATGCCCTTCGCCGTGTCAAGGGTAAGGTTTGCGCGGATAAGCAGCGCATCGGGCGCTACGCCGTCGCCAGTGTCGCATAGCTCCACCTGCCCGAAAAAAAGCCGAATCTCCTCGGCAATATCGTTGCGGTACTCCGGTCGGTTGGTTAGAAGGACGATCATTACCAGCGGCCTCCGAGGCACAGATAGGGGTTGTGTTTGCGCTCATGTCCGACGGTGGTCTCTTCTCCGTGGCCGGGATAGAGCGTCGTTGCATCGTCAAGCGAAAAAATCTTCCGCGTTATGGAATCCATCAGCATTGCAGCGTCTGAATGGGGAAAATCCGTGCGGCCTACCCCCTCGAAAAAGATGGTATCGCCGCAAAAAGCCGCCTGCGCATCGTCCTCCACAAGGCAAACGCCGCCTTGGGTATGTCCCGGCGTATGCAGTACACGGAACCGGCAGCCGCCGGCTTCGATCTGCTCGCCATCCATCAGCAGACGGTTCGGCGTAACCGGCGGCAGCGCAACGCCAAGCATCGTCGCCAGCGAAGCGCGGGAATCTGCCAGCATTTGCGCATCGTCCCCGTGGATACAGACCTCCGCGCCGGTGGCCCGCGCCAGATCGGAAAGGCCGAAAATATGGTCAAAGTGGCAATGGGTCAGGAGGATATGGGTGCAGCGCAGCCCTTCCTCCTCCATTCTCGCCAGCAAAACCTCCGCATCGCCCGGATCGATAACGGCGCATGCGTCTGTGCCCTGCCGGTAAACGATATAGCTGTTGACCGAGAGCGGCCCGCAGGGAATTCGAAGGATCTCCATTTAAAACAATCTCCTGCTGTCAAGTAAAATGGTAACAGGGCCATCGTTGACGGACGACACCTGCATGTCCGCCTGAAATATGCCGGTTTGTACAGGAAGGGTCTCCGAAAGGCGCGCCGCCATGGACTCGTAAAACGCGCGGGCTGTCTCCGGCTTTGCTGCCGCCCCGTAGCCCGGCCGCCTGCCGTGGCGCGCATCGCCATACAGGGTGAACTGTGAAATCAGAAGGACAGCGCCCCCCACATCCAGCACGGAACGGTTCGGCACGGCATTTTCATCGTCAAAAACCCGAAGGTGTGGAATTTTATTGGCAATGTATTCAAAATCCGTTTCGCTGTCATCGGCGGCAATGCCCAGATAGACCAGCAGTCCCTGCCCGATGCTGCCCACTGTTTCCCCCGCAACTGCAACGCCTGCGCTCTGAACGCGCTGAACCACTGCGCGCATGGACGCTCCCCCTCCTTTTCAGCGATGCACCCGATAAACCTCGTTGACACACTTGAGGTTTCTCAGGTTTCGCATGATATAGCTCAACTGCTCCGCATTGTTGACCACGAAGGTCATCTCAATGATAAATTTCCCGTCGCTGGAGGGCTTGCCGCTCAAGCCCTGAATGTTGATATTGAGACCGGACAGCAGCGCGGAAATCTCAAGGATCGTTCCGGGGCGGTTGTCCGCGTGAATCTGTACGGAGGCGTTGAACGCGCTGTTGGCGCCCACCGCCCACTCAACCTCAATCATTCGACCCTGATCCTTACGGAGATTCTCCACATTCGGGCAATCTGCCCGGTGCACGGAAACGCCGCGGCCTCTTGTGATGTAGCCGACGATGGGATCGCCCGGTAACGGATTGCAGCAGTTGCCAAAGCGGACCGCCATCCCCGGGTCGCCGTGAACAACGATGCCGTTCACCGGAACGGGCTTTGCCTTTTTATGCTCCTCGCCCTCCGCAATTCTGGCCGCAATGCCGTCCGCCTTCTCTGCTTTTTTGCTGAGATCGATAAACTTGTGCAGCACCTGACCCGCTGACACGCCGCCAAAGCCAATGGCAGAATACAGGTCGTCCAGCGAGTTCATGTTGAAACGCTGAAGGACGGCGCCGGTGTCGTCCGACTTGAGCAGTTCGGAAAGCGATACGCTCTGGCGCTTTGCCGCGTCCTCGAGCATCTCCCGGCCGCGCTGTATGTTCTCCTCGCGGTTCTCCTTTTTGAACCACTGGCGTATTTTGTTGCGGGCGGACTGGGTCTTCACGATGTTCAGCCAGTCCCTGCGGGGGCCGGCCTGACTGTTGGACGTGATGATTTCGACCATGTCGTTGGTCTTGAGTTTATAGTCGAGCCGCACAATATTGCCGTTGACCTTGGCCCCCTGGCAATGGTGCCCGATGTTGGTATGGATACGGTAAGCAAAATCCAGCGGCGTCGATCCTTTGGGGAGATCAAAGATTTCACCGTGGGGCGAGAGCACGAAAACATACTCGCCGAGAAAATCCTTCAGAATGTTATCGACAAATTCCCTGCTGTCCTCCGTGGTGTCCTTCGCCTCGATAATCTGGCGCAGCCAGCTCGTCTTGCGGTCGAGAAGGCTCTGAACCGTACGCCCCTCCTTATACATCCAATGCGCTGCAATGCCGTACTCCGCGGTCCGGTGCATCTCATAGGTGCGGATCTGCACCTCAAAGGGCAGACCGTTTTCCGCAAGGAGCGTCGTATGCAGCGAGCGGTACATGTTCGGCTTGGGCGTGGCGATATAATCCTTGAAGCGGCCCGGCAGCGGCCGCCAGCTTGCATGGATGACGCCCAGCGCCGCATAGCAATCGTTGATGGAATCCACGATCACGCGGATGGCAACAAGGTCGTACACCTCGTTCATGCTGCAGTTGGCGCGCTGCATCTTGCGATACACGCTATACAGATGCTTTGGCCTGCCGCTGATTGCAGCGGAAATACCCGCCTCTTCAAGCTGCTCGCCTATGGTGTGCATGGCATTGTTGAGAAGTTCTTCCCGCTCGTTCTTGCGCTCGTTGAACTCCTTTTTGATCGATTCATACTCTTCCGGCATGAGATACATGAAGGAAAGATCCTCAAGCTCGCCTTTGATCGCACCCATGCCGAAGCGGTGCGCCAGCGGCGCATATACTTCGAGCGTTTCCTTGGCCTTTCTGGCCCGCTTGTAGGGATTGCAGTAGGCAATGGTGCGCATGTTGTGCAGGCGGTCGGCCAGCTTAATGATCACGACGCGCACATCCTCCGCAATCGCAAGGAAGAGCTTCCGGAGGTTTTCCGCCTGCTCCTGTTTCTTTGTGATATAGGTCTGCTTCCCGGAGATGGTCAGCTTTGTTACGCCGTCCACGAGCATGGCGATGTCCGCTCCGAACTCGCGCTCAATATCCGCAAGGGAAACATCCTCGCAATCCTCCACCGTATCGTGCAGTATGGCGGCGGTGACGCTCGCAGCATCCATGCCCATATCCAGAACAATGCCTGCCACAGCAATGGGATGCGAGATATATGGCTCTCCCGATTCGCGCTTCTGCCCCTCATGGTGCTGCATGGCAAAGCTGACCGCACGCCTGAACAGTTCCGTTTCGGCCGGCGAGTATTTCTCCGAAAAGCGTTGGATCAAAGCGTCCATATCTCTCCCTCCCCTCGATAAGATGGATAAAAAATCAACGGAGATCCGTTGATTTTTTTATACAATATCTTGCAATCGTTTAGTATTGCAGGATCGACTGCACGTCGTAGCCTCTGAGCGGTGCGCGCCCGTCAAACTCCGACGACAGTTCAATGGCAAACCGGAGTCCAACGACAACGCCGCCGGCCTGCTCGACCAGCTTTGCCGTTGCAAGCGCCGTTCCTCCGGTCGCCAGCAGATCGTCCACGATGACGACGCGCTGCCCCGGCATAATGGCATCCTCATGGATTTCCAACACATCGGAACCATATTCCAGGCCGTATTCAAAGCGCATGGTCTTGCAGGGCAGCTTTCCGGGCTTTCTGGCAACGACAAATCCGGCGCCGATGGCGTAGGCCAGCGCAGAGCCGATGACAAAGCCCCGGGCCTCCGGCCCAATCACCAGATCAATTTTTTTGTCCTTCAAAGAGTCCGCCATCTGTTCGATCAGCGCATGGTAGCCATCCTTATCCTTGAGAAGGGTCGTGATATCGCGAAACAGGACGCCCTCCACAGGAAAATTTGGAATACTGCGAATCATGTCCTTGAGATCCATCGGGTGATACCTCCAACAAAAATTATTTCCGATCATGGCAAAAGCCGTAATACAATCTGCTGTCCATAAGCTGCCGGTTCCCGGGCGCTATCCGTTCAATAAACCGTTCGGAGCCCTCTTCCCGAAAGAAAAAGTCAAGCTCAGAGAAAACGCAAAGCGCAAACAGGAGATCCTCCGTGAGCTTTCCCAAAGCAATGCCGCGCTTATCCTTTTGAAAAAGGGAGCGCAGCTTTCGATACCGCGTTCGCATGCTGTCTATATCGAAACTCTCGCCTGCAAAAGCGCCAAGCTCCTGTAACTGAAAAAACAACGCGCGCAGTATATCATAATTGATTTTATCATTATACAGCACTTCTGCACGGATTGCATCTAAAATTTTCCCTTTTCCGGCATTTTCTGCTCCCGGTCTATCCGCCTTCACTGGATTGCAGGCGACAAGCCGCAGCTCCGGCAGCGTTTTTCCGCGGAAGGTATCGTTTTGCAGCGTACAGATCATCTGGCAGCGCTCCCCGGACTTTAACGTCTCCGCAAGACTCCCCTTATGAAACCCGATCAGTCTCCCCCGGCTGCCCCTCTGCAAAAGGGTGGATTCCAGATGGTCGCCGTTTTTGCCGATACTGCGCGCACTCTGTATCTCAACGTCCGAAATCAGGAAAGCCGGTTCCGGATTCCCCTCCCCAAAGGGCGCAAGCCGCGCCAGTTCCTCTACCAGCGCAGAACTGAGCTCACTCAGCGGGAGCTCCTGCTCGTACGCAAAGGTTGGCTGAAAACAGTCCGAAGCATAGTCGCTTTCCAGCGCTGCGCAGTAATCCGCCGCAAAGGCTTCAAACAACGGCGGCGCAATGGTAATGCCCACTGCCCGCGCATGGCCGCCAAACCGCGCAAAGCGATCACGGAAGGGCACAAGCGAATCGTGCAAATGGATGGCAACCGTGCTCCTGCCGGAGCCAACCCAATTCTCACGATGCTCGGTGAAAAGAATGACCGGCTTATAATACCGCTCCGAAAGCCGGGAAGCGACGATGCCGAGAACGCCGGGATTCCATCCGGCGCCGAACAGAACAATACAGCGCCGGCTGCGGAGCTCTTCGTCCGAAAACCGTTCCTGAATTTCGCGCATCACAACCGCTTCGTCCTCACGGCGGCGCGTATTGTCGTTTTGCAGCGCAAGGGCAAGGGCTTCCAGCTCCGCAGCATCCTCCGAAACCAGCAGGCGGATTGCCCGCGAAGCGTCGCCCATGCGTCCCGCCGCATTTAACCGCGGCGCGATGACAAAGGAAAGCGCCTGGGAATCGGGCTCTCCATCAAAGCCCGCGCAGCGCAGCAAAGCCAAAAGCCCGGGATTTTTTTGCACGAAGGGGGTGCCAAGCTGTACGATGGCGCGGTTTTCCCCATTCAGCGGCACAACGTCCGCCATGGTCGCCACAGCGGCGAGGCCCAGCAGCCCCTCGTCCACCGCGCCATCCGCCAGCGCGCAGGCCAGTTTGAACGCGATGCCAGCGCCGCAAAGCTGTCCATAGGGATAGGCGGAGTCTTTCCGGGATGCGGCAACAACGGCGCAGCAGTCCGGAAGCGTCTCCCGCGGAATATGGTGGTCCGTTACAATGACGTCCACGCCATACTCCCCGCAGAGCGCAATTTCGTCAATGGCGGTAATGCCGTTATCCACGGTGATGATCAGGTCAATCCCGTTTTCGCACAGCCGCTCTACCGTATGCGCATGCATGCCGTAGCCGTCCTCGTGACGGGACGGAACGAAGCATTCTACCGCCGCTCCCATGCGGCTGAGCTGCCGGTACAGGATTGCGGTAGCGCAAACCCCATCCGCATCATAATCGCCATAGATGCAGATGCGGTCGTGGGCCTCCACCGCCTCGATGATCCGCTCCAGCGCCGCTTCCATATCCGGCAGCAGCATGGGGTCGTGCAGAGCGGAGCGTGACGGCGCAAGATATTCCCTCGCCGCGCTCTCCTCCGTCACGCCCCGCAGGCAGAGCGCGCGGGCCGTGATGGGATGGAGCGAAAGTTTCTCCGCAAGCGTAAGCGCCAAAGACTCCGTATATGGCGCGGCCTGTCTGACAAAGCGGTTCATGGCTCCATGCGCTCCGTCAGATGGATTCCGATGGCACATTCGGTGCGCTTTTTCAGCAGAATACAGCTCATGCGATGCGGCACGCGAATATCCCCATTGTAAAGGTACGCGTTGGCAGCGCAGCCGCCGCTACAATAATACTTGGCCCAGCAGGACGCGCACACGGGCTTTGTCGCCACATTGCAGTCCGCGAAACGCCGGCAAATCCTCTCGTCCAGCGTACCGTCCAGCACGCTGCCCATACGCCACTCGGCAAGGCCGACGAATTGATGGCAGGGGTAGATGCCGCCGTCCGGCGCCACCGCCACGTATTCCGAACCCGCGCCGCAGCCGGAAATGCGTTTTCTCAGGCAGGGTCCATGCTCCATATCGATCATGAAATGGAAGAAGTTGAACCAGCGGCCGTGCCTGCGTTCCTCAAGATAGAAGTCCGCAAGGCGGTCGTATTCCTGAAAAATGCGCTCCAGATGTTCCTCGAGGATGCTATAGGGGCTCTCCTCCGGCAGAACGACCGGCTCCAGCGACATCTGGCGGAACCCATCATCCAGGAGAGACTTGACGTCCTCGGTAAAATCAAGATTATTCCGCGTATAGGTTCCGCGAATATAGTGCTCCTGCTCCCCGCGCCCGGCCACGAGACGCCGGGCCTTTTCCAGTATCAGGTCGTGGGAGCCCTTTCCGTTGACCGTCGGCCGCAGCGCATCGTGAATCTCCTTTCTGCCATCGATGCTGATAACGACATTGTGAATCTCACGATTGATAAACTCAATGGATTCCTCGTCCAGAGCGACGCAGTTGGTAGTCATGGTAAAGTTGATGTGCTTGCCAAAGGCCTTTTCCCGCTCCCGGCCGTAAGCGACAACCGCCTTGCAAACCGCAAAATTCATAAGCGGTTCGCCGCCAAACAGATCGACCTCAAGATGCTTGCGGGCGCCGCTGTGCTCGAGTAAAAAGTCAATGGCCGCCTTCGCCGTGTCCAGCGGCATCAGCATGCGCTCGCCGTGAAAATCGCCCGTGGAAGCAAAGCAGTATTTACAGCGCAGATTGCAATCGTGCGCCACATGCAGGCACATGGATTTGACAACGCTGCCGCCCCGCACCGCCGGCGCTTCCTGCGCAGGGGTGTCAAACGCGCCCTGCTGCTTCAGCTGCTCCAGTTCCGAGAGGATCTCGGAAACCTCTTTTTCGGCAAGGCCGCAGGCATAGGGGTCCCTCCCCTCCTCCACGGCCCGTACCACGCCAAAGGAAGCGTCGTCGAGCAGGTGGACGGCGCCGCTCTCCACATCGAGCAAAACGTTCAGATCTCGAAAACGAAAGGAATGAATCACAACAGCACCTCACACAACAGAGAAAGAAAGGCCAGTTTCGGCCTTTCTTTCCGAATTGAACCGCAGGTTATTTCTCCTCTTTGGCGCACTTCTGGTTTGCGACAGTGCAGGAGGTCTTGCAGGCGGACTGGCAGCTTGCCTGGCATTCACCGCAGGCGCTGTGCGCATCCGCTTTGATGCAGGGTTTCTGAATGGTCTGAATATGCTTCATTTCTGGTTCCTCCAAAAGTCGATTTACCTTAACAGTATACACAGGAAACGCTCAGAGCGCAAGAGCAGCGGTATCCCGCGCGATGGTCATCTCCTCGTCGGTGGGAATGACATACACATGCACGCGGCTTCCCTTTCTGGAAAGCTCCACTTCTTCGCCGCGGGGGCAATCCTGATTGTACTGGAAATCCACATCCAGTCCAAGGAATTCCATATCCTTCAAGATCATCTCGCGCATGCGGCGGTCGTTCTCGCCCACGCCCGCGGTGAACACGATCGCATCCACGCCGTTGAGCGCGGCGGCATAGGAACCGATGTACTGCTTGACCTTATAGGCAAACATTTGCAGGGCCAGTTCCGCGCGTTCGTTGCCGGAGCGGGACGCTGCGTCGAGATCGCGGAAGTCGCTGGAAACGCCGGAGATGCCCAGCATGCCGCTCTTTTTATTCATATAGGTGTCCATCTCAGAGGGCGTAAGGCCGAGCTTTTCCATGAGGAAGGGCACAATGGCCGGATCGATGCTGCCGCAGCGCGTGCCCATCGGCGGCCCTTCCAGAGGCGTCAGGCCCATGGAGGTGTCTACGCACTTGCCGCCCAGCGAGCAGGAGACGCTGGAGCCGTTGCCAAGATGGCAGGTAATGACCCTCGCCTTTTCGCGGGGCAGACCGGTCTTTTCCAGATGCGCAATCGCGCGGCCGGTCACATAGCGGTGGGAGGTGCCGTGGAAGCCGTAGCGGCGCACCTTGAATTTCTCATAGGCTTCATAGGGCAGGCCGTACATATAGGCCGCCTTCGCCATGGACTGACCCCAGGCGGTATCGAAAACGGCAACCATGGGCACGCCGGGCATGACGGCCATGCAGCCGCGGATTCCCATAAGATTTGCGGGATTGTGCAGGGGGCCCAGCGGAATACACTCCTCGATGGCCGCGAGCACTTCATCGTTGATGAGTACGGGCTCGGAATACTTTTCGCCGCCATGGAGCACGCGATGGCCCACCGCTGCGATGGAGGACATATCGGAAATTACGCCGATTTCCCTGTCCGCCAGCACCTCAAGCACCATCTGGATCGCGTCCTTATGATCCTTCATGTCCTGCTGCTTTTCAAACTTTTCACCGTCTGCCGGCTTGTAGCTGAGCAGTGAACCCGGAATACCGATGCGCTCACAGATGCCCTTGGCGATGACCGATTCGGTATCGATATCGATGAGCTGATACTTGAGCGAGGAGCTTCCCGCATTGATTACAAGAATATTCGTCATGTCGTTTCTCCTTACAGATTCTGCGCCTGAACGGCGGTAATTGCAACCACGGACACGATGTCGTCGACACTGCAGCCGCGGGACAGATCGTTGATGGGGTACTTGAAGCCCTGACAGATGGGCCCGATGGCCTCGGCGCCGGCAAGGCGCTGCACCAGCTTGTAGCCGATGTTGCCCGCCTGCAAATCGGGAAAGATCAGAACATTGGCCTTGCCAGCAACAGGGCTGCCGGGCGATTTGAGCCGGCCGACCTTTTCAACAAGGGCGGCGTCCGCCTGGAGCTCGCCATCCACGTTCAGCTCCGGCGCCTGTTCCCTGACAAGCTCCGTTGCCCGCGCGACCTTGTCCACAAGCTCGTGTTTGGCGCTGCCCTTGGTGGAGAACGACAGCATTGCAACGCGGGGATCGATGCCGCAGAGGGCTTTCCCGGTGGCAGCGGAGGAAATGGCGATGGCCGCAAGCTGCTCCGCCGTCGGGCAGGGGTTCACCGCGCAGTCTCCAAAAATGAGTACGCCATTGTCGCCATAGGACCGATCCGGCACCTCCATGATAAAGCAGCTGGAAACCACCGAGATGCCCTTGGCCATTTTGATGATCTGAAGGCCGGGACGAAGCGTATCGCCCGTTGTGCTGATCGCGCCTGCAACCATGCCGTCGGCCTTGCCGTCCCGAATCATCATGGCGGCAAAGAACAGGGGGTTTTTCATGGTAGCGGCCGCCTTCTCCGGGGTAACGCCCTTTTCCCTGCGCAGCTCGTAGAACATCTCCGTATAGCGGGGAAGATCCGCGCTCGTCTCGGGATCGATGGTTCCTATGCCGGTCAGATCGACGGAGAACCTGGCGGCAACCGCCTGAATCTCCTCGGCTTTTCCAAGCAGCGTAACCTTTGCAATATGCTGCTTCTCAATCAAAGCGGCAGCCTGTACGGTACGCTCCTCCGTTCCCTCCGGCAGAACGATGTGCTTTACATTGGATTGTGCTTTTTGCTTGATTTGCTCCATCAATGACATGGTTGCAATGCCTCCCAACATTTTTCAAGCGGATTATACCATACTTTGTGGGATAATGGTATACTTGATTTGGAAATCATCGGGAAGGAGCCGCCCCTATGCGCGTTGTCGGCATTATCGCGGAATATAACCCGCTCCACAACGGTCATATCTATCATCTGGAACGGGCGCGCCAGCTCTCCGGCGCAGACTATTGCATCGTTGTCATGTCCGGCAATTTTGCGCAGCGCGGCGAGCCCGCCTGTGCCGACAAGTTTCTTCGTGCGGAATGGGCGGTGCGCGCAGGCGCCGACCTTGTGCTGGAGCTTCCCAGCGTATATGCTGTCGCAAGCGCGGAACGCTTTGCCCTGGGCGGCGTCCGCACCCTCCTTGGCACGGGCGTGGTTACGGATCTTGCCTTTGGCTGCGAGGCGCAGGATATTGGGCTGCTGCGGAGGCTTTCGGAAATTCTCATCACGGAGCCGCCGCGTTTTCGCGAGGCGCTGCACCGGCATCTGAGCTTTGGCAAGGCATACCCGCGGGCTCGTCGGGACGCGCTCTGTGACTATGGCGTGTCCCCGGATATGCTGGACGCGATCGAAAAGCCCAACAACATTCTTGCTCTCGAATACCTGCGCGCACTGAACGCCTGCGCGCCGGATGTGCGCGCGCTCCCCATCACGCGCATCGGAAGCGGGTATCATGACCAGACGCTCTCCGGAACGCTCTCCAGCGCCACCGCAATCCGAAAATCGCTGGACAGCGGCGATACCGCCGTACTGGAGGCCATGCCCGTCTTTGTGGGCGGCGCCCTGTTGTATGACAGGAAATATCCCATCACGGAGCGGCATTTTTCTTCCATGCTGCTGTATGCCCTCCGGACAATGCCGCCGGAGGCGATCGCCGCGCTGCCGGATGTGGGAGAGGGCTTTGAAAATGTGATCAGCCGGGCGGCAAAGCGGGCGGTCACGCTGGACGCGTTCTACGCGGAAATCAAGAGCAAGCGCTATACGCTCGCGCGCTGCAAGCGGATTGCCGTGAATGCAATGCTCGGAATCACCGCCGAGCAGGCCTATGCGACCATACGCGCGCACGACAGCGTCTACCTGCACGCGCTGGCCTTTTCCGGCGCATCGCGCGGACTGCTTTCAGAAATCGGCAAGCGTCGCGTGGCGCCTTTGATTCTCCGTCATTCCGACATCGGCGCATGTCCCCCTCTGACGCAGCAAAACCTCCGCACCGACGCGCTTGCAACGGATCTCTTTGCCATCGCAAGCGAAAGCGACCTGCGCCGGGATTCATCCGGCCCGGTCATCGTATAAGCGCTGTTTTTTATTTGAGCAGTTCACGAATTCGCGGCAGAGCCTCCGTGGCAACACGCCGGCCCTCCGCAATCACTTCCCGCGCCTGATCCATCTGAAAATGTCCTTTGACATACAGCACCTCCGGCACAAGCAGGACGTCCTCCTCGCCACCGCGCAGCTTGGTAATCTCCCACTGCATGATATCCACCGAACGGTTGATCAGCATATAGGCATTCATTCCACTGACGTCGTACTCACCGCCGCGGTAGCCCACGTCTACCCCGACAACAACATCCGCGCCGCGCTCCCTGAGCGCCTTGCAGGGGACACGTTCGATCACGCCGCCGTCCACATAGGTACGCCCGTTGATCTGCACAGGCGTGAATACGCCCGGGATGGACATGCTTGCGCGCACGGCGCGATGGATTTTCCCCTCGTCAAAGACGCGGAGCTCCGCAGAAGCCACATCCACCGCGACACAGTAGAACGGAATTGGCGTTTCGCCAAAGCATTTGTCATGCGTAAAGATGCGGATCAGTTCCTCCAGCCGACCGCCGCGGATCAGTCCGCCGCTGCCGATGGGATTTCCAAGGTCCAGATGCTCACGCATTTTCATGGACAGGACGTACTTTTCCAGCATGTAGATATCGCTGCCCGCAGCAAAGATCGATCCGATGATCGCGCCCATGCTGCAGCCGGCGATCATGTCCAACGGAATTTCGTTTTCCAGCAGCACTTGAAGCACACCGATGTGCGCAAGGCCCTTGGTACTGCCCGCGCCCAGGGCCAATCCGAGCTTCTTTGGCATAGCAACCTCCTGCATAATCTGAACGACATGCGCCATACAGTAGTACAGCAGCAATGTATTATACACTGAATCAGGGGCATTGCCAATGCAGAAAAACCGTCTGTCCTTACTCCTGTTTGCCGTCTGCATCGGGCTGGTTGTCTTTTCCGATGCCTGTCTCTCGGCGGCAAAGGAAGCGCTTTCCGTCTGGTGGAACAGCGTTCTCCCTGCGCTGCTCCCCTTTTCAATCTTCATCTCGCTTGCGGACAGCGCAGGCCTGCTGGCGCTTTTTTCCGCGCTGGCCCGCCCCGTTTCCAGACTTCTGCGCCTGCCGGACAGCGCCATTCCCTGCATGCTCTTTGGCGCGGTCTCCGGCTTTCCCAACGGCGCAAGGCTTTGCGCGCTGTACGGGATGGACGCCATTGCCGCCTGCTGCAATCTTTGCAGCCCCGTATTTCTCATCAGCGTCGTGTCGCACGGCATGCTGCGGGATGCCCGCGCCCTCTGGCCGCTGCTGCTCTCGCATTACGGCAGCGCGCTGGCGCTGGCACTTTGCCTGCTTCCGGCGCAACGCAGGCGCGACTTTCTACACCGGAAGGGGAGCGCGCCGGCAGTGCAGAACCGGGATGGGCTAATGGAAATGATACGGCGGAGCCTGTCGATCATGGCTGCGGTCGGCGGCTGCATGGTGCTGTTCTATGTGCTCATGGCCCTGCTGGAGGAAGCGGGCATCGTGCGACTGATCTCCCTTCCCCTTTCCCTTCTGGGCATCGAACCGGACATCGTGCGCGCGCTGTTGCACGGCGTCTTTGAATTCTCCGGCGGCTGCGCTGCGATTGCGACGCTGCATATTCCGCTGCGCCTGGCGGTAGCTTTCACGGCGTTTACGGTTTCCTTCGGCGGGCTGTGCGTTTTCCTGCAATCGCGCCTGTTCCTCTCAGCGGCGGCAGCAAAGCCCTATCTGCTGCAAAAGCTCCTGCACGGTGTTCTGGCCGCAGCGCTGAGCTATCTGCTTTTCCCCTGTTTCGCCGGAGGAAACGTTGCGGCAATGAACCCGGCGGATGCCGGGTATTACATCGACAACGCGCTCTCCGGCGGCAGTATCCTGCTGGCGTCGTCGGCCGCGCTGTGCGCAGTCTATTTTATCGGTCTTGCCCTGACCCGCGGGAAGCGGCAAAGGGTAAACGGACCAGCGCAAACCCCGTAACGCAGCCCCTCGCCCTGGCGACTTGGAGGAAAACTTCGAGTAAACGGAAAAAAGGCGTCCGAGCGCGGGCAATCACTGTACCGGCGAGATGCGCACGCAAACAGCGCCGCGGCAAGCAAGGGCAACTCTTCAGCCAATCTCTCCTGCCCGCCTTCCCCGCCAGGCTTCCGCCTGTTTTTCCCGGTCAAAAGCCCCGAACCTCACCGATTCGGGGCTGTACATATCTCTGTTCAACGTTGACGCGACTTCTTTCTTTTGGAGGGAGTGTCATCATAGTCATCGTCCCAGTCATCGTCGTCGTAATCATCGCCATCGTCCTCAACCTCAAACATGCGCTGGAAGAAGCCCTTCTTCTTTGGCTTCTGCTCCTGCTCATATTCATAATCGTCCTCTTCCTGCGGCTCGGCGCGGCCGGCTGCTCTGCCCGGCCTTGCCGCCGGGCGGCGCGCGGGCTGCGGCTCGTCGTAATCGTCATATGCGCCATACTCGTCGTAGGCTTCCGGCTCCTCGTATGCATCCTGCGCGCTCTGTTCATAGACAGGCTGCCGGTAAGCGGGCTGCGGCGCGGGCTGTGCGGGCTGCGGCGCGGGCTGTTCCAGATGAACCACCTGCTCCTCAAAGGCCTGCTGCGGCGGCGTTACGGGCGCGGGCTGCTGCGGCGCAGGCGAAACGCCAAGCTCCCGGCGGTTTGCGCCGATCATTTCATGGTATTCGCTCATATAGCGCTGCAGGTCGCAGAGAATCTCATCTGCATAATTGCGCGCGCCGTTATAGATGGCGTTTGCATTGGTTTCCGCCTCGCCGGTAATCTCCTGCGCGCGGGCATGGGCTTCCTTATACACCGCGGCGTCGCTGACACGCGCCTCAAAATCAATCTGCGCCTGCTGGTACAGGTTCTGCGCGCTCTGCTGCGCCTGCATGAGAATCTGGTCGGCCTCCTGATGCGCCCGATCAACGATATCCTGCGCGTTCTCCTTGGCGTCCCGGATGGTATTGTCGGCCTCGGCGATGATCCCCGTGGCGCGGCGGATGTCCTCCGGAATGGTCACCTTGAGGTCGCTGAGCAAATCGAACAGGCGGTCGATTTCCACGATACGCTTGTTTGTCGCGCCGGCAAATTTCGTGCGCGGGCTTTCCTCAAGCTCCTGCTCAATGCGGGAGATGATGCTGTAAATCTTCATGGTTTGTGCGCTGCTCATTGATTCATTAACCTCTCTGTAATCATTTTAATGTTGCAATCCGGCACAAGTCCGCGTATATTTCCTCCGTAACCGCCGATCTCCTTCACGGTGCTGGAACTCAGGAACGAATGCGAGGGGTTCGCCATAAAGTAGACCGTCTGAATGTGGGGTTGCAGGTGACGGTTGATCGCATCGATCTGGAACTCATATTCAAAATCCGTAATGGCGCGCAGGCCACGGATAATGTAGGATGCGCCGATTCGGGTTGCGTAATCGACAAGGAGGCCGTCAAAGCTCTCAACCTTCACGTTTGTAAAATCCGCGTCCGAAACGGCCCGTTCAATCATCTGCACCCGCTCCTTTGGCGTAAAGGTGGCGCGCTTTGCCGCGTTGTTGAGTACGCCAACGTATACGCAGTCAAACAGCGAAACTGCGTTGCGCAATACGTCGAGATGTCCCTCTGTGAACGGGTCAAAACTGCCCGGGTAAACGCAAATTCTCATGACGGTTCGTCTCTCTCCAGTATGGTAAAGCAGCAATCGCCGTAATGCTTTGTCTTTTTGCATCGCATAAGGGCGGGAACCGGCTGCGGCGGCAGATCAAGGGAATGTTCGATTACCACATAGCCATTGTCCGCAATCATGCCCAGCCGGAAGAGCCGTTCTGCCGCATCCTGTGCGGTTCCGTCGCGATAGGGCGCGTCAAGAAAAACGATGTCGAACCGCAGCCCCTCCCCGCAAAGACGTTCTATCGCCACGCGGTAGTCCGCCTGCATGATGCGCGTGCTGTCAAAAAGGCCGACCGCCCTCGCGTTCTTTTCGATGCAACGAACACTTGCCGCGTCATGGTCATTGAGGACGGCGAGCCTTGCGCCCCGGGACACGGCCTCCAAGCCCAGATTTCCGGAGCCGGAAAACAGATCCAAAACGAGGCTTCCGGGCAGATCGAACTGGATGCTGCCGAACAGCGCCTCTTTGACGCGATCCAGCGTCGGGCGCGTACGCATCCCCTCAGGCGCTTCAATTCTTCTTCCTCTTGCGCTGCCTGCGATAATACGCATGCTTTCCTCCGCTTTCTCACGCAGATATTGTATTATAGCATTTTATGGCGCACGATACAAGCATTGAAAAGCGAATGGGTGCGGCCAAGTTGTAGGATTACAATACATCTTGGACAGAGGGGGGGAGAAAAAGGAAGAAGGATTTGCACAGATCGGTTATGGTAGGTTTGTCAGAAAACAAAGACCGAAAGGAAGTGCAAATCCCTCGTGGCAACTGTAACACAAAGCATGAAG
>SFNQ01000031.1 GCA_004554165.1 Clostridiales bacterium | reverse complement strand
TCGGTCTTTGTTTTCTGACAAACCTACCATAACCGATCTGTGCAAATCCTTCTCCCTTTTTCTCCCCCCTCTGTCCAAGATGTATTGTAATCCTACAGGTTTTGCCGTATTCGGAATTCGTCCCCCCTTTTGCTCCCTAGTAACCCGTGGTATAATGTAGCGATGAATTTCCCATACTGTAGCGAAACACTCCGGTATGAAGATTTGCGAACAAACCGCAGGAAAGGTAGATGGAATGCAGCGGAAAACTGTACATAGCAAGAGCGGAAAAAACCGGGGGATGGCCAATGCGGTCCTGCTGCCGGCCCTGCTCCTCGTTGCTTGCCTTGGTTTGCTCTGGGGCTGCGCGCCGGACGGCGTGGAAACCGCAGCGCAGCCGCAGCGGCTGACCGTGGAACTGGACCTGCGGGGAGAAACCCTGCCCTCGCTGGATGCGCTGATCTCCCAGCAGGGGCTTACGCGGCTTGATCTGCGCGGCCACGAAATTTCGGAGGAAACATTTCTTGCGCTTTCGGAAGGCCTGCCTTCCTGTGAAATTCTGTGGAGCGTGCCGCTTGGCGGCGCGCTGTATGACTGTACGCTGAAGTCGCTGACCTGTGATTCGCTGACGGAGAAGGATATTGGACTGCTTGCGTATTTTCCTTCGCTCACAATGCTTGATGCGCGTGGCAGCCAGTGCTACGAGGCGCTCTCTGCCTTTGCAACCCTGCATCCGGAGTGCGAGGTGCTCTGGACGGTACCGGTCTGCGGGCAGGCAGTGGACAATACCGATGCCTGGCTGGATCTTGGCGCACGGGAGGATATTGACGTTGAGAAGTTGACTGCGCAGCTTGCCTGCCTGCCTTCGCTTACCGACGTGAATCTTGTTGGCAGCGCACTCACGAACCGGGAGAAGGCGGCGCTGCACATTGCTTATCCGGATATCCGTTTCTACTGGACGGTCGATTTTCCAGAGGCCCAGTATCGCAGCACGGATGAGCGGCTGGACTTTACCGTGGTAAACTTCGAGGGCATTGAGGATCTTGCAACCGTCGTGCAGTGTTTTATGAACCCAGCCTGGGTGGACGTTTCCACACACGGGTTTGAAAGCAGCGAGATGGAGCAGCTCTGCGCACAATTCCCGGACACCCGGTTTGTCTGGGTGGTGCGCGTCGGAAAATACGCGCTCCGCACGGATGCAAAGGTGTTTTATGGCCGCAGCAGCGGCGGCGACCGCCTGCTGCGGGATGAGGACATCGAACCGCTGCGCTATTGCACGGAGCTTGAGGCGCTCAATCTGAGCCGGCAGGCCCTGACGGACCTTTCGCCGCTTTCCGGGCTTGTAAATCTACGCGTGCTGGTGATTTCACAAAACGATATTGCAGACCTCTCTCCCATTTCGGGCCTCAAAAACCTTGTGTATCTGGAAGCCTACAGGAACAAGATTGCCGACCTGCGTCCGCTTGCCGACCTGCCCGCGCTGCTGGACCTGAATCTGTCCTACAACGAGATCAGCGACGCATCGCCAATCCTCGGAAATGCGCAGCTTGAGCGCCTGTGGCTTTCTCGCAACGCCCTGGCGGAGGATGACGTGCAGCAGGAGAAGCTGCGGCTGGCCTTGCCCTCCGCCGAACTGGAGTTTGCGGCCACCAACATGAACCTCGGCTGGGCAAACCATGATCGCTATTTTGCGGTGAAAACCATCTGGAGCACCAATCAGATGCAGGCGCTTTCTGCGGAGGAAGAAGCGGAAGCGCAGCAGCGCGTAAGCCCATAAAAGCGCATCGTATCGATGAAAAAAACGACGCAGGGAAGCTGTGTCCCCCCGTTCCGGCAAAGAACGCCCTCCTGTTTTATCCCATATTGTCGGAAGTATTTTCCTCTATTGCGGTATATCGACAGAGACGGCTGTTCTTCGGGCAGCACTGTTTCATCGCCCGGAAAAGCAACAGCGATTTGAGTCAGCACATTGAAACGACAGGCAAAAGCTGTCGGACAGGATGAGCGGGGCCTTTGGGCCCTGCTGTTTTCTGTACCAAAGCCCCTGCGCAGGCAAGGAAAAAGGATCAAAAAACTACTTGACAATTTCTCTGGCTGGTGTTAGCATGATACACAGTTAATTACTCAAGTAATTAACCAATTTGCAAGGAGGCTCAACATGGTGAATTTCACCGGAGAAACGCCGATCTTCGTTCAGATTGCGGAGCTGCTTGAGGACGCCATTCTTTCGGGGGCGTATGGCGAAGAAACGCAGGTGCCTTCGATCACGGAATTCTCTGTCGCGTACAAGATCAACCCTGCCACCGCGCTCAAGGGCGTAAACCTTCTGGTGGATGCGGGATATCTGTACAAGCGGCGCGGCGTTGGCATGTTTGTTGCAGCGGGCGCTCGGGAGCGGATTCTCGCAGCGCGGCGGGAGCGCTTCTACAGGGATTTTGTCCTGTCAACCGTGCGGGAGTCGAAGCGTCTGGAAATCGGAGCGGCGGAACTACTGGAAATGACAAAGAGAGGATATGAAGAGGATGAGCATTGAGGTACGGTCGGTAACCAAGCGCTTTGGCGCGACCCTCGCTCTGGACGACGTCAGCCTGACGCTTGAGGAGGGAAAAATCTATGGACTGCTCGGCAACAACGGCGCGGGGAAGAGTACGCTTTTGAACATCATGACAAACCGCCTGTTTGCGGATCGGGGCGCCGTTACGGTGGACGGGGAGGATGTTCGCAACAACGATGCCGCTCTGTCAAAACTGTTTCTGATGAGCGAAAACAATCTCTATCCGGACGATATGCGCGTCCGCCGCGCCTTTGAAACGGCGGCGCTGTTCTACCCGGGCTTTCAAATGGACAATGCCCTGCAGCTTTCCGAGATTTTTGGCCTGAATACAAAGAAGAAGATCACCGCGCTGTCCACGGGTTATGCGAGCATCTTTCGGATCATCGTGGCCCTTTCGGTCAATGCGCCCTATCTGCTGCTCGACGAGCCCGTGTTGGGCCTCGATGCGCAGCACCGCGACCTGTTCTATCAGAAGCTGATCGAGAAGTTTGCCGCAGGCGGCTGCACGGTTGTCATCTCCACACATCTGATCGCCGAGGTCGCGGGCCTCATTGAGCATGCGATCATCATTCGCAACGGCAGAATTCTGCGCGATTGCGGCAAGGATGCGCTGCTTTCCGGATGCTGTACCATAACGGGTCCTGCGGAAGCGGTAGACCGGTATCTTGCGGGGCGCAGCGTGTTGACCGTGAGCACGCTTGGCGGACTCAGAACCGCCTGTGTGCAGGTTGAAGACGGCGAGGAGCCGCTGCCTGCGGGGCTTGAGCGCGGGGCGGTGAATTTACAGGACTATTTCATTCATCTAATGAATGCGGAGGAGAAGGCCAATGCGTAATATGAGACTGAAACCGGCGCTTACATACCGTTTCAAGGACTCGCTTCGGGGCGTATTCATTTTTGAAGGCGTTTATCTTGCGATTTACACGGTCCTGTTCCTGATCGCCGGATTGATGGCAGACTGGAATGTGTCGATGTTCGGCTCATATGGTTTTTCCGCGGTGATTTTTATCTTTGTTTTCGGTATCTGTACCATTCGGGACGATCTGCGAACGTTGATCCAGCATGGCGCAGGCCGCCGTACGGCGTTTCTTGCAAATATGCTTTCCGCTGCGGTAACCGCTGCAATCCTGTTGGTGGTTGGCAAGTGCTTTCAGTTGCTTGAAACGGCCATAACGGGCGCTGTCTCCTTTTCTGACATCATAACGGATGACCTTGTTGTCCAGCTCTGGCAGATGGAGCCCGGATCCACAGCGGCGTACTTGCTGACGGCCGCCGCAGGATTTCTTGTGCTGCTCCTTGCGCACCTTGGCGGGAGCCTGATTTCACTCCTGTTTTACCGCCTGCCAAAGCCATGGAACATCGTTGCCGGCGTTGGTGTTCCGCTTCTGCTGCTCAATGGACTGCCGCTCTTGGCGTTTTCCGGGGCCGATTGGCTGACGGAGTTTGTACGGTTCATCTTTTCCGGCATTCTGCCGCTGCTCTGTGCGCTGGCGGCCCTCTGCCTGCTGACGGCCCTCTGCAACTGGCTGCTTGTCCGAAGGACGCCGATTCGCGCGGCAAAATAAAAGCGGTTTTAGACGGACCGCCTGGAGAAAATGTCCGGAGCGCAGTCCGTCGAAAGCGAGGAAGACTTCACCAATTCCACAGCTTTCCAAGGGGGGGGCTTGCGCCTGCGGAGCGGTCAGCCGCCCTTGCAGAGAAAGCCCTGCTCCATAAGCGGCTTACGGCTCCGGCGCACCTGCCGCCGGAGCCGCACCAGGCCGCCGGGGCTGCGCCTTCCCCGAGACTTCCGGGAGGTTTATCGACGAGCCGGGCCCCGGGCTGAAAATGCCCGGGGCTTGCTGCGCTGCGGGTTCAGATGTCAAACAGGCGAATCGCGCCGCCCGGCGCGGCGGGGAATTGGCGCAGATAGGCAAAGATCTCATCCTCGCGGTACAGCATCCCGTGTTCGCGGCAAAAACGGGCGAGCAGACGCATCAGGACTTCCGCGTTCGGGCTGGGCAGCAGGTAGGAGAAGCCGTAGGTCTTTTCGTATCGTTCGCGCAGGCCGGGGAAGTATCGGTCAAGCTGCGCATAATAGTATTCGCGGTTACCCTCGCGCAGCGTGAGTCCCATGCCAAAAGAAAGTATGCCGCGCACGCCCGCCTCCGCACAAAGCTCGAGAATCCCGCCCACGTTCTCCGCCGTATCGTTAAGAAAGGGGAGGAGGGGGCAGAGCCAGACGATGGTGGGTATGCCGGCATCCCGCAACATGCGGAGCACTGCGGCGCGACGGGAGGTGGGACATACGTTCGGCTCCACAATGCGGCAGAGCGCATCGTCCAGCGTGGTAAGCGTCATCTGAACGACGCAGCGGGCTGAGCCGTTGATTCTCTGAAGCAGCGGCAGATCGCGCAGAATCCGGTCGGACTTGGTCTGGATGGCAAGGCCGAAGCCGCGCTCTGCAATGATCGCAAGACATTGGCGCGTAAGGCCCAGCGTTACCTCCTCCGGCATGTAGGGGTCGCTCATGGCGCCGGTTCCGATCATGCAGCGCGCCCGTTTTCGGTTCAGCTCGTGGCGCAGCAGCTCGGGAGCGTTCCGCTTTACGGCAACGTCGGTAAACGCATGGGCCATCTGATAGCAGCGGCTCCGCGCATCGCAGTAGATGCAGCCGTGGGTGCAGCCCCGGTAGATGTTCATGCCGTTGTTGCGGGACAGCAGTCCCTTTGCAGTAACAAAATGCATGGCGCAGACTGGCTCCAAAAGGAATTCGACAGCAGCATGGCAACCGTCCTGATCAGTATAGCACAGAACGGAGGAAAGAAGCCATTGCTCCTGAAACGCTCCGCAGCAGTCACCGTACTTTTTAGCGCTGTTGTGAACATCCTGCAAAAGGTGACAACTTGTCGGAATTGCCGCTTGAAACCCTGCAAAAAGTGCGGTAGACTCAATGATATAAATTATAATGGGAGAAGCAGTGCTTATGAAAGAGGAAAAGCCTTCCAGAAAACCGCTGATTTACTATTGCATCGTTGTTTTCATTGTCATAATGCTCCTCAACGCATTGGTGTTTCCGCCGCTGATGGAAATGCAGGTTGTTGAGGTTGGCTACAACGAGTTCCTCTCCATGGTGGACAGCGGCGTTGTGGAGGAGGTTGCGCGCAACGAAAGCGAGGGCCTCATTACCTTTGTTGCAAAGGATGAGAAGGACCGCGAGCGCATCTATAAGACCGGCATCTGGCCGGACGATACTCTGGCAGAGCGTCTGAACAATGCGGGCGTTACGTTCGCCGCTTCGATTCCAACGCAGACTTCGCCGCTGTTGAGCATCCTTTTGACCTGGGTGCTTCCGCTGCTGATCTTCGGTGCAATCGGTCGTTTGCTGATGAGTAAAATGATGGGCGGCGGACAGATGGGCAACGCCCTGACGCTGGGCAAGGCCAACGCCAAGGTCTATGTGGAGGCGCAGACGGGCAAAACCTTTTCGGATGTGGCCGGGCAGGAGGAGGCCAAGGAGGCCCTGCTTGAGATCGTCAACTTCCTGCACGATCCGGAAAAATATGCCGCCATTGGCGCAAGGCTCCCCAAGGGCGCGCTGCTGGTCGGCCCTCCCGGTACAGGAAAAACCCTGCTTGCAAAGGCCGTCGCGGGAGAGGCAAAGGTTCCTTTTTTCTCCATTTCCGGCTCCGAATTTGTAGAAATGTTCGTTGGCATGGGCGCGGCAAAGGTGCGGGATCTGTTTAAGCAGGCGGAGGAGAAAGCGCCCTGCATCGTGTTCATCGACGAGATCGATACCATCGGTAAAAAGCGCGATGGCAGCGGCGTAGGCGGCAACGACGAGCGGGAACAGACCCTCAACCAGCTGCTGACCGAGATGGACGGCTTTGACGGAAAAAAGGGCGTGGTCATCCTTGCAGCAACCAACCGGCCGGAAACGCTCGATAAAGCGCTGTTGCGGCCCGGCCGCTTTGACCGGCGGATTCCGGTTGAGCTGCCCGATCTCAAGGGGCGCGAGGACATCCTCAGGGTGCATGCAAAGAATGTGCGCATGGAGGAGGGCGTCGATTTCAACGCCATTGCCCGCGCAACCTCCGGCGCGTCCGGCGCAGAGCTTGCCAATATTGTCAACGAGGCGGCGCTGCGCGCAGTGCGCCTTGGTCGTGGCGTGGTCCGGCAGGAGGATCTTGAAGAGAGCGTGGAGGTGGTTATCGCGGGATATCAGCGCAAGGGCGCGGTCATCTCCCCAAAGGAGAAGGAGATCGTTTCCTACCACGAGGTCGGTCATGCTCTGGTTGCCGCGCGGCAATCCAATTCCGCGCCGGTGCATAAGATCACGATTGTCCCGCGCACGTCCGGCGCGCTTGGCTATACCATGCAGGTGGAGGAGGGCGAGCGGGTGCTCATGAGCCGCGAAGAAGCCTTCAACAAGATTGCTACGCTGACCGGCGGACGCGTTGCGGAGGAGCTGATCTTCGGCTCCATGACCACTGGCGCGTCAAACGATATCGAGCAGGCGACCCGCCTTGCCCGCGCCATGGTGACGCGCTATGGTATGAGCGAGCGCTTCGGCATGGTCGCTCTTGAAACGGTTTCCAACCAGTATCTGGGCGGCGATGCGTCGCTTGCCTGCTCGCAGGAAACCGCGACCCTCATTGACCGGGAGGTTGTTTCCATTGTGCAGCAGGCCCATGACAAAGCCCGGGAAATTCTGAAGGCGGATACCGATGCGCTGCATCGCCTTGCCAAATATCTGCTCGAAAAGGAGACCATTACGGGCGAGGAGTTTATGTCGCTGCTTGAAAGCGGGGCACAGAACGGCGGGAACTGAACGATACGAAAAAAGGCAGAGCGCGTCCCGATGAATTGGTCGGGCGCGCTTGCTTTCTGCCGCAGGAGTCTCGGTGAAGCCGGCGGGGTTGCCGGAGCCGAGGGCTGAGCACCTGCGACGTCCCTGCCCCAAAACGATGGAAATTGCCGTGTCCGCATGTTTTTCCTGCGCACGGCATAGAGTTTTATGCTACAATAGGAAACAATGGAAATAAAACTTCGGAGCAGGCTGGGGAAACCGCTGTTTCCGGAGAACAGGGGACAGAGCTATGGACAACAGGCCCATCGGGGTATTCGATTCCGGCGTAGGCGGACTGACCGCCGTGCGGCAGCTGATTCAGCTTTTACCGAATGAGGATATCATTTATTTTGGAGATACCGGACGCGTACCCTACGGCGGCCGTTCAAAAGAAATCCTGGTCAGATACGCAAGGCAGGATGTGGCCTTTCTCACACAGTTTGATCTGAAGGCCATTGTTGTTGCCTGTGGGACGATCTCTTCCACAGCGCTGGAACTGCTCACCCAGGAGAATGATATACCCATTCTGGGCGTCGTCGAGCCCGCTGCCGCCGCTGCCGTGCGCACGACGCGGAACGGCAGAATCGGCGTTGTCGGCACAAGCGCCACCATCCGCAGCGGCGCGTATGAGGCCGCGATTCACCGTCTCCGGCCGGATATTGCCCTTGAAAGCAGGGCCTGTCCGCTGTTCGTCCCGCTTGTGGAGAATGGCCGCGTGGCGCGGGGCGACAGGGTCGTGGAGCAGGTAACCAGCGAATATCTTGCGCCGCTTCGGGACGCAGGCGTGGATTCGCTGGTGCTGGGCTGTACGCACTATCCGCTGCTTGAGACGGTCATTGGAGACTATATGGGAAGCGGCGTAACGCTGATCGACACCGGGCGGGAATGTGCGGCTGCCCTTGCGCGCCTGCTGGAGATGGAAAATGCGCTTTGCGCGCGGCGTGACGCTCCGGGTGAGCGCCGCTATTATGTCAGCGACAGCGCGGAGGATTTTGCCTCGCTTGCGGCCATCTTCCTGGGGGATGATGTTGCCGGGAAGGTGGAGCATGTGGCGATTGAAGCCTATTGAACCGCGAAAGGGAAGGGGGAAAATTCCCGGGCCGTGCGCGTCCATTCCCGGAGGAGGAATTGACTTCCCGCACACATCGTGCTATTCTCGTATTGAAATAACGAGGTGACCATGGAACCAGTCCTTTGCCACAGAACAGATTCCATCGCAGCCCTGCTGGGAGTTCCGCAGGGGCTGACCGCGATTGTCGGCGGCGGAGGGAAAACGACGCTGATGTACCGGCTTGCGGGTGAGCTGTCGCGCAGCGGCAGGGTGATTGTCACGACGACGACACATATCTTTTCCCCGGAGGGGATTCCCGTGGTAGCGGGGACCTCGGCAAAAGAGATTGAGACGGCGTTCCGGCATTCCTCCACGGTTTGCGTGGGGCAGACGGAAGCCGGGAGCGGAAAGCTGGTTGCCGGACAGATGAGCGTACAGGCGCTTTCTGCGCTTTCCGATTATGTGCTTATTGAGGCGGACGGGGCCCGGCGTCTGCCGCTCAAAGCCCCGGCGGAGCATGAGCCGGTCATTCCGGAGGGTGTGAAGCTCGTCATTGCCGTCGCAGGACTTGACGGCATCGGAAAACCCGTGGCCGATGCGGCGTTCCGGCCGGAACGCTATGCGGAGCTGATTGGAAAAATGACCTCGCACAGGATAGGGCCTGCGGATGTGGCTGCCGTACTTGTCCACCCCAATGGTCAGCGCAAGGGATTGCGGGAGCAGACGCGCTTTGCCGTATTGCTCAACAAGGCGGACACGCCGGATCAACAGGCCGACGGCGAGGCGGTGGCCCGCCTGCTGGACGCCTCCCTTGTGGAGCGGGTATTGATTACATCGTTGCAGAAAGGATAGAAACGATGCTGGTTTTGATAAAAGGCGCTGGCGATATTGCAAGCGGTATTGCGTTTCGTCTCGTGCAGAGCGGCTGTTCCGTCGCCATGACCGACCTGGAAAAGCCCACCTCGATCCGCCGGACCATCTGCTTTTCCGAGGCGATTGTGCGCGGGGAAATGGTGATCGAGGGTGTCGCTGCACAACGTGCCAACGACCCGGAGGGGGCAAAAGCCATCCTGTCCCAGGGTAAAATCGCCGTGCTTGCCGATCCGGAGGCGGCGTGCAGGGCTGCGCTGCGGCCCGACGCCATTGTGGATGCAATCCTTGCAAAGCGCAATGTGGGTACTGCCCGCGGCGATGCGCCCATCGTTGTTGCGGTGGGCCCCGGCTTTACCGCGGGTATCGACTGCGACGCGGTGGTGGAAACCATGCGAGGGCATACGCTTGGACGAGCCTATTACCAGGGCAGCGCGATTCCAAACACCGGGATTCCCGGCGATATTGGCGGCTACACGCTGGAACGGCTGCTGCGCGCGCCCTGCGACGGGACGTTCCGCTGCGTCCATGAAATCGGCGACCGGGTCGAAGCCGGCGAGGTCTGCGCTTATGTGAACGACCGTCCCATTGTGAGCAGCATTCGCGGCGTCCTTCGGGGCATTCTTCCGGATGGAACGCCCGTATACAAGGGCATGAAGAGCGGCGATGTGGACCCGCGCTGCAAGGTGGAGCACTGCTATCTGATCTCCGACAAAGCCCTGAGCGTTGCCGGCGGCGTGCTGGAGGCAATTCTGCATTTCAAATCGAAGGGAGCATAGCTGAATGGAAGAGGATGTCAAACTGACGAAGCTGGCAAAGTGTGCCGGCTGCGGCGCAAAGGTCGGCGCGGGAGTGCTTGCAAAGCTGCTGGAGAATATTCCCGTGCGCTCCGATCCAAATCTGCTGGTGGGCTTTGACAAGTCCGACGATGCCTGCGTCTATCGGGTCAGCGACGACCTTGCAATCGTGCAGACGCTGGATTTTTTCCCGCCGATTGCAGACGACCCGCATCTTTTTGGCCAGATCGCAGCCACCAATGCGCTCTCTGATATATACGCCATGGGCGGCGAGCCGAAACTGGCGCTGAACATCATGTGCGTGCCCAAGGATATGCCGAAGGAGGCCGTGCATGCCATGCTCCGGGGCGGCTATGAAAAGGCCTATGAGGCCGGAACGCTGATTGCCGGGGGACACAGCATTTTTGACGAGGAGCCCAAGTACGGCCTGTCCGTCACTGGTTTCGTACATCCGGACAGAATCCTGACCAACAGCGGCGCCAGAGAGGGAGACGTTCTTTTTCTGACCAAGCCCCTCGGCATCGGAATACTCACAACGGCGCAGCGCGCCGAGCTCCTGAGCGAGGAGGGAAGAACCCTGGCCTATACGCTCATGACCACGCTGAACAAGGCAGCCCGGGACTGCATGGTCAAATACCGCGTTCACGCCTGTACCGACGTGACAGGCTTTGGACTGCTCGGACACCTGTACGAAATGACGCAGGGGTCCGACCTGACCGCCCTGCTGGCGACGGAAAACATTTCCATTATCCCCGAGGCGCTGACCCTTGCGGAGATGGGTATTCTGCCGGAGGGCATGTACCGAAACCGAACCTTTGCGGAGCAGGCGGTCGATGTGGGTAGCACCGACCTCGCCGTACAGGACGCGCTCTTTGATCCACAGACGGCAGGCGGCCTGTTGATTGCCGTGGATCCTGCCGACGCGGACGCGCTCTTTGCGGAGCTGAAGGATGCCGTGCCCTGCGCGCAGCGGATTGGCGTGATGCAGCAGGCGGGAGAAAAGCGTATCCTGCTGCGCTGAACTGGAGCGGCAGGCTTTTGCAGACGTTCAAAAGGGCGGCGCTGCGGCAGATTTTGGAGAAGAGGGAGCCGGCGCTGCCTGCGATGGCGATCCGCTTTCATCCTGGCCTGCCGGATGCGCAGTTAATGGACAGAAACGGCGGATTATCGGATTGCGCCGGAGCTTATCTGTCGGAATGGTTCGTATTAGCCGGACATACTGTGGCGCCGCGCAGGACGGCGCCTTTTTTCTTTTCTGAATGCTGCCGGGTATTTCCAGAGCGGAGTTACAGTCGAAAAATATTCATTTTTGTGAAAAATATCGTTATCCTTGCTTGCATATAACGTTTAGCCATGCTAGAATATGTATGATTCCGTAACCACAGCAAAAATATTCGGATCACAGGGAGGGTAATATGACAAAAAAGAGTTGGGCGGTTGTTGCCGTTGGCGCCGTTATCGGCGCGGTCGCGGTTGCACTTGCCGCTTTGGGCAATCCCGGAAACATGGGCTTCTGTATCGCGTGTTTTCTGCGTGACATTGCAGGAGCCACGAAGCTGCATTCCGCGGCAGCGGTGCAGTATGTGCGCCCGGAGATCATCGGTCTTGTGCTTGGCGCAATGATTATGGCCATCGTGAAGAAGGAGTTCAAGCCGCGTGGCGGTTCGTCGCCCATGACGCGATTCCTCATCGCCGTCTTTGTCATGATCGGCGCGCTTATGTTCCTCGGCTGCCCGCTTCGCATGATGCTCCGCATTGGCGGCGGCGATTTGAACGCCGTGGTCGGTCTCGTCGGCTTTGTTGCCGGCATCTTCGTGGGCACGCTCTGGCTGCGCGGCGGGTTCTCGCTCAAGCGTACCTATCAGCAGTCGCTGACGGAGGGCGGCGTATTTCCGGCCATGATGCTTGTGCTGCTGCTCGTATTCCTGCTGGTGCCCTCGCTCTTTGCAGCCACGGAAGCAGGCGGCGGCCCCGGCGCGCTGCATGCGGCGATTCTTGTTTCGCTGATTGCCGGTCTTCTTGTGGGCGCTCTTGCGCAGCGGACGCGTTTTTGCACCGTTGCCGCCAGCCGCGATGCGATCATGTTCCGTGATTTCGACATGCTCTTCGGCTTTATCGCCGTCATCGTCGTTTGCATTATCGGCAACCTGATCCTTGGAAAGTTCAACCTCGCCTTTGCCGGTCAGCCTGTGGCGCATACGGATGGCGTTTGGAACTTCCTTGGCATGGCGCTTGTCGGTTGGGGCAGCGTCCTGCTGGGCGGTTGCCCGCTGCGCCAGCTGATTCTCGCGGGCGAGGGCAACTCGGATTCCGCCGTGACCGTAACCGGCTATATCGTCGGCGCTGCCATCTGCCACAATTTCGGCCTCGCTTCCTCTGCCAATGGACCCACGACCAACGGTATGGTCATGGTCGTCGTCGGCTTTGTGGTGCTCACAATTGTTGGGCTGCTGAACAGAGAAAGGATGGATTGAGTATGATGAAGATCGATGCGAGAGGGCTTGCCTGCCCGGAACCCGTGGTGCGCACCCAGAAAGCGATTCAGAGCAACCCGGAGGGAGTCGCCGTTATGGTGGATAACATGGCTTCCGTTGAGAATATCAGCCGCTTTGCAAAAGCAAGAAAATATGCCGTCGAAGTGACGGAGGAGGGCGGCGATTACACGCTTACGCTGAAAAAAGCGTAATGCCGGAGATCTGCTGCTACAGCATTGCGGGACGGCGTCTTTTATCGGGCGCCGTCCCGTTTTGTGCGTTTTTTGATTTTGCGTTGCAGAACCACGGGCATTGTGCTACACTCAAACCGCAAAAAGAAGGGGGGATGCAAATGCGGTGCAGCTGCCAAAACTGCGGAATCTATATGGTGCAGGATGAGCGTGGGCTGGAGAGCCGGTGTATCTGCCCAAACTGTTTTTCAACCTGCAACGCCTGCATGGGAACGGAGCAGTCTCCCGTGGAGGGCGATCGGCTTGAATGGATTGCCATGCTCCGTGAGCGCTATGATCGCGAGCACGGGGAAGAGGATTGAGGGCGACAGCGGGTCGGAATCTACGCTTTCGCCTGTCACAGGGCAGCATCCAGCCGGAGCGAAACGGATGGCGGCTGCATTGGAATTGGGCGATGACTGCGCCGGATTTTCCAACGAAAGGCGCCATGCCAGACCAATTGCACCTTCGCTACAAAAGAATAAGCGCAAATGTAAAACGCTTGCCGGCGTCTTACACTTACGCTTTAACAAATCCGAGCCTTTCCTGTACGCTGTGCTGGCAGGCGCCCGTGGCGCAGGCGCTGGATCACTCGCCCCGGGCAAGGGGCGGGGTACTCTGCCGCCTTGCCATCCCGGTGAGACGGAATTCCTTCTCCCGCCGCATTTCAGCAGTCGTCTCAGCCAACCGGGATATCGGGGTTTTCGGGGACCGGTGTGCCGGGATCGATGACCGGTTCCGGGGTCTGCTCTGGTACAGGCGTTGCCGGTTCCGGTGTGACCACTGGCAGATAGGGCGTTTCCGTCAAAATGGGGGGCAAATCCGGCGTGACCAATGCCGGCCCAACGCGTTTGGAACCCGCATAGGCGCGGTAGGTGGACTGCGCCAGCTTTTCGGAGCGAACCTTCTCTCCGTTCTTATAATAGTTTTTGTAGGATTGATAGATGGAGCCGTTCGATGTGGGAACGTCGATCTCCTCCGTGCCGGGGGCCAGCATCGGATCAAAGATGACCTCCATCTCGCCGGTGGGGTATACCGTGGAAATCTTCTCCGCGCTCAGCCGGATCTCATCGTATTCCGTGGTTTGGAAGGCCGAACGGATGATTTTAAAATACACGGTTTTACCGGAAGTCCAGGCAAAAATCACCAGATCGCTGTCCGTATTGTTGGCAAACTTGAAATCGATGATGTTGCCGACAGAATTGATGGTGGCGTCCAGCCCCTTTCCGATATAGGAAACCGGCATCGAGTGGTTGCGGCGGTAGACGACTTCAAGATCCGCTTTTACTACGGCATTGTACAGCGTGGAGGATAGCTGGCAAACGCCGCCGCCCGCCTGCAGGTCGGTGGTTCCGCCCACATAGGCGTTGGCCTCTTTCCAGCCGTTCTGATAGGTGCGCACGCCCAGCACATCGTTTGTGGAGAACACCTCGCCAGGCGCAAGAACCTTGCCGTTGATCAGGTCCGCGCCCTTCTTGATGTTGTAAATCCGGTTGCTCGTGCTCCCTTTAAAGCTGGTCTCGGCAGAGACCTCGATCATCTTGAGATGTTCGCCGAGCACCGTGGGCTGGATGGTGTCTGTGGGAATGGTAATGGGGCTCATATTGTTGGTCAGAATGGCGTTGGTAATGGCGGCGACCAGTTCCTCCTCCTTTACCTGAACGCCCGCCACGGCGTCGCTCAGAACGACGGTGTGGTTGACGGTATCCACCGTGCCGATGGAGGCGTTTTTCGCCGGCTGGTTAATCTGAGAGGAAAGCTCCGCAACGCGCTGCGCAACGGTCTGAAAATCATATTGAGAGGTCAGGGTGAAGGCATGGCCCTTTTCGGCAATCTCCTCCGCACGGGCAAGCGCATCTTCCATATTATCGGAGCGCGCCAGCCGCAGCGCCTCATCCAGAACCGTTTCAAGATTACTGGATGTGGCGATGTCGCTGAGGTCAAACTGAAAACTCTGCTCACCATAATTGAGCGTAAGAGAGCCCTTTGGCGCGCGATCCGCAAGAAGCGCCTGCAATGCTGCGGTGGCCTCGCTGCGGCTCATTCCGCCGATATCAACGCCCTCGACCGTAATTCCCGGCAGAAAAACGCCGGAATTCATGATCTGATTGTATTTTTCTTCGTTTTCCTGCTGCTGCCTGCGCAGGGCCTCCTCCTCGGCAAGCGCGATGGAGGCGCGTTCCTCTGCAACGCGCGCCTGTTCGGAAACATAAAGATAGACGCCGCCGATGATTAGAAAAACCAGAATCAGCGCGGAGACGATGATGATGCGCGGATGGACTTTCGGTTTTCTGTTCGTTTCAAACAAAGGTTCCTCTGCCAGCGCCAGTTCGCTGACCTCGGGAAGCCCCGCTTCCTCCTGTTCAAAAAAAACATTGCGCTCCTGATGACGCTTTCTCACGGCGCGACCCCCTTCGAATACTCTAGCAGTATATTCATTATGCATCAATTCACAGCTTATTCCCATTCAAATTGGGATTTGTTACAATTTGTTCATCGTAATTTAACCTCCCTATGGACCGACAAATTTTCAACCTTCCGTATGAAAACAGAACACAGGGCCCTTTGGTTGTGCTATAGTATTGACATGAGACAAAAAGGTAAACAGCGTACAGAAAAGAAGCCGGGGAAAAGCCCGATGGACGCAGCGCTCACCTATCTGGGATTCCGTGCGCGCACGGTGCGGGAGGTGGAGCGGTATCTGGACGAAAAGCAGTACGGCGAGTTTGAGATCATGCAGGTGGTGGATCGCCTGACAGAGCTGGGGCTGCTGAATGATGCGCAGTATGCCGCTGATTTTGTGGACTCCCGGCTCCGGACAAAGCCCGTCAGCCGCCGCATCCTCCGCGAGCAGCTCTATGCGCACGAACTGCCGCGCCCCATCATTGATGAAGCCCTTGCCAGGATTTCCGATGAAACGGAGCTGAAAAACGCCGTGGCGGTTGCGGAAAAATATGCCGCGCAGTACGGCTCCTATGAGCGCATCGAGCAGGAGCGCCGCATAACAAAGCGCATGCTGTCGCGGGGATTCTCCTATGATACCGTGCAAAGCGCGATGCGGCATATTGACCTTGAGGCTGCGGAGGATCCCGAAGCATGACGATTGGGCTGGGGATCGATCTTGTAGAGATCAGCCGCATGGAAAAGGCCATGGAAAACAGCCATTTTCTCCGCCGCGTGTTCACCGAAGACGAGCGGGCCTATGCGGAGCATGGCGGGAATGCGGCGCAGCACTATGCCGGAATGTTCGCCGCAAAGGAGGCCGCCGCAAAGGCGCTGCGGACGGGCTTTTCCGGCTTTGGCTTTTTGGACATTGAAGTGCTGCGCGATGGAGAAAGCGCGCCTGCGCTCCGCTTTCACCGGGGCGCGGAGAAGCGGGCGGAGGCGCTTGGCGTCAAACGCAGCTTTGTCAGCATTTCGCACGAGAGGACGCTTGCCGCAGCGCAGGTTCTGTTGGAGGGATAGAGATGCAAAACGTCTATACGCCGGAGGCCATGCGGGCAGTGGACCGGTATCTGATCGAGCAGTGCAAAATCCCCGGTTTAACGCTTATGGAACGGGCAGCGCAGGGCGTGTTCAATGCCGTTGCGAAAAAATGCGAAGGAGAGGGAAGACGCCGCATCCTGATCCTCTGTGGAAGCGGCAACAACGGCGGCGACGGACTTGTGCTGCTGCGCCTGCTGCATCTGGCGGGATACGAGGCCTGCGGCGTGCTCCTTGCAGCGGAGGAAAAACTGCGCGGCGACGCGGCCGCAAGCCTTGCCGCGGCAAAGGCGTCGGGTTGCAACTTCCTCCCCTGGGAGGAAGCGAAGGCGGCGCTTTCGGGCAGTATTGTCGTTGACGCGCTGTTTGGCACCGGGCTTTGCAGGCCGGTTACCGGGCAGGCGGCGCAGGCCATAGAGACGGTGAATGCCAGCGGCGCTTATGTAATCGCGGTGGATATCCCCTCCGGTATCGATGGCCGGGACGGCAGTGTGCAGGGCTGCGCCATCCGCGCGGAAGAAACCATAACCTTCCAGAATTACAAGCCGGGCCTGCTGCTCTTTCCCGGCCGGGGATATGCGGGGCGGACGACCCTGCACAGGATTGCAGAGGAGGACGCGCCCGTTGCAACCCCGTTCGCCTTGCAGCAGGCCGATGACATTGCCGCACTGCTGCCGCCCCGTCCGCTGGACAGCCACAAGGGGAAAAACGGCCGCGCGCTGTTGCTCGCCGGCTGCGCGGAGTATACCGGCGCCGCGCTGCTCTGCGCCGCGGCGGCGCTCCGCGCGGGCTGCGGCCTGCTGCGGGTGGTCGTTCCGGCGAGCGTCAAGCCGGCCTTTTCCGTCTTGCCGGAGGCCATGTGCGTGCCGGTGGGGCGGGGCGGGGCCTGGGATGCGGAAAGCTGCTGCGCGGCGGCGGCATTGATCGGCGGACAGCAGGCGATTGGCTTTGGCAGCGGTATGGGCCAGCTTGCAGACATCTCGCTCCTTCAGCGGGCAATCGCTTCCCACATTCCGCTGGTGATCGACGCCGACGGATTGAACGCCCTGTCGCGGTCGCGGGAGCTGCTGCGCAGCCTGCACAGGGAGGTCATTCTCACGCCGCACCCCGGTGAGATGGCGCGCCTCATGGGAACGGCGGCTTCTGAGATACAGCATGACCCTGCGGGGATTGCCCTTGCAGCGGCGAAGGAATGGCAGTGCGTCGTGCTGCTCAAGGGCGCAAGCACCTGTATTTCGGACGGGCGGCGCGTGGTGTTCAGCCTTGCCGGCAATCCCGGCCTTGCCAAGGGCGGCAGCGGCGATACGCTCACCGGTATCATCACGGCGCTGCTGGCGCAGGGACTTTCGCCCATGAACGCAGCATGCGCCGGGGCATTTCTGCTCGGCGCATCCGCTGATACCGCCTATAAAATTCTGGGCAACCGCATGCTCATGGCAAGCGATGTGACGCTGGCAATCCGCGAGACGATCGGCCAGTTATCTCAGATAGATCCGCGGCACCCGATCGCTGATGCTGAGTAGTATTTCATAGCTGATCGTATCGGCCCAGCCCGCAATCTCGTCGGCGCTGATCGTTTCCGCGCCCTGCGAGCCCAGCAGCACCACTTCGTCGCCAATGGCGGCGTCGGGAATCCCGGTAACATCGCACATGACCTGATCCATGCATACCGTGCCCACGAGCGGCGCACGCCTGCCGTGAATCAGAACCTCCGCGCGCCCGCTCATGCTGCGTTTATAGCCGTCGCCATAGCCGACCGGCAGGGTGGCGACGCGGGTTTCCTTCTCGGCGATAAAGCGGCGGCCATAGCTGACGCTTTCCCCCGGTCGGATGGTCTTGATGTTTACAATGTTGGTTTTCCAGCTCAGCGCAGGCAACAGGTCAACCCCGTCCACGGGATATCCACTGGGGTGATAACCGTACATGGCGATGCCGCCGCGCACCATATCAAATTGCAGTTCCGGAATCCCCAGCGCAGCGCCGCTGTTGGCCGCATGCAGCAGGGGATGATAGCCCGCCGCATGGGCAAGCGCCACATATTCCCGAAAGCGTGCGCCCTGCTGGAGCGTAAAGCTGTGATCCGGCAGCTCCGAAACCGCAAAGTGCGTAAACATGCCGTCAAGCCGGAGATTTGGGCAGTCCTGAAGCAGGGAAAGCGCTTCCCTGAAGTCCTCCGTATGCGTAAAGCCGATGCGGTTCATGCCGGTATCGATCTTGAAATGAAAGCGGCAGAGCCGCCCAAGACGCGCGGCGGCGGACTGCAGCTGCAACAGCGTATGCGAAGAAAACACGGTGGGAATCAGATCGTTCTCCACAATGCATTCCAGGTGCGTATCCATGGACGCGCCGAGAATCAGAATGGGAATCGTAATGCCCGCCATGCGAAGGCGCGCGCCCTCCTCGGCAATGGCCACGCCCAGATAATCCGCCCCGTTGCGCTGCACAAAGCGGGCCACCTCTTCGATGCCGTGCCCATAGGCGTTGGCCTTGACCACGGCCAGATACTTCGTTTCCGGCCGCAGTCGGGTTTTGATCTCGGCAATATTGTGCGCGATGCGGTTCAGTTGAATTTCCGTATTGGTTGCACGCAGCATGGCGCCAGTCCCCCCCCTTCAATCGATTGGCGCTCAGGCCTTTTTGGAGTATACAACGCGGCCGTTGATGATGGTCGTAATACAGCGGGCCCGATAGTCGAAGGGATGGCCGCTGTATATGGCGATGTCAGCGTCGCATCCCGGCGCAATGCGGCCAATCCGCTCCGAAAGGCCGACGACTCTGGCCGCGTTTTTCGTAATGCAGGCGAGCGCGGTCTCCTCGTCCAGCCCCTCGCGGACCATCAGCCCGGCGCAGACCGGCAGATACTGAATGGGAATCACCGGATGGTCCGTCATGAGCGCAAACTCGACGCCCGCGTCAAACAGCGTTTTTGGCGCGCGGTAGGAGAGGTTTCGCAGCTCGATCTTCGCGCGGTCGGAGAGCAGGGGGCCGAGGATGACGCCAGCGCAAAGCGCATCCGTCTGTTCCTTCAGCACGTCCGCAATCAGGTGTCCCTCCGTACAGTGCTCGATGGAAATTTTAAGGTTGAATTCCCGGGCAAGCCGCAGCGCGGTCAGAATATCGTCGGCACGGTGGGCGTGGATTTTCATCAGCAGCTCGCCCTTGAGCACGGGCAGCAGCGCCTCCAGCGCAAGATCCCGCTCGGGCTTTTTGCCGGGATCCCTGGAGGCCTCGTCCAGCGCAGTCTGGTACTCCTGCGCATCGGTCAACGCTTTACGAAACAGCGCGGCAATGGCCATTCGGGTATAGGGCGTCGCCTTCTGATCGCCGTAAACGCGCTTCGGGTTTTCACCCACGGCGGCTTTCATGGCGATGGGCGCCTGAATCAGACGTTCCTCAATGGTACGGCCGTGGGTTTTCAGCGCGGCGAACTGGCCGCCGATGACGTTGGCGGAGCCCGGGCCTGTAACCACGGTCGTAATGCCCGCCGCCACGGCCTCGTCAAAGCAGGGATCGAAGGGATTGAGACCGTCGATGGCGCGCATCTGCGGCGTGATGGGATCGGAGCACTCGTTGCCGTCCGCCCCTTCTTCGCCCATGCCGTCCTCCCACATGCCGATGTGGCAGTGCGCGTCGATGATACCGGGGATGACATGGCAGCCGCTTGCGTCAATGCGTTCCGCGTCGGGCGCGTCAAGCCGCGCTGCCACAGCAAGAATGGAAGCTCCGTCGATCAACACGTCGCCGGTAAAGGGCGCGCTTTCCATCGTATGTACAATACCGTTTTTCAGCAGAATCATGGCTTCGGGTTCCTCCGGAAAAAAGTCTTTACTTATTATTGCTGAGTTTTCTCAGGATATCAAGAAAGATTTCCGGAGAATGGCTGGAATTTACAATTCGTTTTCAATGCCGTGTAACGGTTTCCGGGTGAACCGGGGGCTGGACGAATCGGCCTGCCATGGCCGGAAGCATCCAAAAACCGCCGGCGCCCGGCCGTTGGCCAAGACCTGCGAAGTCTGGAAGAAACGCCGTTTTGTGGCTGGACAGAAAACAGCGCCGGAGGCAGGCTTTTTCGCCCTGCGAACAGGAATATGCCAGCGGGCAAAACGGAGAGCGCTGTTGCGCGCGGCATTCCGAAACAACCCGGCTTTTTTCCGGAGAACATTGCCGTCCCGAAACTTTGTTCCGCGTATGGCGTGCTGGCGGCAATCCGGCAGCGTACAGCAATTCGGCTCTGCCCGCCGGGCGTACAGGTGAACAGCGTTAAGGGCCAGCCGCCAGCCTGCATTTCCTCTCTGGCTGTAGCGGAAAGCGTTTCGATTTCTTCCACAACGTAGCGAAAGCGATTTCCATCCACATCGGGAAAAGCAACGGGAGCGCCAATCTCAAGACTCTTGATGCGGCCAAAATGGGCCTTACAATTATGCACGGCAATGATGAGGTTTTCCTGGCAGGCGCTTCCCCAATAGCGGCAAGGGGCGAGTTTCAATCCCGGATAGCTCCATTGGCTGATCACCGGCAATTCCAGATTCAGCGTTGGAATGCTCAGCGTACCGATATAAGCCTCGCCGTTGATCGTTACGGTAGGCATTTCCATTGCGGGATAGCGAATAAACTCCGGAAGTCCGGCATCCAGCACCTCCCGTGGCGGTGAATCGTGTAGGTTTGTCAAACATGTTGGACAGTATAGCTATGAAGGAAATCGTTGGGAGAGCTATACAGTAAAGGGCGCATAGGACGGTGATTGGAGGCTCTTCGATACACAGTGAGCTGAGCATCGAAGTCGGCAAGGGAGTAGAAGCGATGGGAGTCGTAGAAGCGGTGCTGATCCTCCCTGTGGCTACGCTCCACCTTGCCGTTGTGGCGGGGCGTGTAGGGACGAATCAGCTTGTGCCGAATGCCCAGCTCTGAGGCGGTCCTCTCAAAGAGCGTGACCAGTTCACGGTTGGACTGTGCAAAGCGATTGGTAAACTCAAACCCGTTGTCAGTCTGGACACATTCGACGGTGAAGCCATGCCTTTTGAAGAAGGCGTATGCCTTCTTCAAAAAGTCTGCCGACGAACAGGTACTTTGCTCATCGTAGGCCGCCAGATAACGCAGCCTTGAGAACTCGTCAATGGCGGTGTACTGGAACAGACGGAGTTCCGGGGCGGCAATACAGCGGCGGGGAACCACCTTAACGTCGATCTGAACA
>SFNQ01000051.1 GCA_004554165.1 Clostridiales bacterium | reverse complement strand
GCAAAAACATAGAGTTTATGCGGGTTTCCGGCGTTTTCTAATCCCTCAACCGACCTAAAATCATCTTGCGGCAGAGAGAAAAATTCTACTATTTTTTATCTGCCGACCAGCCTTTTTCTATTGGCGCTCTTGAAACAAACCGAAATTGTGACATTTTGTTTTACCCTGTCAACAAAGCAGGGGCTATCCTGAGTGAGGTTTCCGGGCTTTCATATACTAAGTCAGGTTTGCCGCTGTGAAGTATTGTGTTTCCCCACAAAGTGGAATGGATTGTACCGCCAGCGCCCACCGGCGTTTCACGATGCTGCGCGGCACTTCACGCGCGAAGCGCATCCCATGGCGCGGGACACGCTTGGTTTGAAAAAGGCCTTATTTGTCTATCCGACAAACAGGGCCTTTTCGTGGTGGGGATGGAGGGGCTCGAACCCCCGACCTCTTCGATGTGAGCGAAGCGCTCTGACCAGCTGGGCTACATCCCCGAACATAAAGCTATTTTACATTAGTTTGCGCCGTCTTGCAAGTCCTTTTTTGTCTGCATTGGCCATAAGGTTGAAAAAAGCGGGATTATTACATATAATACTAATACCCGGAGTGTACGGGGATAAAATACCTTCTGCGGCCGGCCAACATGATTTTTGTCTTGAAAAGACCGTGCTATACCCGGTACACTGAGAATAGCACTAGACTGAAAAAAAGGACGGAATTGCCTTTTGCTGGAAAAGTCATTAAAATGGATACTGCTTACGCTGGCCGTTTTTGCGGCGCTGCTGGCCGGCGTCCTGCTGATCGTCCGGGCCGTCTCTCCGCCCGCGCCGTCGCCCGCGCAGGAGCAACATCCTGTTGCCGCGGTCACCGACATGCCCGTACAGGCGGAGGCCACGCCCGTGCTCTCGCCCTCGCCGCCGCCCTCTGCCGCGCCCATGAGCGAGGAGGATTACCTGCGCGCCTATATCGAGGGCATGCCGCTGGAGGACAAGCTGGGACAGCTGGTCATGTTCGGCTTTTCGGGCGTGACCGAACCGGGCGACGAGTTCGTCTCCATGCTCGAGCGCTACCATATCGGCAACATTGTGCTCTATGGCGCCAATGTCAACCGCACGGCGGAGGACGGCGGCTTTTGGGAGGCGCAGCAGCTTACGGAGCGGCTTTCCCGGCTGAATCCCACGGGAATTCCCTTCCTGATCAGCATCGATATCGAGGGCGGCCGTGTGCAGCGCTTCAAGTGGCCCTCTGCGCCGGTTTCCGCCAACACCATCGGGAAGAAAAACGACAGCGATCTGGCCTACAGGCAGTTTTATGATGTGGGCGTTGCGCTGCGCGGCATAGGCATCAACATGAATCTGGCGCCGGTGCTCGACGTATCCCAGGACCCCATGCAGACCTTTTTGACCACGCGCATCATCAGCAGCGACGCCCAGATTGCCGCGGACATGGGCAGGTCCATCATTGCCGGCCTGAACGACGCGGCCTGCCTTTCCACGGCCAAGCACTTCCCCGGCCACGGCGGAACCACCGAGGATACCCACGCGACTACGCCGGTGATTACCAAATCGCTGGATGAGCTGGAGCGCTATGAGCTGATCCCCTTCCGCGCTGGCGTGGAGGCGGGCGTGGACGCCGTACTTGTGGCGCATATTCTGTATTCGCAGCTGGACGGCGAGCACATCGCCTCCATGTCGGAGCGGATCATTACGGACCTTCTTCGCGACGAGCTGGGCTTTTCCGGCGTGGTTATGAGCGATGATTTCCGCATGGGCGGCCTGACCACCCGCTATGACGTGGGCGACGCTGCGGTGCGCTTTCTACTCGCCGGCGGCGACCTGATCCTCTGCGGCCCCCGCAGCGATTTGCAGCAGCGGATTATGACCGCGCTCACCGAGGCCGCGGAAAACGGTACGCTTTCGATGGATCGCATCAACGAGAGCGTGCTGCGCATCCTGCAAAAAAAAATGAAGGTGACCGACTGGTCGCCCATTCCCACGGAGGGCTAAACCGCCATGCCGGCATCCGATTTGTCACAGACGCCCCGGAGAGAACATGAAAAGCCCCGCGCGAGGCGAAAACTCTGGCTTGGGCTTGCGCTTTTGTTCTGCTGCCTCCTTGCCGCGGCCGCGCTGCTGCTCTGCCGCCATGTCCGTCTGGGCGGCGCCTGGTACAGCGTGTCCCTGGAGACGCTGGCGCCTGACGACTGGCAGGCGGAGTGGAGCCAGGCGCTTCCGCGTTTTTCGCGCCTTGCTCTGCTGGATTTGCGAGGAGCCGCGCTGGAGCAGGAGGAAGCGGAGCGCCTGCGCGCGCTCTTGCCCGCCGGCTGCGAGCTGCTCTGGTCCGTGCCCATCGGCGGCGCTTCGTATTCTTCGGACAGCACAAGCCTGACCCTGCCCAATCTGGACGCTGTGGAGGTGGAAAAACTGCTGCTCTTTCCGCAGCTCGAAACCGCCGACCTGCGCGGCAGCGTCTGCTATGCCGAAATGCTGGCGCTGTCGGAGCGCATGCCCGGCTGTGATTTTCTCTGGTCCGTCACGCTGTATGGCAGGACGGCGCTGAACACCGATACAGCGCTGGATCTCTCCGGCGTTGCGATTTCCGATGTGGATGGGCTTTCCGCCGCGCTTGCCGCGCTGCCGGCGCTGGAAATGCTGGATCTGCGGGATACGGGACTCTCTCTCGAACAGACGGACGCCGTTGCCGCGGCCCATCCCGGGCTGGACATCCGCCGCACAATTCGGATCGGCAGCAGAGATTACGACAGCGCGCAGGAGAGCCTGAACCTGTCCGGCCAGACCCTGCCCGGCGTCGGAGAGCTGTCGGCGCTGCTGGCCCGCTTTCCCGCACTGCAAACCGTGGATCTGCACGATACCGGCCTTTCCCGCGAGGAGATGACCGCGCTGTACGGCGCGCTGCCAGAGCTGCGGTTTCTCTGGACGGTCACGCTGTATGGAAGGGCCTTTGAAAGCGACATCCAGCAGATGGATCTGCGGGGAATCAGGATTCGGGATTTGACGGAGTTTACCGAGGCGGTGGGGTTCTTTGCCGATCTCAATTATGTGGACATGTGCGCCTGCGGTCCCTCCAACGAGGAGATGGACGCGCTGAACCGGGCCTATCCGGACATCCGCATCGTCTGGATGGTCTATCTGCGGGGCAACTTTACCTATGCCATCCGCACGGACGCCACCAGCTTTACCACCAAGCTCAAGGCCAACCCGCGCAAGCAGCTCACCTCCGAGGCGGCGGACGCGCTCCGCTACTGCACCGACCTTGAGGCGCTGGATCTCGGGCACAACCGGGTGGACGACATCGGCATGCTGGAGCCGCTCAAAAAGCTGCGCTACCTGATTCTCGCCGGCTGCGGCGTGGAGGATCTTTCTCCGCTGGCCGGAATGGAGGAGCTGGAGTATGTGGAGCTGTTTGCCAATGATATTACGGATTTGACGCCGCTGGCCAACAAGAAAAAGCTGCTGGACGTCAACATCAGCAACAATGAGATAACAGATCTTTCTCCGCTGTTTACAAACCCGCAGCTGGAGCGCTTATGGGCCTCGCGCAATCCGCTGGCCGAGGGGCAGAAGGAGGCCGCGGCCGAAGCGCTGCCCAACTGCACCTTTGATTACGGCGCCTGGAGCGCCACCGGCAACGGCTGGCGCAAGCACCAGCGCTTCTTTGAGATGCGGGAGTTTTTCGGCCTGCCGCCGATCGATTGAACGAAGCGCTTGCAATCCGCAGCCGGGTATGCTAAAGTAAACATGTATCGGCCGAAGTGATGGAATTGGCAGACGTGGCGGACTCAAAATCTACTTCGCCATCCCCCGTGACATTCGGCAAACCGCCCGCATTTAGGGCATTTTTGACAATCGAATATCCGATTTTGCTTCTATATCCCTCCTAACATCCCTCCGTTTTCCGAGATTTGTTCTGGGGGATTGAAGGTACGCCGGTGTGATGGAATTGGCAGACGTGACGGATTCAAAATCCGTTGTTGGCGACAACGTGTGGGTTCGAGTCCCACCACCGGCACCATAGAAGGACTCTAATTTGGATACAATTAGGGCCCTTCTTTTTTACACCCCTCCCCTTCGAAAAAGTCCTTATACCGTGGGCTTTTTCGGCTTCTCGCACACGAATACCTGTTTGAGCTGTCTCTTCATTCATGCTCATCCTGCCGTTTTTCGACCATTTACAGCAAAAAACCCATATCGACCGACTCTGAAATCGTGTGCGAGATGGGGGTAATTCGTGTACGAGATGGGGGTAATCGTGTGCGAGATGGGTAATTCGTGTGCGAGATGACTCGGTACCGTCAAGAGTTATGCGCAAATTGGTTTGCAGACTCTGGCTGAATGAGGTCAACCAGCAATAGAGACGTCTTCCAGAGCCGTCTCCAAGCGCTTCATATTCATGTACTTCTTATTGCCACACTGGGTGCCGGCCACATGGCGCAGCCTGGCACAGACCAGCATCAGGGCAGAGTTGC
>SFNQ01000030.1 GCA_004554165.1 Clostridiales bacterium | reverse complement strand
CGATGAGCAAAGCACCTGTTCGTCGGCAGACTTTTTGAAGAAGGCATACGCCTTCTTCAAAAAGCATGGCTTCACCGTTGAATGTGTCCAGACTGACAACGGGTTTGAGTTCACCAACCGCTTTTCCCAATCCATGCGAGAGCACATTACGCTCTTTGAGAGGACCGCCGCAGAGCTGGGCATTCGGCACAAGCTGATTCGCCCCTACACGCCCCGCCACAACGGCAAGGTAGAGCATAGCCACCGTGAGGATCAGCGTCGCTTCTACGACTCCCGTCGCTTCTACTCCCTTGCCGACTTCGATGCACAGCTGGCTGTGCATCGAAGAGCCTCCCATCACCGTCCGATGCGCCCTTTACAGTATCGCTCTCCCAACGATTTCCTTCCTAGCCATAATCCTGCGAAGTTTTTTTGGGGGGTGGCAGGAGCTTTTGCGGGCTTTTCCGTCAGTCCAGCAGCTCGCCCACGCAGACTGCCGCCGCAGGACCCGTCATATAGACATGGTCGTCCTCCGCCCAGTCGATATGCAGCGTGCCGAGCGCAATGCGGATGTCCACGCTGCGGCCGGTTTTCCCGTTGAGCACGCAGGCCACCGCCGTGCTGGACGCGCCGGTCCCGCAGCAGAGCGTGCGCCCGCAGCCGCGCTCCCAGGTCCGCATCTCCACGGTATTCCTGTCAATCACATGCGCAAAGTTGACGTTGGTGCGCCGCGGAAAAACCGGCGCATGCTCGATTGCGCTGCCCAGCGCGTCGATATCCACCGCGCCGGGATCGTCAACGAATATGATCGTATGCGGCACGCCCACAAGCACGCTGGTATACTCCACGGTCTGCCCCAGCACCTCCAGCGTCCTGCCAATGCAGCGGCCCTCGCCCACAACGGGGATCTGGCTGCACTCGAGGAAGGGCTGCCCCATATCCACGCGCACCTGCTCCACCACGCCGTTGCGGACGATGAGCGTTGGCCGCATGATGCCCGCCAGCGTCTCCACCGTCAGCTCCGTCCCCTTCACGATGCCCTGCTCGTAGACATATTTTGCAAAGCAGCGGATGCCGTTGCCGCACATCTCTGCCTCGCTGCCGTCGCTGTTGATGATGCGCATGCGGATGTCCGCCGCGTCGCTGTCCTCCACCACCAGAATGCCGTCCGCACCCACGCCCGTATGCCGCTCGCAGGCCCGTTTCGCCAGCGCACTGTAATCGACGCTTTCCGGCACGCGCCCGTCGATGACAAGAAAATCGTTCCCCAGGCCGTGCATCTTCATAAATTTCATCGTTCCCGTGCCTCCGTATTAACCGATAATCTCCAAAAAGGCCTCGTCCGCATACCCGCGCACCGCCTCCTCAAACCTGCGAAACCGCTGCAAAAAGTCCTGCGCCTCGGGCGTCAGCTCCGCGCCGCCGCCGCCCCGTCCGCCGGTGGTGGACCGGAGCAGCGGAAAGCCCAGGCTTTCCTCCGCGGTTTTGATGATACGCCAGGCCTTGCTGTAGGCCATCTCCATGGAGATGGTGGCCTTTCGCAGGGACCGGACCTCGTCCACGCGCTCGAGCAGCTCGGCGATGCCGGGGCCAAAGCACTTTTCCTCGCCATAGATGCGCAGCGTCAGGGAATAGCGAAGCTGTTTCTTTCCCATGATATGCTCCCGAAAGAATTTCCGCCGGAGCGGTTAAGGACATTATACCATACTTGGCGGCGCAGGGAAAATCCCCCGCCTCATTTTCGCCCAAAATCCAAAGGCGCGGTTGACGGCGGCGGTGCTTTCCTCTATTCTTATGGTATGGCAAGCGCAGTATTGGCACAGGTCCGGCGTGCACTGGCGGCCGGAGTGGGCGACGTCCTCGGCATTCGCATGGCGGAGGAGGACATCCGTCTGCCCGCGCGCGGCGCGGACGCAGCCAGCCCGCGCGCCCTTGCGCTGTCCGCCGACGCCTCTCGCTGGGCCGCGTCCCTCTCGCTGCATACCGGCCGCTTTCCCGCCGTTCTGGGCGCGCCGCTCCTTGCGCAGGTGCGGGCAAAGAACGGCTGGCTGCTGTTTACGCTGCACGACCGCTTTTATGACGCCGCCCTTGCGAGAATCCTTCGCGACGCTCCCCCCGCGACCTTCTGCGACAGCTATGCGTACCATCGCATGCGCATGCTCTCCCGCTATCCCGCCTGCGGCTGTCCCGCCTTCCCCTCCGTACAGCGCGCGCTGCTTCTCTGCCTCTCTGCCGCAGAGCGTCCCACAGACGCCCGGCGCGCCGCAGCGGAGCAGGCGCTCCTGGCCATGGCATATCCTCTGCCGCCCCCGGAGCGTCAGGCGCTGCTGCGCCGGTGCGGCGGCGTTGCGGACGCAGCCTGCCGCCTCCTCTACGGCAATTTTACAGAAAGGAGCTCCACCGACGCATGCAATTCAAATGGTACGGCCACTCCTGCTTCCTCCTGACCGCCTCCAACGGGACGCGGATTCTCACCGACCCCTGCGCGCCGTCCACAGGCTACCGGCTGCACGACATCGCCTGCGATATCGTCACCAGCAGCCATGCGCACTATGACCACAACTACTTTGCGGCGGCCAGCGGAACGCCGAAACGGTTGAGCGCGGAGGGCGTTTCTGTGCAGGGGGACCTGCGCATCACCGGCATTCCCTCCTTCCACGACGGCAACGGCGGCGCGGAGCGGGGCGGCAACCTGATCTTCCTGATCGAGGGCGACGGCCTGCGCGTGGCGCACCTTGGCGATCTTGGGCACCGGCTGCCCGGGGAAACCGTCGCCCGCATCGGCCCGGTGGACGTTCTGCTCTGTCCCGTCGGCGGCACCTACACCATTGACGCCCGGGCCGCGCTGGCTGTAGCGGAGGCTCTGCGGCCCCGCGTGCTCATCCCCATGCACTATCAGACCGACGCGCTTGCCTTCCGTCTGGACGGCGTGGATGCGCTGCTTCAGGCCGCCGGGCGCCGCTCTGTCCGCCGCCTGAACGATTCTGTCTGCCGGATTACGCCGGAAACGCTTCCGCAGCAAGACAGCATTTTCGTCTTTTCCCATGCGGTCTGCGATTGAACCCCGCCGCCCGCAGCAAATTCTCCCGTAAAACGGACCTCCGCAGGAGGGGGCTCCGGCGCGGGTCCTTCCTTCTGTCCCGGCGGCTCCGGCCTCCGAGCGGCAGGCAGGCCCGGCGTCCCTCCAAATGCGAAGCAGGCGCGGCGCTCCGAAAGATTCGCCGGAGGCCGCGCGCAGCATCGCTTGAATCAGGTTGGTTTTCTCTCCGGGTCAGGTCCCGGGGATCAGGCTGATGAAGAAGTTGGCCCGATAAAAGAATTCTCCGAAAAAGGATTCCTCGATAAACGCATACAGCTTGGGCAGCACCGTCAGCGCCACGGGCAGCAGCAAAAAGATGGCAAACAGGATGAGCACGCCCTGCAGCAGGCCTACGCCCGCGCCGATCAGGCCGTCGCCCCGGGCCAGCACGGGATAGCCGCCGCGCCCATATTCCACGCCGCGAATGATGACACCGAAAACGATCCGCGCAATGAGAAACACGATCAGCAGGGACGCAATGTTGATGACCACCGAGATGATGGTGAGGTTGAAATAATCGCCCAGCGTGGTCACGCCCTGGCCGCTGAAGGCCTCCGCCGCGATGTTCCGCGTTACCCGCGCGCCCATGGGCAGCGGCATATCCGCGTTTTGAATGATGGTTTCCAGCTGCTCCCGGGAAATCTGGCCGATGGGCGTGCGCGTCAGCTCCACATCGGTGACGGCCACATATTCCGCGCCCTCGGTATAATACTGGAGCATGCCGTAAAGCGTCTCATGTCCCTTGATCGCGCCGGAAACCAGCGGGATCCCGGCCATACCCAGCAGATAGGAAAGCACCGTTGCCGCAAGGCCCAGCGCCGTATCCACAAAGCCGCGGTAATAGCCGCCGAGCACCGCAATCGCCAGGATGAGCACGATTGCAATGTCCACAACGTTCACGCGGATTCCTCCTTTCCTCTCTCTAAGGCCATGATAGCCACAAAGCGGCGCTTTCATACCACATATACAGGAAAACGCCGGCCGCAATCTTTGCCGTTACTTGATGGAAGCGGTGTAGTACAGGCCGTTGCTCTCCAGCAGCAGCATGGTTTCAGAGAGCTTGTACGCATTGTCCACGGGCAGCTCGAACACGGCCGTATCGGAGAGCTTGCCGCGCAGCGTGTAGGTAAACATCCGCTCGCGCGATACCACAACGAGGGACCCGTTCATGAGAAAGCCCGCCACGCCCTCGCTGGGAAGCTGCAAATAGGTTTCCGTGGCCGAAGCCTCCGCCGCCTCGGACAGTTGCAGGAGCTTGACCGCATGCATGTCGCCGCCCCGGGGCGTCAGCAGGAAGGTGGGGCTGCCCGCGCTGGAAAAGTCGAGCACCCGGTAGCCGTATACGGTGACGCGGTAGGCCTCCTTGTTTCCATCGTGGGTATAGCGGATGATCTGGTTTGTGCCGGCGACAAAGATGCTGCTGCCGGTGATATACAGGTCCTCCACCAGCTGGTTCTGCACCTGAATTGCGCCGGTCTGGTCCTGCTTTGCAAGGTCATAGGTGCGAATGGTGGTGGTGGGCTGGCCCGCCGCGTCGGAGAGCAGCTCCACCCAGAGCATTTCTCCCGTGGTCTCGTAAAAGCCGAAGTCTACGATGTACTGGTCGCCCGGCAGAAGCTGGTCAATCTGCACGCCGTCCTTTGAGAGCACAAGCACGCTCTCTCCTCCCTCGGAATCCTGCCGGAGCACCGCCAGATGTCCCCGGCCGCATTCCACGGTATCGATGGTACCGGTGAAGGGAATCGCGCTCTCCTGCCCTACCACATGCAGAAAGCTGGCGTTGTATACGGCGGACATGCTGCTGCTGCCCGTCATTTTGATGTCGCTGGAGGAGGTGCCTGCGGTATAGTTCTTTTTGTGGTCCTGCCAGTCAAAATAGTGGAGCTGGCCGTCGGTCTGGTACAAAAGCCCCCTGCCGGTATTGAGGTGCGTCATGGAGGAGGAAATCGGCGTGGCTTCCATGGAGATGGTGCGTTCCCTGTCGCTGAAGAACAGGAGGTAGACCAGAAGCGCAACCGTAAAGACGCCGACCAGCGTCAGGGTCAGAATCAGCGTTTTGGACCGGCGGCGTTTTCTCCTGCCGCCTGTGGGGCTGCGCCGCTGCTGCGGCGCCCGGGCTCTGTCATAATAGTCTTCCATAAGGGTTTTCAACTCCACCGCTTCGTGCAACCCATGCTAGCAGACAGGGGCTGCGCTTGTAAAGCAAACATTTTGTGTCACGCCTGTGCGGGCACGATGACCCGCAGGGCTTTGGGAAGGATGCGGAAGGTTACGGGCGTACCCGGCAGGATTTCGCCGTCCACCTCAATACGCGAGGCGGGTTCGCACACGGCGGTAAGCTCCGTTGTCTGAAAATAGTCCACATGACTGGAGCCGATGTGCTTTCCGGAGAGGAACTTCGGCAGGATCGAAGGGACGTGCCTGCGGGCGACGCCATGGATGACGCAGACGTTCAGCAGGCCGTCAAAGGGGTCCGCTCCGGGCGTAATATTCATGCCGCCGCCAAAGTGGGTGCCGTTGCCAACGGCGAGAATGAGCACATCCCGCTCCATGCTGCCGCCCGGCCAGGTGATGGTGGTTTTGCGCAGGTTCAGGTGAAGCAGGCAGCTCAGCAGGCCGCGCAGGTAGGCGATGCTGCCGTTGCTGTGTTTCGTTTTGTACCGCTCTGTGGCAACCAGCACATCCACGTCAAAGCCGAAGCCTGCAATGTTGAAATACAGTTCCTCGTTGGCCATGGCCGCGTCCATGGCCCGGGGTTCGCCGCGCAGCGCGATCTCCAGCGCAGCCTCAACGTCCGAAGGAATGTGCAGCGCGCGCACCAGGTCGTTGCCCGAGCCGCAGGGAATGATCGCAAGCGCCGCCTCCGTGCGCATGAGCGCTTCCGCGGCCTCGCGCACCGTTCCGTCCCCGCCCATCACGAGAACCCGCCGGTATCCGGCCTCCACAGCCGCGGCCGCAAGGCGCTTGACATGGCCCGGATACTCGCTCATTGCGGAGGCATAGGGAACCTGTCGCTGCGTTAAATACGCGGCGACTCGCTGAAAGGCGCTGCTTGCCGCGCCATTTCCGGCGACAGGGTTCCAGATGAGATAGAGATCGGACAAGGACTTTTCCTCCCGGGCGTTTGTTTCGACATACAGTGTAGCACAAATAGCCGCAAAAGGCAATTTCACAGCCGCCCGGAGAAAAGCCCGGCTCCGGCGGCGAACATGCCGTCCTGTAACCCCCGCGCCGCCCTTCTCCCGGCATGCCAGAGGCCCCGGCGGAGCGCGCCCCCCGCCGGGGCCGAATCCTGCGGCGCGCCCGGCGCCACGGGGTTCAGATTCTGTTGTCTGCGGGATACTTTTTCATCAGTTCCACATAGCCGCGGCTGCCCACGGAGGCGATCAGCTCCGCCCGGTAGTTCGCGCCCGAGGGGCTGCTGGCGCTGTAGACCTCCCTGCGCTCCCTGCCGGACAGCCCCGCCAGAAAGGCCTCGCAGTTTTCCGCAGAGGTGGTTCGCGCGGAGGAGCCGCCGCCCGACGACCTGCGAACCGTCGCGCCGCCGCCCGCGCCCTGCCTGGCCTTGTAGGCCTGAAACATGGTCAGCGCCATATCGTAGGCCTTGAGGTAGGCGGCGTTTTCGTTTTCCGCGTTGAAGGCCGCTACCTCCAGCGCCCGCTCCTGCTCCGTATTGAGCGCGTCGGAAAGCTGTCTGGCAAGCGCGGCAGCGTAGTCCGTCTCAAGCGCTTGCAGGTCCTCCGCCTCCGCCCGCTGCTGGCGGTACTTCATGTCCGTCACATAGGTGCTCGCGCCCATGCCGCGGGAAATGGCGTCCGCATCCAGCTCGGCCTGATAGCTTTTTGTCGCCCTGCTGCGGGCCGCAATGGCCGCGTCGTAGCCTGGGCGCAGCCAGGCGCCGATCTCCGCCAGCAGTTCCTCCTTTGTGCGCTGCGTGTAGCTGAGTTTCTCCGGCCTGTAGGCGCTGTAGAGCGTGGATACATACTCATCCAGCACCTCTTCGTCGCTTTTTTGCTCGGGCGCGGCGGCCGCTGCGGGCGCGTCGTCCCTGCTGCCGGAGCCCCTGCGCTTTGTGGAGGCGTTTGTAAACAGGGTGGAATTTGCGATGTTGACGCCGAGATCCGGCGGCCGGCTTTTCAGCCCGCTCTTTTTCCCGGCCAGCGCGCCGGCCAGTTTGTTGAATGCCATGGTTTCTCTCCTTTCCGGCACTATTCCAGCGTGCCGAGGTATTCCTCGATCTCCATGAGCTTGCGGCTCAGAATTTCAAGGTTCTGGTTGAGGTTCGCTTCGTTCTGTGCCACGGCGATGTCGTACGCCTCCCGCTGCTGCCCCTCCTGCGCCATCCGCGCAAGATAAATCGGAAACAGCGCCTGCAATCCGCCCGCTTCATAGGCCATGCTGCGCGCCCCCCTTCTACAGCACGCGGCGCTGCGCGTCGAACAGCAGCTCCACGCCGCCGTCCACCGTAAAGCGCGAGCCCTTCACGTTCTCCAGGCGCAGGCAGAAAGCCCGCCCCTCGCCGGACAAAGGGGCCTCCAGGATTTCCGCGCCGCTCTCCGGCATAAGCCGCTCAAAAAACACCGTGCCGCCGCCCGTTTGCGCGGATACGGCGATGACGCCGCCGCTGCCGCGCAGGTACAGCTCACGGAGCTGCTTGACCGAGCCCTTGCTGCCAAGGTCCGTCATGGGCGTGCGCCAGCTGGCGGAAATCTCCCGCCCCGCATAGCTGTCGCCCTCCGGGAAGCGGCAAAGGTATCCTTCCCCGTCCATGAGGAAGAGCGTCCCCCCCTCCGCCGAGAGCGCGCGCACGATAAAGCCATCGCGCAGCATGTAGGCGCGGCGGTTCAGGTCGTAAACCAGCAGCGCGTTGTTCTCCTTCGCACCGTCCTCGCGGAAGGCAAAGTACAGCTTGTCGCCGCAGGCGGCCGCAAGGCAGTCCGACAGGTCCGCGGCGGCGAGGATGTCCTGCACCTTGTCCGCGTCAAAGGCGCGGGAAACGGTCTGCCCGTCGAAGTAGTACAGGCCGTTGTTCGTCAGAAAGTACAGTACGTCGCCGTAGCGCACACAGGCCGTATGCAGCGGCTGCGCCATGACCGCGTTAACCGGATAGATGCGGTAGTTGGAGGGCCGGTCGCCCAGCAGGCGGTAGAGGGAATCGCGTTTGAAGATCAGCAGCTGGTTCGAAAGCGCAAACAGCCCGGTGATCGGGTCGCTGTCCGTGCCCACCTCCACATGCCCGCCGCTCACGTTCTCCGAGGCCTCGGCGCTGGTCCAGTCCTCCACGGAGCGGCCGTCGCCCGGCGCCGCGCTCCAGTAGAGGCGGCAGGGATGTGCGGGATCTCCCGCGGCGAACAGGCGGCTGTAGTACAGTTCCACAAAGCCCGCAGGCACGTCGGAGAGCTGCGCCGCGCTGCCGAAGGCCTCCGCAGTATCGGAACTTCCGTCCCATTTTTGCATCTGCGTTTTCCCGCAGGCAGCCAGCAGCACCTCCGTGCTGCCGATCTTCAGCGTCTGAAAATCCTGCTGCGTGCCGGCCAGCGCCACGCCCTCCGGCATGCTGTAAAGCCTGCGCCAGGCCGTATCCCCCTCCGTCAGCACCATGAGCCCCGTCTCCGTAAAGAGGACGAAGCGCCTTATCCCGTCCTTTCGCCAGACCGTCATGCGCCGCGCCGCAGCGGGCGCGGGATACGGCGCCGGCTCATGGCGCACATAGCCCTTTGCCACGGAGAGTCTGCCTCCCGTGGTGTCCATATTGCGCGCCATGGGGCTTTCGCCCGGCGCAATATCGTTCTCGCACTGGCTCTGGTTGATGCCGAGAAAGTGCGGAATACGGTATCGCTGTAAGGCCATGGCCTTTCCCTCCCCTCAATAGCGGTTTTCAAAGCGGTAGGCCTCCGCCTCGCCCGCGTGGGCGAAAAGATTCCGCTTTGCAAGTTGATAGAGTTCAAAACAGCCCCGCGCGGCGCCGATGGAGGCCGCGTCGCCCGCCGCCCGCTCCCGGCCCACCGCGTAGAGAATGATCGCGCCGTCCACGTCGAACATCTCCGGCAGATCCGGCTCGTCCGTGTCCGCCCGCATGGGCTCCGGCAGATAGCGGTAGCAGACCGCAATCTCCCCGTCCGATACGGCGGGGACATGGATCAAATCCGTGCCTGCGCCGTAGTAGAAGGGGAAGCGCCGCGCCCCGCGCGTCAGCGTCAGCACCTTGACGCAGCGCCTGGGCAGCGCGGACAGATCGATCTTTCCGTCCCGCAGCAGCGCGTTGTCCGTGCGGCGGGGTTTCAGCATGGCCGAAAGGTCCAGCACCGCGTCGTTCAGATAGCGCGTGAGCTTGTCGCGCCAGTTCTCCAGCGTCTGCGCGTCGGTGCCCCGGTCCAGCTGCTGCAGGCTTGCCGTCAAAAGCTCCTGTAGGGTCATGGTCATCCTCCCCCGTTCAGCCGATGCGCTTGCCGCCGCCCGAGGCGTAGGCGCGCACCCGGGCGCGGCCCATGCGCTGCGTCTTTGCGCTGTCCCCGATGAGCCTGGCAAGCGACTGCGGCACCTCCACGGTTTCGTTGGTGCGGATGCGGAAAAAGTGGCCGTTGATGCCGCCCTCCCAGAAGGGCTCGCCGTTCTCCGGCACAATGCGGAGGCTGACGCGCTTCTCCTTTGCAAGCTGGCGGCAGGTGTCCGAGGTGATGCGTTCGATTTCCTGTTCGGTGATGTATTGCATGAAACGTTCTCCTTTTCTCTCATTTGTTGTACGGCGCTTTCCGGCCGGAGGGCGGACGGCGCCCGTCCCCCCGGCCACGGGCAATGCCCCCGGCTCTGCCGGCGGGATCGCTGCGGCGGTTTCTCCAGCGGCTTCGGCCCCGGTTGTCTGCGTCAAACGCCGGCCCCGCCGCCGGGAAAGCGCCGTTTTTGACGTGCGCGCGGTCAGAGATGGCGATTCTGCCCCCGCGTTCCCGCCGCCCCTGTTCGCCGGGCGGCGAACGGCCCTGGCAGGCGGCTGTTCCGGCGGTCTGCGGGGCGAACGGGCGCTCCATGCGCTTCCGCCCCTGCCCCAATGCGCCGCAGCGGAGCCGCCAATGCGGCACAAAGCCTTAGAGGGATACCGCGTGCTCGATGCGCACCATCCAGAGGTTGTTCAGAATGGTGGCGGTATAGGCCTCCACCTTCGCGCCCACGGTGGAGCGCTGCTCCAGCGGATCGGCCGCTCCCGCGCTGCCGCAGGGTTTGATGATGGTCCGCAGCGCGCCGCCGCCGTTGACGTCGATCACGCCGTAGGCGTCCGCGCCAAAGACCAGCGTGCCATGGATATCCAGGCCCCTGTTGTCCCCATCCAGCGCGCCCGCGTCCTCGCTGAACACCCGGGTTCCCGCACTGATGGCGGACGCAACCGGCGCGGAGAGCGTCACGGTCCTTTCCGCCCTGTCTGCGGATTTGACCGTGTACTCCGCCGCGCCGATCCGGAGCTTCGCGCCGTCCACCAGATAGGCTGCGGCAGCGTCGCTCATGGCGTCCAGCGTCACCCGGTCGGAGTTGGCCTCATGCGCGGCCACGGTGGTGTATACGCTCTGCGAAAAGACCTTTGCCTCGGTGCTCTCAACGAACACGACGCCAAAGAGCCTGCCGATCTCACCGGAATAGAGCTGCTCTGCGTTCGCGTACTTGCTCACGTCCTGCCAGAGCGGGTCGGATTGCAGGTCATAGGTGGCGTCCGGCGAGCAGATGCAGACAAAGTGCGGCTTTCTGGCGCTGCCGTCCTCAGCGGTGGCGAACATGCGGGCCTTGGCTTTTTTCAGCGAGCGCACCGCCCGGCGGATCTCGGAAACGCTGAGCCGGTCGTCCGCGGTCAGAGCTGCGCGGTTGGTCTTGCCGTTTGCGTACTGGACGTTGCTGCCCGCGCACATGGCGTCCCGCGTGACCCACTCGATGACCGTGCCGAGCTGCTCGCCCAGCAGCTCCGCGCCGTCGTTGACCACGTTGTCGAAGGCCGTCAGACCCAGAAGATCCGACACCTCGATGTACGCGCCGTACTGGCGCACCTCCGCCTCCACCGTGGACTGTTCGAGGCTCTGCCCGTCCGGGGTGACCCCCTCCTGCAGGGTGAGCCGGTCCGCATCAGGGGTGAACAGCTCATAGCGGCGAAACTCCACGCGCTTGCCCTGATGCTCCGGAATGCTGCGCTTCTGGCCAAAGTTTGCGTGAACCAGCCGCGTCTTTGCGGTTTCCAGCAGCTTCTTGTCATAAAAGGTCTTGTTAAAGCCGGTGGTGGTTCTGGTGGTAATGGTGGTATTAATGCTCATGTTCTCCTTCCTCTCTCCGTCAGATGCGGACGGTCCTTCCGTTGCGGCTGGCCTGCTTGAGCTGCTGCTCCAGCTTCCGGAACTCTGCGCCGGACATGGACATGTAGTCCGGCTCGGCGCTCACAAGGCCCCCCGCCCGGGACATCCGCGGCAGGCTCCCCCGCTGCTGCATGCGTGCAGCAACGCTGTCTCTGGCCTCCTGCTCGGCGCGGTCCGCGCGCCGCTCCGCCAGATACACCCGGACGGCCGCCGCCGCCGGCAGCTCCAGCATGAGCGAAGCAAACGCCGGGTCCGCGCAGGCGCTTTGCAGGTCAAAGTCCTCCGGGAGCTTTCCCCCGGCCTCCAGAGCGGCCAGCTCCTGCACGATCTCCATAAAGTCCTCCTCCGTCGCGGCCTGTCCCTGCGCAGCGCCCTGCTGCGCCGGGCCGCCAAGCCGCCGTTCAATCCAGCTGTTCCTCATTGTTGCCTCCTTGTTTCTGTTGTTGGTCCTGCTGTTCGTTCAGCTCCTTGAGCACCTGCTCCCTGCCCTCGAATACCATGAGCTCCGCGGCCTGACGCGGGTTTACGATGCCCGCCTGCAGCATCTTGAGCGCCAGCTCGTTCTGGCTCGAAGCGCTGTACTTCATCTCCTGCTGGGCGCGCACCCGGATGTAGAACTCCAGCGGCACGCGCACGCCGCCCGGCGCCTCGCGCTCCAGCATCGCGCTTTCAAAGCTGCGCTCCACCAGCTCGCCGTCTACAACCACGTTGACCGTCCTGGCGAAATAGTTGAACTCGCGCTCCACCTCGATCTCCAGGCGCACCGCATCGCGAAAGGACTCGTGGAGCTGCCGCGAAATCATGCGCGAGCGCTTGTTCGACATCTCCTGCATGGCCTCGATGGCCGAGGCCGCCGTGATGCCGCCGTTGCCGATCCCCCGCGAAAAATCGTTGGCGCCGCTGTCCTGCTTGATGTTCTCGCGCAGGCTCCCGATATAGGAGATGATGTAGGGCGGCAGCGGCGGCGTAGAAAACCAGGTGACACCTGAGAGCGACTCGCCCCGGTGCACCTCCTTGGCCCAGTCCCTGAGATCCTCCGTATCAAAGCCCGAGGCCTCGGTCACGAGAAGCTTGTTATGGGAGGCCATAAGCGCGTTCTTCAGCACGATCTGGTCCAGCTTGTCCGCATAGCGCTGCTGCGTCTCGAACATGTCCACAATGCCGAGGCCCAGGCAGGAACCGCGCCTTGGAAAGAGCGCCGTCAGGACAAAGGGGTATCGGCCGTGGGCATAGTAGCCCTCGGGTTTGATCTCCCGGCTGTCCGAAAGCACGCGGTTGCCCGCGATGAGCGCCATGTGTACCCGGTGCAGGCCCTCGGCCGCGTCATACTCCCGCCGCCAGTATTCGATCAGCAGCAGGGTATTTTTCCGGTCTGCCGCCAGCAGCGGGTCCTCCGCCGTGTCCGAGGCGCGGAAGGCATCGTCGGTGAGAAAGGGCGCGTGCTGCGGGAAGCGCTCCTCGATCCATTGCCGCGTGCAGAGCTTGATTTTGAACACCGCGCGGCCCTCCTGCAAATCCGTGCAGAGCGGGTCGAACAGAATGTTCCGAACGTCCACATGGCGGATGAACGCGCCGCCGAGCCCGCCGTTCTCCTCGGTATCGTAGCCGATCTCCTGCACCGCGTAGCCGCCCACCAGCAGATCGTGGACAACGCTGCGGTACTCTCTGGGGTAACAGGCTGCGTCGTGATTCTGGCGGATGACCGCCTCGACAACCCGCGCCACATCCGTATCCCGCGCGCTCTCCGGCGCGATGACGGGATCCGGAATGCGGTCCATGAGATCGGCGCCGATGTTCTCGATCGTGGACTGGATGACGGGCGTGACCGGCCTTGGCTCGCCAGGATCGGTCAGCGGGATATCGTGCCAGTGGTTGCCGCGGTACATCTGCTCGCAGTTTTCCAGCCGCCGCCACTCGGGCAGATACGCGCTGCGAAACTCCCCAAAGAGCGCAAGCGCCCGGGCAAGCAGCGCCCGCTGCGGCTCCGATTGTGTGATGGTCTGTTGCATGTCGTAATTTCCTTTCATAGGCTCTGGAAGGCGCTGCTTTCCGGCTTCTCCGTGGCAAAGGGATCGTAGCGCCTCTGCTTTCTTTCGGGCCTTTGCCTTGCCTGCACGGGCCGGGACATCAGCCCGTAGCGCAGCGCCTCCGCCGCGTGGTCCTCGCAGGCGTCGGAAACATCCTCCGCATCCTGCGCATCGTAAGTCAGAAGCGGCAGCGTGCGGATGAGGTTCTCGCAGTTTGCCATGATGGCCAGCCTCGGCTGCCCGTCCCCGGCTGCGGCCAGGTATTCCCGTATGCGCTGCCAGCCCGCAATGCGGCTGTTGTCCGCCTTCAGAAGCGGTACGCCGCACGCGCCAAACACCTCCGCGATGCTCTCGCCCGCGATCTCGCCGGTCTGTTGCAGCCCCCGCTTCTGCCAGGCGTCGGGCGAGGCCACCGTATAGGCGATGCGCTCGCCCGCCGAGAGCTGCCGGATGCGGCCCGCGATCCAGCTGGAGAGCCGCTTTCTTTCATACAGCTCCCGGTAGACATAGACCCGCGACTCCGGCGACACCGCGAACCACAGAACGCAGCAGGGATCGTTAAAGCCCCAGTCCATGGCGGCAAAGCGCCGCCAGCTCCCGGGCACGGCAAAGGGCTGCACCACATGCCTGTCCCGACAGAACTCCGAAAAATACTGCCCTGCGAGCACGTCCCAGTCGCCCTCCAGGTGTGCCCGCCGCAGATGCTCGGGCAGATTTTTCAGCGTGTCCAGATAGCCGGGATTGTTCTTCATCAGCACGGGATTGTCGTACACCCGCGCGGGGATGAAGGCGTAGTCCTCCGGCCGCTCGCTGTTGCGATAGCTGCGCTCGATGAACAGGCGCTTGACCCAGCCGTGTCCCGCGCCGCCGGGGTTGCAGGTGTAGTACATACGCGGCGAAAAATCCCTGCGCACCGAACGGTTGCAGGTGGTGAGGAACTGCATCTGGCTCTCGGTAAAGTGCGTCGCCTCCTCCAGGCCTACCACGTCGTATTCCTGCCCCTGGTACTGGTACACATCCCTTTCCGCGTCGCAGTAGCCCAGCTTGATGCGGCTGCCATTGGGAAAGGTGAACACGCGCTGCGTCTGGTTGTAGCTCACAAACCCCGACAGCTCCGCAAGCAGCGGGCGCACATGGTTCTCGTTCAGCTCGGGAAGCGTGCGCCGCAAAAGCAGCAGTTGCAGCCCCTCATAGCGCAGCGCCAGCAGAACGAACTTTCTGCGCATGGCCCAGCTCTTGCCGCCGCCGCGCGCGCCGCCATAGGCGGTGTGGCGCGCCCGGGAGAGAAAGAACTCCCTCTGACGCGGATTGGGATAGCCTGATAAATGCAGTATCACGTCAGTCGCTCCATCCTTCCCGGTCGTCCAGCACCACCGTCAGGCGGCGATCCTCCCCGCCGTTTTCCTCCGGCGCGCTGGTGCCAAGCTGCCGGATCAGCGTCATGGCGACGCTGGTTTGCAGCTCACCCATCAGCGCCCGCTCCCACAGGTGCCTCGCGATGCGCCGCATGGCGTCCGCAAAGATTTCCCGCTCCGCTCTGCCGCCCTGCCCCTCGGCAGCGGAACGGATGCTCTGTTCGGACCGGGCGGTGGCGGCGGACAACCCCGCCAGGGTATAGGGCACCTGCCGGTAGGCGATGGCGCCGTTCTTCTGCTCAAACCGCTCCGCCGTTGCGTCGCAGGAAGCGAAGTAGGCTTCCACCTGCGCCCTGAGCTGCTGTGCCCCGGTTTGCTTCATCCGTCCTGTCCTCCCTTCTTTTCTTTGCGGATTTCCCTTTGCCGGCTTCATTATAGAACGTTTGTTCGTATAATTTTTCCGATAATTTCCCGTTTTTTTGCAGCCAGCGGCGCCGGAGGGTTTGAAGGGACCGTCTTTTGGCTTTGTTGCTGTTTTTTTATTCGGAATTGTCTTGCTTTGGCGCATCGGAGCGGCCATGGTCTAGCCCGGCCGGCGGCAGGAATATAGTAAACACATAAGTATGAATATCTGGGGGGAATACACTCATGCAGCAATAGAAACGGATCTGGAGCGTCCTGCTGTGCGGCCTTATGGTCTTTGCGCTCAGCCTTACCCTCGTCCCGGAACGCGCCCTGGCCGCGGACATCATCGCAACCGGCTCTGTCAACGCCAACCGGCTGAACCTGCGCAGCGGCGCTTCCACGGACGAACACGTGCTCACCGTGCTCGACAGGGGTGACAACTTACGCGTGCTCGGCGTCAGCGGCGAATGGCTGAAGGTGGAAGCCGTGGATCAGGGCAAGACCGGCTATGTGCTGGCACGCTATATCCGCCTGAACGCTTTCAGCTACGACACGCTGGGGCTCGGCGTCGTCACGGGCAGCGTGCATTTCCGCCAGAAGGCCAGCGCCTCCAGCAAAAGCCTGGACATCCTGCGGCGCGGCGAGCCGGTCATTCTGCGCGCAAAGACCGCAGGCGGCTGGTACCAGGTTCGCATTCCCGAGAGCGGCGAGGAGGGCTTCGTCAGCGGCCGCTATGTCAGGCTGGTTTGTGAAATGCCCAGCGGTGGCAGCGGCGGAGGCGCGGCGGAGGACGGCGCGCCCGGCGCCATCAACGCCCGCAGGGTCAACCTGCGCTCCGGCCCCTCCACCGATTACAGGAGCCTGGGCAGGCTCGACGAGGGAACCGCTCTCTATGTGCTTTCGCAGAGCGGGAGCTGGTACCGCGTCAGGATCAAATCCTCCGGCAAAACCGGCTATATCCATCGACTGTACGTTACGCTCTCCGGCATACCGGATGAAACGAAAAAGGAAGCCGGAGGCGCCGTAAACGGCAGCGGCGTCAATCTGCGCTCCGGTCCCTCCACCGATTACAAGAGTCTGGGCAAGTTCAAGAAGGGCACCCCGCTGACCATTCTCTCGCTCTGCGGAAACTGGTACCAGGTGCGCGTCAACAGCACGGGCGAAACCGGGTATATGTACAAAAAATATGTCACCGTAGCGCCGTAAAAAAACCGGAGGACGGCAAAGGGCGGCGGTCCGGCGAGAAAGTGAAATGTTCCGCTTTTTGAGAATTTCCCAAGGGCAGCCGGCGCCTGCGGAGCGGTCAACCGTCCCTGCAGAGAAAGCCTTGCGCCGCAGGGGCCTTGCGGCCCCCCGAAGCCCCAGAGCGTCGATCGACAGTATGGCGCGCCGCGGGATCTTCCGTGGCGCGCTTTGTCTGCAAAAATACATATTGATCAGGAGGATTTGCTGCGGCGTTCTCCCGGGCAGACGAGCAGGCCGAATGCGGCTCAAGCCGCTTAGTTTGTCGAGAAATCCCGGGGTTGATAAGGGGCCGCAGCCCCTTATGTTCCATCCGGCTCTGACGACAAGTGCGTCAGAACGGATGAACCCCCGGAGGGTTTCGTACTTTTCGGGTTTTGCCGCCCGGGAGCGAATGCAAGAGGCAAAATCCGCAAAACTCAAAAATGTGACGTTCAGCCGCTTTTGCAGCCTTCGCCCTCTGCCTGCCCCCGGTCTTCGCTCCCGGACGGCAGCAGCCCGCGGGCCCGGGGCGGCCCCGCGCGCGCCGCTCCCCGCGGCGCGCTTTCCGCGGCGGGCGGAACGAAGTCCCCCGGGCGGCGCGAAAGCCCCGGCCCGCCGCGGCCGTTCCGGTTACGGAACGCGGGGCCGCCCGGCCTCCGGCGCTTGCGGCTAGACCGTAAATTCGCCTTCCTCGCTGTTGATAATTTCAAAAAGCTGCTCCTCAACGCCCGTCTGCGCGTTGATGTAGACCACAAAGCTGGCGTCCCCATAGGAACCTGTGCATTCATAGCAGAGGAGCTCCGTCACGGCGGTCTTTGGAATCAGCGCCAGCCGCACCGTTTCAACATGCAGCGTGTCGGAAACGGCGTTTCTTGCGTCCTCCTCGCTGATGGCAGGCTCCGGCAGCTCCCGCTTCCGATGGGAGAAGAGATAATTGCGCGCATCCACGCCCACCACCCGGCCGCTCTGCCGCTCCACGGCAACCTTCACAAGATCCGGGTAAAGGATGACCCCATCCTGCGTCGCGGCAAAGTTGAACAGCGCGATGCCGGCGTAGTACTGCGCGTAGGAGGAGGTCATGCCGTCGTAGCCGTGGGCGTCGAGAAACTCCCTGGCCGCCTGCTCAAAGCGTTCGGCGTCCGTCTCGTCCGCCACGCCCTCCTCCGCGCCCTGCACCTCGGTCATCATGTGCAGCACGGCCCCGCCCCGCTTGGCAATGGAGATCTCCACGCTACGGCCTTCCGCATCGGTGCCGGAGAAATCATAGGTCTCGATGTTGCCCAGCGTCTCGCCGGTCTTTTCCAGGTAAGCGCCTCCGAGATAGTCCACGGCCCTTTGCAGCGCGGTCTGCTCATCGACGGTCTCCCGGGGCAGGCCCTGGGGCTCTGCTTTCTCCGTGCTGTCGGAGAAGGGGCCGTCGTAGATAAGCGTCGGATAGTTGCTGATGTTCTCCTGATCTGCATCCCCGTCGCCGTTTGCCGTCTCATAGTAGCCGTCCGCTGTCACGGTTTGGGTGGGAAAGTTTTCCTCGGTCAGGCGTTTTTCAAGCTCCGTCGCCACCTGAACGCTGGCCTCGTACAGGGCTGCGATCTGCTGCCGGTCCTCCTCGGTGGGAATCGCGCCGTTCAGAATCTTTACCGACAGACTGTTGGCATAGTCCCCGGTCTGTATGACAAAGCGATTGAGATCCACCGTGTCAACGTGGGAAGCCGGAAGGTTCCCGATGTTTGCCACCGCCTCGCCGGACAGCCGCCGCACGTCCTGCAAAAGCTGCACATACTGCGCGCCGCTTGCCGCAATGGAGAGCTTTTTCAGAGCCACCTGCATGTCGTTGATGTTGTCCGACAGATCAAAGAAGGTGTGCCGGTAAATGGACTGTACCTGCGTTTCCAGCGCGTCTGCCCGCGCGGACTGCCGCGTTCCCCAGATGGAAACCGCGATAAGCGCTGCCAGCAGCAGAACCGGCACGGCAATGGCGGTAATCTTCCGCATCAGACCCTCGTTTTTCATCTTTCTCACCTCACTTGCAGAATCTGTGCTGCCCGATGGTCAGCATGACCGGCCGCGACCAGATCCATTTATTGGTGGTCTTTGCCGGGTTATAGTAGTACAGGCAGCCGTTGGTGGGGTCGTAGCCGTTCATGGCGTCCTTGGCAGCCTTGATGGCCGTCTCGTTGGGCGAGAGATTGATCTGCCCGTCCGCAACGACCGAAAAGGCGCCCTGCTGATAGATGACGCCTGCAATGCTGTTGGGGAAGCTGCTGCTGCGGACGCGGTTGAGAATCACCGCACCCACGGCAACCTGCCCCTTGTAAGGTTCGCCGCGCGCTTCGCCGTAAATGCAGCGCGCCAGCAGGTATACGTCGCCCGAGCTGTTGGATGTGGACGAGCCGCCCGAGCTGCCGGAGCTGCCGCCCGAGAGCGACATCCCCAGCGCCTTTGCGGTCGCCTGCCCCACCACGCCGTCCGGCGTAAGGCCGTTCTTTTTTTGAAAGTAAATGACCGCCTGCTCGGTTCCGGAGCCGAACACACCGTCGATCGCGCCGGTATAGTAGCCCCAGTTTTTGAGTTTTTTTTGCAGCGTGTAAACGTCGTCGCCGGACGAGCCGCGCCGCAGCGCCGCGGCCTGCGAGGGCAGTTCAATGGCGCAGAGCACCGTTACAAGTATGAGTACAAAGGCGAGCAAGCGTTTGATCGCTGGTTTCATGATGCATTCCTCCAATCACGGATCCAGTTCAAGATGGTGCTTTCAAAGACGATCTCATCCGTCTCCATCGGCGCCTCGTCCTCCGTTGTGACGATGCACAGCGGCGGGAACAGCACGCACCACCAGTTCTGCCCCGCTCCGTCCCCGAGCACGATGCGCAGCGCCTCGTACTCGCCGGCCTTGTAGAGCGTATTCCCATAGGTTCGGTCCGGAAAGTCGTAGCTTCCCAGCAGCAGTTGCGCCCCGTAGTCAAAGCCGTTTTCGCGGAGCGTCCGCTCAACGGCGGACTGAAGCTGCGCTCCGTGCTCCATCAGGTATGCGCGGGTTTCCGCGGCGCTCTCTCCCGGCTCGATGCAGGCGAGCACCGCATCCCGAACCTGGAGCTTCACGGTCTGATCCGCAGCAGAATCGCTGTTTGCGATAACGTGCAGGCGGAGAATATTGTCCGCGGAGGACACAACGCGCTGCGACGACGCGCAGCCAAGCATCAGCGCACAGGCAGTAGCGCACAAGAAAATCCGCATGTGTCTTGAAAAACCGGAATCCATTTGTTTCACCTCGCCATGAGTATGAACGCTCCGCCTTTTCTTTATACACGGACAAAAATCTCGATGTGCTGCGACATATTCCGAAAAAACCGTGTGTCTGTACCCCGAAAAACGACCCCTCCGGGATCGGAGAAAAAAATAAAACCGCCCGAAATCGGGCGGAGAAAAGGCACGCTCCGGCCAGCGGGCGGCCGGTCCGGCGCTTTTTTCGTTGGCGCTGCTGGTTTTTCCTCAGCTTCCGGCCTGCATCTGTCGCTGTTTCATCCTGCGCCAGTTGTAAAAGGCGTAAAGATCGTTGCAGAGAAAGGTCGCAAAGCAGGCGACCATCGGCAGACTGGAGATGTCGTTGCGCGCGGCCAGCGACCAGAGAACCACGAGAACCATATCGTTTACCGCATAGCCCAGCGCATAGTAGGGGCTGCGAAAGCAGGTCAGGCAGGCAGGAATAAAGCTGGTGGCAATGGAAACCGTGCTGAGCAGCAGCTCCGCGTTGCCCAGCGCCCTGAGAATCAAGTAAAACGCCGCCGTCACCACTGCCGTAAGCAGAAACATCCACACCGCCTGCCGCTTTGAAAGCCTGCCGACCTTTACCTCGGCGGTCTTCTGAAAGGGATGCCTGAGCCATGCGATGGCCCCGGCAACGGCCATGGGCAGCGACATGCAAAGATAGCAGATCATTTCGCCGTAGTAGCGCTGGTAAAAGGAGATCACGCCGTAAAACAGGCAAAAGGCGATCGTGAGGAACTGGCCCAGCACATAGCCCTTGGCGTAGAAGATCAGCGAGGTCGCGCCAATGAGCGAGCCGATGAACGTAACAACGTCGTGAAAGCCCGAAAGCGCGAACGCCAGCGCGATGACCGCAAGCGAGACAAGCCATAGGCCCCGCTCGAATTTTGTCAGGTCCCGGAATGGATTTCGGATCTTCATTCTGCGTTCCTCCTCCGGCCCTGTGGTCTGCGGCTTCCCCCGCAGGCGCGCGCAGCCGCATCCGCGCCGGGGCCTGAAGCCATCATACCACAGGCCGCTCTCCCGGCAAAGACCGAAACGCCGTCTTTGGCCCGATTGGAACGCCCTGTGGCCGCCCGGTTCCCTCTCTCCTCTCCGCCACAGCGCGGGCGCAGCCGCGCTCCCCCATTCCCGCCGAAGAAGGTCTGCGCAGGAACGGCTGCGGCGCGTTAAGAGCGCCGGCGCACGCGTCCTGCGGCAAGACGCTTTCCCGCAGCCGTACAGAGGAGTGGATATCCTGCACATACTATGCTATAATCAATACATGTCGAAGTCCTGCACCGGGAGGCTGCCATGCGAATCCTGATTTCTCCGGCAAAAAAGATGCGGGTGGACGACGATTTCCCGTCCCATACCGCGCTGCCTTCCTTCCTGTCCGAGGCGGAAACCCTCCGGCGGACCTTGCAGGCCCTGTCCGACGTGCAGCTGCAAAAGCTCTGGCGCTGCAACGATTCCATCGCCAGACAAAACCTCAAGCGGCTGCGGACAATGGATCTGCGCCGCAATCTCTCCCCGGCCATCTTCTCCTACGACGGGATACAGTATCAGCATATCGCCCCGAACGTATTGACCGACGGGCAGCTTGCCTTCCTTCAGGAGCGCCTGCGGATACTGTCCGGCTTTTACGGCCTACTGCGTCCCTTTGACGGGGTGACGCCCTACCGGCTGGAAATGCAGGCAAAACTGCCGGTGGAGGGCAGTCGGGATCTGTACGACTTCTGGCGGGACAAGCTGGCAAAGCAGCTGACCTCCGAAACCGGCTTTCTGCTGAATCTGGCCTCAAGGGAATACAGCGGGGCCGTCTTGCCGCATCTTCCGCAAGGGATGTTCGTCCTGACCTGCACCTTTGGCGAACTGGCCAATGGCCGGGTGATCGAAAAGGGGACGATGTGCAAGATCGCCCGGGGCGGTATGGTGCGGTATCTTGCGGAACAAAGTATTACGGACGCTGAGGGCGTCATGGAGTTCCATGACTACGGCTACCAATTCGACCGGCAGCGCTCAACGCCGAATCACTATTTCTTTATCAAGAAGGAGGACACGAACCATGTTGGAAATCGGAACCAAAGCGCCAGACTTTACTTTGCAGGATAAGGACGGGAACTCGGTATCCCTGTCCGACTTTCTCGGCAAAAAGGTGGTGTTGTACTTTTACTCCAAGGACAACACCGCCGGCTGTACGCGCCAGGCCTGCGCCTTTGCAGCGAACTATGACGCCTTTCTGGCAAAGGGCGCCGTTGTGATCGGCATCAGCCGGGACAGCGCCGCATCCCATCGAAAGTTCGCGGAAAAGAACAGCCTGCCCTTTCTGCTGCTCTCCGACCCGGAATGCATCGCCATACAGGCCTACGGCGTGTGGCAGGAGAAGCGGATGTGCGGCAAGGTGTGCATGGGTGTGGTGCGCAGCACGTTTCTCATCGACGAAAACGGCCTGATCGAGCAGATCATGCCCAACGTAAAGCCGGACAGCAATGCAGCGGAAGTTTTAGAACTGCTGAACCGCTAGCGGGCGGCGCAGGCGGCCCAATGCCACAAAACCGGGCCCCATTCTGCGGCGAAACCGAACCCCACTGGCCTGTTGCGTGAAACATCAGGGACTTCCGCGGCGAAGGCCGCTTTCGGGCGGATACGCTCCAGCGAAGCCCATGGAAACGGACAGGCCTTTTTTCTGTCCGAAATGGAACCGTCCGCCACCGTAAACGGAAGCTCTGCCGGAAGCAGCGTGTTTCCGGGAGCGGTTGGCCCGATGCACGCGCCCAGCGCAACGGCGGACGATCAATTCGCGCAAACGACCGCGGGGCGGCAAGTTTGCTCGGTTACAGGCCTTTTTCCATGGTTTTTACCGTTTTTCCGTCCGGCAGGCCGCCCGCTGCTGCAATACAGAAATCCCGAGCCCTCTCCCCTGCCATGGATTCCGGGCAAACAACGCCCCGGCGGCAGGCCCTTCCTTCAGGGCAGAGACAGCCGAATGGCTTCTCCTGCGAACAGCGTCCTTCCCCGCCAGACGTTCCCCGGCCCCAGTGCGCCGCCGCAGGCCAGCGCTCCCCTTGGATGGAAAAGCGTGGCCAGCTTTCGGAGCGCGCTCCGAAAGCTGGCTGCTCCGCGTCGGCCTCCTGCTCCTTGCGCTCCGCGCTGCGTTGCTGCGCTCTTCCGTTCACCGGCCCCTGCAAAAGCCCCACCGTGGCTTCGAGCCCCTTTTTACCAAAGCCAGCGCGAACACTTTCGATGCAAGGGCATGTCTTCCCCTGAAAGTCATACATGTCAGCAAGAAGGCCAATATGTATGCTAATCCGCATAAAGCGGGCACGCGCTGTAGCTGTTATGCCGGTGTTGCTCCTTTTCCGTTCCGGGGCGGCAGCCTTTTTTCGGAACATCCATCATACTGATGTAGCAGAAATGGTATAGAAGTGGACGTACATACGAGCAGAAGCAAGCCAATGTTGTATCATTCCTTAAACTAACAAAAGGCATACTTAGTAACCTCTCTCGCAGAGCACCATTTTAGTTTATAAGGAGGAACCTCATGACCCTGTCAGATTTCAAAACATACGTCTCGAAAAAATCCAACAACAGGGACGTGTGCCCATCCGAGAAATTAGCTGTTATTTTCTCAAGGGAGAAGTGGTCACCGTTGTTCTACACAGCGACACCATGAAGAATATGCTTATGCAAATCATGTCAGGTGCCGTGATCCCAGATCGAGGCCAAGTCTTTCTGCACGATAAGCCGGTAAATACCCCGGAGCAACTGCGGCTCCTCAAGCAGGATGTGTACTGCATCGGGAAGATTGGTGGGCTTATTGACAACCTCACCGTAACAGATAACATTTTCTTGAATCGCAAGTCCAAATGGATGTCCCGGGATTCCAGGCCCTCCCTTGAGACAGCCTTGCTGCTGAATAAATATGGCTTTTCAGACGTACATCCTCTGACAAAGGCGTCGATGCTTTCCTATGCCACCGGTCACATTGTGGAATGTCTGAAGGCAGTTGCCAACGGCGCAAAACTCATTTTAGTGGACGATGTACTGAACCGCTATACTCCTGCAGAGGAGCAACGGTTGGAAAAACTTATCCGGCAACTAGTAAGCGAAGGAATTACCTTCTGCTTTTTCACGAACACTTACGGCAATATCGTGGCCAAGTCCAACCGTGCCATAGTGGTGAGAAGCGGTGCTGTAGTAGCAAACTTCTATGGACAAGCTGTAGAGAATAAGATGAAGGTCATCGCCGCACTAGCTGGCACTGCGGAGGAAGCGGAGCTTCAGATCGGAAGCGAACCGGGGCAGCTTAAATACCGGCCGATTGCTGATGGGCCGGATTTATTGTCTGTCTCAGGTATTTTAAAAGCATCAAGCACCTGCAAGGTAGAGCTTCACATACCTAAGGGCTCTATTTTCGGCATATTTGATACCTCAAGCGATCTTGGAAAACAATTGACCGAAATTTTAGCAAAGGGAGCACGGTTTTTTGGCGAAATCCTATTAAACGGCAAGCCCTATCGTCCCAATAACTGCCTAGAGTGTGTACGACAAGGGGTCTGCCTGATCAATGTTAATGCAGACTACAGTTTTGCTATGCTGAACATGAGTTTGGCGGATAACATTACACTCATGATGCCTCCGGGATTGACAAAAGCTGGCGTTGAAACCAAAAAAACCAAGAAATTTATGGCAAATCATGTCCTAAAACTTCTTGGCTGTGAACATCTCTGGGAGTTGTACCCGGATAATAAACCCATAGGATATGCCAACAGAAGGAGCCAGATGGAGATTGCCGTGGCCCGCATGGTCTGCGCGAGAGAAAAGCTCATTATCCTTGTCAATCCTAGTGCCTATTATGATGATTTTAATCTGCCTGAGTTACGTAAAATGCTGCTAAAAGCCTGCGGTATCGGCACCACGTTCCTGATACTTTCCTCAAATATCCGGCATCTTGCGTATCTGTGCGATAAGGTAATCCCGCTAATGTCGGAGAAGTAGATATGCCCTGTTTACACTAGTATAAGCATACCGATATCCGCACCGGCATGCAATTATGAACATCGGTGATGAACCGATGGAATTGATTACGTTGATTCTCCATACAAAAGGGATGCCGCCGAAACGACATCCCTGTTTTTATCCAATTACCTCCCTCACCAACCCCTCAAACGCCTCCACAGCCCTGCTCTTTGGATCATACTCAAATATGCTCTGTCCGTAGGCGCTCGTTTCAGCGATTCGGATCGCTCGTGGGATTTATAGTCTGAACCATTCGCTGTCTGGCTGTTGAAATCTTTGCTATGCTTTGCTCAATCCTCCGATAAATGCGCCATCATGCTCATCTCGCACACGATTATCCCATCTCGTACACGATTACCCAATCTCGCGCACGAATTACCCTATCTCGCACACGATTTCAAAGTCGGTCGGGATGGGGTTTTTGCTATAATGGCCGAAAAACGTCGGGAAGAGCATGGATGAAGCGACAGCCAGAACAGATATTCGTGTGCGAGAAGCCGAAAAAGCCCACAACATAAGGACTTTTTCAGAGGGGAGGGGTGCAAAAAAAGAAGGGCCCTAATTGTATCCAAATTAGAGTCCTTCTATGGCAAATCACGCTAATTTGGATACAAATGCACCCCAGCGTGAAAGTGGGGTGCATTTCAGGTTAAGTGGGGTGCATTTTTACGGGGTGGGGTGCATTTTAGCATCCATATCTCGGCTCGATTATGCTGCCGTCGATGGCGTTGATACGAAGCAGGGGACTGGGGAACCCTTCCCGGTCATCGCTGCCGAAGTTGTGGCCGTCTTCGTAGGTGAAGTAATAGCTGCCGTAGAAGTTCCAGACCGGTACCAGCAGCCCCTTTTCACTGGACTTACGATTAGTCACCCGGGACATCTCCAGGGTTACCCGGTCTACCTTGTAGGTGGCCGAGGTAAGGTCGTTGCCGCTGCCGGATATATCGTATTTCACCAGCATCATTTTCTGGAAGATCTCATCGACCTTATCGAAGGTCAAAAGCGCGCTGTTCTTGGTGGTATATTCGCCGTAGGCGTAGGGAGAACCCCAATTGAAGGTCTCGATGCCGTTGTCCGTGATGGTGAATGTGCAGCTTTCGAAGGCCCAATGGGGATCGCCGGAGCTGGGCGGAGGCGGCAGGATGCCGTCGATGGACTTGCCGCAGGCCACCACATAGGCGGAATTGTCCCCATAGGGATCCGGCACTTTCCTGTCACCGCCGTTCCCGGTATCGCTATTTCGGGTGAGATACACGCCGATTACAACCATATCCTCAAAGCCGTTATCTGCCCAAAAGGCCTCCACCAGTTTCCGTGCTTCGACAGGGGTCATCCTCAGCCCTGCGGCATCGGCAGGCACGGCGGTCTCATCAGCGATCCATTTCCTCACATTGTAGTTCAGGTACTGGCCGAAAGCCTGATCACGAATATACCAGATGCTTCCGCTGATGGGGAAATCGTAGCTGGACTTTGTGTTTTTGTCATAGGTTTGCCCATGCACGTGGAATGCCTTACCTGTAAAAGTATAATAATTTTCCTGGCGCTCATAGGCGTCCAGAGCCTTGTATTTTCCCAAGTACTCTCCGACCCCCAGCTGGCGCTCCTCCAGAGTGCCGTCGCTGATCTGCTTTTCGACAGTCTCCGGAGCTTTCTCGTATTCTTCCTTCCAGTATGCCAGGTTGGACTCCAGCTTTTTGAGACGGTCCTTATCAGTGGCGGTTTTCATCTCAGATTCAACATCTGCAATCCGCTCAGAGATCTCAGCCTTCGTCATCTGTTCCTGAGCCTTGTACATGACCGTGTCCCCACACAGGGCGTTGAAGAGCTTCGTGACCTCATCCTGGGTGAAGTCCCTGGGCTCCACATGAAGCGTGGGCATCTGGAGCGTATCCGGCAGGTACACGTCCGCGTCCACGGTGATCTTCACGATATCGGAGACGGGCTTCAGCTCAACATCATAATGGGTGGACGCTCCCAGCAGGTCATACAGCGGGCTATACGGAATGATTGCTGTATCATTTACCACCTCCGCTTCTGTCAAGGTTGGCTTATCCTCCGCGACGAGCTGGGTGGCCGCAGTAGTTGAAAACGTCATGACGGCCGCTTCCTCTAATCGCTCTGTATTTGTTTTTTCAGAGATGTCGACCTGCGGCGCTTTTGAACAACCAATTCCTGATAAAAGGATTGCTGTAACACTGACCCATGCAAGGATTTTTCTGATTAATTGTTTTCTTTTCATATTTCTGATCTCCCTTCGTTGGTTTTCTTTACCTTACCGTAAGGGATGTAAGCAAGTCTTCCGTGAAATGTAAGCGATCTGTAAGTTCCTTATGCATCAAAAAGAATAGATACGGTAGTCCCGGTCCCCACTTCACTCTCGATGAAAAGACGTGCATGATGGAGCTCTGCGATACGTGCTGCCAGCGTCAGTCCCAATCCGGCATGGCCGCTCTGGCGGCTTCTCGACTTATCCGCCCGGAAGAAGGGCTGTGTGATCTTATCGATGATTTCCTTAGGAATGCCGCAACCGTCGTCTGAAACCATAATAGCCCGTTCCTGGGCAGATACCGTAACATGCTTTGCACCGGCGCTGTAAGAGTTGTCTACCAGATTGGTGAGCACACCTATGATCAGATCGGGATCTGCAGCAAAGCGTTCTCCATTCTCGGTAAACTGCAGCGTTGCGTCGTGCCGAGTCGCAATGGTTCTCAACGTTTCCTCCGCCATGTCGAAGAGCTGTCGAGCGGAGATGTCCTGAAGGGATATGTCCTCGCCGTCCGTCAAGGTGATGAGCTGCATCATTTTCTGAGTGAGCCGTTCCAGCCGTTGTGCCTCCCGATGGATGAAGGAGACGGCTTCCTCGCTCTGCTTCTCAGACAGCTTTGCTCGTTCCAGTAGTTCCGCATATCCGATGATAGCTGTCATGGGCGTCTTCATTTCATGGGTCAATGCGCCTATCAGCATCCTACGTTCATCTGCAACTGCCGTAACGGCGTTAATATGACTTTCTACAGCGTCTGCCATACGGTTGAAGCTCTCCGATACTGTCGTTATCTCGTCTTTTCGTTTCAACTGACCTTCAGAGAGAGGAATCCGAGTTTGGTACGCGCCTTTGGTCATGGATATCGCTTCTTTTTCCAACGTTTTGAGCGGGCTAAGTGTACGGGATGTGATGACAAGGATCAGGACGGTGCTGATCAGGACAGCAAAAGCGCAGATAATCGCAAACTGCAACCGTAACCCGGTAATGGAATCGTACACAGATGTCATATTACGTATGATGTAGATCTGATATGTCTCACTCAGCAGATCTGTTTCAGTCACGGCAGCAAACAGCTTTTCCCCCTGCCAGGTCACGGTATTCTGTTGTAACCCCCCGAGAAGGACGTCCGGAGCGTATCCGCTGTTATTGAAAAAGGTCTCCTCGTTGTGCTTGAGGACGTATTGGGATCCACTGAACGTATCATCAGTGTAGCTTTGAAACACATAAATGAGGATGCTTCGCCGAACAGCATCCGATGATCCTTCGTCCAGGACTTTTGAAACAGCCGAAGAAAAAGAAGTGTTCAGCATGGCAAGTTCAGAGGCAGCGTTATCTTCCACAGACCGTATCATGCTTTTTTCGCTTGACCGGAGCAGCAGAAATCCACACAACAAAAGACTCATCGTCGAGCAAAGAATGAATAGCAGGGAAAGACGGACACGTATCTTCATAGCGTAGTCTCCAACCGATATCCGACCCGAGGTACGGAAATAATAGGAAGGCCAGTTTTCTTTCTTAACTGGGAGACATGGATATCAATTGTGCGGCTCTCCCCATAGAAATTCATGCCCCAAACCTCGGCAAGGATCTTTTCGCGGGAAAGAGCAATGTTCTGATTTCGGGCAAAGAAAAGAAGCAGGTCGAATTCAAGCGGTTTGAGCAGGATTGGCTGATCCCCTTTAAAAACAACCCGTTCATCGACATGGATTGTTAAATCACGAATCGTGATGATGCCTCCGCTACAGTGCCGTGCAAGAACTTTTTCCATTCGAACAAGCAGTTCCATGACCTCAAAAGGTTTGACGATATAGTCCTCTGCCCCAGTGGTAAGGCCTGTCAATTTGCTTTCGAGATCGTTTTTGGCTGTCAAGTAAATGACCGGGATCCCATGGGCTTTGAGTGGCTCCATCAGATGAAAGCCGTCGATTCCAGGCAGCATCACATCATTTCGACAGATGCGTAGAAAGAATTCAAATCACTATGTAGAATCGCACGTTCTTCGTTCATATTTACTCTCCTTGACAATCATAGAACTTATCG
>SFNQ01000010.1 GCA_004554165.1 Clostridiales bacterium | reverse complement strand
CGGGCGCGATTATATCACGACTGGACAGTACACGGAGATATACTTTCCATCGAAGGGTGTTCGCTATATCGCCATCAACGACGGCTACGATTCCGACAGCCCGTACACGGATATCGCCCCGTTCAAGAACGTCATCAACGAGATGTACGCTCGCGACACGTCGAAAAAGATACGCTCGGCGTTTACCACCAAGATGCGGGACGGCGCGTATATCGCGGCCTTCGCGCCGTATGGTTATCAGAAAGACCCGACGGATAAGAACCATCTCGTCGTGGACGCACAGTCCGGCGAGGTTGTGAAGCAGATATTCCGTATGGCGGCAAACGGCGCGCTGCCTATCGAAATTGCGCGGACGCTCAATGCCGAACGCACGCCGTCGCCCGCCGTCTATCGCTGTATGACGCATGAGGGCCTGGACGTAAACCTTTACTCGCAGCGGCAGGAATGGACGAGCGCGACCATCACCAAGATGCTGCGAAATGTGGTCTATCTCGGGCATATCGCGCAGGGCAAAACCACAAAGGTTTCCTTTAAAAGCAATTTGACAGTCAGCAATCCGCGGGATGAATGGATCGTCGTTGAAAACACACATGAAGCGCTCGTGGATGAGGAGACCTTTGACCTCGTTCGTCGGCGTACAACGGCGCGAACTTGTGAGAAAAAGGGGGAGTTCTATAACCTATTCTCCGGAATTGCCAAATGTGCCGACTGCGGGCGGAATATGTCTGCCACGGGCACGCGCAAGAAGGGCTCGCCTGCGAACCTGACCTGCGGCGGCTACAAACTCTACGGTGCGGACGAGTGCAGCAATCACTTCATCGATTACAATGTGCTGTATGAGATTGTATCGACCTCGCTGAAAGAACAGCTTTCGATCAGCCGCGAGGAACGAACCGCTATTCTGGATGACGTACAGAAGCGGAGACTCTCCATTGCGAAGCAGCAGGATAGCAGCAAAGAGCTTGGCGGTATCAAAAAGCGCCTGCACGAGTTGGAAAACATCATTGGTAAGCTGTATGAGGACAACGCCGCGGGTAGGCTCAGCGATGCCCGCATGAATAAGCTCTTGCCGAAGTATGAGCAGGAAGCCGAAATGCTGGAAGCTCGCATGGCGGCGATGGAAGCAGAAAAAGCAGTGCCTGTTCCATCGGAGCAAGCATCCCGCGAAAAACTCGACAGGCTGCTGCGTAGGTTCACCGACGTAACGGAGCTGACACCTAAGCTGCTGTTCAAGCTCATCGACCATATAGAGGTTGGGCAAGGGCACTACGAAAAGGGCGCGAACGGCAAGGTGAAGCATCAGACGGTCAAGATATTCTACCGTTTTCAAACGCAGGCGACGGTTAAAGAATACGCAATATAAAACAGCGTTCGGTTATGGACCGTCCACCTGCATGGTTAAAAACAGAACGCGGAAAACGGCATTCAGGAATGAACCATCCATGTGCATGGGCTTTGGCTGCAATGCTGCCGGGATTGTGGGCTGCCGCATCATCGACTCTCCGCGGGAGCGGCTGATCGCCATGCTGACCAACAGCTTTGTTCCCTGTAACGGCCGCTTCCCAACCCTCATCGCCATTATCAGCATGTTCTTTGTGGGCGCGGCGGGCGGGCTGCTCTCCTCCGCAGTTTCCGCGCTTGCGCTTACAGCGGTCATCCTCCTGGGCATTCTGATGACCTTTTTTGTCTCAAAACTGCTCTCTGCCACGCTGCTCCGGGGCGTTCCCTCCTCCTTCACGCTGGAGCTGCCGCCTTACCGCAAGCCTCAGATCGGCAGAGTCATTGTTCGTTCCGTGCTGGACCGCACGCTCTTCGTGCTGGGCCGCGCCGCAGCCATCGCCGCCCCCGCAGGGCTTGTAATCTGGCTGATGGCAAACCTCACCATCTCCGGTGCAAGCCTGCTCTCGCACTGTGCAGGCCTTCTCGACCCCTTTGCGCGGCTGATTGGACTGGACGGCGTGATTCTCATCGCTTTCATTCTGGGATTCCCCGCCAACGAGATCGTGCTGCCCATCATCATCATGGCGTATCTCTCCGAGGGAACGCTGCTCGAACTCGGAAATCTGGATTCCATCCGGCAGCTTCTTGTCGCCAACGGCTGGACCTGGGTTACGGCGATTAACGTCATGCTCTTTTCCCTCATGCACTGGCCCTGTTCCACAACGCTTCTGACCATCCGGAAAGAAACCGGCAGCGTCAAATGGATGCTGCTCTCCTTCCTCATTCCAACCCTGCTGGGCATCGCCGTCTGCTTTTTATTCACCGCAGCGGCCCGGCTGCTTGGCGCTGGCTGACGGCAGCGCGGAACACAACGCCGCGAGAGGATGCGCCGCCTGCCGAAAGCAGCCCCGTGCCCGGATCGGACGCCCCGGAAGCCGCCCGCAGGTCGCATGACCTCTGCGCCGCTCTCTCAAAGAGAGCGCTTGTAAAGCAAGGGCAGGTCTGCCGGCCTGCCGCTTTTTGATAAACCGCCTGAAGGTTTTTGAAAGCGCAGTCCCGGAAAAGCTGATTCGGCTCCGGCGGCATGTGCGCCGGAGCCGCAATACGGCTGTGGAACGGTTTTTTCTGCAAAGACGGCTGTCCGCGCCGCAGGCGCAAGCTGCCTTTGAAAAAGAGGAATCCTGCACTGGTCAAGATCCCTCTTTTTCGATGTCCGGCGCAACGCCGCGGCATTGCGCTTCTTCTGTTTTCCCTGTCTCAGGAATCCCCTAGTTCAGCAAAAGGTCGAGCAGCAACAGCAGCAGAAAGCAGGCGCCGAGAAATACCAGCGCAATCAGCAATACCGCCAGAAATGCGCCCCTCATGATAGCGCCCCGCTCGCGCCGGCTCAGCTCCGGGGCCTCGCTTTGCTGCTCCTCCGCGCTTTTGCGGGCAGCCGGCTCCGCGCCGCTGTGCCACGGCATGCCCTCCACATTCATGTTGGCAATGACGCGTCCGTCATCGTCGTCACGCACTCTGCGTCCGGCCATCGTCAAAATTCCTCGCTTTTAAAACGCTGCGGAGCCGCATGCCGCCATGCCTTACGCTCAGGCATCGTTGTAAAGGTGGCAGGCGCAGAAGTGCCCCGGCTCAATCTCCCGCAGCTCTGGCGTCTCCCTGCGGCAGAGCTCCATGCAGTTGGCGCAGCGCGTATGGAACTTGCAGCCGGACGGCGGGTTCGCCGGAGACGGAATGCTGCCCTCGAGCACGATGCGCTTGGCCCGATAAGCGGGATCGGGTACCGGGATGGCGGAGAACAGCGCCTTGGTATAGGGGTGCAGCGGCGTCGCGAAGATCTTCTCCGTCGCGGCGTATTCGACGATGGAGCCGAGATACATTACGCCCACCGTATCGGAAATATGCTCCACCACGGAGAGATCATGCGAGATAAACAGATAGGTCAGCGCATATTTCTCCTGCAAATCCTTGAGAAGATTGATAATCTGCGCCTGAATGGACACATCCAGCGCGGAAACCGGCTCGTCGCAAACGACAAACTCGGGATTCAGCGCAAGCGCGCGGGCGATACAGATGCGCTGCCGCTGGCCGCCGGAAAACTCGTGGGGGTAGCGATCCTTGTGAAAGGGCTGCAAGCCGCAGTTTTCCATGACCTGATCGATATAATCGCTGTACTCGGCCTTTGACACCAGCTTGTGCTCGCGCACGGCCTCGCCGACAATCTCGCTGACGGGCAGCCGCGGCGAAAGGCTGGAAAACGGATCCTGAAAGATGATCTGCATCTTTGTCCGCAGGGCGCGAATCTCTTTCGAAGAAAGATCATAGACCTCCTGCCCGTTGAAAAGCACCTGGCCGCCGGTCTTTTCGCCCGACAGGCGCAGAATGGTGCGCCCGGTTGTGGTCTTTCCGCAGCCGGATTCGCCCACGAGGCCCATGGTCGTGCCGCGCCGCAGGTTGAAGGACACGCCGTCCACAGCCTTGACATGGCCGACGGTTTTGGAAACCATGCCGCCCTTGATCGGAAAATACTTCTTGAGCCCGTTGACCATCAGGATGTACTGCGGGTCATACTGCACGGGCTCCAGCCCCTGCGCGGCGGAAAGCGCGCTCTGCATCGAATCCTCCGCCGCCACGGCGTGCTTCAACGCTCCATCGTTGGTCTGCGGCATTTTATTCACCAGCCTTTCCGTTTTGGTCGTAGCGGTAGCAGCTCACCTTATGCGTCTCAGACAGGCTGATCTCCGCGGGATACTCCCCATCGCACTGGGGGCATCGCATTTCGCAGCGGTCGCGGAAATAGCAGTAGTGGGGCATGTTGATGGGGTTTGGCACCTTGCCCGGGATGGAATAGAGCTTATCCACGCGCTTTCCCACGACGGGCTTTGAGGCCATCAGTCCAATTGTATACGGATGCGCGGGATTTGCAAAGATTTCCGCTGCCGTTCCCTTCTCCACAACGCGGCCCGCATACATGACCACCACAAAGTCCGCCATCTCGGCGATTACGCCCAGATCGTGGGTAATCAGCATGATGGAGGAATTGATCTTATCCTTGAGATGGCGCAGCAGATCCAGAATCTGCGCCTGAATCGTAACGTCCAGCGCGGTGGTCGGTTCGTCGGCAATGATCACGCGGGGATTGCAGGCCAGCGCGATGGCAATCATGATGCGCTGGCGCATGCCGCCTGAGAGCTCGTGGGGATACATGCGGTACACGCCCTCGCTGTTGGCGATGCCCACCATTTCGATCAGCTCCAGCGTGCGCTTTTTCACGTCTCCCCTGCTCATGCCGCTGCCATCGTGCAGGGCGATGACCTCATCCACCTGGTCCCCGATACGGAACACGGGATTCAGGCTTGTCATGGGCTCCTGAAAGATCATGGAGACATAATTGCCGCGGATGGCCTCCATCTTCTCTCCCGGTACCTTTGTAACGTCATACGCCTTGCCGTCGCCCATGTTGAGACGGATCTCGCCTGCGACAACCTGTCCCTGCGGCCGTTGCAGCAGCTTCATGAGGGAAAGGCTCGTGACGGACTTGCCGCAGCCGGACTCACCGACCACGCCTACGGTCTTTCCGATGGGTACGTCAAAACTGATGCCGTCCACGGCTTTGACCGTGCCCACGTCCGTATAAAAATAGGTATGCACGTTGTCAAACTCAACGGCGTTGCTCTCATCCCGCATTGCGCACAGGTATTCCGACTCCGGGACGTTCTTTCTCTTGTGCCGCTTCTCGAGGGCGTTGGTGATCTTACGGTTTTCCCGCGTAATGCGCCGCGACTCTCTGGCGGAAAGATAGCCCTCCGCATGTTTTCTGGCCATATCGTTTCCTCCCTTTCTATCGCTTCATCTTGGGGTCGAAGGCGTCGCGCAGTCCGTCTCCAACCAGGTTGAACGCCAGCACCGTAAGCAGCAGCAGCACGCCGGCGGGAATCCAGATGAACCAGTAGCTCGTCATAACGAAGGTATCGTTGACGTCGTTAATAATATTTCCCCAGGAAGCGAAGGGGAACTTTACGCCCAGGCCCAGGAAGGAGAGCGTCGCTTCCGTCAGCATGGTGGAGCCGATGCCCATGGTGCAGATCACGATAAGCTGCGGAATGACATTGGGAATCAGGTGCCGGAAAATTCTGCGGGAGACGCGCACGCCGCAGGCCTCCGTCGCCGTCATGAACTCCTGCTCCCGCAGCGAAAGAATCTGCCCGCGCACAAGGCGCGCGATGGAAGGCCAGCCGAGAAAGCCCAGCGTCAGCATCAAATACAGCATGCGGATCTGGGGATCCACGCGCATGGCGTCCATCGCCGCGCCGAGAATGATGATGATCGGCATGGAGGGGATGCAGTAGAAAATATCCACAATGCGCATGATGAGATTATCCACCCATTTGCCGAAATAGCCGGAAATGCCGCCCAGGATAACGCCGATCACGGTCTCAATGATAACGACGATGAATCCGATAATCAGCGAAACGCGGCCGCCGTACATCAGGCGTGTGAGCATGTCCATGCCGTTGCGGTCCGTGCCGAGCCAGTGCTCCCTGCTGGGGGCGGAATAGGTATCAAATTTGCGGGTTTCGGTGGCCTGCAAAACGGACCAGGCCTTTGTGGCGGCGTCATAGGTGATGGAGTATTCGTGCTCCACGCCGTCCGCATCGGTAAACAAAAACTTCTCGCTGTCCTCTGCAATGGTATCGGTCAGCTCTTCCTTAAAGGCTCTCGTAAGGAAAACGTCCGGCATGATCGCCTGCACCACATAGCGGCTGACATAGGCGTATTCCTCATTGCCGCGGAAGATGCCGCCGGTTTCATCCAGCGTATAGTCCACGCCCTCCGCGCTGAACGCGCTCTCCCCTGCCGCGGCCGCCCGGAGCGCGGCAAAGCGGAAATCGAAGGACAGGTCTTCTCCCGCCGTGCTGGGGCTGACGATATCCTTAAAAGCGATGCCGATGGGCGCGCTCTCCCCTGCCACGGAGAGGCTGTAAAGATCGTTCCCTTCGTTTTTCAGGCTGTAGTCGGTATCCCGATAGCTGAAGGTTTCGGACTGCTTCTGGATGGCGAGAATCATCTGCGCCTGAATGATGGCGTCGAACCTGGCGGAATCCGCGGCGGCAAAGCGGAACTCCGTGTTCTCGGTTACGCTTGCAAACTCCTTGCGCTGCATGTCGTAACGATAGAAAATCTGCGCCTCGGTGTAGGGAGAAACCAGCCCTCCCACAAACGAGAACAGGAACATGAAAACGAGGATCGACAGGCCGGTGACGGCCAGCCGGTTTCGGAAAAAGCGCTTGGCCACCAGCGCGCCTGGCGAGAGGATTTTGACGCGGCGGTCGTCATTCAGCGAAAACTGTTCCTCCTCCGGGCCGCCGGCGCCGTCCGCCTGCCTCTGCCCGTCCAGGAGCTTTTCTCCGTGTACCCGGGCCGCACGGGCAGGCACCGCATGCAAATGCGTCGGGTTGGTTCCGTCGGAAACGTTTTTGCCCTTCAGTTCATCCATAGTATCCCGCATTGACTCTCCCTCCTTTCCTCAGGCAATCCGCACCCGCGGGTCAACCACGCAGTACAGAATATCCGAAATCAGATTGCCCGCAAGCGTCAAAACCGCCAAGAATACAAGGTAGAACATGGAAAACGGGATGTCGCCGCTGATCATCGAATGGTAGGAGGCATAGCCGATGCCGGGAATCGCAAAAAGCGTCTCCGTGATCAGCGCGCCGGCGAACAGGCCCGGCAGGGAGCCGCCCACCGTGGTGACCAGCGGAATCAGCGTATTGCGGAAGGCATGGCGATAGATGACCTTATGCTCGGAAAGGCCCTTCGCGCGCGCTGTGCGGATATAGTCGGCGCTCAGCACCTCCAGCATATTGGTGCGGGTATAGCGCATCAACGAGCCCATGCTGATGACAACGAGCGTCAGAATCGGCAGAACGAGATGTTGCGCCTTGTCGAGAATCTGCCCCACTGTGGACAGATAGTCGTAATTGCGCCCCACGAGGCCGAACAGGTCAAACCAGCCCAGCTTGACGGAAAACACCAGCTTCAGCAGTGAAGCGAAGAAGAACGTCGGCAGCGAAATTCCGGCCAGCGCGATGATGGAAACCGCATAGTCGGTTTTGCTGTACTGCTTTGTTGCGGCAAGAATGCCCAGCGGAATCGCGATGAGCAGCTCCAGAACAAAGGCGATGCCGCCCATGGTAAAGGAAACCCATACCGTTTCGTGGAACTTCTGCGTTACCGGCACGGTCCACTTCCAGCTGTCTCCGAACTCGCCGCGCAGCATGTTGCCCAGCCAGCCGAAAAAGCCGGGGATGATCCCCTTATCCATATTGTACATTTTTGTGAGCTGCTCCATCCACTCCTCGAAGCTCTTGGAGCCCGGCTGCATGGATTTCTGCCGGGCGACGGTTTCGATATAGGAGGTGGGGAGACTGCGCATCAGCGCATAGATGATAAAAGCAACAAAGAAAAGGATAACGATGGAAATTAAAATGCGTTTGATGATATACTTGCGCACAGCCGCTCCTCCGTTCCATTATAGCGCGAACCGGCGTTCCCATCCTGACGACGCCGGCGCCGCTGCCTATTTGGCAGCAGCTCAAGGAAAGTTGCGAAGCGGCCGCCAAATAAGCAGTAAACCTGCCCTGCGGCCAAAAGGCCGCAGGGCACAGTTATCATTGCCTGAATTGATACAATTCAGCCTTCAACATCGTGCGATTGCCTTATTTCAGGCTCGTGTTTTCGATCTCCATCATCCAACCATAGAAGGTGGTGATGTCCGGCGTTACCGTGTCCATATCCACGCGCTCGGTGCTGAAGATAATGGCGTTCTGACGCTGATAAACGGGGATCTCAACCGCCCAGTCGATGACGATGTCGAGGCAGGCCTTGTACATCGCCTTGCGGTAGGTCTGGTCGAGGGATGCACGCGCATCGAGGATGAGCTGGTTCAGCTCGGGATCGCTGATGGCATACATGTAGTTGGAACCGCCTGCGGCGTTGGAATCGTCGCCGCTGAAGTAGATCTGGTACATATCCGGATCCACCGTCGCCTGCCATGCGGCAGCCCACATGTCGAGCTGCTCCGCCTCAAGAGCGGTCCAGAGCTCCGAGGAGTTGGTCAGGTCGGTTACGATCAGGTTGATGCCGATCTCCTTAAAGGCCTCGGCAGCCAGTGTGCAGATCATGAAGGAGGGGTGGTCACCGACACCGTCGCCGGGAATCCAGAGCTCGTACTCCAGCTTCGCGCCTTCTGGCGCCGCGGTCACCTTGCCGTCCGCTACGGTGTAGCCGGCCGCCTCGAGGAAGCCCAGGGCAGCGGTCTTGGCCGCAGCATAGCGCTCATCGGCACTCATGCCGGAGGTGTAGATATCCGCGCCGGTCACATCCGTGGAGAAGGCAACCTTGTAGCCGTCGTCTGCCGGCTGGGGCGCCGCCCAGGAGGTGTTGGAAATCGGATAGTTGATGACGGACGCACGCTCGCCATAGTAGGAGTCAATGGCGACCTCGCGGTACACGGAGAAGATGGTGCCAAAAGCCTTGCGCAGGTTCTTGGAGGCCTCGGAGGCCGGTTCGCCGCCCACGCTCATGTTCTTGGCGTTCATGCCGATGTAGCCATAGCCCAGGTTGTCAACCGTATTGACGGTGACCACGCTGCCGTTCAGTTCGCCGCCGTTGGCCTTTTCGATAGCGGAAACGGTATCGACGCTGAAGGACGGGTCGGTGATATCGACCGTGCCGGTCACAACGCCGTTAAGCTTATCGGCTTCCTGCGTCTCGAGGAAGTTGATGTACTTGATCTTGGGCGCGCCCTTGTAATAGGCCTCGTTGGCCTCGAAGCTCACAACGCCGTTCTCGAACTTGATGAACTTGTAGGGGCCTGCGCCCATGGGCTGCGTGGTGTTCTTACGCACGATGGTCAGATCGCCCTTGGGGAAGCCGAAGGAGTTGTTCTCATAGTCGTACAGGGCTTCGTCGCCATAATAGTGCAGCGGCGAAACGTAGATGCCCGCGAGGCTGTAGATCGCGGTGGCGTCCACCTTGGTCAGGACGATGCGGAGGCTGTTGTCGCCGGTCTTCTGCACGCCGGTGATGGACGGAGCGGATTCGCCCGTCTGAACGCCCGCGATGTAACCGGGATCGATGGCCGTCACCTCGCTGGTGATGAAGCTGGAAATGCTGGTGCCGGCGGTCTCATGGTTGATGCCGTCGTCAGACAGGTCGTAGCCGTACTTGTCGAGGATCGCCTGGAAGAAGTCTGCGGCGGTGGCTTCGGCAGCGAGGCCTTCAAAGCCCCAGGCAGCGGCGGCGGTCGCAACGTCCGTGCCATAGCCTGCGGCGATGCAGTAATCCACGATCTCCTGTGCAAAGGCTTCGCCCGCGCGGCCAAAGGCCTCCCAGAAAGCGGCGGCCTCCTCCGCGGTATAGTATCCCTCGGCGGAGCCGGCAAGGCTCTTCTCCGGGCCGTCGTTGAAGATCAGGTTCCACTTGATGCTCATGCCGCTGCGATAGGCTTCCATGCCTTCGATGGGCTGCGCAAAGAGCGTGCTGCTGCCATCGTAGGCGGGATCGCAGTAGACATAAATCGAGAAGATAACGTCGTCCACGGTCAGCGGCTCGCCGTCGGAGAAGGTGACATCGTCACGCAGGACAAAGTCATAGAAAACAGTGCCGTCCGCATTCTCGGTGATGGTGGCGTCGGCAATGCCGGTATAGGTATAAGCCGTACCGTTGTATTCAACCGTCTCGCCCTCGATGCCCTTCATAATGATGGCGCCGGTGCGGTCGCCGTTGAGCAGGGGAACTGCGGTCATTTCATAGACGTCAACGTCATATGCGGTCTCCGCAAAGAACGGGGAGAACTTGCTGCTGAAGGGAGAATAGCCCACCACCAGCGGCGTGGTATCGTTCTTGCTCTCCTTGGGCTCTTCCGTATTGGTCGCTGCCGGATTCTGCGTCACATCCGGCGTTTCGGGACCCGCCGGAGTCTTGGCGCAGCCCGCGATCAGGCTCAGTCCCATCAACAGGGCGAGCAGCAGGGCAAGGGTCTTTTTTCTGTTGTTCACTTGCACGTTTCCTCCTTGTTTTTTTATCTATTGAACATATCGGGAATTTCCCGCAGTTCACCGAAGGGATGTTGGGGACTTGTGCAACAAGTCCCAAAGGGGGCGCCCCCTTTGCCGGTCCAGCGGTCCGGAAATCCTGCGTTTTCTTTGCAAAACCGGCCTGAATTTATTTTAAGGGATGTCCCCCTGCATGTCAACCATTCCCGCTTCTGTACTGTCCGCCCGGCCGTTTTTTCCAGGACAGCTTTTGAAAATACCGCCAGGCCAGAAACGCAGCCGCAGCGGATACGCACTCCAGCAGCTGGAACGCCAGCGTCTCGGGCAGCAGTCCCTCCGCACCGTGCAGAGCGAGATAGATCCACTGGCCCAGAAAGGCGAGGAACGAAAAGCCCACCGCAAGCCAGGCCCGCAGCGGGAAGGCCCTGGCCGAGACCCTGTAGAGATAGTCCCGAACCGGGTCGCCCGCCCATTTCAGCCGCACCAGCGCCCAGATCATGCTGCCTGCGGAAACCAGCGCGCACACATAGGGCAGCACGACGTAAAAGCTGTCCCGCATGCCTGCCGACTGAAAGCAGCCGCCGGGGATCTGCGCGAGGAAAGCCCCGCAGGACAGCAGCAGCAGGCGCAAAAATGCGCTTTGGAAGGGGATTTCGGGCGTATTATAGCAATACACGTCGCCGTCATAGAGGTACTCTCCCCTGTCGTTTCGAATAAAATCCCGCAGGTAGCCGTGGCGGGTAAAGTGCCGTCTGCTCTTCCCGGCGCCCGCTTCCGGCTTTTCCCGGCTTTCGTGATTCTCGCTGTTTTCGCGGCCTACGCCGCTGTCGTTTTCCATGCTTGTCTCCGTTTCCCCGGATCGCCGCCCGCGGCTTTTTGCATTTATTATACTGAACCTGCCGCCGTTCGTCAATTTTCAGCGGAGAGGGAATCTCTGTCATGTAAAATAACGGAGGGGTGCAACCCTCCGAAAGTTTTGGAACCGCGTTCTTTCAACTGAAGGCCGCGGCGCGAATTTTGCGGGCGGGTATGGCGGCCCCTTTCCGGCCTCTTCCGCAGCGCGCGGGACTTCAGTCCTCTCCCAGTATCTCGCGCTGCGCCTTTCTGGTCAGCTTTTCAAACACCAGCCGGTAGGACAGGTCGCACATGCCCCGCAGCGCCTGATCCGGCACGGCGCCGTCCAGATAGACGGAGTTCCAGTGCCGCTTGTCCGAATAAAACCCGGGGATAACGTCCGCATACTGCTGGCGAAAATGCTCCGCGAGAATGGGCTCGCACTTGAGATTTAAGATCATTCTCTGCCCGTACTGCGGATGCTCCGGCCCCGGCCGGCACAGGGCTGCGAACATTTTGCCGCCCACAAGATAGCGGAACCACTGCCACTCGGCCTTGTAATCCTTCCGGGCCCCCGGCTTTTCCAGCAGATATGCGTCAAGCCAATCGTATCGGTTCATCTCTGCTCCTTCTGGCTGCCCTCCTCATAGGGCAGTTCCTGCGGCACATCCGCAATGCGCCAGTTGTCGGTATCGGGAATCTGGCCCGGAAGGAGCGTTACATGCGCTTCTGGCCGCTCCGGCAGCACAAGCTGGGCGCGGATTGCGGCCAGCTCGGCATCGTTCGGATCGCCCTCGCGAATCTCCACCTCCGTACCATGCCCGAGATTATAGTAGATAAAGCGCGCATCCGGCACCGGAACGCGGATGCAGCCGTGGGAGGCCTTCGTGCCCAGCAGGTCGTAGGTTTCGCCGATGTAGGTGTTTGCGTCGCGCTCCTCATAGAGCGTGGAGTGGAAATAGATGCGGCCCTGAATCAGCGTCCAGTACTGCCCGTAGGTCTTATCGTTCTGGAACAGGCCGAAGCGCACGCGATAGCGCTTCATCCGGAAAACGCCGGTGGGCGTGCGATCCCCCAGCCCCGTGGAGCAAAGCATGTAGCGCACGGGAACCGTATATTCGCCCTCCCCGTCCCTTGTGTAGAGAATCACCACCTGGTGCGCAATGTCCACCACCACGCGGTAGGTATCGGGCGAGGGATAGCCCGCGGGCGCATCGTAATTCCCGTTGTCGCCCACCAGCTCCGCAAAGCTCATGGCCGTGGTGGGCGCGAGGGCGGAAAACGGCGCTTCTGTCGGCTCCGGCGTGGGAGCAGGCAGGGGTTCCGGCGTCGCCGTTGGCGCAAGGGTGCCCATCAGCTCCGGCTGCGCGCCGCTTTGCGGAACGGGCAGGAGCAGCGTCCTGAAAAAGGCCGCGGCAACCGCGCAAAGGCCCAGAAAGAGCAAAACGAAAGAACGTTTCCGCATCAACCGATCGCCCGCCTGCCCTCAAGCGCCTTGGCGAGGGTCACCTCGTCCGTATATTCCAGATTGCCGCCGATGGGGATGCCGTGGGCAATGCGCGTACAGGTCACGCCCATGGGCCGGAGCAGGCGCGCAATATAGGAGGCCGTGGCCTCGCCCTCCACATCGGGATTGGTTGCGAGTATGACTTCCCTCACCTCCCCCGTCCTGACTCGTTCCACAAGCTCGTTGATGCGGATATCGTTGGGACCGACGCCGTCCATGGGCGAGAGCACGCCGTGGAGCACATGGTATCTGCCGTGGAACTCCCGGGTTTTTTCCATGGCGGTCACATCCCGCGGGTCGCACACCACGCAGAGCAGCGACCCGTCCCGCCGCTCATCGCTGCAGATGGCGCAGGGCGTAACGTCCGTATAGGTCCCGCAGACGGGGCAGTCGTGTACCTCCCGCCGCGCGGCGGTAATCGCCCCGGCAAGCTCCAGCGCCTGCGCCTCCGGGACGCTGAGAATATGGTAGGCCAGCCGCTGCGCCGTCTTGTGGCCGATGCCGGGCAGGCGGGCCAGCTGCGTGGTCAGTTTTTCAATGGGTTCAATCGTGACCATAGGTATCCTTCGCTCGTTTCAATTCTTCCGGCCGCAGCCGGCGCAAAAGGGTCAAAATCCGAGCCCCATGCCGCCGGTGATCCGGCTCATTTCGCGCTCTGTGGTTTCCGCCGCGCTGCGCAGCGCCTCGTTGACCGCCGCCGTAACGAGATCCTGAAGCATTTCCACATCGTCGGGGTCCACGCACTCCGGCGAAATGCTGAGGGTCTTGAGCTCCCTGGCGCCCGTAACCACGGCGGTGACCATGCCGCCGCCTGCGGTGGCCGTAAATTCGCGGCTTTGCAGCTCCTCCTGCGTCCGCTGCATATCCTGCTGCATCTTCTGCGCCTGCCGCATCAACTGCTGCATGTTCGCGCCGCCCATGTTGGGAAATCCGCCTCTTGCCATAGGTTTGTACCTCCTCGTGTATAGCTTAGTCTTCTATGGTGAGTTTATCACCGAAAATTTTCTGGAGCCTCTCCTCCGTCTCCGGCGACACCGGCTCCGGCTTTATTTTTATATAGGAAATGCTGGTCCCGGGACGCAGCGCGTCCAAAATGGCGTTCATCCTTTTGATATTCGCCTCGGTGCCCACGCTGCGCAGCTGCGTTGCATGCCCCTCGTCAAAGCCCACCACAAGCGTGTTCCCCTCCATGCGCTGCGCAACGCCCGCCTTGGCCAGCGCGTGCGTCAGGATGTTCTGCCCGGCAAGCTCCACCAGCGCCGCGCTCCAGAGCGCATCCGCGCCGGTCTCCTCCGGCATTGCCATGGCCGCAGGCGCGGCAGGAGTTGCCACAGCAGGGGTCGCAGCGCTCGCCGCAGGGTCCGGCACAGGCACAGGCATGGGCCGCCGGGCCTCCCCGGTGTCAAAGGGCGGGATATCATCCGTCTCGGGCGGCGGTTCGGGCAGGGGAATTTCAAACGCATCAGCGGGCTCCGCAGGCGGAGACGCCGGAGCCGGAGCCGCAGGGCGCGCTGCCGGTATGCCCTCCCGCTCCAGTCTGTCCAGCCGGGCCTCGATGCTCTCAAGGGAAAGCGTCGTCTCCGGGCGGCAAATACGCACCATTGTGCTCTCCAGAAGGGTACGCGGCGAGGTCAGATAGCGCAGTTCGCTCTGCGCGCGCAGCAGCTGCTCCATCGAAAGCAGCAGGCGCGCTTCGGAAACCGGCTCCGCCTGCTGCAAATAGCGTTCCATCATTTCCGCTGTGCAATCCAGCAGATCCTCGCAGGCGCCACAGGTCTTGCCCAGCAGCAGCGCGCGAAAATGCGCGGCAAGATCCTGACAGAATACCGACAGATCGCGCCCGCCCCGCACCACGCCATCCAGCATGTGCAGCGCCTTCCCCGCGTCCGAGGCCAGGAGCGCTCCGGCGATTTCAAAAAGAAATCCCTGCTCCATACTGCCGAGCACGTCGTACACGTCCCTGGCCGTTACGCGCTCTCCGCAAAAGGAGAGGCACTGATCGGCCAGCGACAGCGCATCCCGCATGCCGCCGTCCGCCGTTCGTGCGATCAGCGACAGGCCCTCCGCATCGATGGATGCGCCCGCGCGCTCCAGAACGCTCCGCAGATTTTTCTCAATATCCGCCACCGACAGGCGGTGAAAATCAAAGCGCTGGCAGCGGGAGATGATCGTGGCGGGGAGCTTTTGCGGCTCGGTGGTGGCGAGAATGAACATAACGTGGGCGGGCGGCTCCTCCAGCGTTTTCAGGAGCGCGTTGAAGGCGGAGTTGGACAGCATGTGCGCTTCGTCCACGATGAATACGCGGTGCGTCAGTTCCAGCGGCGCATAGTGCGCCCGCTCGATCAACGCGCGGATGTCGTCCACGCCGTTGTTGCTGGCCGCGTCAATTTCCGTAATGTCCGGGCAGGCCTCGCTCAGGGACCGGCGGCAGGCTTCGCACTTGCCGCAGGGCTCTCCCTGCTCCGGGGAAAGGCAGTTGACAGCGCGCGCCAGAATCTTCGCCGTGCTGGTCTTGCCGGTGCCGCGCGTACCGCAGAACAGATAGGCATGCGCGGTATGCCCCGTACCGATCTGGTTTTGCAGAATCGTTGTAATATGCCCCTGCCCGATGACCTCGGAAAACCTCCGCGGCCGGTAGGCGCGGTACAGCGCGCGGTATGCCATGGCGCACACCTCCCCATGAAATCATTTTATTATAGTATACCACAGGCCGCTCTGTCAAAAAAAGCGCGGGCTGCTTGCGGGAAGGGCGGCCCCGGTGCGCGGCCGCAGACCGCGCCGGTGCGGCGGGCGGTGCGGGGGCTGACCGGACCAGAGCGCTTCCCCGCGGGCTGACCGGGCCCCGCCCGCCGCACCCGTTCCGCGCAGCGGAACCCGGGGCCGCCCGCCACAAAGCATTGACCCGGTATCCTCCTCTGATGTACACTGTAAGCATGGCAAAGGAAAAGACGGTTTTTATCTGCGGCGAATGTGGCTACGAAAGCCCGAAGTGGATGGGAAAATGCCCCGCCTGCAACAGTTGGAATACGATGATTGAGGAGCAGCAGGTCAGGGTGCGTCCCGCCGCGCAGGGCGGCGTGGTGCAGCGGCTGTCGGATGTTTCCGTTATGCAGTCCGCCCGCATCTCCACCGGCCTGTCCGAGCTGGACCGGGTTGCCGGCGGCGGTCTGCTCCCCGGCATGGTGGCGCTGCTTGGCGGCGATCCCGGCATTGGAAAATCCACGCTGCTCATGCAGGCCGCGGACGCCCTGTCCCAGCGCAGTACCGTGCTGTACGTTTCCGGAGAGGAGAGCGCCGCCCAGCTCAAGCTGCGCGCAGAGCGGCTCCATGTGCAGGGGGATATGCTGCTGCTGTGCGAAACCTCGCTGGAGCGAGTGCTTGATGGCGCGCGAAAGAGCAAGTGCGACGTACTCATCGTCGATTCCATCCAAACCATGTTTTCCGACGAGGCGCAGAGCGCGCCCGGCAGCGTTGGGCAGGTACGGCTGGCCACCGCGGAGCTGACGCGCTTTGCCAAAGAAAGCGGGACGGTTGTGCTCATCGTCGGGCATGTGACAAAGGACGGCGCCATCGCCGGACCTCGCATTCTCGAACATATTGTAGACACGGTGCTGTATTTTGAGGGCGACAGGCATGCCGGCCTGCGCTTGCTGCGCGCCGTAAAAAACCGCTTTGGCTCCACAAACGAAATCGGCGTATTTGAAATGTGCGATACCGGCATGCGGCAGGTTTTGGACCCCTCCCGCCTCTTCCTCTCGGGCGAGCGGGCGGCGGGCTGCGCCGTCACCTGCGCCATCGAGGGCTCGCGCCCCATGCTGGCGGAGGTGCAGGCGCTGCTGAACCCCACGGCCTTTGGCAGCCCCAGACGCACCAGCGCCGGCGTAGACAGCGGCCGGCTGGGCCTGCTTCTTGCTGTTCTGGAGCAGAAGGCGCAGCTCAAGCTGTCGGATAAGGATGTCTATGTCAACGTGGTCGGCAATCTCCGTCTGGAGGAGCGCGGCGCAGATTTGGCCGTGGCGCTTTGCATCGCCTCGGCGTTGAACGGTCAGCCCCTGCCCAAAGACACCGCCTCGCTGGGTGAGCTTGGGTTAACGGGGGAGCTTCGCTCCGTCGCGCAGATGGAAACGCGCCTGCGCGAGTGCGCGCGTCTGGGCTATCGCCGCGTACTTCTGCCAAAAGCGGCGCGTCAGGCACCCATCGATGGGATGACCCTTGTGCCGGTATCGAGCATCGCGGAAGCGATTGATGTGATCCGCTATTGCCCTCCCGCTGAATCTGTGTTATAATAGAAAACGGTTCCGAAATACAGGCTGTGGAAAATCGTGCTTTTCAGCCGTTTCCTTGCCCGCAGTTCAGGAGGGACAGCGCGTTGGGCTCCGACTCCAAAGGCTGATCCCCCAGAAAACCGAATATGTACCCATAGCTCAGCTGGATAGAGCGTTGGACTCCGACTCCAAAGGCCTATGGGTATAAAAACTGAATATGTGCCTGTAGCTCAGCTGGATAGAGTGACAGACTCCGACTCTGTAGGTCGCACGTTCGAATCGTGTCAGGCACGCCACAAAAACCCCCGTAAACAGGACGTTTTCGGGGGTTTTGCTATGCTCGCAAAAGCAATTTCTTTACTACAAAATTGCGGAATTTACTACAATTTGTGTGCGGAAGGAGGTGAGTCATGCTTCACGAAATGCTCTGGAAGCCGAAGGGAAAAAGCCATTTACTACATTTTTACTACAATTTCAGTAAGCCCAAAGTAAAGGAACGTGATGACGAGCGATAATATAGCTTGTGGCAGCATGAAGCGGTTGAGTCTCATGCTGTATTACATATTGGAAACATATCTTATGTTTTGTGATTCGATATGAGTGCGCATTAACACAAGCAAATATCGCATTAGGTTTGCCAAAAAACAAAGACCGAAAGGAAGTGCAAATCCCTCGTGGCAACTGTAACACAAAGCATGAAGTACAGGCAATCCCTCACGCGCTATGCTCCGAAACATGGCGTATCCAGAGCATCCCGCAAATAGAACCGTCCGCGCTCCACCATCTGCTTCCGGCTGGCAGGATGCGATGATTGAACGCCGATTTGAGCAGGGTCAGAATCTTGACAGTGTTTGATGGCGAAAGGTACTGGGTGCAGGGCACACGATTCCTGTACCCGAAGGATTCCGTCCTCTGGGGCTTGCAGATCAACGGATCCACCATGCGGGGGTTCACCGGCTGCATCTCCGGATTGCCCACCACGGGGATGCACACCCCGACAGGTCATGGACGTTTATCTGCTGCCTTTCATGTGACCGGCACGCCATTGGGAGGGCGACATTTTAAACTTGGCCAGAAACTGGCGGTTAAAGCTGGAAAGCGTATTGTAGCCCACGCCATAGGCAATATCCGAAACGGCCATATTTCCATCCAGCAGCATCGCCGCTGCGTGGTTAAGGCGAATGTGGTGTACATACTGCATCGGCGCCATACCCGTAAAGGCGAGCATGTCTCGCTGCAGAGCGGACTTGCTGGTATGGGCCACGGCGGTCAGATCGTTGACGGACAGTTCGTTCATATATTGAAGATTGATAAAGCGCAATACCTCTCCAAGCCGTTTGAGCAGCGAAACATCGTCGCTTCTCGGTCTTGCGGCGGGCGTCATGTGGCGGCTGTGGCGAATCAGCATCGCCATCGTCAGCGCCCGAATGGCCTGTAAGAATCCTTCCTTACATTGGGCCGCTTCCGTCATAATCAATTCGCAAAGCCTGTACAGCTCCCCATCGGTCTCGTAGGGGATCAGCGACGGAAAATCATAGATCTGCGGATGCAGGGCGTGGGAGGCCTCCAGCAGGAGCAGCTTGTCGTCCTCAAAGAGCTTGGGCAGATCGATGTAGAGAAAGTGCCACAGGCTCTTCTCCGCGTTGATGCTTTGGGCGATGTGTACCTGCCCGCCGTAGATGATTGAACAGCAGCGGCCGCTGAAGGGGATAACGCCGCCGTCAATATAGAACAGCCCCGTTCCCGTCTCGCAGTAACCGATCTCCAGAAAGTCATGGTAGTGTAGTGTTTCGGGATCCTCGGAAGGGAAATAGGTAAACAGCATGCCTTCCGGTGAGAAGGGATGCTCCCTGGTTAGGGATAAGGTATCAAACACACCCAATTTTGAATCAAATTGCACAGTTTGTTCCCCTTTCTGCGTTGAACACCCTCAAAAGATAATACATAATTAAATTGTAACCGTCAAGCTTGTCCATGACCCCCGTAGAACAAAGTCGCAAAGAGGGCAGAAACGGGCGTATGGACGCCCTGACCATGAGCGCAGCCGCCGGAATTTTGCGGGCAGCGCCGACGTTTTCTTTTTTACGGAACGACGCTTCGGCGGGACGGCTTTCCGCCGCGGCAGAAACATTACGATTTTAATTCAAAAAAGGAGAATCCGTTTGCCGATGAGAACCAGTCGAGCCATCAAGCCTTCTCTCATTGCCCTATGCGCCCTGTTGCTTTTGCTCTGTTTTCTTTTTGGCTGTGCGCAAAAGGAAACCGATCTGCCTGCTTCTGCAGAGGCAGCGGCGGAACCGCAAAGCCAGGCTGCAGCGGGCATTGTGCGAGGGAAGGTCACCGACAGCAACAGCAATATGCTGATTGCCGGAATCCTTGTGGAGGACGAATCCGGCGCGGTCTATCGCGCAACGACCAACGCCTTTGGCGGCTACAATCTGCCGCTTCTGCCCGGCAGCTATACGCTTACGTTCTGCAAAGGCGCTGAGTTTGATACCGTTGTGCGCAACGTTACGGTTGAGAGCCTCAAGACCCACTATCAGCAGGACGTTCGTCTTACACAGCTCTACGACAGCTATTCCAAGGGCTGGGTCGCCGGAGATACCCATCAGCATACCTACTACTCCGACGGCGTAGACAGCGTGGAGTCGGCAATGATCAGCAACGCCAGTGCCGGTCTGTATTGGGGGTTTCTCACCGATCACAACAGCTCGCGGGGCGTGCCGGAGTGGGCAAGCGCAACGCAGGTCAACGTGCTCACCGGAGGCGACGGGGAGCCAAGATACTTTCAGGGATTTGACGGCGTTGAGGTCACCACGGAGTTTGGACACTTCAACTCCTTGGGCAGCGGATTAACGCTGGAGATCTATGACCTCAACCTGACCGAAACAGAACGCAGTTCCGCCCAGAAGCTGGATTACATCCATGAAAATATTGCGTATATTGCGGACTGTATCCGCCGTATCGGCGGCATCGCCCAGATCAACCATCCCTATTCGGTTACGACCATGGGCATGACAAACTGGGTGGAACGGGATGATTACGCCCTTTTCGATTTGTTTGACACCATCGAGATCTGGAACGGCTACTTTGTTCCCTGCGACGGCATTTTTACAACGGAAACGTCCGTGAACCAGAACTATTCGGCAAAGCTTCTCTGGTATGAACTGCTCAATCAGATGCGTCACGGGCATTCCTTCCATGGAGCAACCGGCGGTACGGACAATCATGACACCCAAAGCGCGAAAACCGGCGAGGGCAGGAAGATACTCGGAGAGCAAATCGATACGCTGGACCAGTATTACGACTACTGGATCTATGGCGGGCAGTACAGCGGCGAGCCCACGACCTATGTGCGCATCGACGGTCAACCCACCATGGAAAAGGTGATGGAGGCCCTCAAAAACGGACACAGCTTCATCTCCGACGGTCCCATCGTCCTGTGCGATATCGACGGAGCAGGCTATGGCGATACCCTCATTCCCTCGGACAGCCAACTGACGATTCACACCGATATCTTCAATCGTGACGGGATTCGGGAGATCCGCATTGTGGTCAACGGCGAAGTCGTCAGGACCGTCAGCCCCACGGACGGGGCCACCGTTTACACGGAACCGATCCTCATCAGCGGCGACTGGCAGCCTTATGACTGGATTCTCATTGAGGTGCTGGGCCCCATTTCCCAATACGCGATTACGAACCCCATCATCATCGGAGGATGATGAATAATAAAAGGAGAGACAGCAATGAAAAAACACTTGACAATCCTTCTTTCCGCCCTGATGCTGCTTTCTGTGTTCAGCAGTTTCCTGGGCTGCGCATCCACGCCGGAAGCGCTGGCCGTTCCCTTCGAGGTTGGTTCGGATACCGCAGAGTATGTGGTGGACGGTTCCAGCGGCTGGACAAGCTACGGCGTGAATCTCAAAATCGTCTCCGGCGAGGACGTCCTCTTCAACGGCGTCGTCACGCTGACCTCCGACAATATGTTTGTCTCGGAGGCCACCTTTGCGGCGATTACGGAAAAGGGGATCAGTTCGGAGGGCGTACAGTCCGGCTTCATCACCTCCATCGGCGATTATGTTTCCGGCAACGATGCAGAGGGTAACTATCTGTACTGGGGCTATACCGTCAACGGCAAGATGGTCAACTTTGCCTGCAACCAGATGCATTTTCTCGAAGGGGACTATATCCTTTGGGAGTTCCAAAAGTATGATGAAAACGCCGTCGCCGAGACGCTGCCATCCGGCATCGTTGCGCCCTATGAAGTGGGCAGCGATACCGCCGAATACACGGTGGACGGCTCCAGCGGTTGGACCGGCTACGATGTTTATGTGAAGATCGCCGCCGGAGACGACGTGCTCTTCAACGGCACCGTCACGCTGACCTCCGACAACATGTACGCATCCGAAGCGACCTTTGCAGCCATTGTCGAGAAAGGTCTCAGCTCCGACGGCGTGCAGTCGGGCTTCGTCACCTCCATCGGCGATTACGTTTCCGGCAACGATGCAGAGGGCAACTATCTGTACTGGGGCTATACCGTCAACGGCAAGATGGTCAACTTTGCCTGCAATGAGATGAATCTGCTGGAAGGCGATTATCTGCTTTGGGAATTCCAGGCCTACGAAGAGTAATAATCCGGCAGCCTGCGGGGAGGGCGCATTCTCCCCGCAAGCGGCTTTTTCGGGCACAGGAGGCGCCTTCCTCCTGTATCCGATGCAGGCGACAATCGCTTGGCCGCAGGATCGTGCCCGCCGTTTAAGGGGGGCGGTCTCTTTGGGAGCGAACAGGTACAATTCCGCCGAGAAAAGGCTTTTTCAAGGAGAAAAACACCGTTATGAAGAAAAAATACGCTTTCCGCTGCTTTCTTGCAGCATGGATGATGTGTGCGTTTACCGCGCTGATGGGTTGTGCAGCAAACACGGATTCTGCATCTTCCGATCAGGCTGGATCACAGTCCGCCGCGCAGCAGAGCGGTTCAAATGTGGCTGATCTCAACGACGGCGTCACCAAAATCGCGCTGCTGATCAGCGGAGATCTTGGCGATATGTCCTTTTGGGACAGCGCGGCAAGCGGCATGAAACAGTTTGCGACGGACCATCCTGACGTGGTGGTGGATATCATCGAAATGGGCAGCAGCGATGCGACCAAGTATGAATCCACACTCAATCAGACCGCCAACGCCGACTATGATCTGATCATTGTCGGTTCCCCCGATATGCGCGAGCCTCTGCAGCGCTGCAGCACCAAATCGAAATACGCAGATCGCCGGTTTATCCTCTTTGATACGGAGATCAAGGACGATGCGGCGGCCAGCTATCCTTCGGTACATTCCATTATGTTCAGCCAAAATGAGGGCGGGTATCTTGCCGGACTGCTGGCGGCAAAGCTCTCTGCAAAGGCGGGTGCGGAAAACACCGCATTTATCGGCGGCACGAAAAACGATATCATTAACGACTTCGCCTACGGCTTCATGCAGGGCGTACAGGCGTCCAACGAAGCGGACGGAACGACAATCCGGGCGTATAACAGCTACATTGGCGACTTTACCAACAGTCCCAAGGGCAGCAGACTGGCCTCGGACTTCTATGAAAGTGGCGTGGAGGTGCTCTTTGCTGCCGCTTCCCAGGCGGGACTTGGCTGTATTGACAGCGCAAAGGCCAATGGACGGCTCATCATCGGTGTTGACAGCGACCAGTACGCCTACTATCAGCAAAGCGATCCGGAGAAAGCAGCCTGTATCGTCACGTCCGTGCTCAAGCGGGTCGATCTGGCCCTTTACGATTGCTGTGAGCGATTCATGGCGGGAACGCTCACCTATGGCGATCTGGACGTGCTGGGCATTGCCGATGGCATGATCGGGCTGGTGGAGAACGAGAATTACACGACAATCGTCCCGCAGCAGATCCGCGATGACATCACCGACGCCGCCCGGCAGATTGCCGCCGGCGAGTTGAGCGTGGCCTCAGGCCTAAAGCGTTACACCGCACAGGATACGCTCAACGCCCTCTTTGACAAGCTGGACCCCACGAAGTAACCATGGAAGAATTATTGCGCATGTCCGGGATCACCAAGCGGTTTGGCAACGGAATCCTTGCCAATGACCAGGTAAATCTCAGCCTGCATACAGGGGAGATCCATGCCATTGCGGGTGAAAACGGAGCGGGAAAATCTACCTTGATGAAGATCCTCTACGGTGCGGAACTCCCTACGGAGGGGGAGATCTTCTGGCACGGGAAGCGGGTTCTGATCCCGTCCCCGAAAGCCGCAACTGCGCTGGGCATCGGCATGGTCTATCAGCATTTCATGCTCATCAACGAGCTTCCCGTGTATCAGAACGTATACCTGGGCATGGAGGCCGGCCGCTTCGCCCTGCTGGACAAAAAGGCAATGCGTGCAGGCACGGCGGCGCTGGCGCAGAAGTACAACATGCCCGTGGATCCCGATGCACTTTGCGGAACGCTGCCGGTGGGCGTGGCCCAGAAGGTGGAGATTTTGAAGGTGCTGGCACGGGGCGCGGAACTGATCATCCTCGATGAGCCGACTGCGGTTCTGACGCCCCAGGAAACGGAGCAGCTTTTCGTTCAGCTCAAGCGCATGCGCGACGATGGCCGCACCATCGTCATCATCACCCATAAGCTGCGCGAGATCAAGGAGCTGTGCGATCGGGTGACCATTCTTCGCGGCGGAAAGAATGCAGGCGTTTTTGCAGTCGCCGATGTAAGCGAGCAGGAAATTTCGGAGCGCATGGTCGGCGGGAGCGTTAACCTCAAGGTGGAAAAGCGGCCCGCCCGAGCGGGCGAAACCGCCTTGACTGTTGAGCATCTCTGCGTTGCAGGCCGCGGCGGAAAGAAAGCCGTCAACGACGTGAGCTTTTGCGCAAAACGCGGCGAGATCCTCTGTCTTGCAGGCGTGGAGGGCAACGGACAGCAGCAGGTGGCGGACTGCCTGACCGGGCTGCGTAAGCATTATGACGGCGTTGTGCGTGTGCTTGGACACGATATCGCGGGCATGTGCATTCATCAGGTGCGCGGACTGGGTCTGACCCATATTCCGGAGGATCGCATGACGGTGGGAACCAATCAGGCGGCCAGCATCTATGAAAACTTAATCTCTCTGAGCTATGATCAGGGAGACAGGGCCGGATGGATGGACCGCAAGGGCCTGCGGCGCAAGGCGCAGGCGGATCTCGAAACCTTTTTGGTGAAGGGAACGCCGGATATGCCCATTTCCATGCTCTCCGGCGGCAACATGCAAAAGGTCGTTGCAGCAAGGGAGCTCGGGTGTCATCCGACCGTGGTGGTGGCCAATCAGCCCACCCGGGGCGTAGACGTGGGCGCCATCGAGTTTTTGCACAGGAAATTGATTGCGCTTCGGGATTCCGGATGCTGTATCCTGCTAATCAGCGCCGATTTGAGCGAGGTTTTCGCCCTTGCGGATCGGATTCTGGTCTTTCACGACGGGCGGATCGTCGCCCGCATTAGGGATGTGGAACACACCAGCGAACAGCAGCTTGGCAGATATATGCTGGGAATCGAGCAAATGGAGGTGACCGGCGATGAGGCTTAAAACACAAATGCCGATCGTTCTTCATCCGTCGCCCGGCAGGGCGCTGTCCGGCGTTCGGAACGTTGCGTTAAAGCTGGCCGCATCTATGGCAATTGCGGCGGCGGTACTGACGGCGGCCTGCCTTTTGATGGGCTATGGGGTTCGCGATACGCTGACAACCTTCTTCCTCTCCCCTTTCTCCTCGGGCTATACGTTCAGCGAGATCGCCCGGGAGATGGTTCCGCTGATTTTTACCGGCGCGGCGGTATCGCTGATGGTCCGCTGCGGACAGTTCAACATGTTTGTGGAGGGCGGATTCTTTGCGGGCGCTTTTGCAGCCGGCGTGCTGGCTCCGCTGTTGCCGGCAGGAACCCCTCTGATCCCGCTGATCTGCATTGCCGCAGCCGCTGTGATCGCCGGCTTGATCGGCTACATCCCCGCAAAGATGAAGGCCGCCCTGGGCATCAACGAGTTTGTTTCCAGTCTGATGCTCAACTACATCGTTTTCTGGTTGTGCATGTACCTGCTGCATGAGGTTTGCGGCGATCCGGATTACGTCAACGCCACCCGCTATCTGGAGGAATCCATGCGGCTGCCGTTTCTCAATGAAGATCTGGGGCTTTCCTCCAATATCCTTATTGCCTTGTTTGCCGCGCTTTTGACGGGACTGTTCCTCTTCCGGACAACATGGGGTTACCGCATACGCATGACCGGCGACAACGAGAAGTTTGCTGCCTTTTCGGGAATCAACACAACCCATTCCATTGTTGCCTCCCAGGTGATCGGCGCCGTCCTTGCAGGCGTCGGCGGCGCAGTCTTTTTGCTGGGCAACTACTACCGTTTCAGCTGGACAAGCTTGCCCAACTACGGCTTTGACGGCTTTGTCATTGGCATCATCGCCGGCAACAACCCGTTTTATGTTCCGCTGGCCGCGGCGTTTCTGGGTTACCTGCGCGTGGGCGCTTTGCAGACTTCACGCATGGGCGCGCTGCCAAACGAGGTAATCTATGTCATCCAGGCGCTGGTGATCATCCTCTTTGGCGCACGGCTTATCAGGCAGCAAATCAGCAAAAGCCGCAAGAAAGAAGGGAGGTAGCAAAGAATGCTTGAATTCATCTTTTCGGAAAACTTCCTGACTTCCTCCATCTGCTACGCGCTGCCGATTATCTTCGCCGCATATGCCGCCTTGATTTCCAACAAGGCCGGCATCATCAACATCAATATTGAAGGATCCATGTCCGTTTCCGCAGTGACCGGCGCGCTTGTTTCCTGCTTTACGGGAAGCTGGGTGCTGGGTCTGATCGGCGCGGTTGCGGCGGGCGTCGCCATGTCGCTACTGTTATCCTTTGCGGCAATCCGGCTGCACACGGACAGCTTCCTTTCCGGCATTGCGCTCAACACGCTGGCAACCGGCCTCTGCGTGCTGATTCTGCAAACGACGCTTGGCGTCAAGGGCGACTCATCCGCAGCGCCAAGCGTGGTGATTCCGACGCTGACGATCCCGCTGCTTTCAAAGATTCCCGTGATCGGAAAAGCGCTGTTTGCCCAGAACATTCTGTTCTATGCCGCCCTGCTGGCCCTGGGCGCGTTGTGCTTTCTTCTCAATCGCACGAAGCTTGGTCTCTACATTCGTGCGGTAGGGTATAACAGAGAGGCCGCGTCCTCCGTAGGCATCTCTGTTCCCGGGGCAAAGCGCAGCGCGCTGATCCTCTGCGGCATCCTGGCGGGGATGGGCGGCGCTTATCTCTCCATGGTGAGCCTGGGCTACTTCAGCGTCGGCATGGTGGGCGGCCGCGGGTTTATCGGCATTGCGGCAGAGGCCATGGGCGCAGGAAATCCCCTGTTGATCACCCTGTTTGCTTTCCTCTTCGGCGCCGTGGACTATTTTGCCGTGGGCGCGCAAACGGTGCTGAATATCCCCTATGAGCTGCTCAACACCCTGCCGTACCTGATGACGCTGGCGGCAATGGTGATCTGCTCGCTGGTGACCCGAAAAACGAAGCAGCAATAACCGAACGTCCCTGTTCCCGCCCGCCGCGGCACGATAAGCAGTTAAAGCATAAAGGAGAAAGCGCATGACAAAGAAAGCTTGGCAGATAGAATATGAAACCATGGAAAACTCCATGCCCGTGATATTGGAAGCGGAGGAGCAGGGCTGGTCGTTTTCCTATCAGGTAGAGGCGCTCGAAGATGAAATGACCCGCATGAAGTGGCACAGCAACGTTCCCGGCTCGGGGGCTCTGGAGCATGTTATCATCGCCGCCATGCAGGATATGGAGAATATGGGCTATGACGTCTCCCGGGCGGAAGCGATGATAGAGCGGGGCCTGGCGCTGTTGAAAGAGGGCGACATTGCCGGGCTTGCCGGGCACAGCGCAAGAACCTTTGCCCTGATCAATCAAAGCCCCAGAATTCCTTCGCACCCCTATTGGTCCTACACCTGTTATGAAAGCTTTGAACAGTACCGGGAGAAGCTGCAATTCCCCAGGTACAGCTATGACCGGTCAAACCCGTCTTATGAACGGCGCACCTTCCTTGGCTGGCAGGCGCAGATCTGCGCCGGCGCGATCGGAACAGCCATGGAGGGGTATCTGACGAAGAACATTCGCAAGGTCTTCGGCGAGGTGTACGATTACGTCCGCACACCCAATACCTTCAACGATGACATCACCTACGAGCTGGCTTTGCTGCAGGCGATCGAACTGCATGGCGCGGCGGTAACGTCGGCTGATATTGCCGAACAGTGGGTCGCATTGATTCCCATGGGCTGGTCGGCGGAGGATGTGGCGCTGAAAAACCTGAAGCTGGGCATTTTCCCGCCGGAGAGCGGATACCGGAACAATCCCTACCGGGAGTGGATCGGCGCGCAGATGCGCGGCGCGATCTGCGGACAGCTGTACCCCGGAGATCCGGAGAACGCGGCGCGACTGGCCTTCATGGACGGGCAGGTTTCCCACCACAACAACGGCGTTCTGGGCGAGGTGTTCAACGCCATCATGGCCAGCCTGGCCTATGTGGAAACGGACATTCGGAAGATCGTTTGCCAGGCGATCGATCTCATTCCGGGCGACAGCGAGTACTACAGCGTCGTGCGCTTTGCGCTGGATCAATGCCTCAAGCATGACGACTGGGAAAGCGCCTGGCAGGAATGCGAGGCAAAGTTTCGCCGTTATAACTGGATTCACGCCTATCCCAACGCTGCTGCGGAGGTGGTGGCGCTGTGGTTTGGTCAGGGCGATTTTAACGAGACGATGCATATAAGCGCCATGCAGGGCTACGATGTGGACTGCAACGCGGCGCAGATCGGCACCGTGGTCGCCATTGCGGCGGGGAAGGATCTGGATCCCAGGTGGACGACGCCCATCGGCGACGTGCTGGATACCTATATGCGCAACTGCCGCAAGCTGAGCATCCGCGAACTTGCGCATCGAACGGTACTGCTGTCGGAAAGTTTACACCAATGAGAGACATCTATGTGTTTGGCAGTTTGAATATGGATCTGGTGATCCAAAGCCCCTATCTTCCTGAAGCAGGCGAAACGCTGACAGGAAGCGGTTTTCTTGTCAATCCCGGCGGCAAGGGCGCCAACCAGGCCGCCGCATGCGGAAAGCTGGGCGGACGCGTTCATATGGCCGGCTGTGTGGGCGACGATGCGTTTGGGCAGCAGATGAAGGAGAACCTTTCGCGCTACGGCGTGGACACCGGCTGCGTGCGCTCCGTGGAGCATGTCTCCTCAGGCATTGCCGTGATTCTGCTCATCAACGGAGACAACCGCATCATTCTGGACCAGGGCGCAAACGCCTTTGTGTGTGTGGAGGATGCGGAGCGGCTGCTGAAAAACGCCCGCCCCGGCGATGTGCTTTTGGTGCAGCTGGAAACGCCGATCCCGATCGTAAAAGAGGCGATGCGGATTGCCCGGGAGAAGGGATGCATCACGATTCTCAACCCTGCGCCCCTGAAGGAGGGGGTTGAGGCGCTGTTCCCCTATACGGACATGATCGCGCCCAATGAGACGGAGTTTGCTGCATTGACCGGAACGGATATCCTTGGAAAGGGAAGCCGCATGCTGATGAGCGCGGGGATTCGCGAAGTAATCGTCACGCGCGGCAGCAAGGGATACTGCTATATTTCCGACGGCAAGCTGGTCACGGAGGATTGCATCAAAGCGCCCGTTGTGGATACCACCGGCGCCGGCGATACCTTCCTTGGCGCCATGGCGGTGAAGCTGGCAGACGGTGAGCACATTGAATCCGCGCTTCGCTTTGCCAACCGAGCTGCCGCCGTGACTGTGCAGCGTCGCGGTGCGCAGGTAGCCATCCCGACGCTCCTGGAGGTGGAGGAAATCTTTCGCGCCCAGCGACAACGCGTCTGACAAAGGGTGCGGGCGGAGGCAAGTCTTCCGCCCGCATCCGTATTGGTACTCCCAACCGCTTATCTGTTCGCATTGTGGTGACGCTTCCCGGTAAATAAGCGGTTTTCCCTGTGCGATTTTTACAAAGCGGTATCGCCGGGACGATATTGACCCTTACCTTTGGATATATTCACGGCGTTCCTCCCAAAACCTTTTTGAAAACAAACGCTGCTTTGTTGGCGTGTTCATTATGCGCTTCCGCATGCTACCCGGAAAATGCACGGTTCACGAATCTTTTCGAGCTTTAGAAAATGAGGATAGAAGATGGGTCATCTTCCCTTGTTGTCGTTATTCCAGTAGTTTATGAAATAGTTCCTCTACCTCAGCGGCTTTTAAAACTTTGCCCATGGATACAACCTTGTCATTTACGACGAGCGCCGGCATGCTCATAACGCCATACTCCGCAACCCTGGACAGTTCGGTAATATATTCGACTTCAACGGACAAGCCCATTGATTTGGCTGCGGCCTTCGCGTGTTCATACTGCTCATGGCAGCGTTTACAGCCAGCGCCAAGCACCTTTACACAGCAAATTCCAGCTTTTTCCTGCGGACAGCTGTCATGCTTCGCTTCCAACACCTCCGCCGCTTCGCAAGCCCCATTGCAGGCGCAGGCGGAAACCTTTGTTTCTTCCTTTTTCCTCTTTCCAAACAGTGTCATTTGATTTGCCTCCCCAGCGTTTTCTGTTAAAATGCCAAATACACCCCGGATTACCCCCTTTTCAGCCTTGCCGTTCGCCTTCTGGTCTACAGGATCAACGGCTGTATCGCGTTGAAAAGATACCCCATGATAATGATTCCAGCGGTGCAGATTCCGATGAATATACCGAGCAGCCTGGGCTTCACCGCTTTTTTCAGCAGGATCAGCGAGGGCAGGGACAGCGTTGTGACCGCCATCATAAAGGACAGTACAACGCCAAGCAGCGCGCCTTTTGCCAGCAGCGCTTCGGCAATGGGTATCGTACCAAAAAGGTCTGCATATATGGGAATACCAACGATCGTTGCCAATACTACACCAAAGGGATTCTTGCTGCCGAGCAGGCTTACAATGATGTTCCCGGGGATCCAGTTGTGGATGACCGCGCCGATACCCACTCCGAGGAGAATATAGGGAGCCACCTTTTTCACCGTTGCAAGCACCTGCTCCCGGGCATATTTTATGCGGTCTTTGAAGCGCAGTTCTTCCCGCGGTACGTCGATGACGCTGGCATTGCGAATAAAGTCATGCACCTGATTCTCAAGGCGCAGCTTTTCAATAATCCTTCCGCCGGCCACGGCAATCACCAGTCCCAACGCCACATACAAAACCGCGATCTCCCAGCCAAAGATACTCATCAGAAGCACCAGCGATCCAAGATCCACCATCGGCGATGAGATCAGAAAGGAGAAGGTTACGCCCAGCGGCAGGCCGGCGCTTGTGAATCCCATAAACAGCGGTATGGACGAACAGGAGCAAAACGGCGTTACCGTTCCCAAAAGCGCGGCGATGATATCGGCTCCGATTGCATGAAATCTGACGAGTATGCGCCTTGTTCGCTCCGGCGGGAAGTAACTCTGGATATACGAGATCACAAAAATCAGAAACCCCAGCAGCACCATGATTTTCATGGTATCGTAAAGAAAAAACCGCAAGCCGCTTACCCAGCGGTTTGACGGATCAAGCCCGACTGCGGTGAATCCCAGGCCGATCAAATCGTTTAACCAGTGCATTCCCAGCACCTGATTCTGAATGAAATCCCAAACTGTACGCATCATCCATTTCTTCATCAAAGCCAATCGTCACGATTTGACAATCGGATAAAAGCCCTCCTGTCCCATCGGCTTATTGCTTATGTCATTTGCCGCAGGTGCAGCAATCCAAAGCCTTTCCGTTTTGCTTTGTAATCTCTTTGAGCATTTCCACAGCACGGGCTGCCGCAGCTTCATTGATATGGTAGTGCGTCCACTTTCCGTCTTCGCGCCCATTGACAATTCCCGATTCACAGAGTATTTTCATGTGATAGGAAAGGGTGGACTGCGGCATATCCAATTCTGCAGTCAGCACGCAGGTACACTGTTCTCCGTTTTGCAACAACTCGAGAATACGCTGCCGCTTTTCATCGCAAAAGGCTTTGAATACCCTCGCCCGTTGTTCATATATCGTTGCCATTCACAACCCTCAAATCTAAATATCTTGATTTAAGTATGCACTTCAAATCCGGTTTTGTCAATACGAAATTCATGATTCTTTCCAACGTGATGCGGGACTCAATACGGGTTGAAGAGTGAAACGAAAGAATAAGGAGAAAGGCTTGGCACGGAGCAATGATCGAAAGGCAGCAGCGGAGCGAATTCCCGGTGGAGGGAGCGCGCATCGAGAGGACCCCGGCAGAAGTCGCCGCCCCCGGCGGACACCATTTTCCATGCCCGCATATGCATTCGGGCATTTTACGGCAGCCGGGCAGCGGGTCTGCCACCGTACCGACCCTGCGCGCTTTCTTCCGTTCCGGCGCACCCGGCTTCGGGGCCAGTTTTTCCATCAGGGGCTGCGGCGCCTCAGCCCTGCGGTCCTGTTGTGACAGGGCGCGCTTCAGGCCCGCGCTGCAACATGCGGTTTCGCCTAGGCGCTCATGTTTGCGGCAAAGCGGCAGATGGCGTCGGCTGCGGCAAGCTGCGCGTACTTGAGCTTCGCGGTAAAGGCCGTGCTGTCCTCTCCTTCAAAGGAAGCCAGCGCGCCCAGCTGCTCCAGAATCTCCGCCATGCACCGCAGCAGCGCATCCGCATTGTCGCTCTGTCCGTCCACGGCGGCCCTGAGATCCCCATAGGCGGCCTGCAGCGCGGTGAGGGTTCCGGACAACGCTTCTTTTCCGGCGGAGACCGTTTTTTTCTCCCTGTCAAAGGAATACATCAGGTTGTAAAGCGTATCCGGCAGCGCGCCCAGCTGTGTCAGCGCGGCGCTCAAAGCCTCCATCTGGCTTTCCGACGCTGTTACGATCCATTCCGTCGCGGTCTGTTCCAGCGGAAAGCTGGTGCTTTCCAGCCCCTCTCCGGACAGGCGCGTACGCACCTGCGTGATGCTTTCTGCATTCAGGTAGCAGGCGGCCAGCACACGGTATTTGCCCGCGTCCTGGTAAATATAGCCCCCGGCCCCCAGTTCCTGCAAGGCTGCGGCCTGTTTTTCGGCGTTTTCCGCATTGGCGTACACGCCCATCTGGAGCAGATAGTAGGTGCGGGCAGGCATTCTCAGCGTTTTTGTCACCGGCGCCGCAAGCCCTTCCGCGCCGTCCCGTGCGGGCGCATCGCCCGCAAGCGTTTCGGTCTCCGGCTGCGCAATGCCCAGGGTTTTGAACACCGGCGCGACGACGTTTTTTGCGACCCAGGTGCCCGCGGAGGAGACGCCGATCAGATAAACGATGGCCGCCGCCAGCAAAACAATGCAGAAGAGCGTCCCCGCAAAGGAACCGCTCCCCCGCCCGCGCCGCCTTGCCGCGCGGACAGGCCGCCTGCGTCTTCTGTATTCCATCTTCCTGCCCCCAGCTTCGTTTTATACAGTATATGCCCGAAGCCGTGGACAGATTCTCCAGGATTTCCTGCTAGGATTTCCTGCGCGGCATGCGCTGTCTGGCCGTTCTGTACTTTTGCGGCTTCTGTAGCCGCGTTGCCTTCTCCTGCCTGGGTTCGATCACCTCATAGGGCGCATCCTCGGACCCGTCCAGAAGCGCGCTGTTGTTGTTCTCCAGCACGATATCGCCCGAATAGACCACGTCCGACGCGCTGGGGCCCAGCGCAATGGCATTGCTGACATAGCGCTTGAGCGTAAAATGGAAGCTCGTTCCCTTGCCCACAACGCTTTCAACGGTAATCTGCTCGCCCAGCTTATCGATGATCTGCTTTGCGATGGAAAGGCCCAGGCCGGTGCCGCCCTCCTTGCGGGACTTGTCCACCTTATAGAAACGCTCAAAAAGATGCGGCAGCTCCTCTGCGGCAATGCCGCAGCCGGTATCCGTCACCGAGACGATAATCAGTTCACCCGCCTCCGCCGACAGGGTGATGCTGCCCCCCTCCGGCGTATAGCGCATGGCGTTGTCGATCAGGATGACGAGGATCTGCTCAATCCGGTCGCGATCCGTCATGGCATAGGGAACGTCCGCCGCATCCAGAATGAGCCGTATGCCGCGCTGCTCCGCCTCCATGCGATAGTTCTGCTGCATCTCCTCCAGAAGCTCCTGCACGTTGACCGCAGAAATCTCCATATACTCGCTCCCGGATTGCAGGCGGGACAGTTGCAGCAGATCCGTAATCAGCCGGGAAAGCCGCATGACCTCGTGCAGCATGATTTCATAGTAGCGCTGGCGGGTTTCCTCATCCTTAACCATGCCGTCGGCCAGCGGTTCGAGCAGGCCGCGGACCGCCGTCAGCGGCGTACGCAGCTCGTGGCTGACGTTTGCAACATAATCCCGCCGCGTCTGCTCCAGCCGCTCGAACTCGGTCACATCCTTAAACAGGCCCACAGCGCCCGTGCATTCGCCGTCCTCCGTCAGCACGGGCACAATGGAAATCCACAGCGCCCGGTTTCCGGAAAGCGAATAATGCAGCGTCTTGGGCGACTGCGTTTCAAGCACGCTGTCGAACTCCCGCCAGACCGACTCGTCCGGCACCAGATCCATGGGCGTATGGACGTCCACCGCGCCGAACATGTCCTTCAGCGCCGGATTGTAATGCGTCAGGCAGCCCAGGCGGTCAATGGCTGCAACGCCGTCGGTAAAGCTGGTCAGCAGATGGTGGAGCTGGCGCTTTTCGCTCTGGAGCTGATAGATCGTCTGCGACAGGTTCGTGCAGAGCGTGTTCAGCGCGCGGGCAAGAATCCCCGTTTCACCGCTGGACGTCTCGTCCGCGCGGATGTCGAAATTCCCCTTGGACATCTCAATGGCAACATTGGCCATCTCCGTCAGCGGCCGCGAAATGCTGTTCGTCCCAATGGCGGTGAGCACCATGAACAGCGGCAAAACGAGAACGACCGTGAACATCAGCGCATCGCTGAGCTCCTGAAAGGCATTCTGAAACCGGCTGATCTGCTTGATAATGAAGATGCCGCCGGTTACAGCCGAATCCGCATCGCGAATCGGTACGCCGACGCTGATGGCCAGCTCTTTATTGAGCAGCATGAGGCTGTCGTTTTTGACGGTTTGTCCCCGCAGAACGTTCTGGATCTCCGCGTCGAAGTAGACGCCGAAATCCTGCACCTCCACTGCGCTGCCCACATTGCGCACGATCAGCGTCTTGCCAAGCTGGTCGGCAATCAGGATGGCGGACTCACTGGCGATGGTCTGCTTTTCGATCAGGCGGTTGAATGCTTCCTCTTCCAGATTGCCGTTCTTGTACTCCTCGTAGATCTGGCGGGTGATTTCGGCCTCCGGCTCCAGTTTATCCATCTCGATGGAAATATAGGTGTTTTTTCCCACATAAGTATAAGCTGCAAGCGAAACAATGTTCGCCAGCAGCAAAACAAGAATGGATGCGATCAAAACCCGCCAGAAAAATACGCTGCGCATGGTTCCCTATTCGGTCTCAAACTTGTAGCCTACGCCATAGATGGTCTTGATGTTCCAGCCCAGGCCCGTGGAATCCAGCTTTGCGCGGATGCGCTTGATGTGGGTATCCACCGTGCGGGTCTCGCCGGCAAAATCATAGCCCCAGACCTTGGAGAGCAGCTGCTCCCGCGTAAACACCTGCCCCGGGTTGGAGGCCAGCATATGGAGAATCTCGATCTCTTTTGGCGTGCAGACCACCGGCTCCCCCCGCAGCGTGACGGTATAGCTCTTCAGATCGATGGTCAGGCCGTTATAAGTGATGACGGCCGTATCGCTCTTGGGCTGTTCCGCCGTGCGGCGCAGCACCGCCTTGATCCGCGCCACCACCTCGCGGGGACTGAAGGGTTTGACGATATAATCGTCCGCGCCAAGCTCGAGGCCTACAATGCGGTCGATCTCCTCCCCCTTGGCCGTCAGCATCAGAATCGGAAGCTGGGACGACTTGCGAATTTCGCGGCAGACCTCAATGCCGGAAAGCTTTGGCATCATGATGTCCAGCACGCAGAGGACAATATCGGGAGAAAGGCTTTCCAGCGCAGCGGCGCCGTCGAACACATCCACCGTCTCAAAGCCCTCCGCCTTGAGGTAGATGCCAAGCGACTCGTGGACAATCTGGTCGTCGTCCGCAATCAGGATTTTCTGTGACATACGGTATTGGCCCTCCGTATCAATTCTTTGTCAAGGGCCGGCTACTCCCTGCGCGGCCAGCCCATAGTATGTTTATTATAGCATATCCGAAGGCGCTGATAAGACAATTTCCGCCGCTTTCACCAAATGTTCACCAAGCGCCGCAGTATCCCGCTCCATAATGGGCAAAAGGCTGCGGTTGTAAATGCCGCTGGCCGGATGATAGAGCGGAAACAGCTCCCGTTCCGCACCGGCAAGGCGGAGCGGCGCCGGCCTTCCGTGCAGCCTGCCAACCGTTGCCGGAGGGAGCGCAGCAAGCGCGAGCACCGCCCAAAGCGGCGTATTGCCCAGCGTTACCACCACCTTTGGACGGACAAGCCGGATTTCCTCCAGCAGCAGCGGCAGCGACGCTGCAATCTCCTCCCTGGTGGGCGTACGGTTCCTGGTCGAACGCTCCGTCCGGACGACGGGCCGGTACTTTACGACGTTTGTGATATACAAAGCCTCGCGGGGAATGCGGGTCGCCGCAAGCAGGCCGTCCAGATGCTTCCCTGCTCTGCCGGAGAAAGGCCGGGAGAGCCGGGTCTCCTCCGCCCCCGGCGCCTCGCCGACAAGCATCACCGGCGAGGGCAGCGCGCCGGCGCCAAAGACGGGATGCAGATACTCCCCGGCCGGGCTGTCCTTCTCCGCAAGCGGGCGGAGCCGTTCCCGCTCGCAGGCATAGCGGCGCAGCAGTTCGCTCCGTTCCATGTCCGTTCAGCCCTCCGCACCCGGGAGCGGATAGGTATCGGAAACCGCGGCATAGTCCCGCGACAGCGTATCCACCAGCGGCTCAATCTTCGAGTATTCATACCCTGACAGCACAAACCGGAGCTGCTGGATATCCGCCTCAAGCAGGTTCTTCGACGCCGCGTCGATCCCCCGGACCTCCTCCAGATAGGCCTCCACCGTGGCAATCAGCTCCTCCGCTCTCGTCTTGAGTTCAAACACGCCCAGCGTTCCGTCGGAGTGTACCGTGCAGGCGGGCAAGGCGGCGAAATACTCCTCCGGCTTCTCATCGGAACGCACCGCGTTCGGCATGGCCTTGAGCAGATATTCATCCTCAAACTGCGCAAACTGAGAATCGCTGCGAATGAGAATGCCGACCGTCTCCGTGACGTGCTCCGCCGGGCAGAATTGCGTCGCCGCGCCGCCGGAATCCGCACAGATGGACACGGCCACATGCATGTCGCAATAGCCGGTTGGGGCGTTCGAGGCCAGAAACCAGTCGGTCACCGGCTTATGCTCCTCATCCACCTTACAGGCGTCGGTGGCAAGCAGACCGGATACGGAGCAGACGGTTTTCTTTACAAGGCCCAGCGCCGTGGGCTCCGCATCGATAATCTGCCTGTCGCTGACGCCCTCATGGATGGGCTCCATGAACGCCTTCCACAGCGGCGCGGCATAATCTCCGCCGGAGGCGCCGCTTTTGAGCTTGTTGACCGGATAATCATGCCCTACGAAAACCGTCGCCGTATAGTAGGGCGTTATGCCTGCAAAATAGACGCTTGCATAATCGGAATTCGTGCCGGTCTTCCCCGCCACGGTCATGCCGTCAATCCGCGCCTTGGTTCCGGTACCGGATTTCACGGCATCCGTCATCATGTCCACCAGCAGATAGGCGGTGCTCTCCTTATAAACGCGGGCGGAATTGCGGACCTGATCCGCGTCGAGCACAACGTTGCCCTCCGCGTCCAAAACCTTCGTAAAGGACAGCGGCTCGAGATAGACGCCCTGATTGGCGATTGTGCCATAGGCTGCGGCCATCTGAATCGGCGTAAGGCCGGAGGTGCCCAGCGCCAGACCTGCGCCGTCCACATTGATTCTGGACATGGTTGCGCCCATCGTCTCCAGATAGCGCGCGGCGGTCTGCGGCGTAACATATTCCATGAGGACCCGCGCGGCTACAACATTCAGCGAGGACATGAGTCCGCGGCGCAGGGTGACCGGGCCGTAGCGTGAGCGCAGTCCTCCGGAGGGATATCCCGTCGGCGTATCCCACCCGGCGATGCGGCCATCCATATTGGGAATGATCGTCGCGGGCGACAGCCCCATATCAAGCGCGGGGCCGTAGACCGAGAGGGGTTTGATGGAGGAGCCGACCTCCGTATAGCTCTGATAGGCGCGGTTGAGACTCTTGCGCATGGTTGGCTCATCCCTGCCGCCAACGATGGCGCGCAGCTCGCCCGTATGATAGTCCAGCACCACCGCTGCGGACTGGGGCTGTACGGTTTCGATTACCGTGCCGTCCGCCTTGGTCTCCACGCTCAGCGCCTTGCTGCTGTCGGCAAGCGTCGGGTACCCTTCCCATTGGGAGAGCGTCTGCTGCACGGTGTTCTGAATCTTCGGATCCACCGTGGTATAGATATGATATCCGCCCGTGCGCAGTTCATTTTCAACTGCGTTCCGGTTGGCTGCGGTGTCCGCGAGCTCGCGCTGCGCCAGCAGGTGCGTAATGACGTCGTAAATCGCATATTCCACAAAGTACGGCATATCGTACATCTGCTTCTGCTGGCTCACCTCGAGAATCCGAACCGTTTCGTTCATCGCCCCGTTAAACTGCTCGGTGGTGATATACCCGGCCTGATACATACGCGCCAGCACCTGATTCGTGCGATTGTCCGTAATCTCCATCTTGTCCCGCACATACATGTTCCGGCGCGGATCGTAGGAATATGGCGCCTGGGGAAGCCCCGCCAGCATGGCGCACTCGCGGACGGTCAGCTCGGAGAGCTCCTTGCCGAAGTAGTCCATCGCCGCCGTCTTTACGCCATAGTTGGACTGTCCGAGGTAAATGTCGTTGAGATAGGCCTCCAGTATTTCATCCTTTCCGATCATCTTTTCCAGTTCAAGCGCCAGGTAGGCCTCCTGGATTTTGCGCTTATAGTTGCGCTGGGTGCCGAGAATCTTGTTTTTGATCAACTGCTGCGTGATCGTACTTCCGCCGGAGGAGTTGGAGTTGCCGAGGATCTCAAGCGCAGCGGAAAACAGGCGCTTGAAATCCACGCCCTGATGCCTGTAAAACCGGACGTCCTCCACCGCGATGAAAGCATTTTGCAGCATATCCGGGATATCCTCAATATCCACCCAGTCGCGGTATTCCACGTCCGCAATGGAGGTGATGAGCTTGCCGTCCTTATCATACAGGAAGGAGGTGCGATCGGAGATGGTAAGCTGCGCCACGTCAATCGTGGGCGCAGTATCAATATACGCTTTTCCGATGCCGACCACGAGGCCGAGCCCGGCAAAACAAACCACAATGAAGGCAAAAACCAGCAGCTCCAGCGAGGCAAACAGCACCGCCAGCGCAAAAGGACGTTTGCGCCTGCCCTTGCGAAACAGCGGTGTGCCGGCGTCATTGGACCTCCTTCCAGCTTCTGCTATTTCATTTTTTGTTTTGTACTCCCTTTCCTCCGTGATGACAAAGAGCTTATCCTTCCATCTGGAAAAGAAGTCTTTCAGTCCTGCCATGCAGCAGTATCCTCCCGCGCGCATTTGGCAACGTGTTCCTGCGCCAATTTATTCAAGGTATTATAGCATACGGGCCGGCGGCTGTGGCATTTTCACGGAAAAAATTCATACTTTTGCCCAAATAGCATGCTTTTGCAAAATTTGGACTTTACAAAAACGGATCCTTGCTCTATAATAAATTTTGTTCGGGGTTTTCGCCCAGCCGGTCAGAGAGTTTGGCCGGCAAACGCAGATCCCCTTCTGTTACCAACATCGTGGGGCATTAGCTCAGTTGGTAGAGTGCTACACTGGCAGTGTAGATGTCAGCGGTTCGAGTCCGCTATGCTCCACCAAAGCAATCAAATCCGAACCCAACGCCAATCGGTGAGGGGTTCGGATTTGTCGTTTATTATGTACTTCAGTCAGTGCCGCCAGCGGCGGCACTGACTGAAGTACATAATAAAAAGCCCGAATTCTCAAAAGAATCGGGCTTTTCGCGTGGCTGCGGAACTAGGATTCGAACCTAGACAATACGAGTCAGAGTCGTAGGTGCTACCATTACACAATTCCGCAACGCTCTTTTTTGAAAAGAATCCCGTGATGCCGTTCATCCTTGCTATAATACCCGCCCAAAGGCAGGTGGGTGCATCGTGGCGGTTCTGGCCTTCTTGCCCGCAGCAAGCGTGGCCGTTCTCAAACCAACGGATACTCCCGTCATAACAGTGAGGGTTTATAGCCGAAGATGTGACGCACACCGCAGGATACTATCCTGAATGGTGGGATTAGTTGGGATCGAACCAACGACCTCTACGATGTCAACGTAGCGCTCTGACCAGCTGAGCTATAACCCCGCGTCGCACATACTATTATACACACGACGCCGAAAAAATCAAGACCAAATTTTACATTACTGCGCGGCATGCGGTCTGCGCAGCTGCAGCCGCGGCAGATGCCAGAGCAGGAACAGCAGCAGGATCGACGACATCTGGGCGTCCAGCACGACAGGGTCGCCAAGGCGCAGGTTCGCAGAGTCGAACAGATACATTTCCTCAAACATGACGCAAAGCGAAAAAAACAGGGGCGCGGCAGCGGCCGACAGCAGCGCCGTCCGCCTGCGCCGGAACAGCTGAGAGCTGACGAGCGCGGCGGGCAGGCCGGCAAGAAAGCCCGGCTCATAGAAGTTCGGAAACATGCTATATACTGCAAAGCCCAGCGCGCCGGTACAAACGGCGATCAGCAGCGCATCCGCAATATCCGGCAGTCCGCGGCAGAGGAGCAGTCCCAGCAGCAGCGTCAGGCAAAAGGCAAGGTTCAGCGAGATGTGAGCCGATACCGCAGGCGAAAACGCGCTTGCGGCAAGCAGCAGCACGGAAAGGGCCGCGATCGAACCCTCCGCAACGCAGAGCCGCCGCGCCGTGGACCGCATGAGCCCCGTACAGGCGAGAATAAAAACGCACAAAAGCGCCAATGTGGAAAGCCGCAAAAAAACACATCCTATCCGGGTATGCAGGCGCCTGAGCCGCGGCGGGCCCTCCGTCCGCCCGGCATTGTCCCGGGCGAAAGAGCCGCGCTCCTTCGTCGTGCTCCTGCATCCTGTACCGATGGCTAGGATGTGCCATAAGAATCGCGTTTATACGACTTTCTTTCCCTCGCTGTAAACGGCCACAATCGATCGGTCGTCCATGAGGTAGATCGCCCGCTCCAGCCGCTCCCGCAAGGAGAGCGCCCGCGTCTTGGGCAGCGCGGCATCGTCCACAACGATCGCATGCAGCGGGTCGCCCGGCGCAAAGCCCGCGCCCGCGCCGAAATAGCGCGCACCCGCCGTTGTGCCGAGGTAATACCCCTCGATCACGGTCAGAAAATCCTGCGCCCATTCGCTTTCGATCCGCTTGGCCTTGGACATGCGGATGGCCGCCGTGATCACGCGGTTCATCGGCAGCTCGGCGCCGCCCGCAATATCCGAACCGAGCGCCACCCAGAGTCCTTCCTCCAGCATGATTTGCAGCGGCACAAACCCGCTGCAAATATTGATGTTGGAATCCGGGCAGTGGGCCACGAGAACATTGCGCCGCTTCATCGCCTCGCGCTCCCGGGCGCTGGAATAGACGCAGTGCGCCATGACCGTATGATCGGAAAACAGGCCGAATTTGTCGTAGGTCTCCCAGTATTCAACGCAGTCCGGGTGAAGCTCGCGCACCCAGGCGATCTCCTGCTTGTTTTCCGACAAGTGGGACTGCACATACAGCCCGCGTTCCCGCGCCGTCTGGCCGAGCCAGGCCATCAGCTCGTCCGTACAGGTGGGCGTAAAGCGCGGCGTAAGGATGGGCTTGACTCGCGAAAAGTCGGCGGCTGCCTCCAGAAAGCGCAGCGTCTCCCGCTTGGACTCCTCCGTTGTCTCCTGATAACTGCCGGGCGCGCCGTTGCGGTCCATGTTGACCTTGCCCACATAGCCCGTTACACCCGCGCGCTCCAGCTCCTCCATGAGGATGAGCGTGGCATCGGTATGGATGGACGAGAACATGACAACCCGCGTCGTACCGCTGCGGATCAGGCGCTGCGCAAGCTGCCGGTAGATCTCGCGCGCATAGTCCGTATCCTGAAACTGCGCCTCGGTGCGGAAGGTATACTGCTTCAGCCAGTCCAGCAGCGGCAGGTCCATGCCGAGGCCCAGCATGGGATACTGGGGCGCGTGCAGGTGCATGTCCGCAAAGGATTGCAGAATCAGCCGGTCGCCATAATCGCTGACGGGCGCGGACGCAAACCGCTCCGGCAAACTTGAAAACGCGCCCTGAATGATTCCGTCGTCCAGAACCAGATAGCCGTTCTCCAGCGTTTCCAGCGCGCCCAGCTTGGGCGCGGAGACGATATGTCCCTTGAGTACGGTGATTGACACTGGTTTCCTCCTCCTTTTCTCTCTGAGGAAAATGAAAAGCATTCGGCATGACCGGCCGCGCAGATACGCAGTCCCCATTCCGAACGCTCATAGCAGAGCCGCAGGCGGCCCAGTAGATACTTCCGTTCCATGCAACGAAATTATATGAGCGGGCCTTTTCCCCTTTTTCTCCTGAAAAAAGTATAGCAGCTTTTCTGCCGCTTTGCAAGCACGCCGCGGATTTACGGCCGCAGCTCCGTCTCGGCGGACGACGCGTCCTGCGCCGTATCCACGTCGCGAAGCTCCTCCGCAGGCGCGGGAACCGTCAGCAGCAGCTTTGGATGCCGCTCTATGACCACGCCGCCGCCCCGGTCGCCCCGCAGCTCCAGCAGCTCCGGAAAGCTGGCCCGGGGAAAGATCACGGGATTGCCGCGCCTGCCCTCGGGCGATACAGGGGCAACGATGCGGGACGGGTCTGCGTCAAACGCCTCGAGAAGCCGCGCCACGGTGACACCGCGAAGCCCTGGCTGATCGCACACGCCAAAGAGCGCGCCGTCAAGCCCTAGCCCCTCCCCTTCCGCTGCGGAGAGCGCCATATTCAGGCCGATGCACAGGCTGGAGGCAATGCCCCGCCGGGGGTCCGGATTGTAGGCGGGGCGAAACGCAAACCGCAGCGCCTGCGCCAGCAATTCCCCGTCCCCGGGCCGTGCAACCAGCACCCGGAGCGCGTAGGGCTGCGCCGCGTGCTGCCGGCAGGCCCGCACGATCATGGGCGTCCCGTCCACTCTGGCCAGCAGCTTGTTTCCGCCAAAGCGCGTTCCGAGCCCGGCCGCCAGCAGGATGCAGGCGACGTTCGTCCTCATCGGTTCGGCCTCTGACTGCGGCCCCGGAACACATAGCGTCCGGCCCCCTCCTGAACCAGCGTCCCGTTTTGTACGGCCAGCACGCCGTTTACGATCACGTCGCGCGCCGCGCCCACCGTCCGCATGCCCTCATAGGGCGAGTTGTCGCAGTTATGGGCGTTGGTTCTCCAGGAGATGGTCCGCTCCGCTTTGGGGTCGAAGATCACGATGTCCGCATCGCTGCCCTCGGCAATGCAGCCCTTTTTCGGATACATGCCGAAGATTCTTGCAGCGTTGCCGCTGAGCTGCTCCGCCATCTGCGCCACGGTCATGCGCCCGGTCTGCACAGCGCAGGTATGGATCAGCGCCGCGCGGTTCTGCACACCGGCGCCGCCGTTGGGTATCTTTGTAAAATCGTCCTTTCCCAGCGCCTTTTGCGCCATGGTAAAGGAGCAGTGGTCCGTGCCGATCACATCGATCTCGTCCTGCGCCATGGCGGTAAGGATGGCCTCCGCATCCGCAGGCTTGCGCAGCGGCGGCGAGAGCACGAACCGGGCCCCATCCTCCGCGGCATAGGCGGAATCGTCCAGCACGAGATACTGCGGGCAGGTTTCAAGATAGACCTCCTGCCCCCGCAGCCGCGCCCGCCGCGCTTCCTCAAGCCCCTCCCTTGTGGACAGGTGTACCACCCAGGCCGGCGCCTCCGCCAGCTCCGCAATGCGCATCAGGCGGGCCACCGCCTCCGCTTCGACGATGTTCGGCCGGGACAGCGGGTGGGCCGTGGGCCCGGACAGGCCCGCCGACCTGCACTCCAGAATCCGCTGCCGGAGCAGATCGTAGTTTTCACAGTGTACGCCGATGATGCAGTCCTCCGCGGCAGTGCGCCGGAGCGCGTCATAGATCGCGCCGTCGTCCACGCGCATGGCGTCGTACACCATGTACATTTTAAAGGAAGTTACGCCCTGCCGGATCATGGACGGGATTTCGCCGATGCGCGCGTCGTTCCACTCCGAAACCGCCATGTGGAACCCATAGTTACAGCTGCTGCCCTGTGCCTTTTTGTGCCACAGGTCGAGGGCGTCCTGCATGGTCATGCCGCGGTCCTGCGTTGCAAAATCCAGCACCGTGGTGGTGCCGCCCAGCACCGCCGCCCGCGTGCCGGTAACAAAGTTGTCCGCCGTGACCGTCGTTCCCAGGTCGAGATCGAAATGGGTATGCGTATCAATAAAGCCGGGCATGACATAGCAGCCCGCAGCGTCGATACAGACGTCGTGCGCCTCCCCAATCTGCGGCGCGACCCGCAGAATGGTTCCGTCCTCCGTCAGCACATCCGCCGAAACCGCGCCGCCGTCGCCCACAACCAGACCGTTTCTGATCAGGATCCGCATGCTGTTTCGCCCTCCATTCTAAAAAATTTTTTGGTCGCCTTTTGATAATTTTACCACTGTTTCTGGGGCTTTGCAAGGTTTCGGGGCCGTGATTCTTGGAAAAGCAGAACGAAAATTCCTTTGCATGCAAATCACAACATGTTATAATACGAAAAAGGTGGGTGATTCCGTTTGGAGAAGTCTCGTCTGCGCGCCGCAATCCTCAACGCGGCCAACCAAAACGCTGCCCTCGTCGTGAAAAACGCGAACATTGTCAACGTCTTTACCGAAGAAATCATCACTGGCGACGTCGCCGTGCGCGACGGCATCATTCTCGGCGTCGGCTCCTATACGGGCCGGGAGGAGATCGATGCAAAGGGCGCCTATCTCGTCCCCGGCCTGATTGACGGCCATGTACACATCGAATCCTCCATGGCACACCCCTCGCGCTTTGCCAACGTCATTTTGGAACAGGGCACGACCACCATCATTGCGGACCCGCACGAGATTGCCAACGTCTGCGGCGCAGACGGCATCCAGTACATGCTGGATCAGACCGAATGGCTCCCGCTCTCCGTCTTTTTCATGCTCCCGTCCTGCGTTCCCTGCACCGCCTTTGAAACCAGCGGCGCAAAGCTCACCGCAAAGGATATGGAGCAGTTTTTGCACCATCCGCGCGTTGCGGGCCTGGGCGAGGTCATGGACTATGTGGCAACCATCTCCGGCGACGGCGAGATGCTCGACAAGCTGGAGCTCTTCCGCGGCAGGCCCGTGGACGGCCACGCGCCGCTGCTGACGGGCGACCTGCTGAACGCCTACTGCGTGGCCGGCCCCCATACCGACCACGAGTGCTCCAACTACCAGGAGGTGCTGGAAAAGCTGCGCAGCGGCATGCGCATCCATCTGCGCATCGGCTCGGCAAACCGGGGGATTGAGGAGGTCATGAAAAAGATCGCTGAGCACCGCCTGCCCACGCGCCGCATGATGTTCTGCACGGATGACAAGCACCTGGAAAACATTCGCGAGGAGGGGCATATCAACTACATCCTCCGCCGCGCGGTGGCAAACGGCATTCCCGCCATGCAGGCCATCCAGATGGCCACGATCAACGCGGCCAACACCTACGCGCTCAAGGGCTATGGCGCCATCGCGCCGGGCTACCGCGCGGACATGGTGCTGTTCGACAACCTCCGGGACTTCAACCCCGTCATGGTCATCTCCGGCGGCAACGTGTTCCATCCGGATACGGATGTGCTGCTCAAGCCCGACCCGAAGATTTACAACAGCGTTCATCTGGCCCCGCGCAAGCCGGATGCGCTGGAGCTGCGGGTCTGCGGCAAAACCCCGGTGATCCGCCTCGTGCCCAACGAACTGCTCACCGAGCTGGACATGCTGGAGGTTCCCAGCGAAAACGGCCTGTTTACGCCGAAGGACGGCCTTGTGAAGCTGGCCGTGTTCGAGCGGCATTATGCCTCCGGCCGCGTTGGGCTTGGCATTCTCTCCGGCATGCCCATCAAAAACGGCGCGATTGCCACCACCGTCGCCCACGATTCGCACAACCTCATCGTCGCGGGCGACAACGACGCCGACATGTTCGCGGCCATCGACGCGCTGGAGGCCTGCGGCGGCGGCTACGCCGTCGTCAGCGGCGGAAAGCTCCTGGCCCGCCTGCCGCTGCCGGTGGCCGGCCTGATGTCCGACGCGCCGCTGTCCAAAATACTCTCGGCACAGCAGGCGCTGCTCAAAGCGGCCGCAGAGCTGGGAGTCACGACCAGTTCCGATCCCTTTATCACGCTCTCCTTTGTGGCGCTGCCGGTCATCCCCAGCGTGCGCCTGACGGACATGGGCGTGTTTGATGTAACAAACATGGCGTTTATTGACGCAAAGCGAATGGAAACAGGAGGAAATCTATGAGCGTTGGAAAAAGTGTTGCCCGCGTGGACGCGATCGATAAGGTCACGGGCCGCGCGCGCTATACGGACGATCTGACGGACAAGGGCGCGCTGGTTGCAAAGGTTCTTCATTCAACCATCGCAAACGGCATGGTCAAGAGCGTTGATACCTCGGAAGCCGAGAAGATCAAGGGCGTGGTCAAGATCGTGACCTGCTTTGACGTGCCGAACTACAAATTCCCAACGGCGGGCCATCCCTGGTCCACCGACCCGCACCATCAGGACGTGGCCGACCGCCTGCTGCTGAACCGGCGCGTGCGCTATTATGGCGACGACGTGGCCGCAGTCGTGGCGGAAAACGAGGTTGCCGCCGCGCAGGCTTTGCGCGCCATCCGGGTCGAGTACGAGGAGTACCCCTTTGTGCTGGATCAGGTGGAGGCCATGCAGGAGGGCGCGCCGCTGCTGCACGAGGAGTTTCCCAACAACATCCTCGCGCATACCGGCTATGAAAACGGCAATTATGAAGAGGCCCTGAAGGAACCGGGGCTGATCAAATTCGAGGGCTGGTACGATACGCCCACCGTACAGCACTGCCACATTGAAAACGCCATTTATGAGGCGCATATGGAGGGCGACCGCATCGTTATCATCGCCTCCACCCAGATTCCGCACATCATCCGCCGCATCGTTGGCCAGGCGCTGGGCATTCCCTGGGGCAAGGTACGCGTCATCAAGCCCTATATCGGCGGCGGCTTCGGCAACAAGCAGGATGCGCTGTATGAGCCGCTGTGCGCATATCTGTGCACACAGGTGGGCGGACGCAGGGTGAAGCTGGACGTATCCCGGGAGGAAACCTTCGTTTCCAACCGCGTGCGCCACGCCATCCGCGCCCACATTACCACCTATGTGCGGCCGGACGGTACCTTTGTGGCCCGCAGGCTGGAATCCTTCTCCAAGCAGGGCGCCTACGCCTCCCACGGCCACGGCATCAACGCCAAGGCGGCCGGCGCTTTCGGGCAGATCTACCGGAGTGCGGCCTGCAAGGTGGACGCCTATACGGTCTTTACCAACACGCCCGCAGCCGGCGCCATGCGCGGCTACGGCATCCCGCAGATCACGTTCTGCATTGAAAGCCATGTGGAGGACATCGCCCGCGGGCTCAACATGGATTCTCTGGCGCTGCGCCGCAAGAACATGATGGAGGTTGGCTACAAGGACAACTTCTCAAAGAACGAGAACTATTTCGACAGCCTGAACCAGTGCATCGAAAAGGGCCTTGCGTACATGGACTATGAGAACAAGCGCAGGGAATACGCCAACCAGACCGGCCCCATCCGCCGCGGCATCGGCATGGCCATCTTCTGGTACAACACCGCAGTCTGGCCCATCGCGCTCGAAAGCTCCAGCTGCCGCATGGTGCTCAACCAGGACGGCTCCGTGCAGCTCCAGATGGGCGAAACGGAGATCGGCCAGGGCGCGGACACGGCCTTTGCGCAGATGGCGGCGGAAACGCTGGGCATCCCCTTTGAGGACGTCCATGTGGTTTCCTCGCAGGATACGGACATCACGCCCTTTGGCACGGGCGCTTACGCCTCGCGCCAGACCTATGTTGGCGGCTTTGCGATACAGCAGACCGCATCCATGATGAAGGAGCGCATCCTCCGCTATGCTCACGAACTGACGCGCATGCCGGTGTGCAACCTGGACCTCAAAAACGGGGTCATCCTGCGCACCACCGACGGGCGGGAGCTGCTGACCCTGGCGGAGCTTGCCACCGAGGCGCTCTACAGCCTCACAAACAGCCAGCACATCACCAGCGAGAGCACCTACCAGATCAAGACCAACGCCTACTCCTTCGGCTGTTCCTTTGCCGAGGTGGAGGTGGATATCCCGCTGTGCAAGGTCCGGCTGCTCAAGATCATCAACGTACACGACTGCGGCAGGCTCATCAACCCGGCCCTTGCGGAAGCGCAGGTTCACGGCGGCATGAGCATGGCCATCGGCTACGGCCTGTCCGAGCAGCTCCTGTTCGACGAAAAGACCGGCCGTCCCCTCAACAACAACCTACTGGACTACAAGCTCTCCACCTTCATGGATCACCCGGATCTTCAGGCGGAGTTTGTGGAAAACTATGAGCCCACCAGCGCTTACGGCACCAAGGCCCTGGGCGAACCGCCCGCCTGTTCCGGCGCGCCCGCAATTCGCAACGCCGTGCTGCAGGCCACCGGCGTTTCCATCGACCGCGCGCCGCTGACGCCGCACGTCCTCTTTGAGCGTTTCAAAGAGGAAGGACTCATCTGAGAAGGGAGGCTGACCACCATGTACGATATCAACGCATTATACGAAGCAAACTCTGTCGAACAGGCCGTGGCGCTGCGCCTCGAACACCCGAAGGCAAAGATCATCGCCGGCGGCAGCGACGTGCTGGTGCAGATGCGCGAGGGCAAGCTGGCAGGCTCCGACCTCATCAGCATCTACATGCTCGATGAGCTGCGCGGCGTGACGCTGGAAGGAGACGGGACAATTCGCATCGGTTCCCTCACCAGCTTTTCCCACATTACAAAGAGCCCTGTGATTCAGGCGCATATCAACGTGCTCGGCGAGGCCGTGGACATGGTCGGCGGGCCGCAGGTGCGCAACATCGGCACCATCGGCGGCAACACCTGCAACGGCGTCACCAGCGCGGACTCCGCCTCCACGCTCATGGCCTACGACGCGGTGATCGAGCTGACCGGGCCCGGCGGCAAGCGCCTCGTTCCCATTCAGGAATTCTACCTCAAGGCGGGCGTGGTGGATCTGCGGGAGGGCGAGATTCAGACCGCCATCCTGATCCGCCGCGAAAGCTACGAGGGCTACAAGGGCCACTACATCAAATATGCCATGCGCAACGCCATGGACATCGCCACCACGGGTTGCTCGGCAAACGTCAAGCTCTCCGAGGACAAACAGACCATTCTTGACGCGCGGATCGCCTACGGCGTCGCAGGCCCCGTCCCCATGCGCGCCCCCTCCGCGGAGGCTGCGGCCAAGGGCCAGCCCGTTTGCGCAGAAACGGTGGCCGCCTTTGGAAAGGCTGCGCTGGACGACGTCAATCCGCGCACGAGCTGGCGCGCCAGCCGGGAATTGCGCCTCCAGCTGGTGGAGGAGCTGGCAAAACGCTGCCTCACGGAGGCCATCCAACGTTCGGGAGGTGACCTGTAATGGAACATCAGACGCAGTATAAGCTGGTCAAATGCACCATCAACGGCAAAAAGACGGAAAACATGGTGGATGTGCGCGCATCGCTTACGGATATGCTGCGCAACGATTACCGCCTGACCTCCGTGAAGAAGGGCTGCGAGGTTGGCGAGTGCGGCGCTTGCAACGTGCTCATCGACGGCGAGTGCTTCAACTCCTGCATCTACCTTGCGATCTGGGCCGATGGCAAGGAGATCCGCACGCTTGAGGGTCTGCTTGGGCCCAACGGCGAGCTGTCCGACATTCAGCAGGCCTTTGTGGACGAAACCGCCGTACAGTGCGGCTTCTGCACACCGGGCTTCATCATGACCGCCGTAGAAATCCTTGAAAGCGGAAAGGAATACACCCGCGACGAGCTGAGAAAGCTGCTCTCCGGCCATCTGTGCCGCTGCACCGGCTACGAAAACATCCTCAACGCCGTTGAAAAGACGATGAAGCGGCGGCTCGGCAAAGCCTGACAAAAAACCAAAAGACGGACAGGGGGTCCCGCACAGGCGGGGCCCCTTATCTGCCCAAACATCCCGGGATTGTCAAGGGCAGCGGCCCTTGACCTTCCATCCGGCTCCGACGGGCTGTACGTCAGGGCGGATGAACCCCCTCAGGTTTTCGCACTTTTCTGATTTTGCCGCCATAAAACGGGTATGCGCTTCAAGTCCATCCGGGCTTTTTGACCGGCTGTGGCTTCCGCCTCCCCGGGGCCCTGTTCTGCCGGAATCTTTGCAAAAAGGGAGCCGAAGCTCCCTTTCCGGCTCCGCCGGGCATGCCGCAGCAGCGCCGCTAGGGAAGCTCCAGCTCCAGCGGAGGGTCGATCTCGTCCGGCACGTATTTGCCGTTTTTCCTGTGCTGCCGCACACATTCGGACAGCAGATACTCAATCTGCCCGTTGATCGAGCGGAAATCCTCCTCCGCCCAGGCCGCAATGGCGGCGTACAGCTTTGGCGACAGACGCAGGGGCACCTGCTTTCGCTTGTCATCCATGCTCAGTACAGACTGCCGGAATTCACAATGGGCTGCGCGTCGCGATTGCCGCAGAGCACCACCAGCAGATTGGACACCATGGCCGCCTTGCGCTCCTCGTCCAGCGTGACCACGTCGTTGGCGCTCAGGCGCTCAAGGGCCATCTCCACCATGCCAACCGCGCCGTCCACGATCATCTTTCTCGCGTCGATGATGGCGGAGGCCTGCTGCCGCTGCAACATGACCGCAGCGATTTCCGTGGCATAGGCCAGATAGGTGATGCGCGCCTCAACGATCTCCATGCCCGCCTCGTCAACCCGACGCTGGATCTCATCCCGAATGCGGCGCGCCACCAGATCGCTGGAACCGCGAAGGCTCCCGTCGTCCGCGATGCCGTCGCCCGTGGTATCCACGTTGGGCGCCACGTCGTAGGGGTACAGACGGACGATGTCGCGCAGGGCGCTGTCGCATTGCAGCGAGAGGAATTCCTTATAGTTGTCCACATTGAATACGGCCTTTGCCGTGTCCACAATGCGCCAGGTCACGGCAATGCCGATCTCCACGGGATTGCCGAGGCAGTCATTGATCTTCTGCCGGTTGTTGTTGAGCGTCATAATCTTGAGCGAGAGCTTTTTGCTGGAAAGCTCAAGATTGGCGGAGGCGCCGCCGGTTGCGGCGGTAGAAACCGGGGCGGAAAGGGTTTTCACGTCCCCGCTCTGGTTCAGGCGCGTCTTTGCGGCCGGATTGACGCTGACGCAGAAGGGATTGACAAAGTAGAAGCCCTCGCCCTTCAGCGTACCGATATACTTGCCAAACAGGGTGAGCACCAGCGCCTCCTGGGGCTTGAGCACCTTGAGCCCCGGCAGAAGCAGCCAGCCGAAGCACAGCACCAGTACGCCGGCGACAATCAGCACCCCGCTGCCGAGCATGCCGCCGAACACCAGGCCGAGAATCGCCAGCAGATACAGCGCAATCGTGCCGAGCAGCACGACCATGCCCCGCTTTTTGCCGGTCAGTACGATTTCTTTCATCACTGCTTTCCTCCTGTGTTTTTGATACTAAAATGATATCATAATGATTTTTTCCTGTCAATGGAAATTCCTTTGCCGCAGGACAGTTCTTTTTTTGGCAATTTTCTGTTGACTTTTTCAGCGGATTCATGCAGAATTAAAAAAATATATTCTCTGAGGGGTGTCACATGGAATACCTTCGCATGCAAAAAGCGGAACTGGAAGCGGAATACCGGAAAGAAAAGGCCCGCTATGACGCGCTCTGCGCGCTGGGCCTCTCGCTGAACCTTGCAAGAGGCAAGCCCGAGACCCGCCAGCTTGATTTGAGCAATGCCATGCTGCATACGCTGGACGACGGCAACTTCATCTGCGATGGCATGGACGTGCGCAACTATGGTTGCCTCGACGGCCTGCCCTCCTGCAAAGCGCTGTTTGCAGAGCTGCTGGACGTTCAGCCGGAGCAGGTCCTCATTGGCGGCAATGCCAGCCTGAACCTCATGTACGACCTGATCGCGAAGGCGTATACCAACGGACTCCTGCACAGTCCCCGGCCCTGGTCGCAGGAGCCGGCGATCCGCTTTCTCTGTCCCGTCCCCGGCTACGACCGTCATTTCAACCTCTCGCTCTCCTTCGGCATGGAGCTGATACCCGTACCGCTGCGGGAGGACGGGCCGGATATGGCGGTTGTGGAGGAACTGGTCCGCGACCCGGCGGTTAAGGGGATGTGGTGTGTGCCGAAGTACAGCAATCCCGACGGCTTTGTTTACAGCGAGGCGGTTTGCCGCCGCATTGCCGCGCTCTCCCCCGCGGCGCCGGATTTTGCGCTCATGTGGGACAACGCCTACTGCATCCATAATTTTGACGGCCCGCTGGCAGCCCTGCCGGATATGCTCTCGCTCTGCCGCGAGGCCGGACACGCGGACATGGTGTATGAGTTCGCTTCCACCTCCAAGGTCACCTTTGCGGGAGCGGGCATTTCCTGCATGGCGGCCAGCGTGGAAAACCTCAAATACCTGCTGGGTCTTCTGACCTTTCAGACCATCGGCTTCAACAAGGTTGATCAGCTCATGCATGTACGCTTTTTGAAGGACCGCGAGACAACCTTTGCGCTGATGGCCCGGCACGCAGCCATCCTGAAGCCGAAGTTTGACGCCGTTCTGGACGCGCTCCAGCGGGAGATCGCACCCACCGGCACCGCCCGCTGGAACAGGCCCAAAGGCGGCTACTTCATCAGTCTGTATGCGCTGCCCGGCACCGCAAAGCGGACGCACGCGCTCTGCAAGCAGGCGGGTGTGACCATGACCGGCGCGGGCGCCACCTATCCCGGCGGCGTGGACCCCGAGGACAGCAACCTGCGCATTGCACCCTCCTATCCGCCCCTCAACGAGCTGCGCCAGGCCATCGAGGTTTTCTGCGTGAGCCTGAAGCTGGCGGCGCTTGAAGCGCTGCTCCGCCACAGTGCGGCTTGAAAAACGGGATAAAATGGATTAAGATGAAAGGGAGCGGCGCAGGCTGCTCCCGGGTTTTGTTTTGGGCCGGGCTTTCCTGTTTCGGCCAAAGCGACGGCGACACTATGGAAAGACGGGTGTGATTTTTCTTTGCGTACCAAAAGCCTTACCCTGCCGCTGCTGCTGCTCATGACGCTGCTGCTGTTCGTTCTGTTGCACGATCTGTTCGGCGGCACCCTGCTGTCGAGCAGCCCCTACAACAGCTATACCCTGCAGGCGCTGGCCTGGCGCGAGGGCCGGGTCAGTCTGGGCCGGGACTATCCCTGGCTGGAGCTGGCGGTCTATCAGGGGGACTATTATGTTTCCTTCCCGCCGGTTCCCTCGCTGATCCTTTTGCCCTTTACCCTGTTCTTTGGCGCGCAGACGCCGGACAATCTCATCATCCTCTGCTTTGCGCTGGCCATGCTTGCGGCGGTATATTCCGCCGTTCGCGCAGGCGGCGCGTCGGAGATGACGGCGGCGTTCTGGGCGGTGTTCCTGATTCTCGGCAGCAACCTGCTCTGGATGTGTACGGACGGCTCCGTCTGGTTTCTCGCGCAGGCGCTCAACATGGTGTTCTGCACGCTGGCCGTCTGTCTGGCGGTGCGCAAAAGGCGGGCGCTCTCCCTGGCCTGCGTCGCGCTCGCCGTGGGCTGCCGGCCCTTTTCCGTCCTGCTGTTCCTCCCACTGCTGGTCTTTTTTGTTGAGGAGGACTACCGGAATACGGAGGGACTGACCATCTTAAAGGCCGCGCTCCCGCAATGGAAGCTGCTCATCGCGCCCGCGCTCATCGGCCTGTGCTACATGTGGTACAACGCTGCGCGCTTTGGCAATCCCCTGGAATTCGGCCACACCTTCCTGCCGGAGTTCAACCGCGGCGAGCCGCAGTTTTCCGTGGAATTCATCTGGCGCAACCTCAAAAACATTCTTCGCCCGGTGACGCTGACGGAGTCGCTCTCGCTGAAGTATTCCATTCACGACGGCTTCCTGCTGTTTCTCGCAAACCCCTTTTTCATCGTCCTCTGTACAAAGCTCAAAAAGCTCAGGCCCAGCCAGTGGACGGCGCTGGGCTGTCTCCTGCTGAACCTCCTGCTCCTGCTGATGCACCGCACCTTTGGCGGCTGGCAGTTCGGCGCGCGCTACACGGCGGACCTGCTTTCCTACGCGCTGTTCCTCTGCCTGCCGCGCATGCAGGAGCGGCCAAAGCGCTGGGAGCTGTGGCTCTGCGCCTTTGCGGTGCTCTTCAACCTCTATGGCGCCATTGCCATGCATCTGCTGTACGCATAACAGGCCCGGGCCTCCCTGCCCCATGAAAATCGCCTCCCTGCGGGGCTTCCCGTTGCGTCAAACGCCACGGCGGGCATGCCCGCTGTCTGCGCGGGATTCCCGCTCCCACGGCAGGCGTATCCGGAGGGGGTTCCCCCGTCCGCGGCGATAGAAAAAACGGACCGGAAGCTTTTCGCCTCCCATCCGTTTTCTGTTGCAACCCGACTCTCCAGCCTCAGGATGGCTTGCGCTCAATTCTTCCCGTCCGGCTTTTAACGCGATGGAACGGCCAGCGTTTTTTACGGCCGCCCTCTGGCTCCCGCCTTCCCGCAATGCTAGGCCTTGACCGAGTCAAAGCCGACCTTGTGATAGACCTTGCGCAGTGTCTTTTGGGCGGTACGGCCGGCCTTCTCCGCGCCCTGCCGCAGGGTATCCGTCAGGTATTGCTTATCGCCGAGCAGGCGGCCGTATTCGCGCTGAATGGGTTCCAGCACCGCGATGACGGCGTCCGCCGTGCGATCCTTCAGCGCGCCGCAGCCCTGTCCGCAGAGCTCTCGGGAGACCTCCTGAACCGGGCTGCCCGAGCAGGCCGAGCAGATGGTCAAAAGGTTATATACGCCCGGCCGGCCGGAATCGTCCTCCGTCACGCACCCTTCGCAGTCCGTGACCGCCCGCCGCAGCTTCCTCCGGATCGCATCCGGATCGTCCAGCATGGCGATGAAGCCGTTGGGATTCGGGTCGGACTTGCTCATCTTGCTGGTGGGATCCTGCAAGCTCATGATGCGCGCGCCCACTTTGGGAATATAGGGCTCCGGCACAACAAAGGTATCGCCATAGGCGCGGTTGAACCGCTCCGCCAGATTCCTTGTCAGCTCCACATGCTGCTTCTGATCCGCGCCCACCGGGATCAGGTGCGCCTGATACAGCAGAATGTCCGCCGCCATGAGCACCGGGTAGGTGAACAGTCCCGCGTTGATGTTGTCCGCATGGCGGGCGCTCTTGTCCTTGAACTGGGTCATGCGGTTCAGCTCGCCCATATAGGCGTTGCAGGACAGCACCCAGGTCAGCATGGCGTGCTCCGGCACATGGGACTGGATGAACAGGGTAGACTTTTCGGGATCGATGCCGCAGGCCAGAAACAGCGCCAGCGTCTCGATGCTCCGGCGGCGCAGCCTGGCGCTCTCCTGCCGCACGGTGATGGCATGCATATCCGCCACCATGTAATAGGAATCAAAGTCCTGCTGCATGGCGACAAAGTTTTTCAGCGCGCCGAGATAATTTCCAAGCGTCAGGTTGCTGGTTGGCTGTATGCCGCTCAAAACGGTTTTTCTCTTTGCCTGTTCTTCCATGAATCGATCTTCCCCCCAATATCCCTGCGGCCCGGACTCCCGCCGGGGAGCGGGACAGCCGGGCGCTTTTTCTGCCGCAAAGCGCGGCGCAATTCTTTTTTTGCGAGCAAGCCGTAAGCCGAGTTCTGTCAAGGGACGGCCATCTATCTCTGGCCCATCGTCGCCGGTGGGCTCATGCGATTCCCGGGAGCGTAGCGGGCCGCTATTGAATGCTCCCATACCAATCTTGCACCGGGTGGGGTTTACAGGACGGTCAAGTTGCCAAGCCGCCGGTGAGCTCTTACCTCGCCTTTCCATCCTTACCCGCGAAATCGCGGGCGGTTTCTTTCTGTTGCACTTTCCTTGGAGTCGCCTCCACCGGGCGTTACCCGGCACCCTGCCCTGCGGTGCTCGGACTTTCCTCCCCGCGCCGGAGGCGAGGGGCGGCCGTCTGTCTTACTCGCAAAACTTTCAATTATTCTTCAACGCTCGCCGTACAGAATACGGCCGCAGTTTTCACACTCCAGCACCGCGTCCGGCGCAGTGAGCTTTTTGAGCATCACCATGGGCAGCGACATGTTGCAGCCGCTGCACTTGCCGCCCACCACGGGAACCAGGGGAACGGCATGGTGCTGCTTGACCTTTTCATAGCGCGCAAACAACGCAGGATCTACGTCCTTCCTGATCTCGGCAAGCCGCTCGTCGAAGGCCTTGAGCTCCGCGGTGCTGTCGTCGCGTTCCTTCTCGCAGACCATGCGAAGCTGGTCGTATTCCTTCTTCGCGGCCCGCGCGGTGTGATTGGTCTGCTGGTACTCCTCGGTCGCCTTTTCCACCTCGGCCAGCAGGTGCCTGCCCTCGCGCACGACCTGATTGATCTCCTTTTGCAGGCGCTCAATGTCCACCCGCAGCTCCGTCATCTCCTCGGCGGTGCTCTCCTCGTCGCCGGTGATGGTGGCCAGCTCGCTGTTTTCGAGCTCAATGCGCTCCTCAAGTCGCTTTGCCTGCTCGGAGAGCTTTGCAGCCTGGATGGTGCGCGCCTCGATGTCCTCGGACAGCTTCGCAATCGCCGCCTGCTGGCTCTTGAGCAGCTTGTGCAGGCGGTTGAGCTTCACCCGCGCGGGCGTGGACCGGACGGCCTGCTCCGCCTCCTGTTTTTTCAGCTCCGTCTGCTGGTATGACAGCATTGCCTCCAGTTTTCCCATGTGATTCCCTCCTATGCGCGCCAAAACGGACCGCGGTCCGAAAGGGCTAACTTATATTGTACATCATTTGTCTGCCGCTGTAAACGCTCAATCAGCGGTTCCAGCGCCACGCGCTCGGTTTCGGCATGGCCTGCGGCGATGAGCGCAATGCCCAGCGTCTGCGCATAATAGCCCTGATGGTGCTTGAGCTCACCCGTCAGGAACACGTCCGCGCCCGCCGCCTTTGCGTGCGCCATATCCTCCGCGCCGCTGCCGCCCACGCAGGCCACCGTTGCAATCTCCGTCTCCGGATCCCCGGCAATGTCCGCGCGCGCATGGAGCCTCCGCTCCACCAGCAGCGCAAAGCCGCGCAGCGTCATGGGCGTTTCCAGCCGCCCGATGCGGCCCAGATTCTCCGGCGGCAGCGGGCGAACCTCCCTTGCGCCGAGCGCCGCCATGAGCGCGTCGTTGACCCCGCCCTGCGCGGCGTCCAGATTGGTATGCGCGGCGTACAGGCCGATGCCGCGCCGGATGAGCGTCCAGGCCGCCGCAGTCTCGGGATCATCGTCCAGAATATGCTTCACTCCGCGAAAAAACAGCGGGTGGTGCGTCAGAACAAGCTCCGCGCCCCAGTCCGCAGCCTCCCGCGCAACGGCCGCCGTGCAGTCCAGCGCCACGAGCACCTTATGGATCTCCTTCCGCTCCGGCGAAATGAGCAGGCCCGGATTGTCAAAGTCCAGCGCCAGCTCCGGCGGCGCGATCCGCTCCATGGCGGCGATCCAGTCCTTCAGAAGCACCCTGTTCCCTCCCATGCCTTCAAAATCGTCAAAAGCGCCCGTTCCCGCAGGAGCAGCCCGCGTTCGCCCGCCTTCCCCCGCGCAGCGCCGAGGCACTGCCGCGCCTGCGAAAGCTCCTGGATGAGCAAATCATACAGCAGCGGCTCCCGCGAGGCAAACGCGCGATAGCCCACCCGAAAGCACTCCGGGGGAAAGCCGGGGGGAAGCATGTCCCTTTCCCCGCCTCCCTGCGGCGGCGCTGCGGAAAAAACCTGATACAGCCGCCCCGCATCCCGCACCACGCGGTCCTCCAGGATATGGTAGCCCTTCTCGAACAGATAGCGCCGGAGATCCTCCACGCCGCGCATGGGCTGGAATACCCCAAGGGAAGCGCCCATGAGCGGCGTCTCCGCCGCTTCCAGCAGGCGCGCGATCAGCGTTCCTCCCATGCCGCAGAGCGCCACCGCGTCCGCTTCGCCGGGGCAAAGGGATAACAGGCCGTCGCCCAGGCGGAACTCCGCCCGCTCCGCAACGCCCACAAACGCCGCAAGGGACGCGGCCTTGCGCAGCGACGGCGCGCTGAGATCGGATGCGATGCAGCGCCATCCGGCGTGCTGTTGCAGCAGCGCGCAGCACAGCCGGCCATGGTCGCAGCCGATATCCGCAACGCAGGCGGTGTCAGGAAGGAGCGCAAGCTGCGCCGCCGCGCTTGCAAGGCGGGGACGCAGGTTGAGGCGGCGCAGGGGTTCACTCATGCTTCCATTATATCGGAACGGCGACGCCATTGCAAATCCTCCGCGCGGCGCGCCTTTGCCGGCAGCCGGGCCGTTTTCGGTTCATACGCAGATGGCCTTCTGCGGCTCCGTGCGGTCGATGGGCCCGCCGCCGAGGCAGAGCGCCCCATCGTAGAACACCACCCACTGGCCGGGCGTCACGGCGCGCTCCGGCGCAAAAAAGCGCACATGCGCGCCCTCCCCGTCCACCGTCACCGTCACCGGCCGGTCGCTCTGGCGGTAGCGAAACTTTGCGGTACAGGAAAACTCCCGCGCAGGCGCGCGCCCGGCAATCCAATGCACCCGATCCGCGTCCAGCGAGAGGGAGAACAGCTCCTCGTGCTCGCCCTGCTGCACGATGAGGAGGTTGCGCTGGAGGTCCTTGCCGATGACAAAGAAGCTCTCGCCCGTACCCTCCGCCTGACCGCCGATGCCCAGGCCCCGCCGCTGGCCGAGGGTATAGTACATCAGCCCGTCGTGCCTGCCGATCACCCTGCCCTTTTCCGTAACAATGTCGCCCGCCTGCGCCGGCAGGTACTGCATCAAAAACCTTTTAAAATTCCGCTCGCCGATGAAGCAGACGCCCGTGCTGTCCTTCTTCTCCGCGTTGGCAAAGCCCTGCCCGCGCGCGATACGGCGCACCTCGTCCTTATGGAGCCCGCCAATGGGAAAGACCGCGTTTTGAAGCTGGGCCTGCGTGAGCCCCGCAAGAAAATAGGTCTGGTCCTTGTTCCCGTCCGCTGCGCGAAGGAGGCGCACGCCGTCCCCCTCCTTCCGAAGCTGCGCATAGTGGCCCGTGGCGAGGGCGGAAGCGCCCGTGCGCAGGGCAAAGTCCAAAAAGGCGCGGAATTTGATCTCGCAGTTGCAGAGCACGTCGGGATTGGGCGTGCGCCCGGCGCGATACTCCGCAAGAAAATAGGAAAACACGCGCTCGCGGTATTCTCTGGCAAAATTAACCGTATAATAGGGGATGCCGATCGCGTCCGACACGCGGCGCACGTCCTCATAGTCCTCCGCGGCGGTGCAGACCCCGTCCTCGGCCTCCTCCTCCCAGTTCTTCATAAACACGCCGACCACGTCGAACCCCTGCTGCCTGAGCAGAAAGGCGGCCACTGCGCTGTCCACGCCGCCCGACATGCCGACCACAATATGTCCGCCCTGCATGCGCTTACATCTCCGTAATCGCGGTCACATCAAAGCCGCGCGCCTCAACGGCCGTACGGATCGCTTCGAGATCGCCGTCATAGCGGATATCCGCCCGGCCGATCTCGCAGGCGCGCACCTCTGCGCCAAGGGATTCCAGCGCCGCCGTGACGCCGCGGACGCAGCTCATGCAGCCCATGCCCTGGATCTCAACCTGATATGCTTTCAAAGTCTGCACCTCCTTCATGCCATAGTATAGCACAAAGGAGGCTCATCTCGCTTACTTTATTCTACTTTTTAACCGCTGCACCTCAGCAGCCGCAGCCGCAGCCGCAGTTGGAGCCGCTGCGGGGGCAGCCGTCATCTTCGCAGCCACAGCCACTGTGGTTGCCGCAGAAACGGGAGAGGAGAAGCAGCCAGATCAGGCTGTCGCAGGTGTTGTTGCCGTCAATCAGAAGCAGGACGATGATGATCCACCACCAGTTCGTGTTGCAACCGCAGCCGCAGCCGCTGGAAAATCCGTTGAAAATACCCATAGGAACCTCCTGTTTTTCTTGCATTCCGACGACCTTCGCCATCGTTTACTGTATACTACGCAAAGCGCGCGGATGTTGTGCTTGTCCTATCCTTTTACCTTGACAAAACGCCGTTTGTACCTAATAATAGATGCGTGGATTTTTGAGGAGGATGTTACGTTATGGCAGTTGAAAAAACAATGGATAAGATCGTCTCCCTGTGCAAGAGCCGCGGCTTCGTCTTCCCCGGCAGCGAGATCTACGGGGGACTGGCCAATTCCTGGGATTACGGCCCGCTTGGCGTGGAGTTCAAAAACAATATCAAGCGCGCCTGGTGGCGCAAGTTTGTGCAGGAGAGCCCCTACAACGTGGGCATGGACGCAGCCATCCTGATGAACCCGGAAACCTGGGTGGCCAGCGGCCATGTGGGCGGTTTTTCCGACCCGCTCATGGACTGCAAGGTCTGCAAATCCCGCTTTCGCGCGGATCAGCTCATTGAGGCCTATGCCAAGGAGCACAATCTGGACGTGCGGCCCGACGGCTGGAGCAATGCCGAAATGGAGCAGTTTATCCTTGACAAGGGCATCGTCTGCCCCGAGTGCGGCAAGGCCGAGTTTACCGGCATCCGCAAGTTCAACCTGATGTTCAAAACCTTTCAGGGCGTCACCGAGGACTCCGCTTCGGAGCTTTACCTTCGCCCGGAGACGGCGCAGGGTATTTTTGTCAACTTCAAAAACGTCCAGCGCACCACGCGCAGGAAGATCCCCTTTGGCATTGCGCAGATCGGCAAATCCTTCCGCAATGAGATCACGCCCGGCAACTTCATCTTCCGCATCCGCGAGTTTGAGCAGATGGAGCTGGAGTTCTTCTGCGCGCCCGGCACCGACCTCAAATGGTACGAATACTGGAAGGAATACTGCAAAAACTTCCTCCTCTCCCTGGGCATGACCGAAGCGCATATCAAGATGCGCGAGCACGCCAAGGAGGAGCTGTCCCACTACAGCCGCGGCACCACGGACATCGAGTTCCTCTTCCCCTTCGGCTGGGGCGAGCTCTGGGGCATTGCGGACCGCACGGATTTCGACCTTATGGCGCACGCGACCCACAGCGGCGCAAACTTCGAATATCTCGACCCCGTGACCAACGAGAAATACGTCCCCTACTGCGTGGAGCCCTCCCTGGGCGCGGACCGCGTGACGCTGGCCTTCCTCTGCGACGCTTATGACGAGGAGGAGCTTGAGGGCGGCGACGTGCGCACCGTACTTCGCCTGCACCCCGCGCTGGCGCCCTTCAAGGCCGCCGTGCTGCCGCTGTCGAAGAAGCTCTCCGACAAGGCCATGGAGGTGTATACGCTGCTGTCGAAGAAGTATATGATCGACTTTGACGAGACCGGCAGCATCGGCAAGCGCTACCGCCGCGAGGATGAGATCGGTACGCCCATGTGCATCACCATCGACTTTGAAACCGAGCAGGATGGCTGCGTCACCGTGCGCGACCGCGACACCATGGCGCAGGAGCGGCTGCCCATCGGCGCGCTGGACGAGTACATTGCAAAACGAATCGATTTTTAATCATAAGGAGTTCTGCTCCCGCTCCGCCACGGGCGGGAGCCTTTCTGTCGAATGAATGAGTTGCTGCACGCCATACTCCATGCGCTGGAAGATTGCGTTCCTACGCTCCCCTTCCTCTTTGTAACCGTCCTTGTGATGGAATACATTGAGCACCGGGCGGCGGATCGCTTTGTGCTGTCCATCCGGCGGGCGGGCCGCTTCGGTCCGCTGCTTGGGGCGGGGCTGGGCTGCGTGCCGCAGTGCGGCTTCTCGGCCGCCTGCGCGGAGCTGTTCAACGGCGGGCTCGTCTCCGCGGGTACGCTGGTGGCCGTCTTTCTCTCCACCTCCGATGAGGCGGTCCCCATCCTTCTGGCCAACCCCGGCGGCTGGCGCGAGGTGCTCCGGCTGCTGGCCGCAAAGGTTGTCATCGCCGTGATCGCGGGCTTTGCTCTGGACGCGGTATGGAGCCGCGAAAAGCAGCAGCGGGATTATGCCCAAAAGAGCGAGCCGCACATCTGCAAGAGCGACGAAAAGTTTCGCCACATCCTGCTCGCCGCGCTTTTGCGGACGCTCCATATTTTCCTGTTTCTGTTCCTTGTCACGCTGTCGCTTTCGCTTCTTATGGAATATCTGGGGGAGGAGCGGCTGGCCTCGCTCCTGCTGCCCGGCCCCTTTCAGCCGTTGATTGCGGCATTCGTTGGCCTGATACCCAACTGCGCGGCCTCGGTGCTGCTGACGCAGCTCTATCTGGACGGCATGCTCTCCTTTGGCGCCGCTGTCGCCGGGCTCTGCTCCTCCGCAGGCATCGGCCTGCTGGTGCTGCTGCGCGGCAAGCGCAGGCTCAAAACCTATGCAATCGTTATCGGCAGCGTACTGCTTTCGGCTTTCGTCTCCGGAAGTCTTCTGCAGCTGCTGCCCTGAACAAAGGCCATGGAACTGACCGGAAGCATTGAAAGCATTATCTACCGCAACGCCGGCAACGGTTACACCGTGCTCGAACTGGTCACCGACGACGGGGAACACGTCACGGCGGTGGGTTCGCTTGCGCTTTGCAGCCGCGGCGAACGGGTGACGCTCACCGGCCAGTTCGCAAGCCATCCGAAATATGGCCGGCAATTCCGCGCCGAGCGCTTTGAAACCCTTGCCCCCGCCACGCTCTCCGCCGTGGAAAGCTATCTTGGCAGCGGTCTGATCAAGGGCGTCGGCGCTTCCACCGCCCGGGCCATCGTACAGACCTTCGGCATGGATACGCTGGACGTGCTGGACAAAGCGCCGGAACGGCTGCTGGAAATCAGCGGCATCGGCAGGAAGCGCTGCGCCATGATCGCAGCCTCCTACCGCGAAAACCGGCAGATGCGCGACATCATGCTGGCGCTGGAGCCCTATGGCGTAACGGTGGGGCAGGCGCTCAAGCTCTACCGCATCTACGGCGAGCTCTGCCTTGCGCGCATTGAGGAGAATCCCTATCAGATGATTGCGGATGTGGAGGGCATCGGCTTTGTGATCGCGGACCGCATTGCGCAGAACGTCCCCGGCTTCTCCTTCGACTCGGCTTCGCGGCTGCGGGCGGGCGTGCTGTATGCGCTGAATCTTGCCAGGCTGGAATATGGCCATACCTTTGTGCCGCGGGAATCCCTGCTCCGCTATGCGACAACGCTGCTGGGCGTGGACGGGGAGCCCGTTTCCGACGCCATCGATTCCCTGATCGGCAACGGCGAGCTGGTCTATCAGATGGTAGGCGAGTCCGACGGCATTTTCCTGCCCTGGTTGCAGCGCATGGAGCAGGGTATTGCAGAAAAGCTCATGCAGCTGTCGGCAAAGCCCGTCCACAATCCCTTCCTCACCATGGCGCTGGAGCAGGCGGAGCCGAGACTGCGCCTCGCCGCGCAGCAGCGCGAGGCCGTGGAAGCCGCTCTCACGGAGGGGCTGCTTGTCATTACCGGCGGCCCCGGCACAGGAAAAACCACCATTATCCGCTGTATCACGCAGATTCTCAGCGAAATGCAGATGGATTTTGCGCTGGCTGCGCCCACGGGCCGCGCCGCAAAGCGGATGACCGAGGCCACCTGCTGCGAGGCAAAGACCATCCACCGACTGCTGGAGTACATTCCGGGCGAAGGCTTCACGCGGGACGATGAAAACCCGCTCTTTTACGATATGGTTATCATCGACGAGGCCTCCATGGTGGACGTGCCGCTCATGCACGCGCTGCTGAAGGCGCTCGTGCTGGGTACGCGCCTCATCCTCGTCGGCGACAGCGACCAGCTTCCGCCAGTGGGCTGCGGCGATGTGCTGCGCAACATCATCGACAGCGACGTTGTGCGCGTCGTGCGGCTCACGGAGATCTTCCGTCAGGCACAGGAGAGCTACATCGTCACCAACGCGCACCGCGTCAACAGCGGCGAACTGCCCCGGCTTGATCTGCCGGAGGAGGCCGATTTCCGCTTTGAGCAGCTGGAGTCGCAGGACGCCGTGCTCGAACGCGTCATCGCCCTCTGTACGCATCCAGCGCCCATTCTGCATACGGGTGAGCCGCTGCTGGATATTCAGGTTCTGGCGCCGATGAAGAAGGGGACGCTGGGCGTGTTCCATATCAATCGTGCCCTGCAGGCCGCGCTGAATCCGCCCGGGCCGGAGAAGCGGGAGCAGGCCTTTGGGGAGACCGTCTTTCGCGAAGGCGACAAGATCATGCAGATGCAGAACGACTATAAGGTGGAGTGGACAAAGCGGGGAAAAAATGGCGAGCTGATCGAAGGCACCGGTGCGTTTAACGGCGATCTGGGCACGGTATTCCGCATCGACCCGGCCGTGCGCCGCCTGACGGTGCTCTTTGACGACGACCGGCTTGCAAACTACGACTTTGCGCAGGTGGATTCGCTGGATCTGGCCTACTGCATTTCCATCCATAAAAGCCAGGGCAGCGAGTTCCCCATCGTGATTCTGCCCCTGTGCGGCGGTACGCCGCTGCTGCTGACGAGAAACCTCCTCTACACGGCCATCACCCGCGCAAAATCCCAGGTCTGCTGCATCGGCAGGCGGGAAACCCTGCGCGCCATGGTGGAAAACAATCGCTCCACGCGGCGCTACACCTCGCTGTGCGAGCGCTTGCAGGAATGCGCGTTTCTCCTGCCATGAGCGGACTGCCCGACGCCTTCTCCGCCCTGCTGTTTCCCGAGGGCTATCGCTGCCTGGTCTGCGATGCGGAAGCGGAGCTGGGAGAGGACGGGGTTTGCGCTGTCTGCCGGAAGGGGCTTCGCCGCTGCGAATTCCCCGCGTTTTCCGCGCCGCTTGACGGGCTTGCGGCATCCTTCTGGTATGATCCCGTCGTTTTGGAGGCCATGCACCGTTTCAAGTATCAGGGGGCCACATATCTTGCGCGCTTCTTTACCCGCTATATCGAATTGCCGCTTTCTTCCGAAGAGGATCCTGCGCGCTGCCGGGGGCAGGCAGCCGGCGGACTGATTCTGCCATGGCATGTTGACTGTGCGGTTCCGGTGCCGATGCATCCGCTCAAAGCTTACATTCGCGGCTACAACCCGCCCTATTATCTCGCGCTGGCGCTGCGGGAGCGATACCCTTCGCTGCGGATTCTCCCCGGATTGCTGCGAAAAACCCGCCTGACACCCTCTCAGACCACGATGAGCGCGCAGGAGCGGCGGCGCAATGTTGCCGGCGTATTTCGCGCCGGCAGGCAGGCCGCGGGCCTGTCCATCCTGCTCATCGACGACGTGACCACCACGGGCAGTACGCTCATGGCCTGCGCGCAGGCGCTCAAAGCGCAGGGCGCGGCGCGCGTATATGCGGCCTGCGCCTGCTGCGCCGGCGACCGCGCGAGCGCACAGTAATTATACGCATTTATACTTTCGATAGGTGGCCTGGCCGCCGCGGATATGCCGCTCCGCCTTGTTCTTGTCCAGCACAAGACGTACCTGTTGCGCAAGCTGGGGATCCTGATAAATCCGCTCTTCAATATAATCGCGCACTTCCCTATCCCTCCGTCAAGCCGTTTGTAAAGCGTATGACAGCGAAAAGTCAGATAGTACGCAAACCCGCAGGTAAAGCGCGCTCGGGGCTCCGCCTCTGTATTGTTGAGAATTCTTTTGAAGTGCTTTGCTAGTGACGTCATCCGCAGCATACGCTGTCAGTTCTACAATATCGACGGCAAAAAGAGATCTGCTTTCGGCAGTGCCTGCTTCGCGCGATATCGACGATGGCCTCCTGGAATCGGACGAACCGAATCTCTACGATAAGAAACGAATCCTCGACCGGCCGTTCGGAATGCGCCGAATCCATCACGTTTCGTTGCGGAAAGAGGAGATGCCGTCCGAGGAGGAAATGATCGGCGGATTGTGCAACCTTGAGCCGAACGTGGACTACATCATTTCGCACTGCGCGCCGACATCCATTTCAGGAGTGCTCGGTAATGGACTATTCGAACCGGCCCGCTTGACAGACTACCTTGAAACCATACGGCAGCGGTGCGCGTTCAAGTGCTGGTATTTCGGTCATTCCCACGAGGATCGAAATCTGCTGCCGGAGTTTACGGTTCTGTACGATAGAATAAAAGAAACAGGACCTCAGCGCAAGTTGTGGCGAGGTCTGTTTTTATGCTTGCTCTTCGCTCTCGCCTTTCATCATACTGCCGTGGAGAGATCGTACATTATCGTGTTTTCATCTGCCAGATAGATTCCGGGGATATTCCAACTCTCTTCTTTTGACCAGTCCATCAGTTCCCGAATCATATCAACCGCAACGGGGAATGAAACCTTGACGGCGTACTTTTGCTTGTCTCTGGGCCTTGAAAACCTGACAGCGTTGGGGGGCTGCCTTGCGCACACGGATTGCGAACCGCTTATTCTTCTTCTCGATGATCCGTTCTTTACGGATTTGCTGTACCAATAGCCAGTCGCTCTTACCGGTAATCGGCGGATGATGCCCTTCGATAAAATACTATCGCTCTTTTGTAGGTTTGTCAAACATGTTGGACAGTATAGCTATGAAGGAAATCGTCGGGAGAGCTATACAGTAAAGGGCGCATAGGACGGTGATTGGAGGCTCTT
>SFNQ01000029.1 GCA_004554165.1 Clostridiales bacterium | reverse complement strand
GCATACCGCCTTTTCTTGTTATCCAGCCCTCCGGCTGTATCGGTTGAGCAAAAGTCCGCGTGGGATTGATGTGGTATCTTTAACTTTGGGAAACTCCCCTTGCCGGCCCGGACAAACGCCGCCCCCGGCGCCCCCGAATTGCTCACCCGCAGCCCTCTGCGACCAAAGAAATAAGCATGCGCCGCCAAATTTCGCATAGAAATGCAGGAGAAGGCGGCGCATATTGCCATGTGGAAAAGGGGGATGGGGAATGGCGTGGGTGTTTGGGCTGATGCTGGTTGTGGGGCTTTTGTGGATCACGGTCACGCAGGGCGGGGACGCGGCGACGGCCTCCATGATGGCGGGCGCTGGCGAGGCGGTCACGCTCTGTCTGGAGCTTGCCGGGGCATACCTGCTGTTTATGGGCGTACTGGGCGTTGCCCGGCGGGCGGGCTTGATGGAAACGCTGTCGCGGGCGCTGACGGGGGCGATCGGCTGGCTGTTCCCCCGGGCGGGAAAGGCCTCTGGCGCCATCGCGCTGTGCTTTTCTGCAAATATGCTGGGCATGGGAAACGCCGCCACGCCCTTCGGCCTCGAGGCCATGCGTCTGCTGGACGAACAGAACCCGCACAGGGGCGTTGCCACGGACGAAATGTGCATTTTGATCGCGGTAAACGGCTCCGCGCTGCAGCTCCTGCCGACGGGCCTGATCGCGCTCCGGCAGGCGGCGGGAAGCGCCGCGCCCGCATCGGTGGTCCTGCCGTCGCTCGTCGCCTCCGCAGTTTCCACCCTTGTGGCGGTGCTTCTCTGCCGGCTGCTCACGCGGCGGCGGGAAGCGCCCGTCCGATCGGTGGGTCGGAGGAGCGCGGGCTGCGCGGGAGGGGAGCGATGAGCAGCGCCATTCTGCCGCTGATGATCGCAGGGGTCGTGCTCTATGCGCTCATGCGCCGGGTGGATGTGTACGACGCCTTTGTGGAGGGCGCGGCCGAGGGCCTGCCGGTGCTCTATAAAATTCTGCCCTTTCTGGCGGCCATGCTGATCGCCATCGGCGCGCTGCGGGACAGCGGCCTCATCGACCGGCTGACCGCGCTGCTGACGCCCGCCTGCGGCGCCGCAGGCCTGCAGGCGGAGCTTCTGCCGCTGCTGCTGCTGCGCCCCTTTTCCGGCAGCGCGGCCATGGCCCAGCTTGCGGAGCTGTTTGCGCGCTTTGGCCCGGATTCCGACATCGGCATGCGCGCCAGCGTTCTCATGGGCTCCTCAGAGACGATTTTCTATGAGGTGGCGCTGTACTTTGGGGCGGTGGGCGTGAAAAAGACGCGCTTTGCCGTGCCCGTAGCGCTGGCATCCATGGCGGCAGGCGTGGTCACGGCTGTGCTTTTGACCTGAAAAGGCGTTTCATACGCAAAAAACAACCCCTTTTTTGCCCCTTTTCCACTAGCTTTGTCGAGCGGGCAGGAGCCGGGCCTGCGGACGCGAAACTATCCCCTTACCACATTGGGGGGTGAAGTACATGGCACTGTTCGGCCTGCCGGGCGAGGTGTGGCAGCAGCCCACGCGCACAAGGCAGCTTCTGCTGATTCCGGAGGGCAGCATCCGCCCGAACCCGAACCAGCCGCGCAAAACCTTCGACGAGGAGGGCATCCGGGAGCTGAGCCGTTCCATTGAGCAGGCCGGATTAATCCAGCCGCTGACGGTACGGCGTGTTTCCGGCGGATACGAGCTGATCGCGGGCGAGCGCAGGCTTCGCGCCTGCCGCCTGCTGGGAATGAAGGAGATTCCCTGCATCGTGCAGCAGACGCCGCAGGAGATGAGCGCGATGATGGCCCTGATCGAGAACATCCAGCGCCGCGACCTGCACTACATTGAGGAGGCCGAATGCTATCGCGCGCTGCTTATGCGCTACGGCATGACGCAGGAGCAGCTGGCGGCCCGCCTTGGCAAGAGCCAGTCCTTCATCGCAAACAAGGTGCGGCTGCTGACCCTCTCGCCCGCCGTGCGGCAGGCCGCGCTCTCCGGCGCGCTCTCCGAGCGCCACGCCCGCGCGCTGCTCAAGCTCCAGGACGAGGCACTTCAGCTGGAAGCGATCCGGCAGATCAGTGAGGGGGGGCTGACCGTCAAGGAGACGGAGCGGCTGGTGGAGCGCATGCTGCAAAGCTCCGCGCCAAAGCCCCGGCAGCGCACGCTGCGGATGCTTCGGGATTACCGCATCTTTGTCAACACGGTGCGGCAGGCGGCTTCCCTGCTGGGGCAGGCGAACCTGGCGGTGGAAATCGAGGAGACCGAAGCCGACGGCGGCATGGACATGCTCATCCGCATTCGGAGCCGGCAGGAAGGCGCCCCGGACGCCCGCGCCGCAGCCCAGTGAAAACAGCGGCGCGGCCCGGTCAGACCGAAGCCGCGCTGTTTATCCAAATCGGACAGTCGTCCCTTTCCCGGGCGCCTCAGTTCCGTTCCAGCGCCTCCGTCTTCTTCTGCCAGCGCCGGAAAAAGACGCGCGAGGCCGGCGCGGGCGAAAAGCGCCGGGGATCCCACTGCGCGAAAAAGGCATGTTCCTCCGCGGCGCAACCTGCTGTGAGCGCGGCAAAGTCCGCAGCATCCTGCGCGCGCGCCGCCGCCCCGCGCCATGCTGCTTCCAGCGCGTCACGGGCTGCGTAATACTCCTTTGGAATGCGCTTGCCGATCAGCGCGCGTCGGAAGCTCTCCTGCGAGAGCCAGTAGGCCCTGGCCTGCGGCTCGTCCGGCGCGAACACCGGCGCGCAGGGTGCGCTGCCGAACAGGTACGGCTTAAAGAGCGAAACACAGGGCGCGCTGCTGCCCGTGGCCCAGACCACGGTGCGCTCCGGTTCCAGCGAAACGATCATGCTGGCGGTGGTATGGTCGCCCACCATGCCGCCATAGTGCATGCACACACTGGACACGCTGCCGCGGGCAAAGGGATTTTTTACGCAGTCGTCGTGCGTGCGCAGCGCGTTCATGCAGTCCTGTACGCTTTCTGCGGTTTTCAGGCAGCGCTGCGTCTGCGCCCTGCGGCGGCGCGAGCCGGAAAAGTGGGTATAAACCGGCTCCGTAAAGGTTCTGCAAAAATCAATCGCCTCGCCGCCGGAGCAGGCGTCGCCCTCGCTGCGGATGGACAGGCGGTTGCTGATGCTCTGCCGCTGGTACTGCTTGTAGACCCATTGCTTCCCCGCCGTCTCCAGCACATAGAGCGCGCTGCGGTCCAGGATCAGAAAGGCGTTGTCATAGAAAAAATCGTGGTCAAAGCCGCAGTTGCCGCCCTGCCCGTACTGTTCCAGCAGGGCGATGATCTGTTCCAGCGCGGCCTTCGCGCTGTCCGAGCGCTCCAGCGCAAGACGCACAAGGTCCATGCCGGTCAGGCCCGTCTGCGCATAGGCGCCCCGCGTAAATACCGCTTCGTTGCCGATGCACACGCCGCAGTCGTTTACGCCCATCTCCGCGCCCCACATCCAGGCCGGGCGCGAGAGCAGCGCCGCATGCGTCTCCGCCGCCTCGGGGAGCGAAATATAGGTTGCGCGAAGGTGGCCGGAAAGCCCCGTTCTCGCGGGGTGAAACTCCAGCGTCTGCGGCTCGTTGGGGCTGCGGTCGCTGTTCTTTGCAAACAGCGCGCCGCCGTCTGCCAAAAATCCCAGGGTGTCGCACATAAGAAACGGCTTCTCCTTCCGTCGGTGTTATTGCAGCCGCTAGCGGTTTGAGCGGTAGCCGGGCTGCTCCCGGTGGCGGCGCTTGCAGGCGTACATTGCCGCATCCGCAGCTTCGAGCATGGACTCCGGCGTCATGCCGGGCTGAAAGGCCACGACGCCGTAGCTCAGTCCCCCGCCCGTCCCATGCTCCGAAAGCGCCTTCGAGGCGATCCTGTTGTGCAGCCCCTCCATCTTCCGCTCGGCCACCTCCGCGCCGCAGCCATAGAACAAAACGGAAAACTCATCCCCGCCCATGCGGGCAAACAGGTCGTCACGCCGGAGCGAAGCGCTGATGAGGCGCACCACGCCGTTGATATACTCGTCGCCGGCCGCGTGACCGAGGGTATCGTTGACATACTTGAGCCCGTCCATATCCATGGAGCAGAGCGAAAAGGGCCGCTTCTCTTCGATTGCTTCCGCAAGACCGCTGAGAAAATACCGGCGGTTGAACAGGCCGGTCAGCGCATCGCGATAGGCAATGTCGCTCAGCATGCGCTCCTGTTCCCGTGCGCTGGTCACGTTTTGCACAATGTCCGCCCAGGCCGGTACGCCCTCCCAATTGATGCGGAAGGAGGTCACGCGGTAGACCGCGCCTTCCGTTTCAATTTCGCGCACCGGGCCGTCCTCGGCTTCGGTATGGAGCTGCGCGAGCAGGGACGGATCATGAAAGCTGCAATCGTTGCAGCTCCGCCCCTCCACCTGCTTGTTGCAGTATAGCCGCCGCTGCGACTTCACATCGCTGATGAGGATGATCTCATCCCGCGTTTCCGCAAGCGAGAGCAGGATGTCGTGATAACCGCGGAACATGGCGGCGTTGCGCTGCGCGTTCTCCGACTCCTGCCTGAGAAGCTGCTCGCGCTCCCGGAGCTGGGCAATCATTTTATTGAAGGAGTCCGAAAACGCCCGCAGCGACGACACGCGCTGCGAATAATCGCCCGCCGCGACCTGGCGAACCTGAAACGTCAGATGGTTCAAAACGGAATGCAGCTGCTTGAGATTATAGCAAAGCGGATTCTCCCTGTCCGGCAGGGGCGCATCCAGATCGCCCGTGGCCAGCGCGTGGGAGTAAGCGGTAAGCTCTTTGACATAGGTTGAAAGGCAGCTCAGCCCGCCGAGCAGTTCCCGCGCCCCGGGCGAAATCTCGGCCTCCGCAGGCGGAACAGGGTCGCTCTCGTAGAGAATGCTGCCGAGGTACTCAAACAGCAGCTTGGCATCCCTGTCCTGCATGGCCCGTCACTCCCTCACATCCGCATGGAAGCGGCAGACCCGGTCGCCCGTCGCCCAGCAGTCCACCTCAACGGCTTCATACGGCTTTTTCGTATAGGTGGAGAGTACGCCGCTGAGAAAGCCCTCGTCATAGTTGCAGACGGTCTTGCCGAGCACCGGCAGGCCCGAGCAGTCCGCATCCTCGGACACGGTCAGCACGATATGTCCGTCCTCATCCATGCGCTCAATGCGCAAAATGCCGATTTTCAGCTCCTCCAGTTTATTCTGCAACGCGGAAACGAATTCCGAAAGAGGAAGGGAGATGTCGAGAAAGTTTTCCGCAAAGAAGACGCCCGCCTCATAGCCCGCCTTGCGGAACACGTCCACAGCCGCCGCCTCGCCATAGGCCCTGATCAGCTGCTCCTTGACCGAAAACTGAAACAGCCGATAAATCTCGACGGGCAGTTCGCCGCCCAGGTTTGATCGTCCGTCGGTCTTTCCCATATAGTCCCTGAGCGTGGTTTCCGCGCCCTTTTTGGCAAAAATATTGCTCATGACCAGTTCCTCCGTATAAAGATTTCGTTATTGTTCTGTTTATCCTAATACTTTTCGGAGAAAAAAACAAGAAGTGTTCGGCCCGGGCGGCGCGCGGCGCTTCGCGCCGCCCGCCCCCGCCGCGGCGGAGCGCCTGCTCCCTGTGCAGCGGCGTCGCCGGCCCTGGCCGCGGCAGGGGCCGGGCCGGGGAACCCGGCCCGCGCCGCCCCGCCTTCTACAGGGGTTTCTTTGCGGGCAGGCCCGCGCGCCTCGGATATGTTTTCGGCGTCGGCGCGATTTTTTCCGCGATTACCAGCGAGCGGGCGCCGTATGCCCGCTGTAACGGCACGGCGGAAAGGCGGCAGTGCAGCAGATGGCAGGCGTTTCTGGCCTGCTCCATCTCCTCTGCGGCCTCGCCCTTGTAGCAGAGGCTTTTGCCGCCCACCCTGAGCAGCGGCACCGTCAGCTCCAGCAGCACAGGCAGCGCGGCCACCGCCCGCGTCAGCGCGGCGTCGTACTGCGCCCTGTGCGCGGGATCCTGCCCCGCGTCCTCCGCCCGCGCATGCAGGAGCGTCACCCGGCCGGACAGTCCCAGCGCTTCACACAGCGTTTCGAGAAATACGAGCCGCTTGTTCAGTCCGTCCAGCAGGGTCATGGTCAAATCATCGCGCAGTATCAGCAGCGGTACGCCGGGAAAACCCGCGCCCGTGCCCACGTCGATGCAGCGCGCGCCCTGGGGCAGGTATGGCGCGGCGGCCAGCGAGTCGAAAAAGTGCTTGTTCGCCACGTCCTCCGGCCCGGTAATCGCCGTGAGGTTCATGCGCCCGTTCCACTCCGCCAGCATGTCATAATAGGTTTGAAACTGCAAAAGCTGCGCCCCGCTGAGTTCGGGGCACAGGCTGTGCATCAGGTTCTGCATGGAACAACCTTTCTCCTGCTTCTTTTTCCGGTTGGCAATCGGCGCAGCCGCCCTTGCCGCGCCCGTCCTGCCTGCCGCCGAAGGCTTTTCCTTTCGCCTCCCTTTCCGCATAAAAAAGGAGGATCCTCTGCGGCCCGGCTCTATTCCCCGAGCCCCATCCGCTTCAAATGAATGAGCAGCACGGATACGTCCGCGGGGCTGACGCCGGAGATGCGGCTGGCCTGGCCCAGGGTTTGGGGCCGCTGCTTGGCCAGCTTCTGCCGCGCCTCAAGGCGCAGGCCCGTAATGCCCGCATAGTCGATGTCCGGCGGCAGCGCCAGCATCTCCATTCGCTTCTGCCGCCGGACCTGCTCCCGCTGCTTTTCGATGTAGCCGTCGTAGCGCGCGAGAATGTCCACCTGCTCCCGCACCTCGTCCGCCAGCGGCGCCAGCCCGTCCACCAGCGCGGAGAGCGCGGTATAGCTCATGCAGGGGCGCTTGAGCAGGTCAAAGAGCCTTGCGCCGGGCTTTGGCAGCGGTTCGCCGTGCTCCGCAAGGCAGGCCGCGAGCGCATCCGTCATGGGTACGCCCCGCTCCAGTGCGCGCAGCGCCCCCTGTACGGCCTCCTGCTTTTGCATGAGCCGGTCGTAGCGCGCGGCGGAAACAAGGCCGAGCCGCCGCGCTTTTTCGGTCAGGCGCGCGTCCGCGTTGTCCTGCCGCAGCAGCAGTCGGTATTCGCAGCGCGAGGTCATCATGCGGTAGGGCTCCGGCGTTCCCTTGGTGGAGAGGTCGTCCACGAGTACGCCGAGATAGGCCTCGTCCCGGCCGAGGAAGAAGGGCTCCTCCCCGCGCACATGGAGCGCGGCGTTCACCCCCGCGTAAAAGCCCTGCGCCGCAGCCTCCTCATAGCCGCTGGAGCCGTTCACCTGCCCCGCCAGGAACAGGCCCGGCACGTCCCGCACCATCAGATGCAGGTCCAGTGCGGTCGGGTCGATGCAGTCGTATTCTATGGCGTAGCCAAGCCGCATGACGCGGCAGTTCCGCAGTCCGGCCATGGTGTGCAGCATGTCCGCCTGTACGTCCGCCGGCAGACTGGTGCTGAGTCCCTGCACATACATCTCGTGGGTGGTTCGCCCCTCCGGCTCAATGAAGATCTGGTGGCGGTCCTTGTCGGCAAAGCGAACGATCTTGTCCTCAATGGAGGGGCAGTAGCGCGTGCCGGTGGCGTGGATTTTGCCGCTGTACATGGGCGAGCGGTGGAGATTATCCAGTATGATGCGGTGCGTCGCTTCGTTGGTATAGGTCAGGTAGCAGGGCGTCTGCTCCCGCTTTAGCGTTCCGTTCAGAAAGGAAAAGGCCGGCATGGGCACGTCGCCATCCTGCCGCTCCATCTCGCCGTAGTCCAGCGAGCGGCCGTCCACACGCGCGGGCGTTCCGGTCTTAAAGCGCTGCAGCGGAATGCCCAGCGCCATAAGTCCCTCCGACAGCCCCTCTGCGCGGCTCAGGCCCGCCGGGCCGCTGTTCCTTGCATAGTCGCCGATGAGGATGCGGCTTTTGAGGTATACGCCCGAAGCCATGACCGCCGCGCGGCAGGGGAATACGAAGCCCTGCGCCGTAACGACGCCCGAGATGCGGCCGCCCTCGGTGAGAAAGCGTTCCGCCTCGTCCTGCAAAATGGTGAGCCTTTGACATTCCTCCAGCGTGCGCTTCATGCGCTCGTGGTAGCGGCGCTTGTCCATCTGCGCCCGCAGGGAATGCACCGCCGGGCCCTTGCCCGTGTTCAGCATCCGCATCTGAATCAGCGTATCGTCCGCGGCAAGACCCATCTCGCCGCCCATGGCGTCGATCTCGCGCACAAGATGTCCCTTGCCCGTGCCGCCGATGGCCGGATTGCAGGGCATAAGGCCGATGGAGTCAAGGTTCAGCGTCAGAAGGAGCGTTTCGAGCCCCATGCGCGCCGCAGCCAGCGCTGCCTCGCAGCCCGCGTGCCCCGCGCCGATGACGACGATATCAAATTGCTGCGCAGTCATTCCGTTTCCCATATGGGCCATTGTAGCATACTTCCTTTTTCAGAAAAAGAAGTATGCGCAAAAAACGCGGGCGGCGGGAAGCAGAATTTGCTTTTCTCCCGCCGCCTGTAACCGCTTCGTCCCCCGTTTTCCGCAGGCGCAGGGAAACCCGCCGGGCAGCAGCCGGAGCGCTCCCCTGCCTGCGCGGCTGCGCCCGCCGCCCCATCGTTCCCGTCGCCCTTGTTCAGGGAAGAGGCGTTCTGAACGTTTAACTCTTTTTCATGAGTTTGATCCAGTAGCTGCCGCTCTGGGTGCGGATAAAGCGGGTAAAGCCTGCAAGGTGCGCTGGCGGTCTGGGACTGTACGCGCCGCGCACGGCGATGATGCGGCAGCACTCGCCGCCGCTCTGCCATTCTCCCTCTAGATGCTCCATTACGCCGCTGCCGCCGACGCGGCTGAACCGCGCGCCGGGAAAAATGTTGGGAAAGGGATTCTCAATCCATTCCCGCCCAATCGGCGCAGGCGTTTCCAGCAGCGCGTCCACCTGGGCGTGCCACTCCGCCGCGGATGCCGTCTCCCTGGCAGACAGCGCCGCATCCCCGGCGCCGGCGTCGCCGGCTTCGGTTACAGGCCGTGTGGTCTTGTGCGGTTCCCGCAGATCTCCTTCCTCTGCGGCCCTGCGCTCGGCCTCCCGCCGCGCACTGCGCTGGTTTGGAAAATGCAGCAGCGGCGGCTGCGGGGTTTCAAGCCGTTCAAAGACCGACTCCGCGCGGCGCAGCAGCGCCATAAACGATTCCGACTCCGCCGCGCTGTCCGCAACGCTCTTTGCCGGAGCAAAGCGCAGCAGCCTGCCGCCCTCCGTTGCCGCGTCCGCATCGGCAGGGGCCTGTGCGGCTGCCGGCGCCGGGGTAACCCCTTCCTCCCGCACTGCGGAGGACGCCTCCGCCGGCGCTGCCTCCCGCTGGTGCGGGGCGGTTTTCCCCGCCTGCGCAGCATCCTCTGCGCCGCGGGCAAGCGCAGCCTCGCGGGCAATGGCGGCCTCCCGGATGATCTGTGCCTGCCGCACGATCTCCCGCGTCCGCAGCAACGCTTCCGATGCGCCGTCTGTCCCCCGTTCCAGCGCCGCCCCGGTTACCTGTCCCTCTGCCGGCAGGGCAGGCGCAGCCTCCGCCGGCGGGGCTGATGTTTCCGTGACGGCGATCCGCTCCGCCCGGTGCGGCGGCCTCTCCGGCTCCGCCGTACCCGTCCGTAAGGGCGCCGTCTCCGTGGCGGCCCGTTCCCTCTCTTTTTCTTCCTGCTCCTGCGGCGCGGTGGGCGCGGTCTGCCCCGCCCGCGGGCCCTCTGCCCCGGTCCCCGCAGGGTCTGCCTCGTCCCGCGGTTCCGCTGCGACCCTATCGCTTTCCCGCGGGCTCCGTGCAGGCTTTGCTTTTTCCGGCGCTTGTGCGGTTTCTGCCGCTTCCCGTTCCTTCTGCTTTTTCGCCTGCTCCTGCGGCGCGGTGGGCGCGGTCTGCCCCGCCCGCGGGCCCTCTGCCCCGGTCCCCGCAGAGTCTGCCTCGTCCCGTGGCTCCGCTGCGGCCCTCCACGCCGCTGCTTGCCGCGTCGCAGCCTGTTCCCGCCGCGGCTTCGCCTCCCCGGGCGCGGTTACAGCCTGCTCCGGCCTTGCCGCCGCCTGGTTTTCCGCCGGGCGCAGGGTCATGAGCCGCCGCCGGATCTCCTCCTGCGAAAGCGCCGCGCCCCGGGCCGTGCCGCAGCAGAGCATCCGCCCGTTTTCCAGCGCAGCCACCGCCTGCACGGCGCCGCAGACGGCGATGCGGCCGCCGATCTCGCCCGAAAAGCAGCCGCTGTCGGTCAGCGCCACAGCCTGCCCCCGCACCGTTCGCCGGAGCTGCATTGTAAAAAACCCGCCGCCTGTGCGTGCATGTCCCAGAATTGCGCCGTCCGGAGTTTTCAGGGGAATAAAGGCCACATCCGTCATCGTCAACGCTCCTTTTTTTCATTCCGGCCCCGCTCTCCGCCACGGTCTGCCAAAATATGCGGCGGCGCGGCCTTGCGCAGGGGCTCCTTTTCTATTGTATAATTCTTCCGGTCCGTGTATGATAGAAATGTTTGAAAGACTTTGGAGGTTATGCGATTATGACCATCTGGCTTGCCCTGCTGCTGGGCGTCGTTCAGGGACTGTGCGAATTTCTGCCCGTCAGCAGCAGCGGGCATCTCATCCTGTTGCAGCGCATGTTCGGCGTGACCGAGGGCGCCATGTTCTTCACCCTCATGCTGCATATTGGCACGCTTGCCGCCGTGCTCATCGTCTACCGTAATCTGGTCTGGAAGCTGCTGCGCCATCCCTTCCAGAAAACGGTGCTGTATCTCGTCGTCGCGCTGATTCCCACCGTGCTCGTGGCCATTCTGTTCAAGAAGGTGCCGCCCTTCGACCGCTTCTACGAGGCGGCGGAGCGGGGGCAATACCTTGGCGTGTGTTTCCTCTTGACCTCGGCCATTCTCAACGCCTGCGACCTGTTTGAGCGGCCACGCAAACGGCAGCGCAGCCTTGCCAGTATGAAGCTTACCGACGCGCTCCTCATCGGCAGCATGCAGGGCGTCGGCGTACTGCCGGGGGTTTCGCGCTCCGGCTCCACCATCGGCGGCGCGCTCTTTGCCGGACTGGACCGCAAAGCGGCGGCGGATTTCTCCTTCCTGCTGTCCATTCCCTCCATCGTGGGCGGCGCGGTGCTGGAAATTCCGGATGCGCTGCGGGAGGGCGTGTCGGACATTCCCTGGCTCGCCGTGATCGTTGGCATGGCCGCAGCAGGCGTAACGGGCTATCTGGCCATCCGCCTCATGCTGGCGGCAATCAAGAAGAAAAAGCTCTGGGGCTTCGCGCTGTATACGGGCGTGCTTGGCCTGCTGGTCCTGCTGGATCAGTTCGTGCTGCATCGGTTCTTCTAAAAAACTCGGCGGATGCGCCGCCCCCCGCCTCAGCAAAGAGCAGGCCTGCCGCGCCCGGAGGCGGCCCGGGTGAGCAGCCCGTCCAGCCGCGGCAGCCGCCCCGCCGGAAGGAATCGGCGCACTGACGGTCCCTCCCCCGGCGGTCGATTTTTTTCTGCCTGTTTTTCGGCAAAAAGAAGTTTGAATTCCAACGCAAAAACCGGGCAATCTATGCTATAATTGTTTTACAAAATTTTGTATTGGGGGATGGACGCCATGTACTGCGAGAGAAAGATCACCGGGGATACCATTTATGTCGGCGCGTCGGACCGGCGGCTCAGCCTGTTTGAAAACGTGTTCCCTCTGGACAACGGCGTTTCGTACAATGCCTATCTGGTGCTGGACGAAAAGACCGTCCTGATGGACACGGTGGATCGTTCGGTCAGCGGCCAGTTTTACGAAAATCTCACCCATGCGCTGGCCGGGCGCAGCCTCGACTACCTCATTGTCAACCACATGGAGCCGGACCACTGCGCCTGCATCGAGGAGCTGATTTTGCGCTACCCCGCCGTCAAAATCGTGGGCAACAGCAAAACCCACGTCATGCTCTCGCAGTTTTTCCGCACGCCCATGGACGATCGCGCAATTACCGTTTCCGAAGGCGATACGCTCTGCACGGGACGGCATACCTTTTCCTTCCATATGGCGCCCATGGTACACTGGCCCGAGGCCATGGTTACCTTCGATATCACCGAGGGCACGCTCTTCTCCGCCGATGCGTTCGGCACCTTCGGCGCGCTGTCCGGCAATCTCTTTGCGGACGAACTCCCCTTTGACGACGGCTGGATGAACGAGGCGCGGCGCTATTATACGAACATTGTCGGCAAGTACGGCACGCAGGTGCAGGCCCTGCTCAAAAAGGCTGCCACGCTGGACATCGCCCGCATCTGTCCGCTGCACGGCCCCGTCTGGCGCAAGGACATCGGTACCTTCCTGGAAAAATACGACCTCTGGAGCCGCTATGCGCCGGAGCAGAAGGGCGTCATGATCGCCTACGCCTCGGTATACGGCGGCACGGAGCAGGCGGCGACGCTCCTTGCCTGCCGGCTTGCGGAAAAGGGGGTGCGGGGGATCCGCATGTACGACGTGTCCAAAACCCACCCCTCCGTGATCGTGGCCGAGTGTTTCCGCCTGAGCCATCTTGTGTTCGCCTCGACGACCTACAATGCCGGTATTTTCTGCAATATGGAAACCGTGCTGCATGATATCGCCGCGCACAACCTGAAAAACCGCACCGTTGCGCTGATCGAAAACGGCTCCTGGGCCCCCACCTCGGGCGGGCTGATGAGAAATATCTTTGAGAGCCTTGATGCCATGCGCATTCTCTCGCCCGTCATCAGTCTGCGCTCCACCCTGCGGGAGCAGCAGCGCGAGGAGGTGGACGCGCTGGCCTCCGCCATCGCGGAGGAGTTGGTTCCCTCCAGCGCCATCGCAAAAGGCACGGAGAAGGTCGAAAAGAGCGCGTTTTTCAAGCTCAGCTACGGCCTGTTCGTCCTTGCGGCAAACGACGGCACGAAGGACAACGCCTGCATTATCAACACCGCTGTGCAGCTTACCGACAAGGTCAAGCGCATCTCCATCGCCGTAAACAAGGCGAACTACACCCACGATATCATCAAAAGCACCGGCGTGTTCACCCTGTCCATCCTCTCCACGGACGCGCCCTTCTCTCTCTTCCAGCGCTTCGGCTTTGCCAGCGGCCGGGATACGGACAAATTCCAGGGCTTTTCCTCCGTCGCCCGCGCGGAAAACGGCCTGCCCTACCTGACGGAGTATGCCAACGCCTTCCTCTCGGCGCGGGTGGTGGCGATGAACGAGCTGGATACGCACACGCAGTTTATCGCGGAGGTCACAGAGGCGCAAACGCTATCCGACGCGCCCTCGGTCACCTACGCCTACTACTTCGACCGCATCAAGCCCAAGCCTCTGGCTGCGGCCGAGAAGAAAACCGGCTGGGTCTGCAAGGTCTGCGGCTATGTCTACGAGGGCGAGGAGCTGCCGCCGGATTTCATCTGCCCGCTCTGCAAGCACGGCGCGGAGGATTTTGAGCGGATTCAGTAGTCCGTTTTCCTGTCCGTGAGGGTTCGTCCCCCGGATTTCCCATAGCGCACTGCACCTGCGCGCAAATGCAGGGGAAGGGGCGTTGCAAAAAAGCCGATGCATTTTCAAGCGGTCATCTTTGATCTGGACGGCGTGCTCTGCCATACCGACCAGTACCATTTTGCGGCCTGGGCTGCGCTGGCCCACAAGCTGGGGATTCCCTTTGACGAGGCGGCGAAGGACCGCCTGCGCGGCGTGAGCCGGATGGAGAGTCTTGACATCGTGCTTGGCGGCCGAAAGGATGCTTTTACGCCGGCGCAGAAGCAGGCGCTTGCAGAGGAAAAGAATGCGATTTACCGTGGTTTCCTGCAGGGGATGACGCCCGCCGATCTGGACCAGGAGGTGCGCAGCGTGCTGATTTCGCTGCGCGGACATGGATTCCGGCTGGCGGTTGCCTCCTCCAGCAAAAACACAAAGCTGATTCTGGAGCGAATCGGTCTGGATGCGTTTTTTGACGCTGTGGCCGACGGCACGCAGATCACGCATTCCAAACCCAATCCGGAGGTTTTTCTTCTGGCGGCGCAGCTGTTGCAGGTGAAACCGGTTCATGCGCTTGTGGTAGAGGATGCGCAGGCCGGTCTGGAGGCGGCCAAAGCCGGCGGCTTCTATGCCGCCGGCATCGGCCCGGCAGGGAATTCCGCATTGGCAGATTTTCATATCGGCTCGTTCTCGGAACTTTTGCAAATTCTGCAAAAGCAGCCGTCTTTTCCTTCCCTTTGATTTTTCGGAATGGCGCAGGCAGACCGTCAGGCCTGGTCTGACGGTCTGCCTGCGCTGAACGATTCCCGCTGATGTCCCTGCGTGGGGCGCGCCGTCGGCTTCCGGGCTTTTGCATCCCTTTTCCTTTGCAAAAATGTGAAAATCGCGCAACAACTGAAATTCATCGAGATAAAACCGCCGTTTTGTGCTAATATGGTTGCATGGACGGTTTTTTTCATCATTCCCGGCTGCTCCGCTGCCGTGTGCCGCAGGGCGCGGTTCCCTGCGGAACGGACGTTACCATCGCGGCCGAAGTCGGCGGCAGCCTCGCTGCGGCAGACATTGTTCTGCGCGTCTGGCAGGACGGCGCGGGGGAGCAGCGCTTCCCCATGCCGGTGGAAAACGGCCGCGCGGAGGTTCTTCTTCCCCTGCCGGAGAGGCCGGGCCTCGTCTGGTACTATTTCATCCTTACCCTTCCGGACGGTCGGGTTTGCTACTATGGCGCACAGAGCGGTCCCGGCCGGCTTATGGAGCAGGAGCCGCCGTCCTATCGCATCACGGTCTACGACGCCGACTATGAAACGCCCGCCTGGTTCAAAGAGGGCGTGTGCTACCAGATTTTTCCGGATCGCTTCCGCCGCAGCAGTTGGGAGGATTTTCATGCCCGCCTTGGCGCGCACGCGGCGCTCGGTCGGCGCGCCCGCGTGCACGAGCGCTGGTCGGAAGCACCCCTGACTACGCCGCCGCCCGGCAGGGACGACTACGAGCCGGACGACTACTTTGGCGGCGACCTGAACGGCATCCGCGAAAAGCTGGACTACATCGCCTCCCTCGGCGTAACCTGCCTGTATCTGAACCCGGTCTTTTCCGCAGCCAGCAACCATCGCTACAACACCGCCGACTATCTTGCCATCGATCCGCTGCTTGGCACGGAGGCGGATTTTGCCCTGCTCTGCCGCGAGGCGCGGGCGCGGGGCATCCGCATCATGCTCGACGGCGTGTTCTCCCATACCGGCAGCGACAGCATCTACTTCAATAAGGAGGGCTCCTACGGCGAACACAGCGGCGCGTACCGCGACCCGGACTCCCCTTACCGCGCCTGGTACAATTTCCTCGAATACCCGGAGCAGTACGAATGCTGGTGGGGCTTTCCGACCCTGCCAAACGTCCGGGAGCTGACGCCTTCCTATATCGACTTCATTGCGGGTGAAAACGGCGTGCTGGCGCACTGGGCAGAGCTCGGCGCCACCAGCTGGCGGCTGGACGTGGCCGATGAACTGCCGGATCAGTTTATCCGCATCCTCCGCAAACGAGTCAAGGCCATCGACCCCGAGGGCGTGCTGCTGGGCGAGGTCTGGGATGAGCCCAGCGCAAAGACCGGCCCGGAGGGACGGCGCGGCTATGTCAACGGCGACGAGCTGGATTCCGTGATGAACTACTGCTTTACGGACGCGGTCATCGCCTTTCTCACGGGCAGGACGGATGCCTTTGCCTTTGCCGATGCGCTGGCCTTTTTGCGCGAGCAGTATCCAAAGCCTTTCTACGACGCGGCGCTGAACCTTGTCTCCTCCCATGATGTGGTGCGCGCCGCCACCGCACTGTCCGGCGCGCCCTCGCGCCATGCGCTCACCCGAGCGCAGCAGGCGGCCTATGCCCCCGCGCCGGAGGACGCGGCCCGCGGCAGGCTCCGGCTCCTGCTCGCCACGGCGATCCAGACCGCGCTGCCGGGCGTACCCTGTCTCTACTACGGCGACGAGGCCGGTCTGACCGGCATGGGCGACCCCTTCAACCGCGCCGCCTTCCCCTGGGGCGCAGAGGACACGGCGCTGCTGGACGGCATCCGCAGGCTTCTGACACTGCGGAAGAAAAACGCTGCCCTGCGCAACGGCCGCTGCCGCATGGGCGCGCTTTCCGGGGAGCTTTTCTGCATCGTGCGCTATACGGACACGAGCGCTGCCCTGCTCCTTGTCAACCGCAGCGAGACCAAGCAGCAGGCGCTGCTTTTGCCGGACGCGCTGCCGGAGGGCCCGGACGCGGATGTGCCCCTGCCGCTTTCCGGCGACTATACAGACCAGAACGGAACCCGCTATCACGCGGAGGGGAGCGTTTCGCTGACGCTGCCGCCGCTTTGTGCAACACTCCTGATACGAGGTGAGGACTGATGTTTTCGTTCCAGAGGAAGAGGGGCCTCGACGAGCTGAACCGCGCGCTGCTGATTGCCGGCATCGCCGCCCTGCTTGCCGGCCTGTTTTTCCAGTACGGCACCTGGCCGAAGATTCTTCTGACGCTGATTGCCGTAGCCGCGCTGCTCTTTGCGGCCATCCGGCTGTTTTCCGCCAACGCTTCGCGGGTCTATCAGCAGAACATGAAGTATCTGACCCTGGTGACCGCCGTCCGCGCCTTCTTCCGCGGCAAGAGCGGCGGCCAGCAGCGGCCCCACCGCGCGAAAAAGGCGAAGAAGAATCCCACCTGGAGCGAGATCAAACACTATAAATATCTGGTCTGCCCCCAGTGCGCCCAGCGCCTGCGCGTACCGCGCGGCAAAGGCAAGCTGCGCGTCACCTGCACAAGGTGCGGCAACCGCTTTGAGACAAAGAGTTGATTGTTTTTGCGCCAGGGGGTATACTAGGCAGAGAATCATGCAGTAACAGGAGGATTTTTGATATGATTTCCAAGGATATGACGATTCAGCAGATCATCGAGACCAATGAGGGCATCGCTCCCATCCTCATGAGCGCGGGCATGCACTGCCTCGGCTGCGCCATGGCCCACGGCGAAACGCTGGAGCAGGCCTGCGCGGTACACGGCATCGACGTGGACGAGCTTGCACAGAAGATCAACGATTTCCTCGGCGCATAACAGCGCCCGGGAGCGAAAAACGCGGCCTCTCGGGCCGCGCAAAAGACAATTCTTTCGCCGGCGCGCCGTGAAGCGATTTCCATGGGCGCCGGCGCTTTTTGTTCATCTTTATCCGCGCCCTTTCTTCGCAAGCACGAACACCTGCGGCATGAGTCCCCCTGCCTCCGTGCGGGTCCGCCCAAGGAGCGTCAGTCGCGACTCCTCCCGCAGGCAGCGTTGGAGCAGCCGGTGTTCCATCGTGTACAGCAGCGCGATCCCGTCCTCTGAGAGCCAGTCCGGCAGGCGCGCGGCAAGCCCCCGGTACAGCGCCTCGTTGTCCGTATGGCTGCCCACCCGGTTGCCAAAGGGCAGGTTTGCATACAGCTCGTCCACGGGCGCGCGGGGCGTAAAGTTCAGGCAGTCCTTCTGGATGAATCTTGCCCGGCTGCACCCTGCCGCCGCGTTTTCCTTTGCCGCGAGAACGCCCCGCCCGGTAAGCTCCACGCCCAGCAGGCTCCCGCAGGGCGACAGCTTCTCCCGCTCAAAGAGAAGCGTACCGCTGCCGCAGCAGGGATCCAGCACCGAAGGTGCTTCCTTCCCCGCCGGACGGAACCGCCGCCCATAGCGCACAAGGCAGGCCGCCGTCACGGGATGGATGGAGGCGGGCAGCGCCTGTCTGCGGTAGGCAAAGCGCGTATCCAAAACATTGCAGGGCCTTTGAAAAAGGGCTGCGCGCCCATCGTCCCTCCGTTCAATGCGCAGCTCCAGCGCATAGTGGGAGGGATTGTTCCTGCCGCCCAGCAGGCGCGCAGTTTCCCTGAGAAAAGCCGCCCGGTTTCCGTCCCAGCCCCGCAGCTCCAGCCGGTAGGGGTGTTCCGGCGCGGGCGCAAAGGCCGCCGCAACGGCCTCCGGCGTGAATGCCACGCCCTCCGCAACGGGCAGGAGAATTTCCGCGGCGCAGCGCGCCCGGTATATCCCTTCGATATCGTCGGTTTTCACCAGCAGCCCGCCGCGATAAAACGCGGAAGTTCCGGCGGGCCGGGGCGAAAACCCCAACTCCTCCAGCTCCTCAAAAAGCTGCGCCGAAAAGCCGTCCGGCGGCAGCAGCAGCACCTCCTGCGGCGCCGGCAGGCGTGAAAGTGCCGGAAACTCCCCGGTTTCAAAGCTGTTCTTCGCCTTTTCGAGCGCACACTGGATCTCGCGGATGTGCTTTTCCTCCGTCTCGTCCCGCGGCCGGGGCGGGGCGTAGGCCGCGACCGCGCTCTGCGCGGTGCTGCCGCCGCAGCGCCCCAGCGCCAGCAGAATGGACGGCACCACAAACAGCCTACGCTCGGCGGCCAGCGCGGCGGCCAGCGCCGCCGCATCGCGGCCACGCCCCAGCGCTCCCAGCAGGCGCGCCGCATTCTTGCGCAGCTTTGGCTCGTCCGCCGAAAGGCAGCGGTACAGCGCGGCGCGATCGCTGCACGCCCCGTCGATCCGCTCCCGGGCGGCCCTGGTTTTCGCCGCCGCGCAGAGGGCGGACAGACAGGCCGTCAACTCGCCCGGCTCCGCATCCGTCTGCTCCAGCAGCAGAAACGCCGCCGCAAAATCCAACGGCGGCGCGCAATTTGCCTCTTCCTTTTTCTGTTTCGGCCCTCTCTTGAGCGTCGTCCCGCCCTTCGGCCCTCCCTGGCGGCCCCTCAAGCCCTTGCCCCCGCCGCAGCCCTGCGGATCTCGGAGAGCACCTCGTCCGTGCCGTCGAGCCGCGCGTCTGCGGTCATGGCCGCAATGTATGCCTTTCGGTTTTCGTAAAGCTGTTCCACGGCCTCCGCCAGCGAATCGCTGGTGGCCGTGTCCTGATCCACCATGCGCGCATAGCCCTTTTTCTCAAAATACTGGGCGTTCAGAATCTGGTCGCCGCGGCTTGCCGACAGCGGCAGCGGCACCAGCACTGCCGGCTTGGCCAGCGCGAGAAACTCGAACACCGCGTTCGCGCCCGCCCGCGAGAGCACCACATCCGCCAGTGCGAAAAGATCCGCCATCTCCGCGTCAACATATTCAAACTGGACATAGCCCGCCTGCCTGCTGCTCTCGTCCACCTTGCCGCGTCCGCACAGGTGTACCACGTCAAAACGGGGCAGAAGCCGCGAAAGCGCGCCGCGCAGCAGCTCGTTCAGCCGCACCGCGCCAGAACTTCCGCCCATGACGAGCAGCACGGGCTTGTTCCCGGCCAGGCCGGTGAACCGGAGCGCGCGGCTGCGGTCACCGCGATAGAGCTCCGGGCGGATGGGCGTGCCGGTAAAGACCGGCTTGCCGTGGCGGATATAGCGCGCAGTATCCTCAAAGGTGACGCAGACCGTGTCCGCAAAGCGCTCGGCAATGCGGTTGGCCAGGCCCGGCGTATAGTCGGACTCATGCGCAACCACATGCGTCCTGCCCGCAGCCATGACCACGGGGACGGAGACGAAGCCGCCCTTGCTGAACACCACATCCGGCCGGATGCGCTTCATGATTTCCCGCGCCTGTCCCACGCCGCGCAGTACACGAAAGGGATCCACAAAGTTTTGCAGCGAGAAGTAGCGCCGGAGCTTCCCGCAGGCAATGCCGTAATAGCGTACGCCGGGAATTCCCTCGATCATGGCCCGCTCCATGCCGTTCTCGCTGCCGATGTAATGGATTTCCCAGCCCTCGTCCATCAGCTTGCGGATGAGCGCAATGTTGGGGATAACGTGCCCCGCGGTTCCACCGCCTGTAAAAACGATCTTCATAGCCTCTAGTATTTCCTCCCTATCCCGATCCTCGCAGCTTTTGTTGAAAATTTTCGTTTTTTTCGGAAACCGGCTGCTCCCTGTCGTCTGCCGCAGCGCCCTTTCATCATGGGAAGGGGAGGTCTCGCAGCCCGGCAGCGCAGTGCTTTCCCCTGTGCGCATGGCCCAGGCCCCAGTCCCCGGCGGCTGCTTCGGCGTTCTGATTCGCGCAGGCGGGCCCCGAAACATTCCGATGTCTTCCATCCCTTTCGGTTTTTTCTTCCCGAAACCGGAAAACACGGTTTCCGCCTGAACCGTGTTTCCAAAAAGCCCGAAGGCATCCGAAAACGGAACGCAGCTTGCGCTGCGTTCTCTCAGTCTGTCAAAAACCCCCGGGATTGTCAGGGGCCGCAGCCCTTGACGTTCCATCCGGCTCTGACGGCATGTGCGTCAGAACGGATGAAAACCTTTAGGTTTTCCCACTTTTCTGATTTTGCCGCCCGGAAACGCGGATGCGTTTCAGGCAAAATCTGTTCTCTCAAAAAAGTCCAGATGGACTTTTTTGACCCTCTGCGGAACGCAGCTTGCACTGCGTTCTCTATCATATGTTGCGCCGGGCATTCTTGTCAATTGCAGAATCCTTCAAACAGCAACGGCGCATCCCTGCGCTAACCCAACACGATAATCGAGGGCGGCGTTGTTGCACTGGGCTCCTGCGGGTTGCCCGCCCCGTTGCCCGTACCGCCTGTGCCGCTCCCTGCGGATGCGGCGGTATCCACCGCGCCCGCACTGCCCGCCGTGTTGTCGCCGGCTCCGCCCGCGCCTGCGGAGCTCGCGGCCGTCGTGCTGTAGCCCACGTTGCCGCTGAGCAGGCCGGCGGTATCCACCTCGCCATAAAAATCGTTGAGGTCGCTCTTGATGAGCATGGCGCGCGCGATGTCAAACTTCATCTGCGAAATCTCCGTATAGGGGGGAATCTTACCGTTGGGCCCCAGGTTGATCTCAAGCATGACGCAGACCAGCCGCGCCTCCTCCGGCTCCACGCCGTCGCGCCAGGCGATGAACCAGCCCAGCTCCTTGGTCTTATCGTCGGTAATTTCGGCGGTGCCGGTCTTGCCGATGATGTTGTAGCCAAGAGTATAGGTATAGCCCTTGCGATAGACCTTTTCGGTAAAGGAGTGCGCCGTGCCCCGCGAGGTCTGGCAGACGGCCGCCAGCGCATCGTGGATCGCATCGATGGTGGACTGCTGAATGGCGGATTTTTTCCAGTATTTGGGCACGGTCTGGGAGATTTTGTTGTAGTCGGTGCCGTCCGCGTGCCAGATGGAGTCCACCACATAGGGCACCATGATGTCCCCGCCGTTGGCGTAGGCCGAAGCAAAGCAGGCCATCTGCAAGGGCGAAACCAGAAGCTGCCCCTGCCCGTAGCCCGTAACCGCAAGGTCGTAAACGGTCTGCGGGTTGCCGCTCTTCTCCTTGGGCCGGCCGTTCTCGTCGTAGGCCCAGTCCCCGTTGTCGTGCTTGAGAATGGCGTAAATCTGGGGCGTTGCGGCGATATAGTTGCCCTCGTTGTCCTTGATCTCAAACTCGATGGGCGTTTCCCAGCCCAGATTGCGCATGTAGGCTTCAAACTTCTCGCGTCCCATCTTGAGCGCGGCATAGGCAAAGTACAGGTTGTCCGACTGCACGATGGAGTTGTGCAGATTCATTGGCGAAAGGCGGTAGCTGGTCGCAGTACGCTTGAGCGCCCTGCCGTTGGCGGCCTCCGCAAAGCCCGGCGCGATGTTGTCCGAGGGCATCCATTCGTTGTCGCCGTCGCCCTGAAGATCCTCCGAGGCGGGAAACACATCCGTGGGGGTCATGGTCCCGGTCTCCAGCACCGCCGCCGTGGTCATGAGCTTAAAGACGGAGCCGGGCGTATACAGGCCCTGCACCGCGCGGTTGAACAGGCGGAGGTTGATCTTGTCGTTCTTGAGGGCTTCCCACTCCTCCTCCGGCATACCGCGGGCCACATAGTTGAGGTCGAACGCCGGCCAGGAGGTAATCGCCTGAATGGCGCCCGTGGTGGGGTTCAATACGACCACGCAGCCGCGCACCTCCTCGTCGTAGACCACGGTGTCCACCACCGTCTCCAGCCGCTCCTGCAATTCCGGAATGATGGTCAGGTGCAGGTCCTGCCCGTCCACGGCCTCGGTGCGGTAGAGCACCCCCTTGGAGCCGCCCTGCGGATCCTGAATATAGGTGAAGCTGCCGTTGGTACCGGTGAGATTGTCCTCATAGGTGACCTCAAGGCCGTATTTGCCCACCCAGCTGTCGCCATTGTAGCGGGTGTCGCCCATTGCCTCGTATTTGGCCAGTTCTTTTTTTGTAACGATGCCCGCGTAGCCGACGATGTGCGCCAGGGATTCGCCATGCGGATAATAGCGGGTGGTGCCATAGTTCTGCGTATCGATGGCAAGACCCTGCACGGCCAGCACCCGCGCTTTGAGATCGTCAGTCATCTCGTCCGGGAAAAAGGTGGCAATTTTACAAAAATCGTTCCTCGTGCGGGAGAGCGCATAATCCAGCGCATCCCTGCCCTGATGCTTCTCGGTATTCAGTCCCTCGACCAGCTCCGGAATGGACAGTACGCCCGCATAAAACGCCTCCATATCCTCAATGGTGGAGGGTACGGAAAAGACCGTTACGATATTGACGTTCTGCGCATAGGGTTCGCCATCGCAGAGAATCTCGCCGCGCTTTGACTGCAAAACGCCCACGCGCATGGTGTCGCCCCAGTCCATAATGGGGAAGATGAGATTTGGAGACCAGTTGATCGTCCAGCGGTTTTCGATGCGGTTGGCCTCGATCTCAAAATCATAGGTGAGGTCGCCGCCCTTTTCGGTGTGGTAGGTGAGGGTATAATTAACCGTTGCGGAGATTTCTCCCTCCATCTCGTCGGTCACAGTATAGTCAATGGAGGTCACCCCCATCTCTTCAAAGATGCCCTGATATTTGGATACAAACTCCGAGCGCGAGATGGTTTTTTCCACATAGGGATTGCCCTCCGCGTCGGGCGTTGGACTTGGCGTGGGGCTGGGGCTCGGCGTCGGCGTCGCCGTGGGCGTCGGGGTGGGCGTTGGTGTCGGAGAGGGCGTTGGCGTCGGCGTTTCGATCACCTTGCCGTCGATCACCTCGTCATCGTCCAGTTCCTGCTCGGAGCGGTTCTCGTCCTCCTCCACCTCCGGCGTATCCGACGGAATGGCCATGGGCGTGGCGGTCACGCCGGCTTTTGCCTCAGGCCGCTTGATGCTTTCCGCAATCATATCGTAGGCGGCGTCAAACTCTCCTGCGATGATATGATCAATAAAACGGTAGCAGTAGGCGCTGCCGCTTGTGATGATATTGCAGCCGGTGAACAGCGCGGACAGGAGCATGGCTGCGCTCAAAGTCAGCGCGACGAGGCGTTTCATGGGCACGAATCCTTTCTTCCCCCCATTTTGATTGTGTCATTATAACAGATGCGACCCCGGAAAGTCTCAAAAGACGAAAAAAGTTTAAATTAACGACATATTGTTTGGAAGAAATCGTCGCCTTTCCGGCCAGAGGGCAGGTTTTTTCTCCCTGCTGCGGGTTTTGCGGTTTGCCGCGCGGGGTGGTGGTGGCTGCGCGGCGGGGCGAAGTTTCGCTGGCGGGTTGCAGCGGAGGGCGGAGGCTGTGCGCTGCGCCGCGCAGGATGGTAGCTGCGCGGCGGGGCGAAGTTTCGCTGGCGGGTTGCAGCGGAGGGTGCTTTCAGCGTTTTGCGCCGCGCGGTATGCTGCGTTGACGCGGGGCCCGCGGGGCGCTGCGGCCGCTTTTCTTGCTTCGCTCATGCGCCGCTGATCAAGAAAAGCGGCCAGA
>SFNQ01000009.1 GCA_004554165.1 Clostridiales bacterium | reverse complement strand
TCATCATGCCTCTCGCCCCCCTCATCTTTATTTTACCATAAATTCATCCCCATAGAAAGTGCTTTCGCGCTTCCTATGGGGACTTTGTCTACAGCCTGCGCGCGGCCGAAAGGCCGCGCTTTCCCGGCGCGCGGAAAACCGGCGGGGGCCTCGCGGGGGCAGGCGCTGCGCGCCGGGCCGTTCCGCGGGCGGAACGCGGGGCCGCCCCCGGCGGCTCAAACCGCGGCGGGCAGCAGCGCCCACAGCAGCAGACCGGGCAGCAGGCAGAGCCCGGCGTACAGCGCGCGTGTCCGCGCCGGGCGCATGCAGAAGCGCGAGCAGAACAGCAGCGCGGCGTAGTAGAGCAGCATGGCGGCGGCAGACGGCGCCGAAACCCGGAGTACCGTGCTGCCGCCGGTCAGAGACAGGGTCATCATCAGCTTGAGTACAAAGCGGGGCAAGGCGGCAAGCGTCTCCGCAAACGCCGGGAAGGGAAAGGACAGAACCGTGCACAGGAGCGCAGGCGCCAGAAAGAAGGGGGCCAGCGGCACCACGAGCACGTTTGCGCACAGACCGAAGATGCTGATTTGCGAAAAGGCGCGGGCCATCACCGGCGCGGTGCCGAACGTGGCGGCGAGGGTGGCGGACAGCGATTTGGCAAGCGGGGGAGCAAGGAGGGAGAAGCGGGCCTGCAATACGGGCGCCAGCAGGACAATCCCCAGCACCGCCAGAAAGGAGAGCTGAAAGCCCGGCGTGGCGGGCGCGGCGGGATCCAGCAGAACGACGATGCAGCAGGCCAGGGACAGGCTGGAGAGCGTGTCCCGCCGCCGCAGCGAGGGCCCGGCGGGTATGGTGCAGAGCAGCATGACGGACGCGCGGATTACGGAGGGCGCGCCGCCGGTCAGCAGGCAGTAGAAGAGCAGGAATGCGGCGATGCAGGCATAGCGCAGCCGCAGCGCATAGCGCCGCCAGATCAGAAGAATGCAGCCGGAAAGGATGCTGACGTGCAGGCCGGAGACGGCCAGCAGGTGGCCAACGCCCACATCGTACAGCCGCCGGGAGAGGGCGGCTTCGATCTCCGAATTCCTCGCGCCCAGCAGCATCCCGCGCGCAACGCCCGGGTAATCGGGAAAGAGCGCGTCAATGCGCCCGCCGAAGGCTCCGGCCAGCGCGGAGAAGCGGGCGCTGATTCCCTCCGGCAGTGTAAGCGGGGGCAAAAAGGCGCGCGCAAGCCCCAAAACCGTGCAGAACGCAAGGATGGCCGCGCTGTTCCACTTTCGGGAAAGACTAAAGCAGGCCAGAAAAGCACAGACCAGCCCGGAGGGAAGCAGAAACCGTCCCGGCAGCCAGAAAAAAAGACCCGTGCCAAGGCACAGACCCAGCGCCGCCAGAAAAAGCGGGCGCAGATGGAACAGGGGCGTCCGCTTTTGCATGGCGCGGTCAATGTCGCTGGGGGTCGTTGCTTTCTCCGAGGAGATAGTCGGTGCTGACATTGTAGAGCCTCGCAAGGGCGATGAGTATCTCGACGGGAACGTCGGTGGTGCCCGCTTCGTAGGCGTCATAGGTCCGGCGGTGGACGTGCAGGCGGTTGGCCACCTGCTGCTGCGTCCAGTCGTGCTCCTCGCGCAAAAGCCGAATACGCGCAAGGAACAACGGCTCCCCCGGAAGCTGATCCGTCAGACCGAGAAGATAATCCGTACTGACGTGATAGAATTCCGACAGGCGAATGAGGACGGCCGTTGGAATATCGTTTTCGCCGGTTTCGTATTTGGAATATCCTGTTTGGGACATGTCCAGCATTTTGGCCACCCTGGCCTGTGTCAGGTCGCGGTCTTCGCGGAGATGTCGGATTCGTTGGTACATACGTTCCTCCGAATCACAGTATATCCAACCTGAAACAGGTTAAGATGGCGCTAACCTGTTTCAGGTATCTGGGACGAAGGCATTGCCAAAACAGCGCCTTGTCCCTTTTGCGCAGATCCATTATAATGTAGCATATGAAGTGGTATGAAATCACGGTCGAAACGACCGACGCGGGCATTGAGCCCGTCTGCGGCGCGCTGACGGGCGCCGGACTTTCCGGCTTTTCCATCGAGGAGAGCCGCGAGCGCGCAGCCGCCTTTTTGAACGAGAGCGCGCTCTACTGGGACTTTGCCGACATGGACCGGATCGGCGCGGATACCCCCTGCGTCAAGGCCTACCTTGCGCAGCTGCCGGAAAACGAGGCGACACTGGCCGCGGCAAAGGCGGCCATAGCGCGCCTGCGCTCGCTGGAGCTGGGCTTCGATGTGGGCACGCTGGCGCTGACCGTCGCCCTGCGGGACGAGGAGGACTGGGCCAACAACTGGAAGCAGTATTACAAGCCGCTTCCCATCGGCGATCGCCTGCTGGTGCTGCCCTCGTGGGAGGAAGCCCCGGAGAAAACGGCGCGCACCATACTGCGGCTGGACCCGGGCATGGCCTTCGGCACGGGCGCGCACCACACGACGCGCATGTGCCTCGAATATCTGGAACAGACCGTAAGACCCGGCGCGGAGGTGCTCGATCTGGGCTGCGGCAGCGGCATCCTGTCGATCGCAGCGCTGCTGCTGGGCGCGGAGGACGCGGTGGCTGTGGACATCGATCCGGTGGCGGAGCGCATTGCGCGGGAGAACGCCGCCATGAACGGCATTTATGAGGCGCACTACCACATCAAGACCGGCGACGTGCTGACGGATGCAGGGCTCCAGCGGCTGATCGAGGGCAAATACGATCTTGTGGTCGCCAACATTGTTGCGGATGTGATCCTCCGCCTTGCGCCGCTGGCGAAGGGCTACTGCAAGCCCGGCGCGCCCTTCATCGTCTCCGGCATTATCGACGAGCGGCTGGACGAGGTGCGCTCCGCGCTCAGGAACGCGGGCTTTTCCATCGAGGACGAAAAGAACGCCGAGGGCTGGAACGCCCTCCTGTCCCGCGCATGAACCGGTTTTTCACGGAGGACATCGCGGGAGATACCGCCCGCATCACGGGAGAGGACGTCAGGCACATTGCGCGGGTGCTGCGGCTGCGGCCGGGCGACGGCGTGGTCCTGTGCGACGGGCGCGTGAGAGAATATACCGCGGTAATCGAGCGCATTGGGGAGGCGGAGGTCGTCTGCCGCCTTGGGCCGGGGCGGCTTTCGCCGGCCGAACCTGCGCACCGGGTGACGCTCTTTCAAGCCCTGCCAAAGAGCGGCAAGATGGAGACCATCGTGCAAAAGTGCGTGGAGCTGGGCGTGTTCGCGGTGGCGCCCGTGGTCACGGCGCGCTGCGTCGCGCTGCCCACAAAGGAGTTTGAGAAAAAGCGCCTGCGCTATCAGCGGGTTGCGCTGGAGGCCGCCAAGCAGTCCCGGCGGGGCATCGTGCCGGAGGTTCTGGGCGTACAGGCCCTGTCCGCGGTGGATTTTTCCGGCTTTGATACGGCGCTTGTGGCCTACGAGAACGAACGGGAGAGGAGCCTGAAGGAAGCCCTGCGCGGCGGCGCCGGCGGGCGCATTGCGCTCGTTGTGGGCCCGGAGGGAGGATTTGAGGAAGGGGAGGCGGCAGACCTTGCGCATCGCGGCGTTGTGGCCGTATCGCTGGGAGCGCGGATTCTCCGCACCGAGACGGCGGGCATGGCGATGCTTGCGCAGGTGCTGTACGAGCTGGAATGAGAATCGCGTTTACCACCCTTGGCTGCAAGGTCAACCATTACGAAACCCAGGCCATGCGCGAGCTGTTTGCGCAGGCGGGCTGGGAGATTGTCGGCTTTTCCGAGCCTGCGGAGGTGTATGTGGTCAACACCTGCACGGTTACGCAGGTGAGCGATAAAAAGTCCCGCCAGCTCCTGTCCCAGGCGCACCGCCGCGCGCCGGGCGCGCTGATCGTCGCCGTGGGCTGCTATGCGGAAACCGCTGCGGGCGCGGTGGACGGGCTGCCGGGCGTCGGCCTCGTGCTGGGCACGGACGGGCGGCGGGAGATCGTCCGCCGCGTGACCGACGCGCTGGCGGGAAAGCGGCAGGAGCGGGAGGCCGGGGCGCGGAAAAGCCGCGCCTTTGAGGAGCTGAGCGCCATTGCGGACAGCCGCACCCGGGCCACGCTGAAGATTCAGGACGGCTGCGACAATTTCTGCGCCTACTGTATCATTCCCTATGCGCGCGGCCCCATCCGCTCGCGGAGCATGGAGAGCATGGAGCGGGAGCTTTTGCGCCTGGCCGCGCAGGGCTTTTCGGAGGTGGTGCTCACGGGGATTCATCTTGCCAGCTACGGCCGGGATATTCCGCCGGATGCGGCGGGCAGGCGGCCCGACCTTCTGGATGCGCTGCGCCTTGCAAACGGGATTCCCGGTCTTTCCCGCATCCGGCTGGGGTCGCTGGAGCCGAAGTTCTGCGACGAACGCTTTGCTGCGGCGGTGGCAGGCATGCCCGGGGTCTGCCGTCAGTTTCACCTGTCGCTCCAGAGCGGCTCGGATACGGTGCTGCGCCGCATGAACCGGCGGTATACGGCGGAGGAATACCGACAGGCCGTCGCTGCGCTGCGCGACGCCATGCCGGACTGCGCCATCACCACGGATGTGATCGCCGGCTTTGTGGGAGAAACGGAGGCGGAGCACGCGGAAACGCTGGCTTTTGTGCGGCAGATCGGCTTTGCGCGCATGCACGTGTTTCCCTACAGCCGCAGGAAGGGTACCCGCGCTGACGGGATGGCGGGTCACCTTACAAGGGCCGTGAAGGAAGCGCGCGCGCAGGAGCTTATCCGCGCGGGCGAGGCCATGGAGCGCAGTTTTATCGACCGGCAGATCGGCACGGTGCAGGAGGTGCTGCTGGAGGACGGCGGCGCGGGCTATACGGGCAACTATGTCCGTGTGCGCTGCCCGGGGCAGGAGGGCGAAACAAAGCGCGTCCGCATCACCGGGCGCGAGGATATGACAGCAATCGGAGAGGAGATTGACAAGCATGGATGACTGCCTGTTCTGTAAGATCATCGCGGGGGAGATTCCGTCCCAAAAGGCGTATGAGGACGAGGAGATTCTGGCCTTCCACGACATCAACCCGCAGGCCCCGGTACATGTGCTCATCATTCCGAAACAGCACATCCGGAGCGCGGACGCCCTGACCGAAGCGGACGATGCAACGCTCTGCCGCCTGTTTGCCGCGGCAAGACGTCTTGCAGGGGAGCTGGGTCTGTCCGGGAAGGGCTACCGGCTCATTACGAATGTGGGCGCGGACGGCGGACAGAGCGTGCCGCACCTGCATCTGCATCTCATCGGCGGCCGCCCGCTCCGCTGGGACAACTGAGCCGGCGCTGGCGGGCAGCGGGAGGCTTCGGACGGCGGCGCGGCGATGCTGCGCCAGCCCGCGGGCTTCCCGGCAGAGGAGTTGAGACGGTATGGCGGAGAAAACGCTGCTGCTTATCCTGAACCCCGTTGCCGGAACGCGGCAGGCGCGGAAATACCTGCCGGAGATCATTGCGCTCTTTGCGCGCTACGGCTGGCAGAATCTGGTGTTCGTGACCGAGCGGCGCGGCGATGCGGCGCGCTTTGTGGCGGAGCATGGGAAAAAAGTCTCGCTCGTGGTCTGCATCGGCGGCGACGGCACCTTCAACGAGACGGTTTCCGGCCTGCTCCGCGCGGGACTGGAGCTGCCGGTGGGCTATATCCCTGCGGGCAGTACCAATGATTTTGCAAACAGCCTGCGCCTGCCTTCCGACGCCATGGCGGCTGCGGAGAACATCATGGAGGGCCGCCCCGTGCGGCTGGATCTGGGCCGCTTTGCCGACCGGTATTTTTCCTACGTTGCGTCCTTTGGCGCCTTTACCCGCGCATCCTACGCAACGCCCCAGAGCGTGAAAAACGCGCTGGGACATCTGGCGTATCTGCTGGAGGGCGTAAAGGATCTGAGAAACCTCCGGCCGGCGCGGGTGCGTCTCCTTGCGGATGAAAGCGCCTGTGAGGGTGAATACCTCTTTGGCGCGGTAAGCAACTCGACCTCGCTGGGCGGCGTGCTGACGCTTGCGCCCGAGGAGGTAAGGCTGGACGATGGCATGTTTGAAATCATGCTCATCCGCACGCCCCGCTCGCCGGCGGAGCTGCAGACGATCCTGAACGCGCTGGCGACAAAGCAGTACCGCTGCGGGATGATCGATTTTATCCACACCGCCCGGGCGGAGGTCTTTGCGGACCGGGCCATGGACTGGTCGCTGGACGGCGAGCATGCCCCGGGCGGCCCCCACATCGTCATCGAAAATCTCCACGGCGCGCTGTGCCTGCTGACGCGGGGCATGTAGCGCACTGCGGCACAAACGGCAGGAATTCTGCTACGGCACAGCCGGGCAGGATTTTTTTATAAAAAAACCTTGACCCTGACGCAGCGTCATGGCGTATGCTCGGGCAGAGGAGGGGAGACAGGCGCATGGAACTCAGAATCGGCGAGGCGGCGGCGCGCTGCGGCGTGAGCGTGAGAACATTGCGGCATTATGACCGCATCGGTCTGGTGCGGCCGGCGCGCAGGGGCGCAAACTACCGCGTGTATACGGAGGCGGAGCTGACGCGCCTGCAGGAGGCGTTGTTCTTCCGGGAGCTGGGCTTTTCGCTTTCGGAGATTGCCGGAATCCTGTCACGACCCGACTACGAGCGCAGGGAGGCGTTGCTGCGGCGGCGCGCGCTGCTGCTGGAGAAGCAGCGGGACCTGGCAAAAACGCTCTGCCTGCTGGACGATGTATTGGAGGGAAAAGAAATGAAGGAAGACAGAGAACAGAGACTTTCCTATGAGGAAACGAGGGCGCGCTACCGCCGGGAGGCCCGCGCGCGCTGGGGTGCGACGGCGGAGTTCCGCGCGGCGGAGGAAAGGGCTGCGGCGCGAAGCGCAGCGGAGGACGAGGCTGTGCAGCGCGAAGCGGAGGAGATTTTCGCGGCCTTTGCGGCGCTGGGCGCGCAGGGTCCGGACTCGCCCGCCGCGCAGGAACTGGCGCAGCGCTGGCAGGCGCACATCAGCAGGAACCATTATCCCTGCGAAACGCCCATGCTGGCCTCTCTTGCGGAGATGTATGTGGGGGACGAGCGGTTCCGGCAGCATCTCGATGCATACGGCCCGGGCACGGCGCAGCGCATGCACGACGCGATCATGGCCTATTGCCAAAAGGAGGATCGCTAAGGCGCAGAGGCGCTATTTGCCGAACTCGATGGTCACCGAGGCGATGCTGTCGTAATCGAAAAAGTGAAGGACGTTCACCGTATAGCCTGCAACGCCGTTTGGCTCCACGGCCTTGTCGAGCACGGTCATGCAGCTCCCGGTAACCAGCACCTCGCCCGCCTCGTCGAGAAAGCGGACGTACATGGTCAGCCCCGCATCCACCCAGGGGCTGACGTTTTTGACCCGGCCGCGCAGCGCGGCGCCGTTCTCCGAATAGACCAGATTGCAGGTTTCAACCTGCCAGACAGACGCTTCCGCCGTAATATCGGTAAAGGGCAGCGCGCGGGTTTGTTCCCCGCTGTCGCTGCCGCCGCAGGCGGTCAGGGTCAGCGCCAGCAGGATGGATAGCGCCGTGGGCAACAGGCGACGCATGGCAGATACCCCCTTTTGCCGGAGAGTTTTCAAAAAGTATAGCATAAAGCGCGCCAGAGCGCAAAACGCCGCGAAAAATTCCCTTCCCCGCCTGCCGTCAGGCAGGGCGCCGGGGCTGCGGACGCCGGAGCCTTCGGCGGCTTTCTGCCGCTCTGGCGGCAGAAAGCCGGAACGGCAAGGCGTTTTCGGAGCAGAGAGAAAGGGCCTGTTGCCTGCAATGCTGAGGCAAGGGGCCCTTTGGCTGTTTTCTGATGACGGCACCGGCTTTAGCGGCCCGCTTTGCATAGGCTCCGCGGCGCTTCTGCCACCGTTTGCCGCGTCATTGACGGGCGGACAGGCGCTTTGCTCGCCCGCGCTGGAGCCACTTGACCAGCTCGACGATGGGGATCATGCTTGCGGCAAGCGCCATGGCCACCGCGTACTCCGCCAGATTGATGGACTCAAAGCCGAAAGCATTGGACAGGAAGGGGATGTACAGCACGGCAGTGGTCAGCACGAGGCTGAGCGCGGCGGCAAGCCAGAGGAAGCGGTTCTGCGTTTTCAGCGTGAATACGCTGTGCCGCTGGGAGCGCATGTTGAAGGAATGGAAGATTTCCGCCATGCTGAGCGTCAGGAAGGCCATGGTCATGCCGTCGGGACTTTCCGCAATCTCCCATACGCCGGCCTCCATAAAGTGGCCGATGAAATAGGCCGCCAGCGTCAGTACAGCGACGAGCACGCCCTGATAGCCCACGTCGAAGGCCAGCCCGCCGGCAAACACGCCGTCCCGGGGGTTGCGGGGCGGGCGGCGCATGAGGTCCGCCTCGGCCTTCTCCGCGCCCAGCGCCAGCGCGGGGAAGCAGTCCGTAATGAGGTTGATCCAGAGCAGATGCACAGGCTCCAGAATCGTAAAGCCCAGAAGCGTTGCAAAAAAGATGGCCAGCACCTCGCTCATGTTGCTGGAGAGGAGGAACTGGATGGCCTTGCGGATGTTGTCGTAGATGCGGCGGCCCTCGCCCACTGCGCCGACGATGGTGGCAAAGTTGTCGTCCGCCAGCACCATGTCCGCCACGTTCTTTGTCACGTCCGTGCCGGTGATGCCCATGCCCACGCCGATGTCGGCATTCTTGATGGAGGGCGCGTCGTTCACGCCGTCGCCGGTCATGGCGGTGACGCAGCCGCGCTTGCGCCAGGCGTTGACGATGCGGACCTTGTGCTCGGGCTGCACCCGGGCATAGACGCTGTAGTTTCCGACGGTTTCGGCAAAGGTGGCGTCGTCAATCCTGTCCAGCTCCGCGCCGGTGATGGCCTCCGAGGGATCGGAGATAATGCCCAGCTCCGTTGCGATGGCAACGGCCGTGTCGCGGTGGTCGCCCGTAATCATGATCGGGCGAATGCCTGCGCTGCGGCACTCGTCGATGGCGGCCCTGACCTCCGGGCGCACGGGGTCGATCATGCCGCACAGGCCGATGAACACCAGCTCCTGCTCCAGCGCTGCGGGCGACTGGTCCGCAGGAAGGGAAGCATAGCGGCGCTCGGCCGCGCAGAGCACGCGCAGGGCGCGGCCGGCCATGCCGCGGTTGGCGGCCTCAATCTCCGCCCGGATTTCAGGGGTCATGGGCTGCACTTTGCCGTCCCGGTAGCAGGCGGTGCAGAGCGGCAGCACCACGTCCGGCGCGCCCTTGGTATATTGCGTGACGCCCTCCCGGGTCTGATGCAGCGTGGACATCATCTTGCGCGCGCTGTCAAAGGGGGCCTCGCCCACCCGCGGCGTTTCCGCTTCCAGCTGGCGCTTGATGAGGCCCTCGGCCGTTGCAAAGTCCACCAGCGCGCACTCCGTGGGCTCGCCCGCGGCCTTGCCGCTTTCGTCCGGCGCCGCGTCGGAGCAGAGGGCCATGGCTGCGGCAAGCAGCGCCCTGTCGTCCCCGAAGGTGTCCACCACGGTCATCTTGTTCTGGGTGAGCGTGCCGGTTTTGTCCGAGCAGATGATCTGCGCGCAGCCCAGCGTTTCCACGGCCGTGAGGCGGCGGATGATGGCGTTGCGCTTGGACATGTTCGTCACGCCCATGGACAGCACGATGGTCACGACCGCGGCAAGCCCCTCCGGGATGGCCGCCACCGCCAGACTGACCGCCACCATGAAGCTGTGCAGCAGCACGGCGCCGTTGAAGGAGCCCTCGCGAATCACGCCCACCGCAAAGATGATCACGCAGATGCCAAGCACAAGCCAGGTCAGCACTCTGGAGAGCTGCGAGAGCTTGATCTGCAGCGGCGTCTGCCCCTCCTCGGCCTGCTCGAGCGCGGTGGCGATCTTGCCCATTTCGGTGTTCATGCCGGTATGGGTGATGGCGGCCCTGCCGCGGCCATAGACCACGGTGCTGCCCATGTAGACCATATTTTTGCGGTCGCCCAGCGGAACGCTGTCCCCGGTCAGCGGCTCCACGCTCTTGTAGACGGGGACGCTCTCGCCGGTCAGCGCAGCCTCCTCGATCTGGAGCGAGGCGGATTCGATGATGCGGCCGTCTGCGGGCACGGCGTCGCCCGCCTCAAGCAGCACCACGTCGCCCGCCACCAGATCCTCGCTGTGGATGCGCCGTATCTGCCCGCCGCGCTCAACGCGGCAGGTGGCGGCGGACATCTGCTGGAGCGCCTCGATGGCCTTTTCGGCCTTGCTCTCCTGGTAGACGCCCAGCAACGCGTTGATGAGCACCACGGCCAGGATGATGATGACGTCCGCAAAGCTCTCGCCCGCGTAGACCGAGGTTACGCCGGACACCGCGGCAGCGGCGATGAGGATGAGGATCATGGGGTCCTTCAGCTGATCGAGAAAGCGCAGCAGCAGCGGGCGCTTTTTCCCCTCGGCCAGTTTGTTCTTTCCGTCCCGTTCGAGACGCTGGGCGGCCTCGGCCTCGGACAGGCCCGCCGGGCCGCTGTCAAGGGCGGTGAATACGGCTTCGATGCTCTCGAGATAGTGTTTCAAGGTCGGTCTCCTTTCAGGAACTTGTTCGTTTATGGAGCGCTGTAAAAAAGAGGGGGAAGGGATTCCGTGCGCCGTATACGCCGTGGTGCCGCAGCCTGCCTTCCGGGACCACAGCAGAAACCGCATCACATCGGTTGATTGCCGGGGGAAGAGGGGAAGAGGGTAACCGGAATCCGCAAAAATTACCCGCCCTGTCAAATGTACTCTTATGTTACCCCATTTGTGTAAAAAATGCACGACATAATTGTAAAGATTTGGAGTACCCCATATATTTCTCTGCGGAAATGTTATAATGGATGCAACTTCATAGAATCATGAAGTGTGTTCTCTATGGAACGGTAACAGGAATATGAAGTATTTATGGGAAGAATTCCCTGGCAGAAGCCAGGCAAGGAGGGTACAGGTTGAAGCTCACGCGGAAAAGAAAAAGAACAATCGTCATTGCGGCCGCTGCGGCCGTATTGATTGTGGGGGCGGTTGCGGCGTTTCTGCTGCTGAGGGGCGGCGGTTCGGAAGGAACCGCATATGTGCAGCGCGTTGCGGACATTACGGGGCAGGGCGCCGGCGCGCTGCTGGAGGGGCGCTACTCGGGCGTGATCGAGGCGAAGGAAATCATCAAAATCAAGCTGGATACCGACAAGCAGCTTGATGAGTGCTTCGTCGAGGTGGGGGACCGGGTCAGCGCCGGCACGCCGCTGTTTTCCTACGATGTGGACAGCCTGACGCTGAGCTACGAGCAGCTCAAGCTGGATTACGAGGGCAAGCTGAACAACATTGCCACCATGCAGGATCAGATCAAGGATCTGGAAAAGCAGATCAAGCGCGCCAAAGGCGCAACCAAGGCGGAACTGACCATCCAGCTGCAGACCACGCAGCTTAACCTGAAAAAGGAGGAGTACGAGGCGCAGAAAAAGAAGCTGGACGTGGACGATGCGGAGAGCATTATCCGCGACAATGTGGTCAAGGCCAAGGCGGAGGGCACCGTGCGCTCCATCAATCCGCCCGCGGAGGACGGAACCCAGAACGACGGGATGAGCACGGATAACGCTTACATCACCATCGTCGCAGGCAACGACTACTGCGTTAAGGGCACGATTTCCGAGCAGGGCGTCTACCAGCTTATGGCGGGTACGCCGGTCATTATCCGCTCCCGGGTGGACGAGAAGCAGACCTGGAACGGCGTGATCGACTCGGTGAACACCGAGCAGCCCGTAACGAACGAGCAGAACTATTATTATGGCGGCAACATGGGCGAGCAGGCCAGCAAGTACGCCTTCTATGTGGCGCTGGAGGGCTCCGAGGGGCTTCTCATGGGCCAGCACGTCTACATTGAGCTGGACGTGGGGCAGCAGGAAAGCGCCGCGTTCATGCTGCCGGAATACTATCTGATGGCAGAGGACGGAGGCTTTGCCGTTTACGCGGCCTCCAAACGGGGCCGCATTGAAAAGCGGGCCGTGACCGTGGGTGTTTACGACGAGACGCTGGGCACTTATGAGATTCTCGACGGCCTGTCGCTGCAGGACAGCATCGCTTTTCCGGACGAGACGGTGAAGCCCGGCATGGTCGCCGTGGACGCAGGCTATGCGGACGTTGCGGAAGGCGGCATGGAAGCCGGGGGCGGCATGGACCCGGACGCCGCGTTCATGGGCAGCGAGGGCGCCGTCATCGGCGGCTGAACGGAGAGACGGTATGATCGTAGAACTGAAAGCGCTTTGTAAGGACTATGAGCAGGGCGGCCTGCCCGTCCCCGTGCTGCGCGATGTGAACATGCAGGTCGAGCAGGGCGAGTATATCGCGATCATGGGGCCGTCGGGCTCGGGAAAGACGACGCTCATGAACGTGCTCGGCTATCTGGATGTGCCGACCTCCGGCGTGTACCTGTTCGACGGCGTGGACAACAGCGCGGCCACCGACGAGGAGATGGCGAAAATCCGAAACGAGGGCATCGGCTTTGTATTCCAGACCTTCCACCTGCTGCAGCGGCAGCGGGCCTGGGAGAACGTGGCGCTGCCGCTGTCCTTCCGCGGAATATCCAGAAAGGACCGCCGCGAGATGGCGGCGGAGGCGCTGGAGCGGGTTGGACTGCTGGACCGACTGGATTTCTATCCGGCCCAGCTTTCAGGCGGACAGTGTCAGCGCGTGGCCATTGCCCGCGCCATCTGCACCGCGCCGAAGCTCCTGCTGGCGGACGAACCCACCGGCGCGCTGGACAGCAAATCCGGCCTGCAAATTATGGAGATCTTTGACAGCCTGCATGACGAGGGCGCGACCATCGTGATGATTACCCATGAGATGGGCGTGGCAAGGCGCGCGGGCAGGGTGATGCACATCCGCGACGGCATGCTGACCGACGGCGCGTTCAGCGCCCATACCGCAGGAGGCGACATCAAATGAAGAAGCCGGTCTGGAGCAAAAAGAAAAAGATTATCGTCCTCTCGCTGGGGGCGGTTCTTGCCGCGGGCGGAGCGCTTGCGGGGATACTGCTGGGCGGCAGGGGCAAGGTTGTGGAGGTTGTGCCCGTGTCCCAGTGGATGCTGGGCTGGATGCCCAATGAGATGAACCTTCACGGCAGCATCTCCTCCGACCGATCGCAGCAGATCTTTTACGATAAGAAGCAAACCATCCTCGAAGTGCTGGTGTCGGAGGGCGATGTGGTCAAGGTGGGCGATCCGCTGCTGCGCTATGACGCGACGATGGACGCCATCGAGCTGGAGCTCAAGCAGCTCCAGCTGCAAAAGCTCGAATACGAGCTGGCCGATTACTGGAAGTCGTATAAAAAGTATGCGCGCAAGGCGTATCCCAGCACGCTGCCCTCTCCAAGCCCCACCCCCACGCCGACGCCCAGGGCCACCAGAACGCCCAAACCCACCAAAACGCCCCGGCCGACGGCCACGCCGGATACTGCGGAGGGGATGGCCAGCTATGGCGCGGGCACGGGACGTTTCGGCGGGGCGCATCTGTTTCGGGCGGGAGCGCTGGGGATCGGCGGCGCGCTGTTCGGCAGCCCCGATTCGCCGGACGTTGTCATCACCACCGGGCAGAAGAGCTTCTCCAGCGCGGAGCTGCTGGGCTATTTTGGCGCGGCGAAGGCCGCCAATACGCCGCACTACGTCAAAGCTACGGGCAGAGACTTTGTGATCAACATGAAGTTCCATGTTCCGTCCGGTACGCTGAACTACGGCGCGGGCGAGCTGGACAGCACGGCGCTGCCGGACGCGGGCGGCGACGGCAGCCAGGGCAATCCCTATGTGTTTTCGGGCTTTGCGCCGGGCGGCGTACTGCTGGGCATTGGCACGGGCTTTACGGAAGCGCGGCTTTCGGACGCGGGCAGTGGAACCTGCTATGTGACGCTCAGCGGCAGCGGCGTACGGCTGGACATGAATTTTGCCAAGGTCAGCGCCACGCCCATACCCACGCCGACGCAGAGCGCAACCCCCACGCCCACGCCGACGGTTTCCCCGACGCCCTCGGTTTCGCCCACGCCCGATCCCGAGGACCCCGGCGGTGGCGGCGGCTCCGGCGGCATGTCGCGGGAGGAGCGGGAAGCGCTGGCCAGAGACTATGCAAAAAAAATCCGCGAGGCGGAGCATGAGTACAAGCAGCTGAAGCTGGACCTGCAAAACCTCCAGCTGCGCAGCGCGGACGGCTACATCCGGGCCGCCATCGACGGCGTGGTGGGCAAGGTGAACGATCCGGCAGAGCTTGCCGACGGGGAGCTGCTCCTCTCGGTCAAGGGCAGCGAGGGCTTCTATGTGCGCTGCATTGTGGGCGAGCTGGACCTCAATAAGATCAGCGTCGGTACGGAACTGACCGGCTTTTCCTACGACAGCGGAATGAACTGCACGGGCCGCGTGGTGGAGGTGGGCAGCGTTCCCGTCACAAACCGCTATTATTCCGGCGGCAACCCCAACGTTTCCGGCTATTTCGTGCGCATTTTCATCGAGGACGGTACGGGCCTGCAGGCCGGGCAGTATGTGGAGTTTTCCATGCAGTCCGGCGCGGAGGAGGAGGACAGCACGGGAGCGCTCTACCTCCATCAGGCCTATGTGCGCGAGATGGACGGCGCAAACTATATCTTTGTGGCGCGGGACGGAAAGCTCAGGCAGGAAAAGGTCGAGACCGGCAGGGTCATGTACGGCTATGTGGAGCTGGTTGGCAGCGGCCTGACCGGGGAGGATTACATCGCCTTCCCCTACAACAAGGACGTGCGCGACGGCGCGCCCGTCAAACTGCCCAACGCGGATGAAGCGTACGGCGGCTGAAACGGAGGCTTTGCATGACGGAATATTTCAGAAGCGCTATCGACGGCATCTGGGCGCATAAGCTGCGCAGCATGCTGACGATGCTGGGCATTATCATCGGCATCGCGTCCATCATCGCCATCTCCTCGACCATCATGGGAACCAACGAGCAGATCAAGCAGAACCTGATCGGCGCGGGCAACAACGCCGTCACGGTCAAGCTCTATCAGGGCGAGTACGAATTGCAGCTGGAGTACGAGCAGGTGCCGGAGGGCGTTCCCGTGCTGGGAAAAGAGGTGCTGGAGGAGATCGCGGAAATCCCGGAGATTCAGGATGCGGCCGTTTTCTACCAGCGGAACGCTTACGAGACCGTTTACCATGGCGCGACCGGGCTCAGCCAGGGCACCATGCTGGGCGTGGACGAGAACTATATGCGCGTGTACGGCTATGTGATCCGCGCGGGCCGGGATTTTCTCCCGGAGGACTTTACGAAGATGCGCAAGGTGGCTCTGATCGACAAGAGCGTGTCCGACACGCTGTTTCTCGGAGCAAACCCCATCGGCCAGACCATCGAGATCAAGGGCGAGCCCTATATTGTGGTGGGCGAGATTGCGCAGTCCGCGGCGTTCACGCCGGTGATCAATACCATCGACGAGTATTTTACCTATATGGATTCCAGCGGCGGCAAGGTGCTGATTCCCATGACGACCTGGCCCGTGGTCTACCAGTATGACGAGCCGATCGCGCTCGTCGTGCGCGCGCGCAGCACCGAGGCCATGACCGAGGCGGGCAAGCAGGCCACGGCCATTATGAACGGGCATTTTACGAAGGATACCGGCGAGGTCAAGTACAAGAGCGAAAACACGCTGGAGCGCGCCAAGCAGCTCCAGGAGCTCTCCAGCGCCACCAACCGACAGCTCATCTGGATCGCCTCCATCTCCCTGCTCGTAGGCGGCATCGGCGTGATGAACATCATGCTGGTGTCCGTGACCGAGCGCACGAAGGAGATCGGCCTGAAAAAGGCCCTCGGCGCGCGGCGGCGGATGATCTCGCTGCAATTTCTGACCGAGGCGGGCATGCTCACCTGTATCGGCGGAATCCTGGGTGTCATCGTCGGCGTGGTGCTGGCCTTTGTGGTGGCGAAGATTTCGCAGGTGCCCATCTTCATCAGCGGCTATATCGTGGTGGCCGCGGTGGTGTTCTCCTTCGTCGTGGGCCTGTTCTTTGGCGCGGTGCCGGCGGTGAAGGCCTCAAAGCTCAACCCCATCGAAGCGCTGCGGCACGAGTAGGGGAGGCCGGGGCGCAAAAAAACGGAGCAGTCCGCGCCTTGCGGTTCGGGCTGCCGGGCAGAAAGATTCGGCCTCCGGAGGAAAGCCTCCGGGGGCTGTCTGCTGTTCCCCCAACGGCTACCGTGGATCCCGTTGGGGTATCGCTGCCCCTGCGCTGTTTCGGCCCCGGCGAAACCAGCTCCGGCAGATCAGTGCGGAGCTTTGACGGGGGGAGGGGCAGAAAAACGCGCGTATGACTGCCAACGGTATACGAACCCGGAAACCCGGTTTTTAGAATAGAAGCTCCCCAAAAGCGGGATGATACAGCAATGGACAGGCTGCGCGCAGGGAAATGCGAGGCCCCGCTTGCTTTCGCGCAGAAAGCCTTCTCAGGAGCGCAGGGAAAGGCCGGATACGGCAGCCTGCGCCTGGCGAAAGCTGTCGTTTGCGGCGTCCGCCGGCAACAGAAGCCTTTGGCCCCAAGGGGATCGCCTGCGTTACGGGCGAAGGCGGGGTTGCAGAGAAAGGCGAAATCGCTCAAACCATATCGATAAAGATATATCGATATGTATTTTTTGTCCCTGCCCCGCATGGGTTTGCGGTGCTATACTACAACCAGACAAGGAAAGAGGCGGAGCAGAGCTCCGAAGAATATCAAAATAAAGAAGGAGACAGAAGACTATGGCAAGATTTACACTCCCGAGAGATCTCTATCATGGCAAGGACGCGCTGGATGCGCTCAAGACCCTGAACGGCAAGCGGGCCATCGTTGTCGTGGGCGGCGGCAGCATGAAGCGTTTCGGCTTTCTGGACAAGGTGGTCGCCAACCTGAAGGAAGCGGGGATGGAGGTCGAGCTGTTTGAGGGCGTCGAGCCGGATCCCTCCGTTGAGACCGTCATGCGCGGCGCGGAGGCCATGCGCAAATTCCAGCCCGACTGGATCGTTTCCATCGGCGGCGGTTCCCCCATCGATGCGGCGAAGGCCATGTGGGCGTTCTATGAGTACCCGGAGACCACCTTCGAGGATCTCTGCATTCCCTTCAACTTCCCGACCCTCCGCCGGAAGGCGCATTTCTGCGCGATTCCGTCCACGTCCGGCACAGCGACGGAGGTTACCGCGTTCTCCGTCATCACCGACTATCAGAAGGGCGTCAAGTATCCGCTGGCGGACTTCAACATCACGCCCGATGTGGCGATCGTAGACCCCGCGCTGGCCGAGACCATGCCCAAGAAGCTCACTGCGCACACCGGTATGGACGCCATGACCCACGCCATCGAGGCCTATGTTTCCACGCTGCACTGCGATTACACCGACCCGCTGGCGCTGCATGCCATCAAGATGATCAACGAGTATCTCATCAAGTCCTACAACGGCGATACGGAAGCCCGCGCCAGAATGCACAACGCGCAGTGCCTTGCAGGCATGGCCTTCTCCAACGCGCTGCTGGGCATCGTCCACTCCATGGCGCACAAGACCGGCGCGGCTTACAGCGGCGGCCACATCGTCCATGGCTGCGCCAACGCCATGTACCTGCCCAAGGTGATCAAATACAATGCCAGAGAGCCCGAGGCCGCCAAGCGTTACGCTGACATCGCAAAGTTCATCGGCCTTTGCGGCAACACCAACGAGGAGCTGGTGGACGCGCTGATTGCGCACCTGCGCAAGATGAACGAGGCCCTGGACATCCCGTCCTGCATCCGCGATTACGAGGGCGGCATGATCGACGAGAAGGAGTTCTTCGACAAGCTCCCCAAGGTGGCGGAACTGGCCGTGGGCGACGCCTGCACGGGCTCCAACCCCCGCGCCATCACCCCGAAGGAGATGGAGAAGCTCCTCACCTGCTGCTTCTACGACACCGAGGTGGATTTCTGAGCGGCAATCGCAACCTTCTCTTTCCGAGGCAGAGGGGGATTTCCGGGAACGGCGCAGGCCGGGAACGGGAGTCCCCCGTTTTTTTTTTGCCCCGGGAGATCCGGCGCCGCCGCTTTGGGAACGAATCCGGGCGGGCCTGTGCGCCGCAGAGCGGAGCGGACAAACCCGCCCGGCGAAAAAATATATAATTTTTCGGAAAAGAAATTGACAGCCGGCGCGGAACGTGCTATCCTATGCCACAGGATTTCGGACAAGGGGGAAACTCTGGATGAAGGCCCTGTTTGCCGCTTATTGTTATTGCTTTTTCTTTTACCGTTTTAGAGACTTTGGGGTAAAAGTGCTTTCTGCTGCAAACAGTCACGTTGCCGCTTTTGCATAGGCGGCGGGAAAACGTATTTGGGCCTGCGGTGAGAAACACTTCGCCGCAGGCTCTTTTCTTTACCGGCGCTGGGAAACGCCGCCGCAAACAGTCGCTTGGCGTACAATCAGGAGGAAACGACAATGCTTCAGAATTTGGATGAGCTTCGGGCGGAAATCGATCAAATCGACAAACAGATGGTGGAACTGTTTCAAAAGCGCATGGAGGTCTGCTCCCGCGTTTCGGACTATAAGCGGGCGCATGATCTGCCCGTGTTCGCGCCGGACCGCGAGCGGGCCCTGCTGGCCAGGGTGACGGAAATGGCGGGGGAGGATCTTGCGGACTACGTCCAGTCCATCTATCGCACGATCCTGTCCGCAAGCCGTTCCTACCAGAGCACGCTGCGCAACTCGAACTCAAGGGAATACGAGAACATCCGCCGTGCGCTGGAAACCACGCCAAAGCTCTTCCCGCAGCGGCCGACGGTGGCCTGCCAGGGCGTGACGGGCGCTTACTCGCAGATTGCCTGCGACCGGCTGTTCAAGGCACCTGACATCCGGTTTTGCCGCACCTTTGAGCAGGTTTTTGAGGCCGTGGAGCGCGGGGATTGCGAATATGGCGTTCTCCCCATTGAAAACAGCACGGCGGGCTCCGTCAAGGACGTGTATGACCTGATGCTGCGCCATAACTTCTCCATTGTCCGCGCCGTGCGGCTTAGGATCAGCCATAACCTGCTGGCAAAGCATGGCACGCGTCCCGAGGACGTGAGCGAGGTCTTTTCCCACCAGCAGGCCCTGAGCCAGTGCGAAGGCTATCTTGCGGCAAAGGAGGGCGTGAAGGTCACGGTTGTGAGCAATACCGCAGTTGCAGCGCAGATGGTCAGGGATTCCGGCCGCACGGACGTTGCCGCCATTGCCTCGCGGCTGTGCGCCGAGTGCTACGGGCTGAAAATTCTGGAGGAGGCCATTGAGGATAAGGACAATAACTATACCCGCTTTATCTGTATTTCAAAAAGGCTGGAGATCTATCCCGGCGCGGACCGCAGCACCCTCATGGTCACGCTGCCGCACAGACCGGGCACGCTGTATAACGTGCTGGCCAAGTTCCACGCGCTGAACATCAACCTGCGCAAGCTGGAGAGCCGTCCGCTGCCCGGGCGGGAGTTTGAGTTCATGTTCTGCTTTGACATTGAGGCCTCGGTCTATGCGCCGGAGCTTGAGAAGCTGTTCCGGGACCTTGAGACCGAGAGCGAACAGCTCAGATACCTTGGCAGCTACAGCGAGATTCTGGGCTAGGCGGCCAACCCCAAGGGGGACCGGGCCGCCGGACGAAAGCGGGGGCCGACGTGCAGAAGGGGCGGCAGAACCGTCCCTTCGTGCTTTTCTGATCCGGCTGTACCGGCCCGGTGGCTGAAGCCCGGGGGCAAAAGCCGTAAAGCATGGCGCGCGGGGCGCCCTCCGGCCCCGCATCCCGCCCGAGCAGGAATTCCATCGGGGCCGCAGCCCGGCGAAGGACCGGGCGCTCCCGGCGGCCTGGCCGTCTGCCCCGCATCAGAGGGTAACCACCGGCTTGATGAGATCCTTCGGTTTGTCCTTCATGAGCATCAGCGCGTCCTCAAGGCGGTCAAAGCCCTGAAACCGGTGCGTGAGCAGCTTCGAGGTGTCGAGGCGGCCGGTTTCCATGAGGGAGGCCAGCTTTTCCATGCGGCGGCGGCCGCCGGGCATGAGACCGCCCGCGATGGTCTTGTGGCCCATGCCGCAGCCCCAGGCCACCCGCGGAATGCGGACATAATCGCCGGAACCCAGGTAATTGACGTTGCCGATGCGGCCGCCGGGCCGGAGCATCTCAACCGCCTGGAGGAAGGTGTCGTTGTCCCCGCCTGCGACCACAACCCTGTCCACGCCCCTGCCATGGGTTTTGTCAAGAATCTGCTCCACGATGTCGCCCTCGCGGTAATTGATGACGTCGGTGGCGCCGTACTCCCTTGCGGCCTGCACGCAGTTGGGACGGGAACCCACGGCATACAGCCGGCCTGCGCCGCCGATGGCAGCCGCTGCCACGGACATCAGCCCCACCGGGCCGATGCCGATGACGCATACCGTATCGCCGAACTGCACGTCCGCAAGCTCCACGCCGTGAAAGCCCGTGGGCACCATGTCCGAGAGCATGACGCAATCCTCCGCGGCGAGGCCCTCGGGCAGAAGCGCCAGATTGCCGTCCGCCTCGTTGACGTGGAAATACTCGCCGAACACGCCGTCCTTAAAGTTTGAGAACTTCCAGCCCGACAGCATGCCGCCGGAGTGCATGGCATAGCCGCCCTGCGCCTCCACGCTGGCCCAGTCCGGCGTGATGGCGGGGACGATGACCCGGTCTCCCGGTTTAAAATCCTTCACAAGGCTGCCCACCTCCACAACCTCGCCCACCGCTTCATGTCCCAGAATCATGTCCGAGCGTTCGCCGATGGCGCCCTCCCAAACCGTGTGGATGTCCGAGGTGCAGGGGGAGACCGCAATGGGTCTTACGATCGCGTCCAGCGGGCCGCAGGCGGGGACCTCCTTTTCGATCCAGCCCGTCCTTCCGATGCCCAGCATGGCATATCCCTTCATTTTCATTGTTAACCTCCGCAAAAGCGATTGACCGGCGAAAAAACGCCGTTCCCTTTGGCGGCGCGCGGCCCAATCCGCTGCCGCTGCCGGCCGACTTTAGCATACGCTTCCGCAGGGGGTGGCATACGGATTCCTGATTATCAGACGAGATAAGAAACTGTAACGAAAAAAGGAAAAACCCGGATGAAAATGCATTTTAGCGATACCTGGCAACGATCCGGCCATAGATTCTGCGAAGCCTGCGCTCCTAATTTGGGCAGGGAAGGCCGGCGGGGAAGAAACCCGAAAAAGCGCAGCAGGGCTTCTGCGGCTGCGAAAGGGCAAAACGTACTTTTCGGCATTTGGCGGCTACGTCAGGCCGGCGGGAAGGGCGGCTCGCGGGGCGGCTCGGACACCGATTCGGCTTCGGACTGGGGCGGGGCGCTGCGTTCCAGACATACGGCGATGAGCGCGAGCTGATCGCCGATGGCAGTAAACAGCGCGGCGGCCAGGGGCAGATCCTCCTCCGGTAATGACTGGGCTATGATGTCGGCAATCGCCGAGGAAAGATAAATGGTATTCATATTACAGAATATGCAAAAAACAAAAAAAGGAAACGGAAGCGAGGGGGCCCGCAACAGAATCTGCGGCGCATGGCCGGATGGGCGGGATGATGCCTCAAGCCCGGTTGAAAAGGGAAAGACAATCGGCAGGCGCGCAACGCGCGGGCAAGCTGCGGGCGCGCTCTGCGGCTTGTGGGGAGGAGCCTTGCCGTGATGGCGGGCACGTGAGAATCCGGGATGCCCGATGGACGGGGGATGAAAGCGGGGTGAAAGGAATTGGCCCGGCGCGGCGACGGAGAGGGAAGGACGGGCGCAGCCATCCGCCCCGGGGGGCGGAGAAAGAAAACCGCCCCGGCATGGGGCGGAAGCGTTACAGATCCTGCCGATCCTCCCAGGGAAAATCGTTTTCCATGTTGTCCCGGGCCAAATCGGTATCGATGGCCGGATATGCTTCCGAAATGGGCTGTTCCAATTCGGGGGTGGGGGCAGCGGCGCTGCCCGGCGCAGGTCTGATGGGCAAGGGAAATCACCTCGGTATGTGTAAAGTCAGTCGTCGCCCCGCAGGAGATTGTCCGCGTAGTCCCGCAGGCCGGCGAAGGTGTTGACGCTGTCGGCCCTGCTGCTGATCTGGTCGCGGACATAGTCCGGAAGGCTGTCGAAATACCGCTTTGCCTCGGCGTCCTGCGCAAACAGGGCATACATGCTGCTGTATTCAGGTTCCATGCTGTATCACCTCCCGGATGGGACATTGCTCCCGCTAATCGTCCGTTTTGGGAATTTCCATGCCGGACAGCTCCTGATAGGCCTCGTATTCCGCCATATCCACAGGCGGCTTGTACATCAGGCCGGTACACTCGGTGGCGGAGGCGGTGGAGGAGATGTCGGGGGGCTCACAATGGTAGTCGATCTTCTTCATGCGCATTAGTATGGACGGGAGAAAGGACAGATATGCGGCAAAAAGGGCTGGTCCGCTGTGCTGCCGGCTTCCGATGGCCTGCGCAGAGGCTTGCGACGGCTGGTTTTGCCGTCAAAGCCCGCCTCGCCTGAGCCAATGCGGCGCAGGCGCAATGGCCCGCGGTCAAAACCGGTTTTTGTGCCGGGCGCGCTGCACGGCGGGGAACCGGAGGAGGAGCGCTGTTTCCGGACTTTCCGGCGGGATTGCGGCAAACAGGCAGTTATGCCTTGACAATTGCGGCCATTCTTTTTACTATGATCGCAGAGCTTCCGATGCGCAGCGAGGTACAGGGCTGCGGGAAAAGCAAGGCTGGCCTGTGGCGGAGCCGATCGCGGAAGGCCAACGCAGTATGACGGGCGGAGGCGCTTTCCGGCATGGAGGCGAACAAAGCGCCTCTCCTGTCTGGAGGCGACGGAAGGATGTCCCCCTTTTTCCAGGCAAACCTACCGCCTCGCCTGCCGGCGCTTCGGAGCGGATGCCTGCCGCCGGCTGGCTTTGCCAATATGGGGCAGAGTCCCCTGACAGGGCTGTGGACAGGGCCGGCCGCGGTCTGAACCGGATTATTCCGACGTATCGGCGGGCGTTGCCGCCGCATCCGGAGGGAGACCGGAGAGAAACAACGGACGCATCGCTGCCGGGCTTGCGGCAGGGGAGCACAGGAGGGAGCGCCTTTTGACAGACGAACCGATGCAGCAGAAGAAGCCGGCTCCGTTCGCCCTTGTGGGCGTGGGCGCGGCCAATGTGGACGTACATGGCCAGAGCCGCAAAGCGGTCGTCCTGCGGGATTCCAACCCGGGGTATCTGCATACCTCTGCGGGCGGCGTTACGCGCAACGTTCTGGAAAACGCTGCGCGCCAGGGCGTCAGCACGGCGCTGCTTTCCGCGGTGGGCGACGACGTGTACGGAGAAAAGATTTTGAAGGACAGCGCGGCCGCCGGCATTGATGTTTCCCACGTGTGCATCCGGCGCGGCGCGGCAAGCTCCTGTTACATCGCCGTGCTGGATGAGACGGGGGATATGCTGCTGGGCATGTCCGACATGCGGATCATCGAGGCGCTGCCGCCCTCCTATCTTGCGGAGAAAGGGGCGCTGCTCCGCGGCGCGACGGCGGTGGTCTGCGACGGCTGCCTGCCGGCGGCGCTACTCGAACGGCTTGTCTGCGAGGAAGCAAAGGGCGCGCCCGTGTTTATCGATCCCGTGTCCACGGCCTATGCGCGCCATATGGCGCCCCTTGCCGGCCGGTTTTACGGGATCAAGCCCAACCGCCTGGAGCTGGAGATTCTCAGCGGCATGCCCGCAGAGCGCGATGCGGATGTGGAACGGGCCGCAGAGCGGCTGCTGCGCCGGGGAACGCGCTGTCTCGCGGTTTCGCTGGGCGCGCGGGGATGCTACTATGCGGATGCGGAGGGGAGGCGAATGTTCCGGGCGCTGCGGCCAGTGGAAACCATGGTCAATGCCACGGGCGCGGGAGACGCTTTTCTCGCCGGCTGGATTCATGGCTTTATCGCGGGGCTGCCCCTTGAGGCGCAGCTGGACTATGCGCTGGCCTCGGGCATCCTGGCAACGCTCTGCCAAAGCACCATCCATCCCGGCATGAGCGATGCGCTGGTACAGAGGACCATTTTGGAATACCGGGTATCATAAAGAATAAAACGGCAAAGGAGCGGAAACCGACATGCAAAAGGAACAGTATCTCGATATCGTACCGGAAGTACAGTCCGCATTGAAGAACAACGAACCCGTGGTCGCGCTGGAGAGCACCATTCTGAGCCACGGCATGCCCTATCCGGAGAACGTGAGCTTTGCTGCGGAGGTGGAAAAGGTTGTTCGCGCCGAGGGCGCGGTTCCGGCAACCATGGCGCTGATCGGCGGCAGGATCAAGGTTGGCCTGAACGGGGAAGAGCTGGAGCGCATGTGCAGGGCGGAGGACGTGAGCAAGGTCAGCCGCAGGGATTTTGCCACCTGCCTTGCCACGGGCAGGACGGGAGCCACCACGGTGGCCACCACCATGATGTGCGCGGCAATGGCCGGCGTGAAGGTGTTTGCCACCGGCGGCATCGGCGGGGTACACCGCCATGGCGAGGTAACGATGGACGTGTCTGCGGATTTGCAGGAGCTGGCCAGAACGCCGGTTGCCGTGGTCTGTGCGGGCGCAAAGCAGATTCTCGATATCGGCCGCACGCTGGAGTATCTGGAGACCATGGGCGTACCGGTGATTGGAAACGGGACTGCGGATTTCCCCGCGTTCTACTGCAAAAAGAGCGGCTTTGGGCTGGACTATGCGGCAAAGGATGAAACCGAGATTGCCCGCATCGTCCATACCAAGTGGGCGCTGGGGCTTGCCGGCGGCGTACTGATCGGCAATCCGATTCCGGACGAATATGCGCTGGATTTTGATTACATGGAGGGCGTCATCAACCGGGCGGTGGCGGAAGCGGAGCTGACCGGCGTACACGGCAAGGATATTACGCCCTTCCTGCTCTCCCGGATCAAGGAGATCACGGGCGGCGCCGCCTTCCGTTCAAACGTGCAGCTTGCGCTGAACAACGCCCGCTGCGCGGCGCGCATCGCAAAGGCGCTTTGCGCTCTGGCGGCATAGACGGAACAAAAAGCGCAGCGCGGCTCTGATTGCCGCGCTGCGCATTGCATGACGGGCCATGGGAATGGACGGTGCGCGGCGGGAGACTGGACAGGTCCCATCCGGCAGCCCCCTCCGGCGGCGCTTCCCCCATTGCTGGAGGGTTTCGCAGCGGTATGCGGCGCAAAAACAGCGGAGCGGGAGCGTCTGCCAGGGGGGATGTTCAGACGTAGCAGGTCCGACCGGAATGCGCCCCGGAGCGGTTTGCCGTTGGGGGGCGGCTTCGCCGGGCTCGTTGCCGCCGGAAAGCCCTTTTTCTGGGGCTCCACGGAAAGCGGGGCGCCCGTCAATCAACGCTGCTGATTGGAAGTGAAACCGGCCCGGGCTCGGGCCGGTTTTATCCTTGGCGGATGCAGGGCAGGCGGGAGGGAAACCTCCGGTTTCGTCCGGCTGCGCCGGACTGCCGCTTCGCGCAGCCGCCGGATGCGCGGTTCAAAGCACGCTCTTTTTGATATGGGTCAGGGCAAAGGAGACAAAACCATGCTCCGCCTTGCTGAACACCGTATCCTTGCGGTAAAGCAGATAGATGTTGCGGTAGGCGCCCTCCGGGTCAAGGGCAAAGGTCAGAAGGTCGCCACTGACCGCATATTTCCGGGCTGCCATTTCGGAAATGACCGCAACGCCCAGCCCGTTGGCAACGGAGCTTTTGACCGCGTCCGCCTGATTCATGCGGGCCACGATATGGAGCTTCAGGTCCCCAAGGCCGTTCTGCTCCAGATACCGGTCGAATTCCTTTTTTGTTCCCGAGGTCTGACCGCGGACGATCATGGGCTCCTGCAACAGATCCCGGCCATAGAGGCCCTGGGCTTTCATCTCGCGGTAGCGGGCGTTGTTCGGCGTAATCATCACCAGCTGGTCGCGGCAGACCGTGCGGTAGCGGAGCTCCTTCCTGTTCAGCGCGGTGCCGCTGAAGCCCAGCCGGGCGTTGCCCTTGAGGAGCTGCTCATGGACAAAGGCACTGTCCCCGTTGACAAGGTCGAAGCGGTTGGCGCTGTGCTTGTGCATATACTCTGCCATCACTCCCGGCAGCAGGTATTCAAAGGAATCCGTCGAAGCGGCGATGGAAATCTGCTGCTGGCAGGATTGCTCGGAGGTCTCCTCCCGCATGATCTGGCACTCGCCGAGGATGATCTTTGCGCGGTCGTAGACCGCCCTGCCCTCCTTCGTCAGCTGAATCTGTTTTTTTGCGTCGCGGGAAAAGAGCAGTACCCCCAGCGCATCCTCAAGCCCCTTGATGTGGGTGCTGACGGTGGATTGCGCGAAGGCCAGCTCGTTGGCTGCGGCAGTAAAGCTCTGGTGCTCTGCCGCAGCCACAAACACCTCGAGTTGTCTCAGGCTGAAGGGCAGCATGCTGCGGTGGCTCCTTTGTCAAACCTTATCCATTTATTTTACACGTTTCTTTCAAAAATACAATCATTGAATTACTGCAACAGCGCAAGGATGCAATCCAGCAGGTTGTATTTGTCGAACACGGCCACGGCCACCAGCGCCACCGTGGACATGATCTTGATGAAGATATCCAGGCAGGGACCGACGGTGTCCTTCAGCGGATCGCCCACCGTATCGCCTACGACGGCGGCGGCATGGGCATCGGAGCCCTTGCCGTGGCCCTCGATGGCGCCGGATTCGATGTGCTTCTTCCCGTTGTCCCATGCGCCGCCTGCATTTCCGGAGAGGATGGCCAGCATGATCGAGCTGATGGTGGAGCCGATCAGGATGCCCGCCACAAATTCCGGTCCCAGCAGAAAGCCTGCGGCTACCGGCACGAGAATGGCAAGGAAGGCGGGGAGCTTCATTTCGCCCAGCGCGCCCTTGGACGAGATTTCAATACAGGTTTTGTAATCGGGCTTCTGCGTTCCGTCCAGAATGCCCGGGAACAGGCGGAACTGCCGCCGGACCTCGTCCACCATTTTCCGCGCGGCCTTGCTTACGGCCTGGATCAGCATGCCGGAGAAAAGGAAGGGCAGCGCGCCGCCGATGATCGCGCCGGCCAGCGTAATGGGGTCGATCAGGTTGAGCAGCAGCGGCGTCGAGGGGTCGTTGTAGGAAAACAGGTAGGACACCATCAGCGCCAGCGCCGCCAGCGCGCCGGAGCCGATGGCAAAGCCCTTGCCGATGGCCGCCGTTGTATTGCCGACGGAATCCAGCGTATCGGTAATCTCGCGCACCTTGCCGTCCAGCTTGCTCATCTCGGCAATGCCGCCGGCGTTATCGGAAATCGGGCCGTAGGTATCCACGGACACGGTGGCGGCCACAAAGGAGAGCATTCCGACCGCGGCCATGGCCACGCCGTACAGGCCGGAGACATAGTAGGCGACGATGATGCCCACCCCAAGAATCAGGCAGGGCGCCATGCAGGATTTCATGCCCAGCGCCAGACCCTGCGTAATGGTCAGGGCCGTTCCCTCCAGGGAAGCCTCGGCCAGATCCCGCGTGGGGCGGAACTCCGCGCTGGTGTAGAATTCGGCGATTGCGCCGATAAAAATGCCGGCGGCGATGCCGATGAGGGCGCCGATCCAGGGCGAAAGCACGCCGGCCTGGAAGCCTGCGCCGCTCAGATCGATTCCGCCAAACAGCAGCAGCGTAACCGCAAGGCCGCCAAGCGTGGTCAGGCCGGCGGAGAGATACGTTGCAAGATTCAGGGCCTTGTGCGGGTTCTCCAGCGTTTTTCTCGACAGCAGCGACAGGATGCCGATTACACAGGCGATCAGGCCTGCCGCGGAGAACAGCACGGGATACAGCATCAGGCGGTTCAGCAGGGTGTCCGTCATGCCTGCGCCGCTGGCGTGGGCGGTGAAGGACAGATGCACCGCCAGAATGGAGGCGGCGGAAATCGCGCCCACATAGCTCTCCAGCAGATCGGAGCCAAGACCGGCCACATCCCCCACGTTGTCGCCCACGTTATCTGCGATGGTAGCAGGGTTACGGGGATCGTCCTCGGGAATGCGCGCTTCGGTCTTGCCCACAAGGTCCGCGCCCATGTCGGCGGCCTTGGTATAGATGCCGCCGCCGATCCGGTTGAACATGGCAATGACCGAGCAGCCCAGCGCATAGCCCGACAGGCACATGGTAAAGGGGATAACGTCGATGCCGAGCCAGTTCTTGTGGGAAACCAGGCTCTCCGGCTGCAGCAGGCCCATCCCAAGGCCGAAAATCAGGTAAACCAGCACAAGGCCCAGCAGCGCGCAGCCGCCCACGCACAGGCCCATAACGCTGCCGCCGCGGAAGGCGACCTTCAGCGTACTGCCAATTCGGACGGTGAGCCGCGCGGCGTTGGCAACGCGGACATTGGCATAGGTTGCAATCCGCATGCCGATCCAGCCGGCGGCGCTGCTCATGACCGCGCCGATCAGAAAGCAGCAGGCGGTCTGCCAGGAAACGAGTAGGGCAAGGACTGCCGCCACCACAAGAACCACTGCGAACAGGACCTTGTATTCATAGCGGATAAACGCGTTGGCACCGACGCGGATTGCGGAAGCGATCTCGCGCATTTGGTCGGTTCCCTCGTCCAGCTTTTTGACGGAAAAGAAGTTAAACGCCGCATAGGCCAGACCCAGCAGCGAGGCAAACAGGGCAATCAGCAGTAAAGCAGGCACAGAATACCTCCCAGGTTCATACAGAATATTACAAGAAACGGCCTTTTACTTGCTGCCAACCATTCTAAAAGGAATTGCGGCGAAAGACAAACGGGAAAAGCGGATAACAACCGCTCTTATTATCGATTTTTTCAATGAAAACGATTTTTACCGACTCCGGGCTGGCCCGGCGTCAGGGCGCTCTCCAAAGCGGAGGATGCAAATGGCTGCGCCGCAAAAAGAAAACAGGGCTGCGCCAAAAGGCGGCAACCCTGCTGCAATGCTGTGCCGGTAAAGCATCCCCTGTCGTCCCCTGAACCGGGAGAAGGGGGTGTGAGCTTCGCGCCGGCTGAGGCCGGAGAAGCGCCCCGACCGGGGAAAGCGCGGCTACAGATAATCGCCGGATTCTTCCGCGCCCGTATCCACCATGTCGCCGCCGGAGGAGCCGCCGCCACCGCCGCCGGAAGAACCGCCGCCACCGCCGGAAGAACCGCCGCCACCGCCGGAAGAACCGCCGCCACCGCCGGAAGAACCGCCACCACCGCCGGAGCCTCTCGAGGAGGGAAGGATCACCTTGCCCTCGCTCCGTTCCGCAGGCAATTCGGAATCCGCTGATAAAATCACCGGGGCCGCTGCCGCAAAGGGATCCGCCGCCAGAAGCTCCTCCGCGCTGCCCCGCGTTTGCCAGCACACGCCGTCAAACTGCTGGAGCATGCCGTCGATCAGGCGGAATGCGGGCTTCTCGGGAACGGCCTGTGAAACCTGCGCCGACTCCGGCGCAGAGGTGGCGCCGGGCGCAGCGTCATGACGGAAGGCCAGATAAAAGAGCATTCCCGCAGAGAGCACCAGCAGCGCAAGGGAGAGCAGGGCGGCCGTGCCGCCGGGTTTTTTTTGCTTTGTCACCGATTTCTTTTCCATCTCAGAGATCTCCTGCCGAAATATCCTGACCATCGGAACCGCCGCCAGCAGAATCGCCGCCGCCAGCAGAATCGCCGCCGCCGGAGGAGCCGCCACCGCCGCCGGAAGAGCCGCCACTGCCGCCGGAGGAACCGTCGCCGCTTTGCGCGCTTCGCGTTCTGCCCTCCTGACGTTCCGCAGGAAGCGTGTTTTCGCCCTCAAGGAGAACGGGTTCCACAGATTGGAACGGGTCCTGTCGCATCAGTTCCTCCATGTCCTCGTAATCCACCCATGCAGCCCCGTCGAACCACTCCAGCCGGCCCATTTGGACCCGGACGGGAACGGGGTCCGGCGCGGGAGCTTCCGCCGCCGGGTCCGCCTGCCGCGCCGGCCTGCAAAGAACGTAGAACAGAACGACGGCGGAGATGGCGAAGACGATCGCCGAAAAGACGAGAAGGAGCGTGGACCAGGCCGGCCGCCGATTCTGTCTGGTTTGTTTCAATTCTGACATCAGGAACCTCCCTCGGATACCCGGATAATATTTTCAACAAAAGCGTACTGCACTGTTCCCTGAGCGAACTCGCCCGCGGCCATGACCTGCTTGGCTACGGTATAGATGCTGCGGGAAACCGGCGGGCCGTAAACGGTGTAGGTGGCCCCGTCCTTCTCAAGAAGGATGTAGGCCCGGAAGGCATAGTCCGTGGTATAGTCCGCCGCAGGGATGTTGGTCAGCACGGAGGTAAAGCGCAGACGGCCGTCCTTGGTTTCAAAGATGGCGTCATGGACGCCGGAGCTGTCCGTCCAGTAGGCCTTGCCAAAGGAGGTCTTTTGCCCGCCCTTGACAAAGGGGTAGGACGAGAGGTTGGACGCGCGCATGACGACCGTGCCGTACTCCACCAGGCGGAATCCGCCAAGGCCCGCGGAGGAGAGCAGCGTGGCTCTGGTGCCGGGCAGAATGCCGGACTTGAAGCGGATGCCGGAATAGCCCTTGACGCGGATGGCAAAGCCGTGGTAGGAAAGCAGGTCCTCCAGCAGCGGCAGCGCTTCGGCACGGAAGCCGTGGTTTTCAAAGGTGAGCTTCCACACATACATGCCCGTGGCCACGCCTTTGGCGTTGTACTCGTACATGGTCGCAATTTTCGCGCCGGAGTTGGGCGCCTCGGCGGTATAGGCGCCGCCGGACGCCGTTGCGTCCACTGCCACGCCGTCAAACCAGATGACCGCGTTCTGGAAGGAGGATGGCGGCCTCAGGGTCACGGAAAGATTGTCTGCCGAAACGATCGGCGTGGGCTCCGGGGTCTGGCCGGGGTCGGGCGTAGGTTCCGGCGTAGGTTCCGGCGTAGGCTCCGGGGTCTGGCCGGGATCGGGCGTGGGTTCCGGCGTGGGCTCCGGGGTCTGGCCGGGATCGGGCGTGGGCTCCGGCGTGGGCTCCGGGGTCTGGCCGGGATCGGGCGTGGGCTCCGGCGTGGGCTCCGGGGTAGGCTCCGGCGTGGGCGTGGGAGCAGCGGGGGGCGCGGCCTTTGTGCGAACGCCCAGCGCGTTGTCCGTGGTCATCACCGCGGCATAGATCTTGCCGCCGCCCGCGGCAAAGGCCAACGCGCTGACATTGGCGGAAACCGCGCTGCCCAGCTGCGTAAAGCCGCCGCTGCCGCGGGAGAGGATTTTTGCCTGCCGGGAAACGCCGTCCACAACGCCGAGATATGTCCCGTCAGAGGAAATCATGCGCAGTCCCGCCAGATTGGAAGGAATGCCGGAAACGCTCTCCTGCGAAAATTCGCCGCCGGTTGACTCGGCATACAGATAGGTTCCGCTGTCATTTCCCGCAAAGGCGCAGAGCGTTGCGCCGTTCACGGCAAGCTCGTGGAACTTGGACTGCGCCACGCCGAAGGTCGTTACCGTTTCCCAGGCGCCGCCGGACGCAAGGCGGGCGAGGGTGGCGTTGTTGGCGCCGGAGGCGGCGAAAAAGTCGGAATACAGCGCATAGAACGCGCCGTTGTAGCGGCAGACGCTGGGATTGGTCAGGTATCCTGCGCTCAGGCTGTTGGAAACCAGCTGCTTGTTCAGTACGCTATAAATGGACAGCTTTGCGCCGCTGCCGGATACATAGTAGCAATACAGATTGCCGGAATCGGAAAACAGGCCCAGATTCTGGGCGTCGGCTGCGCTGCTGTCCTGAAAGACCTGGGACCACGCGCCGTTTTGCAGCCGGTATACCGTCGGCTTGTTGCCGGCGAAGCAGCCAAGGTAAACGCTGCCGCCATGGATCGCGAGGACCGGATCGAGGGCACCGGACAGGGCGCCGCCCTGGGCGCTCCAGGAAAGGCCGTCGTATTTTTTCACCTCCACAACGCTGCCGGAGGCCGCATAGGCAACATAGGCGTTCCCCGCGGCGTCCACTGCGGCGGAGGGCGCACCGGCGATGGAAACCGTTCCGCCCAGGGGTATTTCGTCCCAAAGCTCCAGGGCGCTGTAATCGGCGAAGGAGACGTCAAAGCTCATGGCGTTTCCGTCTGCGGAATAGGCGATGTTGGAGAGCGCGATGCCGCTGTTGGAGCCATCGGAAAAGTACAGCGTGTTCTCCTGAAAGCTCCGGTTCAGATCCGTGCTTCCGAAGGAGGTCTCTCCCTCGTCCGGATTCAGCGCGGCGCCCGTATAATCCTCGGTTGCCCCGTTGATGGAGGTGGGGTTGGGGCGGAACACATAGATATAGTTCTCGCCGGCAATATTGGTCTTATGCTCCACCGATTCGTTCACCCGGTAGACCAGAAGGCCCGTCCCCGGAATGATCCGCTCAAAGCCAAAGGTGTCGTTGGTGATATAGGTGGTATTCTGCTTACGGTATTCCACAACGAAATACTCGCTGCTGGACAGGGGCGATACGATCTTATAGGCTACGGTGCCGGTATCCAGCGAGGTGCAGTTGACCGTATAGGTTCCCGGAGAGGCCTGGGTGATCTCCGGCAGAGGAATCCAGCCCAGGGTGTGGCGCATGTAGGAAAGCGGGTACTGATGGAAAAAGCCCTCGCTGGCCATGATGTCCCAGCGGCCCACGGGAATGCCCGAGCTGTCATCGAGGCGGTACAGGTCCGGCAGGCCCAGCGTATGCAGAAACTCATGGGACAGGACGCAGGGATTGTAGGTGTAGTAGCCGGAGACCTCGGACATCAGCGAGCCCATGGCGATGAAGTTGTAGGAGCCGACGCGGTAGCCCGAAAAGGTATCCGTGCCGGGATAGGACGTCTTGTGCGAACGGGAAGACTGCTGCGGCGTCTGCGCCACGATGGTCAGGTTGTCCAGCACGCCGCTGCTGCGGTAATCCGGCCGGTGTGCCGCCGTATCCGGCCCAAGGCGATTCAGCTCGGCGATGACCTCCTGCACGATTTCATTGCTGTCGGAATAGGCGGAGAAGGCCTTGCTGAGCGTCAGCGTCGTAACGCTGCCGCCGGCGTCCTGCGGGAAATAATTGTCCACCACCACCGCGCCGCGGGAGATGGTGCGGATATAGTTTTTGAACGAGGTGTCGGCGGGGTGGCCGGAATTGCCGCACTGGTCAAAGTTGGCCCGGATGTCCGTATAGTGTTCCGCCAGCGTGTCCGCGCTGTCGTCCGGGAACTTGACGAACATGATATAGTTGGCAAAGTTTGGCGTATCCGCGGCAAGGGAAGTCAGCGGCAGCAGCGCAAAAAACAGCGCCAATACGGCCGGAAGGCCGATCCGCCGGAAAAGCCGCCGGGGAAGCCGGTGGAGTCCTGTTCCGTTCTGCATGCTGCGTTCCTCCCGAATGCTTACCATTCAGGATAGAGTGCAAAGCCGAATTCCGAGAAGGAGAACAGCTCCGTTCCCGGCAGGCTGAGAAAGGTCTTGCCGCCTTCGTCAAAGGCATAGGGCGTTTCCCCCTCGGGCAGCTTCGCGCCCCTGGGCAGATCCGGCGGGACGGGAACGCCTGCGGCAAAATGACCGGTATAGGAAACGGCGTCGGTCAGATCGGAGGAAAACAGCGGCGCCACATCCTCCGTGGGCTCGCCCCAGAGTACGCTGGAGCGAAGCTCTCCCTCGCACAGGCCGGAGGCAAAGCCCCCCTCCTCCTGACAGAGATCGCCGGAGGCCGCCGTGCAGTAGCGCACGGAAAACGCGCCGTCAAAGCCGCCGTCATAGCCGGCGGTGCCAAAGACGATGCCTTCTTTGGACGCGCAAAGATAGGAAAGCGTCCCCTCCTCCAGCAGCCAGGCCCGAACCAGTGAGTCGGAGCAGAAGACCCGGAGCGTATCGAGGCAGACACGCTTGTCCCCCGGAATCCGTGTGGCATAGGCTGCGGAAAAATCTCCGGAGAGCGCCAGCGCCGCAGCGGAAGCGCCGTCCCTGGCGCGCAGGTGATCGGCAAGCGCGCGGAACTGTTCCGTTCCCGGCAGCGCCCGGGCATCGTAAACAAAGAGCCGCTCGGCAAAGCGCGCGTCGCCGGTCAGCACGCTGGCCCGCTCCAGCGCCGCCATGGCGTCCGCATACCGGCCCTGCGCCTGATAAAGCGCCGAGAGCGCTTCGTAATCCTCCGCGGTAAACCGGTCCATGCGTTCCAGCGTGGCATAAAGGGTTTCCGCCTCGGCGCCGTTGGGGTCGGCGGCGGAGACGAGAGCAAGCAGCTCCCGCAGCGCGGTTTCGCTGGACGGATCCAGCGCAAGTGCCTGTTCATAAAGCGCTTTGGCGCTCTGCGGATCCGTTTCGACGCGCGCCTGCGCAAGAAGATCCGCAAAGGCTTCCTCGGCAGATGCGGCAATGCCCCTGCACCCCGACAGCGCGGCTGCGGTCAAGACGATAAGGCCCAATATCAAAAAAAATCGTGCGCGAAATTTCATAAAACCCTCCCATCAAGGTACAGGAAAAGTATAACATGACAAATTTTGCATGACAATGCAAAAAAAGAACTTCCTTCGTCTCGATACAGCCCCCGCAGGAGCGTTTTGCGCACCCTTCTTCGCGTCTGGCGGCCAAAGGGGCGGCGGAGGGCGGAGGGCGCCGCAGGAAGCACTTAAAACGCGCGGAGAAAGAAGGCCGGAGGCGCGCTTATGGCAGCGGGGCGCCTGTGGCTACAGCATTCAGAAGAACCAGCCGCCCGTGAAGGAGCAGGCGCGGATCATCGTCGCCCGCATCGGCGGAGCAGGTGGCCAGCGTCAGCAGAGGAGAGGCTCCATCCGGCGCGGCGTCCGGCTGCCAGGGGGACATGGAGAGCGCTTCGCCGGCATAACGAAGCAGGGCCGCCCCATTGAGGAAGAAAAGCGGAAAGTATTTCTGATCCGCATGGACCGTGCGGCAGGCAAAGAGCTCCACGCGGTAGCTCCGGTCCGGCAGCAGCAGAAACATGACGGGATGCGCCTCAAAATACGCCTGCGTCGCATACGCGGGCAAGGAGCCGAACATGCTTCCGTCGTTGCGCCTGTGTCCGTAAACGATCCAGTTCTCCGGCCCGTCGCGCAGCGTATTCTGGCAGTCGAAAAAGAGCGCGCCCGCCGGGTCGCTGCTGCGGCTGAAATTGTGGTCCAGATAGTAGCGGTTGTCCCTGCCCTGTACCACCGGATAGCTGAGCGCGGTGTCCGGGCAGTACAGCCAGGCCGCAATGTCCGGGTTGATGCGGGACAGCGTCTGCCAGTCAATGGCAGGGGTTGGGACGGCGTCCCCGCCGTCCTGGCGCGCCGGAGCAGAAGGCCGGGGCAGGGCGGGAGAGGGCAGGTCCGCCGTTTCGGTGACCGGGACCGTCTGCGCGGCGGCCTGTGCGCGGATGCTCTCATAGGCCGCGCGGCTGCTTCGATACCCGGCGGCCATGCGCAGCAGCATCAGCGCCGACAGGCAGAGCAGCAGCGCAAACGCCAGCCGAAAAAGCGGCATAAGGGGCAGGCGGCTTCTGCCCGGGGACGCCTGGGGCGCTTCGGGCAGGGAGGACGCTTTGGCCTGTGCTGCCGGGGCTGTTCTGCCTGCTGCGGCCGGGGCGGAGGACGCCCGGTTCGCCCGCATCACGTCCGGCGGGGCCTGCGCAGGGTCAGAGCAAGGCCCGCCAGCGCCAGCGCGCCAAGGGCGAGCCAGAGCAGGGGACGCTCTCCGTCGCCCGTTGCGGGCACGTCCCGCTCCATTCGGAGGTTCAGCGCATGGTAGGAAAGGCCCATGCTCACCAGATCGCCCGCACCGTCGCTGGTGGCAAAGCGGAGCGGGTTGTCGTTTTCATGCCTAGTCAGCGCCGTCCGGAATTTCTCCGCGAGGGCGGCGTCGGGATTGACCGACCACAGGGGCCTTGCGCCCTCCGTTTCCGGGGCAAAGTAGGTGACGCTGTAGTCTTTGCCGGTGGAATAGTCATAGTAGTCTGCGGCGGTATAGCTGTCGATGAAGGTATTCTCCGCCAGTATCTTCCGGGCCAGGGCCTCGCCGTTTGCCGCGTTTTGCAGGCCGAAGGCGGCGTACTGAAAGGTGTTTCCCCGCACGGAAAGGCTGTCGCCCGCCCAGGCGAACAGCGAGGCGCAGACCTGCGTCTCCGTGCCGGACACCTGATTGTTCATGACGACCAGCGATTTGCCGGCGTCTACGCCGTAGTGCAGGAAAAAATCGCAGTTGGAGACGGCGTTGCCGGAGATGGTGATGGTGCCGTCGGGCCGGAGGGCGCTGCTCACATCGCTGATGAGCTCGATGGCGGAGGTATAGCCGCTGAAAACGCAGTCGGAAACGCTTATGCTGCCGCGGCTCAGGTGTAGCGCATAGCCCGCGTTGCTGCCGCGGAAGGAGCAGCCCTGAATGGAGACGGCGGTTTGACTCAAAAGCCCGGCGTTGCCGGAATAATCGCGGATGGAGGGGGTGGACCAGCCGGTGTCCGCGCTGGCAAAGGTCAGGCTTTTCAGCGTCACGCTGCCGCCCACCAGCTCCACCGTGCCCCGGCTGGTATCCACAACGCTGGCGCCGCTGCCCTCGATGGTCAGATCTCCCACGCCTGCCGGAACGGTGAAGGGCGCGTATGCGCCGGAGCCTACCCGTATGGTATAGCCCACGCTGTCGGGCTGCGCGGCAATATAATCGATGGCGGCCTGAATGGTCCCGTAGATTTTTCCGGTCTCCTCCGCCGCGCCCGAATCCACGGTCAGCGTCTTTTCGTCCGCCAGCGCGCCGCCGGACGCTGCGAAGAGGAGAAGCGCGGCAAGCAGCAGCCAGAATCCCTTTTTCCAAATGAAGCTCATCCCAAATCCATCCTATACCAAAGATTGATGCCTGCCCGCAGTGCCGTGCCCGCGCCCGGACTGCCCGGCAAAGGCATGGTTCAGCATATTCGGCCAGACTTTCTGACAGAATCCACGCGGCGGCTTCCGACAAAAGCCCGGCGTTTCCGTCAAAAAACCGGTATGCAGCGCTGCGGGCGGCGGGAGAAACGCGCTGCGCTGATGGAGAGCGCAGGGAGACGGGCGTGCCCTGCCTTGGGGCGGGGGCGGCGGCTTCCGGCGTCAAAGACCTTTTGCAAAAGCGCAGTCCAACCCCGGGGCGGGATACAGGCCGGAAGGGGAAGCGGTTCTGCCGCCTGCGCCATCCCGTCCCGTGCAGGCGGCGCGCGTGGCGGGGATGCGGGAATTCTGCGGGGCGCTTCTGCGCGCCTGAAAGGCCGAGGACGCAAGGGGCAAAGTTCATCCGCAGTCTCTTTGACAACCAGTCCAATGGCGTGTATGATTGGGGGGACAGCGGCATGACCGGGGCCCGGGATCCCGTGGGCAGAACGCTTGCCCTTCCCGGGGCCGGCGGGCGCAAGGTCATGGAGGCCCGTTTTTGCCGCGGTGATCGGCATGGCCCCCAACAGCGCAGACCTTGTCAACATCGGGCCCACGGCCGGGGCTTCTGCGCAGGCTTTGCGCAATGCGGACGTCGTGTTTGAACTGCTCGCCGGTTGTCCGGGCTTTGAGAGCGCCGTCCCCGAGGGCGGCTTCAGCCGCTGTTTGCTGGAGCGATACAAGATGTTGGAGGGGAAATAACATGGCTGCATTTCGGGAGGGAGCGCCGGACATCGGCATCCGCGGCGCGGCCGCAGGGCTCCCGCTTCTCCCAAAGAGGGTATGAGGCCACCGGCGCTGATTGGACATTCTGTGCGAGGAACAGGAAAGGGAGGAGCAAATGAAACGATTTGACAGGAACAGGCTGCATGTCAGCGTACCTTCGGCCAGACTCTATCTCGATGCGGACGCAGCGGGGAGGTGGGCGTGACGATGTTGCCTGCGGAACGCTTTTCCATCGATAACGCGGTGCTGGTCCTGCCGGAGGGCCTGCAGCGGGGCAGTCTCCTGATCGAGAACGGCCGCATTGCGGCGATTTCGCCGGAAAACGGGCATTTTGACGCGGAGACGGGGTACGATGCCGGCGGGCGCTATGTGAGCCCGGGGTTTATCGACCTGCATGTACACGGCGGCGGCGGGTACGACTTTATGGACGGCACGGTGGAGGCGGTGCTGGGCGCTGCAAGGACGCACCTGGCCCACGGCACGACGCTGCTGCTGCCCACCACGGTGGCCTGCGCGGACGAGGAGCTGGAGCGCGTCTTTGCCGCCCTGCGGGCGGCGCGCACCGCGCCCGGCCCCAAGCCTGACCTTTACGGCATACATCTCGAGGGGCCCTACCTTGCGCCGGAGCAGAAGGGCGCCATCGACGCCCGCTATCTGAAGCTGCCGGAGCCGGCGCATGTGGAGCGGCTGCTGGCCCTGGGCGGGGCGGATATCAAACGGATTACTCTGGCCTGCGAGCTCCCCGGCGCGCTGGAGCTTTGCGACAGAATGGGCGAGGCGGGCGTGCTTCTCTCCATCGGCCACAGCGATGCGGAATATGCCGCCGTCTGCGCGGCCGTGGCGCACGGCTGCTCGCTGGTGACACACCTGTACAGCGCCATGTCCACGCTGCGCCGCCGCGGCGCCTACCGCTATCTGGGCCTTGTGGAGAGCGCGTACCTGATCGATGCGCTTTCCGTGGAGATCATCGCGGACGGAAAGCACCTGCCCCCGGAGCTGCTTCGCCTCATCCTGAAGGAGAAGGACAACGACGCCATCTTGCTGATTACGGACGCCATGCGCGGCGCGGGCCAGCCGGACGGAACGATTGCAAGGCTGGGGAGCCTGGCGCGCGGGCAGGATGCCATCGTGCGCGACGGCGTGGCCTTTGTCATGGACGGCTCCTGCTTTGCGGGAAGCGTCTGCACCGCGGACCGCTGCGTGCGCACCATCTGGCGGCAGACGGATGTGCCGCTGCACAGGGCGGTGGCCATGATGACGCAAAACCCCGCGCGGGTACTGGGGCTGGACGGGCGCAAGGGTGCGCTGCGGCCGGGATTTGACGCGGATTTGTGCGTGTTCGGCGAGGATGTTGCGATTGAGGACGTGTTTGTTGCGGGATGCCGCGTGGTGGGGCCGGGCGAGCCGGAACGATGGGCTTGAACCATCGCGGCGCGCGGATTTGCCGGCGCAGCCGCAAGAACCATTGAAACTGCGGAGTTCCAGGGGACGCGGAAGGGGCAAAAGGCTGCGGCAGGACGGCGACCGTGCCGGGAGCCTTTCAACCCAGCCGGTTGCGGCCTGCTGGCGGCGCGGGGCAGGCGCCCTGCCGGAGGGAAGGGGCGCCATTGCCTGTTATGCCGGCTTTTGCCGGAGTTTCGCGCGGCGGCAATTCCCTGACGCTGCGGACGGAAGCGCGGGGAAAGATTCCCCCCCTGCGTTCCCAAACACAGCATTTCAGGCCCCTCAAACGCGCAATGGATTACAGGGCCATGACATAGATCTGGCAGGGATTCCCTTCGCCCCACAGCGTGGGAAACAGTTCAAACTCCTGAAAGCCCATGCGCAGATAAAATCGGTTTGTCCCGTCATATTCTGCATATTTTCCCATCTGAACGGTCTTTACCTGCAAAAACCGATATCCGGCCTGTGCCGCGCAGGCCTTTGCCGCTTCCAGCAATCCCCGGCCAACGCCGCGGCGCTGATATTTCTTTACTACGCCCATCACGGAAAGCTCTGCCGTAGCCTTTCCCGTTTCTTTGAGACAGAGAAACCCCACGGGCGCATCGTTCTCCATTGCAGCAAAGAAAACCTGCCCTGCTGCGCTTTCGATATAGCCCTCCCGTGCTGCCGGAATGCCAAACCACTCCGGCAGGGCTTCCAGAATTTGCCGTGCAATTCGGCGTTTTTCATCCGCATGTAACATCTCTTTTATCACCATAGGCGTTTCTCCATATCAACCGTGTTTCATTCCGCGCCCCGACCTCCTTTGGGCGGGCGGCAGCGATGTGAAATCCGGGGAAAGCGCAGGGGGCGCCCCCGCAAGGGCGGCTGACAGTCCATCAAAAATCCCTCTGTTGCGTTGTTGAGGGGTTGCAGATCACCGGCTCTGACGACACAAGGGCAATGAGGGTTTCGTACTTTGCAGGTTTTGCCGCCCGGGAGCGAATGCGAGAGGCAAAACCTGTGAAAGCTCGAAAAAGTGGCGTTCAGCCACTTTTTCGACATTCTGAGCCGCGCCCCTCCCGGGGCGCGGCTGTTGCATGCGGGCCGGACAGGCCGGCGGGGCGCCTAGTAGACCTTGCGGGCGACGTAGCTGGTGTGCAGGATCTTGTGCGCCTTGTGGCTGCCGGGCTTTTCCAGATAGGTATCGTACAGTTCCTTGACAACGGGGTTTTCATGGCTTTTGCGGAGGCTCATGCCCGCATCCTCGCTGTAGAGCGCCTTGGCGCGCTCGGTGCGCAGATCCGTAAAGTTCCGCACATCGCCGCTCTGATGCGGCTGGCCGCCGCCGTTGACGCAGCCGCCGGGGCAGGCCATGACCTCGATGAAGTGATAGTCCTTCTCGCCGGATTTCACCATGTCCAGGAGCTTCCTGGCGTTGGCAAGGCCGGAGGTGACCGCAACGCGCACCTTGGTGCCGGCGAGGTCGTACTCGGCCTCCTTGATGGCTTCCACGCCGCGGACTTCCCTGAAGTCCACGCTTTCCAGCGGCTTGCCGGTAACGACCTCCGCCACGGTACGCAGCGCGGCCTCCATGACGCCGCCGGTGACGCCGAAAATATGGCCCGCGCCGGACGCCACGCCGAAGGCGGGATCAAAGCTCTCGTCCGGCAGGTCGCGGAACATGATGCCCGCGCGCTTGATCATGCTGGCCAGCTCGCGGGTGGTAAGCGAAATGTCCACATCCGGAATGCCGTCGCCTGCGGCGCTCATGTCGTCGCGCGCGATCTCGAACTTCTTCGCCGTGCAGGGCATGGCCGAGACGACGACGATGTCCTTGGGGTCGATGCCGTTCTTTTCGGCGTAATAGGTCTTGATGAGCGCACCGAACATGCCCTGCGGGCTCTTGCAGGAGGAGATGTTCGGGATCATGTCCGGGTAGTAGGCCTCGCAGAACTTGATCCAGCCGGGGGAGCAGGAGGTCAAAAGCGGCAGCGGGCCGTTGTTCTTCAGCCGCTCCAGCAGCTCCGTTCCCTCCTCCATGATGGTTACGTCCGCTGCGGTGTCCACGTCGAACACCCGGTCAAAGCCCAGCCTGCGCAGCGCGGCGGCCAGCTTGCCCTCCACGTTCGTGCCGATGGGATAGCCGAAGCACTCGCCGATCTGCGCGCGCACCGAGGGCGCGGGGCCGACGACCACGTGCTTTTGCGGATCGTTCAGCGCCTCCCAGACCTTGTCCGTATCGTCGCGCTCGCGCAGCGCGCCCGTGGGACAGACGGCGATGCACTGGCCGCAGTTGACGCAGGGCGTCTCGGTCAGCGGCATGTCGAAAGCGCTTGCCACATGCGTTTCAAAACCGCGGTCGTTGGCGCCGATGACGGCCACATGCTGGTTCTTCTGGCAGACCGCGATGCAGCGGCGGCAGAGGATGCACTTGCTGTTGTCGCGGAGAATCCGGGGCGAGCGGTCAGGACCCCGGCCGCCCACGGGCGCAAAGACGGATTTGTCCGCGCCGCAGACCGGGCATTTGTCCGGCCCTTCGGGGAAGACTTCGCCGCAGATGGCGCAGCGCACCAGCTTCGCGCCGGCGGCGACAGCGACCTCCTCCGGCGCGGCGGGGGTTGTGCTGCCCACATACTTGTACTGATCCACGCCGTACTCCCGTGCCAGCTGACGCAGCTCGCAGTCGTCGCTGCGGACGCAGGAGAGGCAGTCCATCCGGTGGTTGGAGAGCATGAGCTCCAGCGTGGTCTTTCTGGATTTGCGCAGGGCGGGCGTATTGGTTTTCACCTCCATGCCCTCCGCCACCTGCTGCACGCAGGCTGCGGCCAGACCGCGAACGCCGGTGGCCTCCACCAGGCAGATGCGGCAGGCGGCGATGGCGTTGATATCCTTCAAATAGCACAGGGTGGGAATGCGGACTCCCGCCTCGTGCGCGGCCTGAAGGATGGTATAGTTTGCCGGAACCTCAACTTCGATTCCGTTGATTTTGACGTGTACGTTTTCCATCGTTTCGGCCTCCTTACTTCTTGATGATTGCGCCAAACTTGCAGGTATCCATGCAGGCGCCGCACTTGATGCACTTCTGCCTGTCGATGGTATGCGGCTCCTTCACGCTGCCGGAAATGGCGCCCACCGGGCACTTTCTCGCGCAGGCCGTGCAGCCGCGGCACTTGTCCGCCAGGATTTCATATTGCAGGAGCTTTTTGCAAACGCCCGCGGGGCAGCGCTTTTCAACCACATGCGCCTCGTACTCGTCGCGGAAATACTTCAGCGTGGAGAGCACGGGGTTTGGCGCGGTCTGGCCCAGCGCGCAGAGCGAGTTCTGCTGGATGTAGTGGCACAGCTCCTCCATTTTGTCGATGTCCTCCAGCGTGCCCTTGCCCTCGGTGATCTTGTTGAGCATTTCCAGCAGGCGGCGCGTGCCGATGCGGCAGGGCGTGCACTTGCCGCAGCTCTCGTCCACGGTGAACTCAAGGAAGAAGCGCGCCACGTCCACCATGCAGTTGTCCTCATCCATGACGATGAGACCGCCGGAGCCCATCATGGAGCCGATGGCCTTGAGGTTTTCATAGTCGATGGGCGTGTCCAGGTGCTTGGCCGGAATGCAGCCGCCGGAGGGGCCGCCGGTCTGCGCGGCCTTGAAGGCCTTGCCGCCGGGGATGCCGCCGCCGATGTCGAAGAGAATCTCCCGCAGGGTCGTACCCATGGGGATTTCCACAAGGCCGGTGTTGACGATCTTGCCGCCCAGCGCGAAGACCTTGGTGCCCTTGCTGGACTCGGTGCCCATGGACGCAAACCATTCGGGCCCCCTGACGATGATCTGCGGGATGTTCGCCAGCGTTTCCACGTTGTTGATGATGGTCGGCTGCTCGAACAGGCCCTTGTTCGCCGGGAAGGGGGGCTTGTTCTTCGGTTCGCCGCGGTTGCCCTCGATGGAGGTGATGAGCGCCGTCTCCTCGCCGCAGACGAACGCGCCCGCGCCAAGACGGATGTCAATGTCAAAATCGAAGCCCGAGCCGAAAATGTCCTGGCCCAGCAGGCCGTATTCCCGCGCCTGGCCGATGGCGATCTCAAGGCGCTTGACGGCGATGGGGTACTCCGCGCGGACGTAGATATAGCCGTGGTGCGCGCCGATGGCATAGCCCGCGATGGCCATGGCCTCCAGCACCGCGTGGGGATCGCCCTCCAGCACGGAGCGGTCCATGAACGCGCCGGGGTCGCCCTCGTCGGCGTTGCAGATGACGTACTTCGTGTCGCAGACGTTCTTTGCGGCAAATTCCCACTTGAGGCCCGTAGGGAAGCCCGCGCCGCCGCGGCCGCGCAGGCCCGAAGCCTTCATGAGGTCGATGACCTGCTGCGGGGTCATCTCGGTGAGCACCTTGCCGAGGGCCTGATAGCCGTCAACGGCGATGTACTCATCGATGTTTTCCGGGTTGATGACGCCGCAGTTGCGGAGCGCTACGCGCATCTGCGTCTTGTAAAAGCCCGTATCGGAGAGGGAAGCGACCTCGTGCTTTTCGTTGCCTGCGGCAGGCTCGTTGTAAACGAGACGGTCCACCACGCGGCCCTTGAGCAGGTGCTCCTCGACGATCTCCGTCACATCCGCCTCGGTGACGCGGCTGTAGAAGGTGCCCTCCGGATAGACGATCATGATGGGGCCCAGCGCGCACAGGCCGAAGCAGCCGGTCTGCACCACCTTGATCTCCTCGGAAAGACCGTGCGCGGCCAGCTCTTTTTCCAGATGTTCGCGGATGGCCGGGCTGCCAGAGGACGTGCAGCCGGTGCCGCCGCAGATGAGTACATGTGAACGAATCATGGTTTACCTCCCAATTACTTTTGCGCTTCGCCGATGGTATACTCGTAGACGGGGTTGCCGCCCTTGATATGCTCCGCCACCACGCGCTTTGCCTTTTCCGCAGTCATCTTGACGTAGGTGACCTTCTCCTTGCCGCTCTCCATGACCTCGACGATGGGCTCCATGCGGCACAGGCCGATGCAGCCGGTCTGCGTCACGGTGGCCTTATCGGCCAGGCCCTGCCGTTCCACCTCCTCAACGAAGGCGTTCAGCACCGGGCGCGCGCCCGCGGCGATGCCGCAGGTGGCCATACCCACGACGATACGGATGTCGCTCATGCCCTCGCGCAGGGCGACCTTGCCCTTCATCCTGTCACGAATCGCTTGCAGTTCTTCCAAAGATTTCATGCTTGTAGTTCCTTTCCTTTCCGTGAATCTCTATGACAAAAGGTTCTTTTCCTGTAAAGGCTCAGGGTTCCGGCGCAAAGGGGGCGCTGAGAAGCTCATGGATCCAGCTCAGCACCGCCGGCGCGTCCAGCGGCACATCCGGACCGAGAATTTCGCGCATGGCGGCGGTATCCAGCTCCTTTTTGCCCTCCCGCGTGCGGTAATCCAGCGTAAAGTCGATGTCCGGACTGCCCTGCACCAGCGTGACCATCGTCAGCGCAAGATCGCCCACGGGCACGCAGTCGATGTGGTCGATCTGGAAGCTGGCGAACACGCAGGTGCCGTGGTTTTCGCCCTGCCGCGAGGTGATGCGGAAGGTTCCGGCGGCCTGTTCCGCCGCCAGCTTCAAAAGCGGGATGCCCATGCCCACCGGGCGCGTGGTCCGCGTGGTCGTAAAGGGATCGGTCACGGCCCGGACCATCTCCGGCGGCATGCCGCAGCCGTCGTCCTCGATGGTCAGCGCGCGGATATTGCCCTGCTCGATGAGCGAAATGTCGATGTGCGCGGCGCCCGCCTTGACGGAGTTCTGCGCGATATCGAGGATGTTGAGCGAGAGCTCCTTCATTCTTGCATGCCCTCCCGCAGCAGGGTGATCAGCGCCTCGCGCACGCGCTGCGCGCTGTAGGGTTCGTCGTCCAGAACAATGGTGTGCGCCCCCTCCGAGATGTCCCAGAGATGGTGCGCGTCGCTGGAGCGGAGAAAGCGCCTGCCCGCGTATTCCGGCTTGTGGAGCAGGGCTTCCGCTCCGGCTGCGAGGCTCAGCTCCAGCGTGGGAAACGCCGGCCTTTCCGGGAGGCTGCCCAGCACCGCCAGAATGCCGTTTGCAGGCCGGTCGATGTGGGCCGGGAAGCAGGCCCCGCCGTGGGCAAGGCACAGGGCCGCGGCCTCTTCCAGCGGGAGCGTCGTGGCCATGATGAGGAGCTGTTCCGTTTCGCCCAGCAGCCGATCCTCCGCATCCACAATGCGCTGGTTGCCGAATACCGCCGGATCGTTCCGGACCGGCAGCAGCCGCCGCTCCACCCCGGCGTCAAAGGAAAGCGCCGCTTCCAGCGTGGGGAACAGGCAGACGAGGTGAATTTCCTCCGCCGTGTTCAGCTCCATGCCGGGCACCGGTACCAGCCCGTGCCGCCTGCATGCTTCAAAGAAGGCGGGGCAGTTCTTGCAGCTGTTGTGGTCCGTGAGGGCCACCAGCGTAAGCCCGTTCAGCATCGCCATGCCCGCAATGTTTGCGGGCGTCATGTCGTCGTCCGCGCAGGGCGACAGGCAGGAGTGCAGATGCAGGTCGTAGCGGTAGGCGGTCATAGCAGCGCCGCGATCTTCGCGCAGAGGTCGAAGGCGGAAAGCGGCGAGCCGAACAGGTTCACCCCGCGCTGCAGGGCGGTTTCGGCCACGCCCGCGTCGGGCTGCACGTCCTCCGCGAGGATGACCAGCGCCGCGTCCGCCAGCACCGCCACGGCGACGATGTTCTGGTTGGACATGATCGTGATCCAGGCGTCGCCGGAACGGGCGCGGCCCATGACCCAGGAGAGCAGATCGCCCGCGTAGCCGCCGGTGATCCGGCGGTCCGGCTCCGGCGCGGCGAACGCCGTCAGCTCCAGCGCCTGCCCAAGTTCGGAAACAGTCATCCGCCGGCCTCCTCCTGCGATTTCAAAAACTCATGCATGCGCTCCCGCATGCGCACGATGCATTCGTCCACCGTGCGCTCGCCGCGGATCACGTCCTCGGCAAAGGCGCGGCAGGTGGGCGCGCCGCAGGAGCCGCAGTCGATGGCGGGCAGCGTGTCGCACAGCGCTTCGATGGCCTGCATTTTCTGCATGGCCTGGGCCATGTCCTCGTCCAGCCTGCCCACGGGTCGGTAAGTCAGCGGCCCGGAAAAGAGATAGTCCTCCGGCACATGATCGCCCTGGCCGTCTGCAATGCGGTTGTGCGACACGGGGAGATACCGCCGCAGCGCCTGCAAACGCACCCGGGCGATATAGGGATTCTCCACGGCCGCCGCGCCGCCCACGCAGCCGCCGTTGCAGGCGTTGAGCTCCACAAACTCCAGATAGGGGAAATGCCCGGTTTCGATCTCGTCCAGCACATGGATGACGTTCTCGATGCCGTCGGCCGCAAGGTAGCGGTCGTTCAGAAGCGCGGAGGATTCGCCGCCGGTGCTGGCCCAGCTGATGCCGATCATGCCGGACTGGCTGGCGCACTGGGGGTTGCTGCTGCGCCTCATGTGCGGCAGCAGCGCAAAATACATGTCGCTCATGGAAACGACGTAGTCCACGCAGCTTCGCAGCTTCCAAAGCCCGTTTTTGACGTAGCTGGCCTTGGCGGGGCAGGGCGAGATGAACACGGTGCAGATCTCGTCGTCGCGCAGCTCGGGATGCTGTTTTCTGGCCTCCTCCTTGGCCATGCGGCTTGCGATTTCGATGGGCGGCAGCATGGGCATCACGTGGTCGCAGAGGTAGGGGAAGCGCAGCCGGATGAGCCGCACGATGGTGGGGCAGGCCGAATTGATGACCGGGCGCTGTACGCCGGGCCTTCGCATGAAGTTCCGGGTGTATTCGGAAACGAGCTCCGCGGCGCGGGCCACCTCGAACACCTGGTCAAAGCCGCAGTCCAGCAGACCCTGAAGGATATAATCGATGTCTTCCAGATTGTCAAACTGGCCGTACAGGGAGGGCGGGGGCAGGGCGATCCGGTATTTCTTCTCCGGCGGGATATCCTCGAGCCGGTCAAAGATGGCCTTTTTCGCCTTGTACTGGCATACGCGGATGCATTCGCCGCAGTCGATGCAAACCTCGGAGTTGATGACCGCGTGCCCGTCGCGAATGCGGATGGCCTCCGTCGGGCAGCGCTTGAGGCAGTTGGTGCAGCCTCTGCATTTTTCAACGTCAAGAGAAACCGAATGCGTGTAATTTCCAGCCATTTGGCCACCTCTTATTTGTTGACGAGAACCGTCATGCTGATCTTTGTGCCCACGCCCACGGTGGATTCTATGCGCATTTCATCGGTATAACGCTTCATGTTCGGCAGGCCCATGCCCGCGCCAAAGCCCAGCGTGCGGATGTTGTCCGGCGCGGTGGAGTAACCCTCCTGCATCGCAAGGCCGATATCCGCAATGCCGGGCCCCTGATCGGTGAGGATGATCTCGATGCGGTCGGGATAGACCAGCACCTCCGCCTCGCCGCCCCGGGCATGGATGACCATATTGATCTCGCCCTCGTACATGGCGATGGATACACAGCGGATGACCTCCGGGGAGAACCCCAGCTGGCGCAGCTTTTTTTTCACCTCCACGGAGGCTTCGCCCGCAGAGGTGAAGTTACCGCCGTCCACCAGGTAATGAAAACGCAGCGGCTCAGTCATGCGCGCCGCCCTCGCAGCCCAGACGGTTGCTGTAGAGCGTGCCGCAGGCCTCGTACATGCGGAAATCCGTTCGCATCACGACGATGCCGTTCTCCCGTGCAAGCGAGACCATCTCGGGCGAGGGCTGCTTGCTTCTGACGAACACGACGCAATGCATATCCATCATCATGGCCGTGCGGATGACCTGCGCGTTGACCAGCCCCGTCAGGAGAATGGCCTGGTTTTTGACGTAGGCCAGCACGTCGCTCATCATGTCGCTGCCGCAGGCGGCGTAAACCTCCTCGTCCAGCCGTTCGTCGCAGCAGAGCACGTCGGCTTGGAGCAGCTCTGCAATCTTGCGGATTTTCATGGGCGTCCTCCGTTCATGAAATGTGCGCCAAAGGGATGAAAGCGGGGATGGGGCGGTCAGTTATACTTGGCGAGAATCCCCTTCACGTCCTCGGGCACCAGACGGCCGTAGACCTCCTCGTTGACCGTCATGACCGGCGCAAGGCCGCAGCAGCCGAGGCAGCGCGTGGCCTCCAGCGTGAACAGACCGTCCGGCGTGGTGCCGCCCGCCTTGATGCCCAGCTGTTTTTCAAGCTCGTCGAGAACGTTCTGCGCGCCCTTGACGTAGCAGGCCGTGCCCAGGCATACCGCGATGCGGTACTTGCCGGTGGGGTTCAGCGCAAACTGGCTGTAGAAGGTGACGACCTGGTAGACCTGTTCGAGGGAAAGGCCAAGCCCCTCCGCGATGATGCTCTGCACTTCAACGGGCAGGTAGCCGTAGATGTCCTGCGCCTTCTGCAGCACGGGCATGAGCGAGCCCTGCATGTCGCGATGGGATGCGATGACCTCGCGCAGCTGCGCTTCCTGCTCCGCAGTACCCTTGAACGGGACCACAGTCTTTTGTTTTGCCATAGTGACCTCCTCGTAATATGTGGTAACAAATGAACGTATCAAAATGTGCCATGCCCATTTTAACATAAGTATATGCCGGGAGGAAAGAGATTCTATATAATTTTAACGATATATTTTTATAGAAATCGATTTTTTCCGCAGGGGGCTTTTCGCCGTGTCTGGACAGGACGGGGCAAAACACCTATAATGTTACCAGCGGAGGGGGGGTAACCCGCCGGCTGCGCCCGGCGCGCTCCGCACAGAATCAGGGACAATTAAGAAAATTTATTGAGGAGGCGGCAGACATTCTTATGAAAAAACCGGTACTCGTGGTCATGGCTGCGGGCATGGGCTCGCGCTACGGCGGGCTCAAGCAGATCGATCCCGTGGGCAAAAACGGGGAAATCATCATCGACTATTCCCTGTTCGATGCCATGGAGGCGGGCTTCGAACGGGTGGTGTTCATCATCAACCGGCGCATCGAGGCCGATTTTCGCAGCGCCATCGGTGAGCGCATTGCAAAACACATGCAGGTGGACTATGTCTTTCAGGAGCTGACGGAAAAGCTGCCCCGGGGCTACGAGCCGCCCGCCAATCGCAAAAAACCCTGGGGCACCGCCCATGCCATCCTCTGCTGCGAGGACGTGATCGACGGACCCTTTGCCGCCATCAATGCGGACGATTACTATGGAAAGCACGCCTTCCGCCTGCTCTATGACCGGCTGCTGCGGGCGAAGGACGGAGAGCGGTACGATTACTGCATGGTGGGCTTTTTGCTGGACAACACCCTGACCGACAACGGACATGTGGCCCGCGGCATCTGCGAGCGGGATGAGCAGGGCAGGCTGGTCAACGTGGTGGAGCGCATGCGCGTGGTGCGCACGCCCGGGGGACCCGCCTATACGGAGGACGAGGGAAAAACCTTTGTCCGCATCCCGGCGGACAACCTGGTTTCCATGAACATGTGGGGCTTTACGCCCAGTATCTTCAGGGAGCTTGGCAGCGCCTTCCCGGGCTTTCTCGCGGGAACCGTTCCGGAGAACCCCGAGAAGGCGGAGATGTACATCCCCATGGAGGTGGGCAGGCTGCTGCGCGAGGGAAAGGCCAGCGTGGATGTGCTGCCCTCGCCGGACCGCTGGTACGGCGTGACCTACCGGGAGGATAAGCCGGGCGTGGTCAAGGCCATGGCGGATATGACGGAAGCGGGGCTGTACCCGGAGAAGCTGTTTTGATGGAGCAGGGGGAGCGGGCGTTGGTTGCGGCAGGCTCGCGGACGGAGACGGTGCGCGCCCGGGCGGTTCTGTTCGACATGGATGGGACGCTTGCGGACACGCAGCGCTTCGTGCTGGACGTGCAGCGCCAGGTAATGGCAGGCGTGCTGGGCCGTCCGGTATCCGGCGCGGAGGTGCGCCGGGGGTTCGGACTGTCGGAGCCCGGGGCGATGCGGCTGATCTGCGGGGCGAGGGGCGACGAGGCCTACGAAGCCTATGCCGCCCGCCTGGAGCGGGAGCATGCCGTCCTCTGCCCTGCGCCCGTGCCGGGGATTGCGGCGCTGCTGGAGGAGCTGTCTGTGCGGGGCCTGCCGCTGGGCGTGATCTCGGGCCGCAGCCGCAGAACGCTGGAAATCTCGCTGCGTTTTTTCGGCTTTGACCGGTACTTTTCCTATATCGGCGGGGGCGACCCGGAGCGGGAGGTAAAGGACGAACGGGCGCGGGAGGCCTTCCGGCGCTTTGGGCTCGGCCCGGAGGAAGTCGTGTACGTGGGGGACACGGTGGCGGACGTGCGCTTTTCGCATGGGGTGGGCATGCGGGTGGCCGCGGTCAGCTACGCCTCCTTCGACGGACGGGAGGCGCTGCGGCAGGCGGAGCCCGACTTTCTGTGCGACAGCGTTGCCCGGCTGCGGGATGTATTGCTGGCGCTGCTCTGAGCGGAACAATACCGCCGGGTTTCCAGAAATCTCCCAGGAAAATCACGGTAAATTCATAAATTATTAATATTTTTACAAAAAGCGCTTTCTTTTTACACAGGATTGGTTTATACTACATATTGTGTTACCACATGAATGGGAGCACAAGTATTTTTCGTTGCCGGTTGCATGTTGCAGGAGGAGTATGAGCGCGAGCAGAAGCAGGAAGCGGATACGCCTGACACCCTTTGGCTATCTGGTCTTGTCGGCTTTCATATTGTTGGTACTCGGCTGTGTGTATCTGATCTCCCGCGCTGCGGGCGGCGCTTCGCTGTCCCCGGAGGGGAAGATCACCGGTTCCGGCAGCCCCCTGAGCAACGTACAGCAAACCAGCCCGAGCCCGGACGCAACCGGCGGCAGCGCGCTGGACAACCTGGTTTCCGGCGCTTCCGCCACAACGCTGGAACCCACCTTCCAGCCCACGCCTACCATTTATATCACGCCGGAACCCACCACGCCGGCCACCCCCTCTCCCACGCCCGCCGCCGTCAGCCGGACACCGAGCCCGGAGGAGGCCGCCAATTACCGGGAGGGCAAGCTCTCCACCGGCGGCGTGAACCTGCGTGCCGGCCCCTCCACCAATGACAACATCATCGGTACGGATTTTGCCAAGGGCACCAAGCTCAAGGTATATGCCGTGGAGGGCGATTTCTACTTCGTGCAGGTGGTTGCCATCGGCAAATACGGCTTCATCTCGCAGAAGTTTGTGGAAACCAGCGGAATTACCCCGGAACCCATCCCCACGCAGATTCCCGAGGGCGCGGTGGGCGGACGCGTGAGCGCTTCCACCGTTATGCTGCGCAACGGCCCCGGCACGGATTATACCGCCCTCGGCCAGTTTTCAAAGGGGACGCAGGTTTATGTGTTCTTTCAGACCAACGACTGGGCCTATGTGGAAATCGCCGCATCGGGCGAGTACGGCTATATGAAGGCGGACTTTATCGCGATGCAGAGCACGCCGCCCTCCGGAACGCCCGTACCCTGAGAGACGGAAAACGATAAGAGGAAAGAATAGGAGCGCCGCGGACACCCGCGGCGCTTCAGTCTGTCGTAAAATCCCGGGATTGATCGGGGGCGGCAGCCCCGCAGAGTGTCAAAATAGTGGCGATTCGCCACTTTTTCTGGTTTTCTCGGGGGGTGCCTCTCGCATTCGCTCCCGGGCGGCAAATCCGCAAAAGTCCTTGCGCAGCAAGGCTTTCTCTGCGGCGCAGGCTGCCCTGGTCTTTTCCGGCCAACCGGCTGCTACAGCTCGCGCAGCACCAGATCCGTCGTGCTGTCGTCGATGCGGCACAGCCGCAGTACGCCGGGATGCGTACCGTAGGTCTCCGCCACCATGTCGCGAAGGACTGTTCCGTGGCTGTGGCCGTGGACAAGCCGCAGCCGGTAGGCGGAACCTGCGGCGCGCCGCAGGGCGGCGTCGATGGCCACCCTTGCCTGATGGGCGTTTTTGCCGTGCAGGTCCAGCGTGACAACGCCCGGCCCTAGCACAGCCTGCGCCCCATCAGCGTACCCATCACCGAGGCCATCATCAGGCCCCGGGTCCAGCCGCAGGAGTCGCCGAGGCAGTGCAGGCCGGCGATGTTGGTGTTAAAGTTCTCGTCCATCTTGATCCGGTTGCTGTAGAACTTCAGCTCCGGCGAGTACAGCAGCGTTTCCGTTGAGGCGAAGCCGGGAACGACGTGATCCACCGCCTGAATGAAGTTGATGATGTTCACCATGGCGCGGTAGGGCATGGCGGCGGTGATATCCCCTGCCACCGCGTCCGGCAGCGTGGGCCGCACGTTGGACTGGGACAGCTCCTTCTCCCAGGTGCGCTTGCCGGAGAGAATGTCGCCGTAGCGCTGCACGAGGATGTGGCCGGCGCCCAGCATATTGGTCAGCTCGCCCACCTTCTGCGCATAGGCAATGGGCTGGTTGAAGGGGACGCTGAAATTGTGCGAGCAGAGGATGGCCAGATTGGTATTGTCGCTCTTGAGATCCTTGTACGAATGTCCGTTGACCACGGCCAGGTCGTTGTCGTAGTTCTCCTGGCTGACAAAGCCGCCGGGGTTCTGGCAGAAGGTGCGCACCTTGTTCTTGAAGGGCAGCGGATAGCCGATGAGCTTGGATTCATAGAGCACCTCGTTGACCTGCTCCATGACCTCGTTGCGCACCTCCACCCGCACGCCAATGTCCACCGTGCCGGGAATGTGGTCGATGCTGTGCTCCTCGCAGAGCCGGTCCAGCCACTCCGCGCCTCTGCGGCCCGTGGCCACCACCGTTTCGTCCGCCAGAATCTCCTGCCCGTCGCCGTCCTTTGCGATCCGGACGCCGAGGCAGCGGCCGGATTGCAGGATCAGGTCCGAGCATTCGTAGCCGAACAGCAGCTCCACGCCGTGGTCCAGCAGAAAGTGCTCGATGGCAAGGTAGAGATCCTGCGCGCGCTCCGTGCCCAGATGGCGGATGGGACAGTCCACCAGCTTCAGGCCCGCCTGAATGGCGCGCTTGCGAATTTCCTTGATGGCGGCGGTGTTGCTGACGCCTTCCACTTTGGTGTCCGCGCCGAAGTCCAGATAGATGGAATCCACATAGTCGATGGTCTCCTGGGCCAGCGAGGCGCCGATGAGCGTGGGCAGGTCGCCGCCGATCTCATAGTTCAGCGAGAGCTTGCCGTCGGAAAACGCGCCCGCGCCGGAAAAGCCCGTGGTGATATGGCAGTAGGGCTTGCAGCTGACGCAGCGCCGGGTTTTATCCTTGGGACAGTGCCGCTTTTCCACGGGCTGGCCCTTTTCCACAATGATGATCTTCTTGCTGCTGCCGCGCTTGACCATTTCAAGCGCAGTGAAGATGCCCGCAGGGCCGGAGCCGATGATGACCACGTCGCATTTCATATAACATACCCTCCAAGCCGCGCGCAGCGGTACGCGCGAAAAATCAAGTCAACAGTATAGCACACTTTATTTATTGTTGCAAAGCGCACAGGGCATACATTTTTCATTTTTCGCGGACATACATTGAAGCAAAAACCGGAGGGGAGCTGGGGAAAGCATGGGCCTGCTTGCGTGGCAGCTGTGCGGCGCCGCGTTCACCGCCGCTGCGGGGACGCTGCTGCACTTCTGCTATGGCTGGGCGGACAGGAGCCCGGCCATGGCGCCCTTTTGCGCAGTCAACGAGAGCGTGTGGGAGCACCTCAAGCTCCTGGCCACGCCCATGCTGCTGTTCGCCGTCGCGGAATTCTTCTGTTATGGCCGGTCCATGCCGGGATTTGTGCCGGTGCGGGTCTGCTCCGTATTCTATGGCATGGCCACGGTCGTTGCGCTGTACTATATCTATTCGGGGATTCTGGGGCGACATTTCCTTCTGGCGGACATTCTTCTGTTTCTCATCGGCGTGTGCGAGGCGTACCTTCTGGGCTTTGTGCTCCTTGCCCGGGGCGCGCTTGCGGGAACAACAGCGGTTCTCGGCGGGTATCTTGGTCTGCTGCTGCTGGTCTTCTGCCAGTTTCTGTTTACCTTTCGCCCGCCGCGGCTGGGGCTGTTCCGCGACCCGGTGACCGGCGGCTACGGCGTGGAGGGTTGAACCGCGGGGGCGTGGTTTGCAGCTTGCCGCCAAAGCTGCTATACTAATCAGGAAAACAATCGGTCCGGCGCCATCCGGGCGGGCCGGAGAGGGGAGGCCGTTTCGGCATGCGGCGCAGCGGCGACGGAGTTTGCGAGAGGGAAGCGGAATTGAATTTTTCGCTCTGTGATTTTACGGGGCGGTGTAAGCCTTCAACGCTTCTGCGCATTGGCGCGGATCTTGCCGGGGAGGATTACCGTCTCAGAGGATTGCCCCACGACAGGCTTTGGGCGGAGGGCTTTATGTTCCTCGTCTCCCGGGCCCGTTTCCATCTGCGGCGGAATATCCGTGCAGAGGAGCGGGTGCGGCTGGGCACCTATGAGCGCTGCGTTTCCGGCCCCTTCTGCATGCGCGATTATACGATCGACGACGCCTCGGGGGAGCGCATTGTTTCCGGCCGGTCGGCATGGATTCTCTGCAACCCGCAGACGCGCCGTATTGTGCGGCCGAAGAGCTTTCCCCATCCGCTTGAAACGCATACGGATCTGCCGCTGGACTGCGGCGACCCGGAGCGCCTGCGCCTGCCGGAGGGCATGGCGCCCGCGGGGGAGCGGCCCGTTGTATACTCCGATCTGGACGGCAACGGTCATGTGAACAACGCCGTCTATGCGGATATGGCCTGCGATGTGCTGCCGGCGGCCCTGTTTGAAGGGGAGCTCCGGGATTTTTCCATCAACTTTGTGCAGGAGGCGCGGCTTGGCGACCGAATCGCGCTGTTCTCCGCCGAAGCGCAGGGGACGAGCTTTGTGGCGGGCTATGTGGAGGATGCGCTCTGCTTTGAATGCGCGCTTACCTTTCAATAAGGGGCGGAAGCCCTGCGCCGCGCAGACCGCGGCGCGCATCTGGCGGATTATTTCATCCATCCGTAACACAAAGAAAAGGGAAGCATGGGCAAATGCTTCCCGCTGACACACCGCCGGGGCTTTCCCCGGCGCATTTTTTTTGGATACGCAAACAGACCGCGCCGCGGGGACATTGGCAGAGCAGCCCTGAAGCCACCCGGCTTTTTTGCGCGTTGCGGTCAGTCCTCGCCGATGAGGATGAGCCGGCCGTGCAGCAGCAGGCGAGGTTCATTGTCGCCAGCGTAGGTGGAGCAGGTGGCCAGCGTCAGGATGGGGCCGGCTGTATCCGGCGGGTTGAGCGGCTGCCAGTAGGATTGAGAGAGCGCCTTGTTCAGATAGCTTTCATAATCCGCCTGCCCGTCGAACAGGACGGCGAAATACTTCTCCTCGGCGTGTATGGTGCGGCAGGAGAACAGCTCCACCCGATAGGCGCGATTTTCCAGAATCAGATACATGTTCGCATGCTCTTTGTAGTAGCTGCGCTCGGCGAATTTCACAAGCGAGCCGAACATGCTGCGGTCGTTGCGACGATGGCCGTAGATAATCCAGTTTTCGGCCCCGTTGGAGAGGGCGTTCCGGCAGTCGAAAAACAGCGTGCCGGAATCGTCCTCGTTGGAATCGAAGTTGTGGGTGAGGTAATACTCGTTGTCCTTGTATTGCACAACCGGATAGCTGATGTTGGTATCCGCACAGTACAGCCAGGCCTTCACATGGCGGTTGTGCTTTTTGAGCGACCTCCAGTCCACGGTGAAGCCGGCCTGCGCCAGCGCGGCCTCCCCGGCGCCGGGAAGCGCGGACTTCCCGCGGAAGGGGAGGCCCACGCCCCTTAGGGTGGGACGGTTAGAGACGGAAAGGCCGTCGCTGCCCGCGGGCGGCTCGTCCTGCCAGGGGACGGAGCCCGTGATCAGCGCAGGCGTGGATGCAGGGGGCTGGGTCTGCGCTGCGGCCGGCGTCGCTTCAGAGAGGAGAACGCTTTCGTTCAGCGCCTCGTAGAACTGGCGGTTTTTGCGGTAGACGTTCAGCGAACGCAGCAGCAGAAAGAGTACGGGCAGCAGCGCCGCCAGCAGCAGCAGGCTGACCAGCGGCGCCCCCCTTTTTCTGCGGTGGGGGCGCTTATGGCGGTATGCGTTGGTTGACATGCGCGCGGGGGAACAGGGCGGATCAGCCGTTCTGCCGGCGGCGGACCGTCAGACTGATCCCAAGACCCAGCAGCAGCAGGGCTGCAAGCCCGCCCAGAAGATACGGCGTTGCGGAATCGCCCGTGGGAGGAATGGGGCCTGCGGGCTGCTCCTGCCCCGGTAGGACCACGGTGAGGCGGGCGTCGGCGGCAGAAAGGTAATGGTACATGGAAAAACCGCGGAACTTCTCCGTAATCTCATAAAAATATCGATATCCGTTGTTGCTCAGGGTAACGGGGGCGGTGGTATAGCTCTCGCCCTGCCCAACCTCATCGTAAGAGATACCGCCGTCCCGGGAAACGTACCAGGTAACCAACAGCTTGTCGGCATTGGGCGTTGCGTTGAAGGCTGCGTTGAAGGTTGCGGTCTCTCCCTCCTCCACGATCTGGTCTATGGGGTCGGTTGCGCCCGTGACCTGGGTGTTGCTGCTGCTGCCTGCCAGGGCGCACCAGGCGCTGTTCTCGCCGTCGATGATAACCCGATAAAACGTTATGGTTCCCGCTGCCGGCGCTGTAACGGCTTGGGATTGCCTGGTCGCGCCGGGCATATCCTGCCAGTTGATGGGTTGAAACGCAACTTCGTTAAAATCCTGGGTGCTCTGCCACTGAAAGGTCCTGCCCGTGGCGGCGGATAAGTTGCGAGCGTCCGAGTCGAAGACGTAGGCCTTCAGCGTCCTCCTGGCGCCGGGTGCTGCGACGACATTCATAACAGGGAATCCGTCCTGGACAATAAGGAGGGCCTGGAGCTGGGTAAACGCCAGCGCGGGGGCGGGCAGCAGGGTCAGCCCCAGGGCGAGCACGAGCAACAGAGACAGGAACCTTCTTTTCACAGACAAAGCCTCCCTAAAAATGAAGTCTGTTTAGATAGCAATATGTATTGCTGTCAAGACAGTTTAATATTATATGTCTTGCCCGGATTTGGCAAGCTACAATTATTCCGTAGAGAAACGGAGTGGGACACAATGGACGACATCAGGGAGGCAAAGCCTCTTACCATCAAGCGCCGCGGGGACGACGGCAAGCGCCTCATCCGCTGCGCATTTCGGAGGAATTGCTGCAAAAGCTGAACAAGCTCGCCGTTGAGACCAATCGCTCGCGCAACGAGCGGATGATTCTCATCCTGGAATACGGCGTGGAAAACATCCGGGTGGAATAGCGGACGGCCGACGCCCCCGCGGAGGACGCTGCGGGGCCCGCAAGCCGCCGCCTGCCCGCAGCCGGACGGGAGATCCCGCAGGGAGGGGGAGAACCGTCCGTCGGGCTCCCCAAAGGCCGGGGCGGGCGGCGACCTTCCTTTGAGGCCCCGCCGCCGGCCGACCGAAGCTCCGGCCCCCGGCAAAGCGCCCCCTGCCGGAACAGGGGGCTTGCCATTTTTTCGCAGAATTGGTACGATACTTTGCATGAAACAGTTAAAGCGCTTTCTAGCCTATTATAAACCGCATTTGCGGCTGTTCCTGCTGGACATGGCCTGCGCGCTGGTGGTCGCGGCAATCGACCTTGCCTTTCCTCTGCTGACGCAGTACATCCTGCGGACGCTCCTGCCCGAGATGGTTCTGGCGCCCGCGCTGGTGACGCGCTTTGTCTGGCTGATCGTGCTGGCATTTTTTGGATATGTGCTGCGTTCGGCCATGCTTTACGTCATCAATTACTGGGGGCATCAGCTGGGGGTGCGCATGGAGGCGGACATCCGGCGCGACATCTTCTCCCACATTCAAAAGCTGCAATTCAGCTTTTTTGATAAGATTCGCACCGGCAAGCTCCTGTCCCGGGCGACGAACGACCTGTTCGACATCACGGAGCTTGCGCACCACGGGCCGGAGGACGTCATCATCTCCCTGCTGACCATTCTCGGCTCCTTTCTTATCATGTTTACCATCGAGTGGCGGCTGGCGCTGGCGCTCCTCTGTGTGCTGCCCGTGATGCTGACCTATGTGATGGGGATGCGCGTGCGCATGCGCAGGACTTCGCTGAAGGTGAAGGAGCGGGTGGCGGAGATCAATGCGGGCATCGAGTCCAGCATTTCCGGCGCGCGGGTGGCCAAGGCCTTTACCAACGAGGCCCACGAGCTGGAAAAGTTTGAGCAGGGCAACCGGCGCTTCATGCACGCCAAGGACGCCTTTTACCGCAGCATGGCCTGGTTCAACAGCGGTACGGAGTTCTTCATCGGCCTGTTCAACATCGTGGTGCTGGGCGTGGGCGGCTATCTCATCTATTCCAGCTCGCTGGATCCGGTGCTGCTCATCACCTTCACGCTGTACGTATCCTCCTTCGTGACGCCGGTAAAGCGGCTTGCCAGCTTTGCGGAGATGTATCTGCTGGGTATGGCGGGCTTTTCCCGCTTTTGCGAAATCATGGACATCGAGCCGGACATCCGGGACGCGGCGGATGCAAAGCCGCTTGAGCATGTGCGCGGCGAGATCCGTTTCGATGATGTGAGCTTTGCCTATGACGGCGGCAGGAACGTGCTTTCCCACATCAATCTGACCGTGCGGCCCGGCGAGACGCTGGCGCTGGTGGGCCCCTCCGGCGGCGGCAAGACCACGCTCTGTCACCTGATTCCGCGATTCTACGAGATTCAGTCCGGCAGCGTCTCCATCGACGGGCGGGACATCCGCAGCGTGTCGCTGAATTCGCTCCGCCGCAACGTGGGCATCGTGCAGCAGGATGTGTTCCTGTTTGCGGGAACCGTTATGGAGAACATCCGCTACGGCCGCATCGACGCCAGCGACGAGGAGGTTGTGGAGGCCGCCATGCGCGCGCGAATTCATGAGGAAATCATGAAGTTCCCCGAGGGCTATGAAACCGCCGTGGGTGAGCGGGGCATCCTGCTCTCCGGCGGGCAGAAGCAGCGCATTTCCATCGCGCGGCTGTTCCTCAAAAACCCGCCCATCCTCATTCTCGATGAGGCGACGAGCGCGCTGGATACGGTGACGGAGACGGATATTCAGCATTCCTTTGACGAGCTTTCCCGGGGCCGTACAACGCTGGTCATCGCGCACCGGCTGTCCACCGTCAAGCATGCAGACGAGATCGTTGTCATCGACGAGCAGGGCATCCGCGAGCGCGGAACGCATGAGGCCCTGCTGGAGCGGGCCGGCGTTTACGCGCAGCTGTACCACGCGACGCTGACGGAATAGGGGGGAGAGAACCATGCTTAATCTGTTGCCGGCGATCCTGCTGCTCTGCTCGGGCAGCGTGCTTGCGGCCGCTCTGGGCCGCAGGGCGGAGGAGGCCATGCCGCTGACGGCGGGCGGGCTGATCGTACTGCTGTATCTCTTTTATGCGGCGGACAGGCTGGCATGGGGCTACTGGACGGCGATTGCGCTGTGCTGTGGCTGCTGTGCAGGCGCTATTTTTCTAATAGTACAACGGGGGGGTATCGTTCCGGCTTCCTTGCGCGGCTGTGTACGCCGGGCATGGCGGTCTTTTTGACGCTCTGTGTGGCCGTCTGGCTGCTGGTGCAGGGAAACACGGTCAACGCATGGGATGAGCTGCGGCTTTGGGCGGCATATCCCAAGGCCCTGTATGTTACGGAACGGTTGCAGCTGGGGGCGGATGCGCTGCTGTATGCAAACATGCAGTCCTATCCGCCGGGCATGGCGCTGTTCTGTTATTTTATTGAAAAGGCCGGCGGCAGCTTCACACCGGCAAGGCTTTACTGGGCCTACGCTGTTTTCGGCCTTATGATGGCGCTCCCGGCGCTGAAAAACCTGCGCTGGAAGCAGCTTTGGATGAACGCCGCAGCGCTGCTGCTGCTGTTTGTGCTGCCGATGTTCTTTGGTAATTCGGGCTTTGACGGACTGTATGCCTATCGTTCCCTGTATATAGACGTGGTATTGGGGCTGACGCTGGGCTGCGCGGTCTTTCTGGCGGCGGCGGAGGGCCTGCCAGGCTGGTTTGAGTCCGCGCGGCTTGCGGCGGCGCTGTCCGCGCTGGCGCTTCTCAAGGATTCCGGCGTTCTGCTGGCGGCCCTTGCGCTGCCGGCGGCGCTGCTGCTGACAAAGGACGGAGCTCCGTCGGGAAAGAGGGTGCGCAGGGGTCGGCGCTGGCTCCGGCTGCTGGCTGCGGCGGCGCTTCCGCTGCTGTTGTTTGGGCTTTGGCAACTCCTGCTGGGAATGGCGGGGGTGAAAAACCATATCCCCTTATCGGCCACGGCGGACGACGCCATCTTTTTGCCCGAGTTTTTCACAGCACTGCTGAAACGGGATATCGTTTCTTCGCCGGTATTTGCCAACTGGGGCGGCCCGGAGCTTGCCACCTATGCCACGACGGGAGCGCTTTGCCTCGGCCTTGGCCTGCTGACGCTGGGGCTGTTCACGGAGGAAAGACGGCGGCGGCAGAAGCTTCTTCTGCTCATCGCAGGAGGCATGAACCTTGCCTACATCGCCGGGCTGTACCTGCTGTTTCGTAACGGGTTCGACGGGAACATGCCCAGCTATGCCCGCTATATCGGCACAATAGCTCAGGCCAATATCACGCTGATCGTGCTGAGCTTTCTCGAAGCGGGGCAAACGAGGGTTGAAGCGGCGATTATGAAAAACGAGTGGAGCAGGCTTGCGTTTGCCTGCGCGCTGGCGCTGCTGGTCGCGGTGTTTCCTCTGGGGCTTGACAGGAGGCCCGCAAAATATGCGGAAGGTGCCGCGCAGACCGCTGCACAGATTGCGGAGGCTGTGAACGCGGAGGAGAACGGGCCGGGGGAAAACGTTCGAATCTATCTGGCCTTTCCGCGCGGAGAGACAGACGTTCTGCACCATGAGCTTTACTATGCTCTGCTGGATTACGGTATCAGGGCGGCCAACTATTACGACAACACCTGCATCAACCGGGGGCAGGGAGCCAACGCCGGGCAGATTGCGCAAATCCGGCAGAAGCTGATGGATACGATTGCGGAGCATGGCTGCACATATCTCTATTTTGTCCGGGACATACCGCTGGCGAAGGAACAACTGCCGGAGCTGTTTGCCGGCAGCGCTTCCGCCGGCACGCTGTACCGGATTGAAACGGAGGGCGGGAGGACGGTCTTTCGGCAGATCGGACCTGCCTGAAAGGACGGAAAGCGCCCGAAATTGCTTCAAAAAAAGTCCAAAAAACATCTTGCATTTTACGCTTGCATCCTGTAAAATAATTAACGTTCGCGCCATGGGCGCATTTTGCCCTGCGAATATGGGATGAACGGGAGGTTGCCGGTTCTGCCATCCGGGTAATTTCCGTCAGACCCGACGCCCGCAAGACGGGCGGGGGGAAACCGCCGAATTCGTGCCGTCCCGAACGAGAGCACAGCCGCCGCGGCTGCGCGTGCCTTATGAAGAGGGAAACACACGGCTCGGTGTACAGCCCCCGAACCACGACAAGGAGGACATCAAATAATATGGCAAACAGAATCCGCATCAAGCTCAAGGCATACGAGGCCAGTCTGATCGACCAGAGCGCCGAGAAGATCGTCGATACCGCCAAGAGAACGGGCGCTCAGGTTTCCGGCCCCATCCCGCTGCCCACGGAGAAGGAAATCGTCACGATTCTCCGCGCGACCCACAAGTATAAGGACTCCCGCGAGCAGTTTGAAATGCGCACCCACAAGCGCCTGATTGACATTCTGCAGCCCTCGTCCAAGACCGTTGACGCGCTGATGAAGCTGGATCTTCCGGCCGGTGTCGACATCGAGATCAAGCTGTAAATAATCGGAGGTAAACCTAATGAAAAAAGCCATTTTGGGCAAAAAGGTCGGTATGACGCAGATGTTCCTGTCTGACGGTACCATGATCCCCGTCACAGTGATCGAAGCCGGTCCCTGCCCCGTCGTTCAGAAGAAAACCATCGGCGCCGATGGATACGAAGCGATTCAGGTGGGTTTTTGCGAGATTCGCGAAAAGCTCTCCAACAAGCCCATGATCGGCCACTTCGCCAAGGCCGGCCAGAAGGCCATGCGCTACTGCAAGGAGTTCAAGCTCGATGACGCCGCCTCCTACGAGGTCGGCCAGGTCATCAAGGCGGACGTGTTCGAGGTTGGCGACCGCGTTGACGTCTCCGGCAGGAGCAAGGGCAAGGGCTTTGCCGGCACCATCAAGCGCTGGAATCAGGCCCGCGGCCGCAAGACCCACGGCTCCCACAGCTACCGCGTGGCGGGCTCCATGGGCGCCTGCACCTATCCCGGCGAAGTTTTTAAGACCAAGCACCTGCCCGGCCACATGGGCAGCGAGAACGTCACCGTGCAGAACCTCGAGATCGTGCGCGTGGACGCAGAGCGGAACCTCCTGTTGGTCAAGGGCGCCATCCCCGGCGCAAAGGGCAGCATGGTCTCCGTCAAGAGCACCGTGAAGTAAGGAAGGAGGAACCTTTCATGCCGAAAGTAGCAGTTTACGACATCAGCGGAAAGACCGTCGGCGAGATCGAGCTTTCCGATAACACCTTTGGCCAGGAGGTCAACAATCACGTTCTGCACGAGGTTGTCAAGGCCTACCTCGCCAACCAGCGTCAGGGCACCCAGAGCGCGCTGACCCGCTCCGAGGTCCGCGGCGGCGGTATCAAGCCGTGGCGGCAGAAGGGCACCGGCAGAGCCCGTCAGGGTTCGACCCGCGCCCCGCAGTGGCGGCACGGCGGCGTCGTGTTCGCGCCGAAGCCCCGGGATTACACCATCCGCGTGAACAAGAAGGTCAAGCGCCTGGCGATGAAATCCGCGCTGTCCAGCAAGGTGCAGGATACCGACCTCATCGTATTCAACGAGCTGAACCTGGCGGCTCCGAAGACCAAGGAGATGGTCAAGGCGCTGGACGCGGTCAAGGCCGACAGGGCGCTGATCGTCCTCGACGGCAGCAACGATACCGTCGAGCGCGCCGCGCGCAACATCCCCGGCGTCAAGACGACCCTGGTGGGCACGCTGAACGTCTATGAGATTCTCAAGTACAAAAAGCTGATCCTCACCGAGGCATCGGCGAAGAAGATCGAGGAGGTGTACGTCTGATGAAGAGCCCGTACGACATCATCAAAGAGCCGGTTCTCACAGAGAAAAGCTACGACCACCTGCCGGACAAGACCTATACGTTCGTGGTCGATAAGAACGCCAACAAGATCGAGATCCGCAGCGCCGTGGAGCAGATTTTCGGCGTTCAGGTGGACAGCGTCCATACCATCAACTCTCTTGGCAAGATGAAGCGCCAGGGCGCCCACAAGGGCCGCCGGCCTTCCACCAAGAAGGCGTATGTGAAGCTCAAGAAGGACAGCAAGGGCATCGAGTTCTTCGACAGCATCTCGCAGTAAGGAGGCACACATGGCTATCAGAAAGATTAACCCGACCACACCGGGTCAGCGCGGCATGACGGTCTCCGCATTCGACGAGATCACCCGCAGCACGCCGGAAAAGTCGCTCACCACGGACCTTCGCGGCAAGGGCGGCAGGAACTTCTCCGGCAAGATCACCGTCCGCCATCAGGGCGGCGGCGCGCGCAGGAAGTACCGCATCATCGACTTCAAGCGCAACAAGGACAACGTCCCCGCAAAGGTCGCGACCATTGAGTACGACCCCAACCGCAGCGCGAACATCGCCCTGCTGCACTATGCGGACGGCGAAAAGCGCTACATCATCGCTCCCTTCGGCCTGAAGGTCGGCGAAACGGTGGTTTCCGGCGAGGGCGCCGACATCAAGGTCGGCAACGCGCTCCCGCTGCAGAACATCCCGGTGGGCACCATGATCCACTGCATCGAGCTCAAGCCTGGCAAGGGCGCGCAGCTGGTCCGCTCCGCGGGCAACGCGGCGCAGCTCATGGCCAAGGAGGGCAAGTACGCGCAGGTGCGCCTGCCCAGCGGCGAAGTCCGCCTGATCCCCCTCGGCGCCAAGGCCACCATCGGCCAGGTTGGCAACATCGATCATGGCAACATCCAGATCGGCAAGGCCGGCCGCAAGCGCCACATGGGCGTCCGCCCGACGGTTCGCGGCTCGGTCATGAACCCCTGCGACCACCCGCACGGCGGCGGCGAGGGCAAGAGCCCCATCGGCCGTCCCGGCCCGGTCACCCCGTGGGGCAAGCCCGCGCTCGGCTACAAGACGAGAAAGACCAAGAACAAGAGCGACAAGTACATCGTGCGTCGCCGCAGCGGCAAGTAATTGGGAGGAGAACGGAAATGAGCAGATCGGTTAAAAAAGGACCGTTTGTCGAAGCGCGTTTGCTTTCGCGTATCGATGCGATGAACGAGAGCGGCAAAAAGACCGTGGTAAAGACCTGGTCCCGCGCCTCCACGATCTTCCCGCAGATGGTCGGACACACCATCGCGGTGCATGACGGCAGAAAGCACGTCCCCGTCTATGTGACCGAGGAAATGGTCGGCCACAAGCTGGGCGAATTTGCGCCCACGCGCACGTTCCGAGGACACAAGGGTTCCGAGAAGTCCTCGTCTGCAAGGTAAGGAGGAACGACACATGGCAACCAGAATGAGAGAAAAAGCGGCCAAGCGCCGTGAGAATGCAGATAAGCGGCCGCATGCGATCGCACGCTATGTGCGCATCTCCTCCCGCAAGGTCAAGATCGTTATCGACCTGATCCGCGGCAAGAGCGTCCGGGAAGCGGAAGCCATCCTGCAGTACACGCCCAAGGCGGCCACCGAGCCGGTGCTCAAGCTCCTCAAGAGCGCGGTCGCCAACGCCGAGAACAACCTGGAGCTCAACCGCGACGACCTCTATGTCGCGGAGGTGTACGCCAATCAGGGGCCGACCCTGATGCGCTACCGCCCGAGATCCCACGGCCGCGCGTCCCGCATCCGCAAGCGCACGAGCCACATCACCATCGTGCTGGATCAGCAGGCAAAGTAAGGAGGAAGAAGAATGGGTCAGAAAGTTAATCCGAACGGCTTCCGTGTTGGCGTCATCCGCGACTGGAATACGCGCTGGTACGCCTCCAAAAAGGACTTTGCCGACTATCTGGTCGAGGATCATGAGATCCGCGAGTTCGTCAAGAAGAAATACTACAGCGCGTCCATCTCCCGCATCGAGATCGAGCGCGCGGCGGGCAAGATTACCGTCAGCATCTACACCGCGCGTCCGGGCCTGCTGATCGGAAAGGGCGGCGCCGGCATCGAGGCCATCAAGGAGGACATCCGCAAGGCCATCGGCAAGCCCGTCAACGTCAACATCATGGAAGTTCGTGATGCGGATGCAGACGCGCAGCTGGTTGCGGAGAACATCGCAGCGCAGCTTGAGAAGCGCATCAGCTTCCGCCGCGCGATGAAGCAGGCCATGGGCCGCTCCATGCAGAAGAACGGCGTCAAGGGCATCAAGCTCATGTGCTCCGGCCGTCTGGGCGGCGCGGAGATCGCCAGAACCGAAGGCTATCACGACGGTTCCATCCCGCTGCAGACCATGCGCGCGGATATCCAGTACGGCTTTGCCGAGGCGCACACCACCTACGGCCGCATCGGCTGCAAGGTCTGGATCTACAAGGGCGAGGTCCTCGGCAAGCGCAACGCCGCCAAGAATGAGGAAGGAGGCAGATAAACCATGTTGATGCCCAAGAGAGTCAAGCGCCGCAGAGTGTTCCGCGGCCGCATGAAGGGCAAGGCCCTTCGTGGCAACACCATCACCTATGGTGAATACGGCCTCGTCGCGTCCGAACCCGCATGGGTGACCAGCAACCAGATCGAAGCCGCCCGTATCGCCATGACGCGTTACATCAAGCGTGGCGGTAAGGTCTGGATCAAGATTTTCCCCGACAAGCCCGTTACGGAAAAGCCGGCGGAAACCCGCATGGGTTCCGGCAAGGGCTCGCCCGAATACTGGGTGGCGGTCGTCAAGCCCGGCCGCGTGATGTTTGAAATCGCGGGCGTGGATGAGCAGACCGCGCGCGAGGCGCTCCGCCTTGCGATGCACAAGCTCCCGCTCAAGAGCAAGATCGTGCGCAAAGAGATCGAAGGTGGTGAAAGCAATGAAGGCTAATAAGTTTAGAGACTTGTCGAACGACGCGCTCGCCGAGCGCGAAAAGGAGCTCAAGACCGAGCTGTTCAACCTTCGCTTTCAATCGGCTACCGGCCAGCTCAACAATCCCCAGCGGATCAGCGAGTGCAAGAAGGATATTGCCAGAGTAAAGACCATCATCCGCGAGCGCGAGCTCAAGGCTGCCGCCGAGTGAGCAGAAGGAGGACAAGTAAGATGGAAGTAAGAGGATATCGCAAGACCCGCGTCGGCGTCGTTGTCAGCGATAAAATGGATAAGACCATCGTGGTCGCCATCAAAACCAAGGTTCGCCATCCGCTCTACGGCAAGATGGTCAACCGTACCCGCAAGTTCAAGGCCCATGATGAAAAGAACGAGTGCGGCATCGGCGACACCGTGAAGATCATGGAGACCCGCCCCATCTCCAAGGACAAGAGATGGCGCCTGGTCGAGATCATCGAAAAGGCGAAGTAAGCAGGGGAGGAACGAGAAAAATGATTCAACCGCAAACCAGATTGAAAATCGCGGACAACAGCGGCGCGAAGGAAATCATGTGCATTCGCGTGCTGGGCGGCTCGAAGGTCAAATCCGCGAACATCGGCGATGTGATCGTTGCCTCCGTCAAGACGGCTTCCCCGGGCGGCGCCGTCAAGAAAAAGGACGTCGTGCGCGCGGTCGTCGTGCGTACGGTGTCGGGCGTGCAGCGTCCGGATGGCAGCTCCATCCGCTTTGACGACAACGCAGCCGTCATCATCAACGACCAGAAGGACCCGCGCGGAACGCGTATCTTCGGGCCCGTCGCGCGGGAGCTGCGCGAGAAGGGCTACATGAAGATCGTCTCTCTCGCGCCGGAAGTGCTGTAAGGGAGGAACACGACATGAACAAACTGAACGTCAAAAAGGGCGATACCGTCGTTGTCATCTCCGGTAAGGACAAGGGCAAGCAGGGCAAAATCCTGGTCGCCTATCCCGAGAAAGAGCGCGTTGTCGTGCAGAACGCCAACATGATCACAAAGCACGTCAAGCCGCGCCGTCAGGGCGAACCCGGCGGCCGCATTGAGAAGGAAGGCACCATTCACGTTTCCAACGTGATGCTGGTCTGCCCCAAGTGCGGCAAGCCCACGAGAGTCGGCCATAAGGTAGAAGAGGTCGAAATCTCCGGCAAGAAGAAGATGAAGAGCGTCCGCTACTGCAAGAACGACAGCTGCGGCGCGAAAATCGACTGAGCGCGGGAAGGAGGAACAGACAAGTGGCAGCTAAGAAAGAAAACAAGCCCGCAGGCGCTCCCCAGGCGGAGTTCACCGAAATGCCCCGCCTCAAGGAGAGGTACCTGAACGAGACCGTTCCTGCGCTGAAGGAAAAGTTTGGCTACAAGAACGTCATGGAGATCCCCAAGCTGGAGAAGATCATCGTCAACATGGGGCTCGGCGCCGAAAAGGACAACCCGAAGGGAATCGAATCCGCCGCCAAAGAGCTTGGCCAGATCACCGGTCAGAAGGCCGTCATCTGCAAGGCGAAGAAGTCCGTCGCAAACTTCAAGGTGCGCGAGGGCATGAGCATCGGCGCCAAGGTCACCCTTCGCGGCGACCGCATGTACTACTTTGCCGACAAGCTGATGAACATCGTCCTCCCGCGCGTGCGCGACTTCCGCGGCGTATCGGACAAATCCTTCGACGGCCGCGGCAACTATGCCATGGGCGTGAAGGAACAGCTGATCTTCCCCGAGATCAACTATGACGATGTCGAGAAGGTGCGCGGCATGAACATCGTGTTCGTGACCAGCGCCAAGACGGACGAGGAAGCCAAGGCGCTGCTGGCGCTGATGGGCATGCCGTTCGTTCAGGGCTGATAAGGAGGAGTAGCATGGCAAAGACAAGCATGAAACTGAAGCAGCAGCGGACCCCCAAGTACAGCACCCGCGCTTACACGCGCTGCCGCATCTGCGGCCGTCCGCATTCGGTGCTTCGCAAATATGGCGTCTGCCGCATTTGCTTCCGCGAACTGGCGTACAAGGGCGAGATCCCCGGTGTGCGCAAGGCAAGCTGGTAAAGGAGGAAACGAAGATGACAGATACCATTGCAGATATGCTGACCAGAATCCGCAATGCTTTGGTGGCAAAGCATGACAGCGTTGACGTGCCCGCCTCCACAGTGAAGAAGGCGATTGCCGACATTCTCGTGAGCGAGGGTTACATCAAGGGCTTTGAGACGGTCGAGGACGGTATCAAAAAGACCCTCCGCATCCAGCTCAAGTACGGTCCCAACAAGCAGCGCGTCATCGTTGGCCTCAAGCGCATCTCGCGCCCGGGCCTGCGCGTATACGCCCGCAAGGATGAAGTCCCCAAGGTGCTTGGCGGTCTGGGCGTGGCGGTGATTTCCACCTCCCGCGGCATCATGACCGACCGCGAAGCGCGCAAGCAGGGCGTAGGCGGCGAAGTGCTGGCCTACATCTGGTAAGGCGCGGCGCGAACCACAGAGAAACAGCAAGATTAAGGAGAAGAAGAAATGTCTCGTATCGGAAAACTTCCGGTCAGCATCCCTGCCGGAGTGACAATTACGGTCGATGAAGCGAATGTTGTGACCGTGAAAGGCCCCAAGGGCGAGCTGTCACAGAAAATTTCGCCGGACATGATCGTTGAGCAGGACAAGGGCGTGCTCACCGTCCGGCGTCCCAGCGACGACAAGCGTCATCGCGCGCTGCACGGCCTCACCCGCACGCTCATCAACAACATGGTTGTGGGCACCACCGTGGGCTTTACCAAGAACCTGGAGATCGTCGGCGTCGGCTACAGGGCGCAGATGCAGGGCGAGAAGCTCGTGCTGAACGTGGGCTACTCCCACCCTGTGGAATTCGACAAGATCGACGGCATCAAGTTTGAAACCCCCGCCCCGACGAAGATCGTCGTCAGCGGCATCGACAAGCAGAAGGTCGGTCAGGTTGCGGCCGATATCCGCGCGGTCCGCGAGCCGGAGCCCTACAAGGGCAAGGGCATCCGCTATGAGAACGAGTTCGTTCGCCGCAAGGAAGGCAAGACCGGCAAATAAGGCAGGAAGGAGTGACGAAAGATGTTTTCAAAGATCGATAAGAACGCAGTGCGTAAAGCGCGTCACAGTCGTCAGCGCAGACACATCAGCGGTACGTCCGAGCGTCCGCGGCTCAATGTCTACCGCAGCACGAGCAACATCTACGCGCAGGTCATCAATGACGAAGTCGGCAACACCTTGGTCGCAGCTTCCTCGCTGGATGCGCAGCTCAAGGCCCAGCTCGAAGGAAAGAGCAAGACCGAGATCGCCGCGCTGGTCGGAGAGCTGCTGGGCAAGCGCGCTGTGGAAGCGGGCGTCAAGCAGGTCGTGTTCGATCGCGGCGGCTATCTGTACACGGGCCGCGTAGCGGCTCTGGCCGATGCGGCGCGCAAGGCCGGACTGGACTTCTAAGGAGGAATCGAGATGCAGAACAGAAGATTTGAAAAAGAGCCCTCGGAATTCAAGGAGCGTCTGGTCGCCATCAACCGCGTCGCAAAGGTCGTCAAGGGCGGTAAGAATTTCCGCTTCACCGCGCTGATGGTTGTGGGCAACGAGAACGGCAAGGTGGGCGTTGGCCTCGGCAAGGCTGCGGAAATTCCGGAAGCCGTCCGCAAGGGCATCGAGGACGCAAAGCGCCACATGATCGAGGTGCCGATCGTCGGCACGACCATTCCCCATCAGGTGGAAGGCAAGTTCGGCAAGGGCCATGTTCGCATGCTCCCTGCGGAAGAGGGTACCGGCGTCATCGCGGGCGGCCCCGCCCGTGCGGTGCTTGAGATGGTCGGCATTCGCGACATCCGCACCAAGTCCTACGGTTCCAACAACCCGAGCAACTGCGTGAAGGCCACGCTCAACGGCCTCTCCCAGCTGCGCACCGCCGAGCAGGTGGCTAAGCTTCGCGGCAAGACCGTTGAAGAGATTCTGGGCTGAGGAGGCATGGTACAATGGCTAACAAATTGAGAATTACGCTCGTCAGGAGCACCATTGGCTGCCTGAAGGACCAGCAGGCGACCGTCAAGGCGCTGGGCCTCAAAAAGACCAACAGCGTCGTCGAGCAGCCGGACAATGCCTGCATCCGCGGCATGCTGTTCAAGGTCCGCCACCTGGTCAAGGTGGAAGAACTATAAACGGAGGAACGGCAACATGAAATTGCATGAATTACAACCCGCACCCGGTTCGGTGAAGGAATCCAAGCGCGTCGGCCGTGGTACCGGCTCGGGCATGGGCAAGACCTCCACCATGGGCCACAAGGGCCAGAAGGCCCGCAGCGGCAGCAAAAAGAACGGCTTTGAAGGCGGCCAGATGCCGCTGGCGCGCCGTCTGCCAAAGCGCGGCTTCACCAACATCTGGGCCAAGGAGTACACCACCATCAACGTGTCCGACCTGAACCGGCTGGAGGATGGCACGACCGTTACGGCCGAACTGCTCAAGGAGCAGGGCATCATCTCCAAGATTGAGAAGGACGGGCTCAAGGTTCTGGGCAACGGCGCTCTGACCCGCAAGCTGCACGTCAAGGCTGCGAAGTTTACAAAGACCGCGGATGAGGCGATCAAGGCAGCCGGCGGCAGTGTCGAGGTGATCGGCTGATGTTCAAGACGTTTATCAACGCATTCAAGATCAAGGATATCCGCAGAAAGATGCTGATGACGCTGCTTCTCATCGTCATCTATCGGCTCGGCTGCTTTATCCCGATTCCGGGCGTAAACGTCGCATTGTTGTCGGAAGCTGTTCAGCAGTACGATATCCTTGGCTTCCTCGATCTTCTGACCGGAAGCTCCTTCTCGCAGTTCACGCTGTTTGCGATGGGTATTTCGCCCTACATTACGGCGTCCATTATCATGCAGCTGCTGACCATTGCGCTCCCCTCGCTGGAGCGGCTCAGCAAGGAGGAGGGCGGCCGCGAGAAGATCGAGCGGATCACCCGTTACGTCGGCATCGGCCTTGCCATGGTGCAGTCCATCGGCATCTTTGTGGGCCTTGAGAAAGCAGCGGCCGCAGGCACCTCGTACCTGTCCAGCACGCTGCCCCACTGGATGGCGCTTGCCGTGATCGGCATCTGCGCAACGGCGGGCACCGCGTTCCTGATGTGGCTCGGTGAGCGCATTACGGAGAACGGCATCGGCAACGGCATCTCCATGCTGATCTTTGCCTCCATCGTCTCCCGCGTGGTTCCCACGGTCATCGGCTGGGTGCAGCAGCTCTTCACGCAGGTCATGCCGGTCTGGGCATTCGCGCTGCTCCTCGTGCTGGTGGTCGGCATGATTACGCTTGTGGTGCATGTGGATCAGGCGCAGCGCCGTATCCCTGTGCAGTACGCAAAGCGCGTGGTGGGCCGCAAGATGTACGGCGGCCAGAGCACCTACCTGCCCATCAAGGCGAACGCAAACGGCGTCCTTCCGCTGATCTTTGCCATGACGCTCCTCCAGTTCCCGGGCATGATCGCCCAGTTCTGGCCGCAGAGCGGGTTCTACAGCTTCTATACGAAGTATCTGGGACAGGCCAGCGTCATCTACTACATCGTTTACGCGCTGCTGATCGTCGGCTTTGGTTATTTCTACAACGCGATCACCTTTAACCCGATCGAGATGTCGAAGAACCTCCAGCAGAACGGCGGCTTTATCCCGGGCATCCGTCCCGGCAGGCCGACCAGCGACCATCTGGCCAAGATCAGCGGCCGGTTGACCCTGTTTGGGTCGCTGTTCCTCGCCGTCGTGGCGATTCTGCCGACCATCGCGCTGAGCCTGCTGGGTCAGACCAGCTCCTTCGGCGCCACCAGCATCCTGATTATGGTCAGCGTGGCAATCGAGACGACGGATCAACTGGAGAGCCACATGCTCATGCGGCACTACAAGGGCTTCCTCAACTGAGCAGGGAAAGGCATCATGAAGCTGATCTTTCTTGGCCCGCCAGGCGCGGGCAAGGGTACACAGGCAGAACGCATCGCGGCCGCGCAGAAGATCGCCCATATCAGTACGGGCGACATGCTGCGGGCCGAGATGCGCGAGGGTACGGAGCTGGGGCTTGCCGCGAAGGCGATCATCGAGCGCGGCGAGCTGGTTCCGGACGACGTCATCATCGGCATGGTGAAAAACCGCATCCAGCAGCCGGACTGCGCCGGTGGATTTCTCTTTGACGGGTTCCCGCGCACGGTCGCTCAGGCGGACGCGCTGTCCGCGCTGTGCGAAATCGACTGTGTGATCAACATCGACGTGCCCTTTGCACGGCTGGTGGATCGCATCAGCGGCAGAAGGATGTGCCCGGGCTGCGGCGCGGCCTTCCATGTATCGAACTACACTGCGGAAACCTGCGACAAATGCGGCGCCACGCTCTATCAGCGGGACGACGACCAGGCGGAAACCGTGCAGAACAGGCTCCGCGTCTACGAGGCGCAGACCCAGCCCCTGATCGACTACTACGCATCGCGGCAGCTGCTGACCACGGTGGACGGCGACCAGACTGTGGATGCGGTCACTGCGCAGATCGCTGCGGCACTGCGATGATCACGATCAAATCCGCGGCGGAGATCCAGCGGATGGACGCCGCAGGCCGGATCGTCGAGGAAACGCTTGCGCTGATGGGCCGGCTGGCCCGCGTGGGCGTCACCACCCGCGAGCTGGACCGGGAAGCGGAGCGGTACATCCGCTCCCAGGGCGCAGAGCCCTCCTTCCTGGGTTACCGCGGCTATCCGCGGAGCATCTGCACCTCGGTCAACGAGCAGGTCGTGCACGGCATACCGGGCAGCTACCGGCTAAAGGACGGGGACATCCTCTCCGTGGACGTGGGGGCCTGCCTCGACGGATTCCATGGGGACGCCGCCCGCACCTTCCTGATCGGCAGCGTGCCGGAGGAGGTGCAGCAGCTGGTGCGCGTGACGCGGGAGTGCTTCTTCGTGGGGCTTCGGTATGCGCGGGCGGGCTGTCGCGTGGGCGACATCGGCGCGGCCATTCAGCAGCATGCCGAATCCAGCGGCTACGGCGTTGTGCGGGAGATGATCGGCCACGGCATCGGCCGCAACATGCACGAGGAGCCCGATGTGCCAAACTACGGCAGGGCCGGCCGCGGACCGCGGCTTGCAGCGGGCATGACCATTGCCATCGAGCCCATGATCAACCTGGGCACGGAGCGGATTTTGCAGCTTGCGGACGGCTGGACGGTGGTTGCGGCGGACGGTCTGCCCTCCGCCCACTATGAGAATACCGTTGTCATCACCGATGGCGAACCGAGGCTGCTGACCCTGCACGAGGAGGCGGACAGTGCATGAAGCATGAGTGTATCGGCCGCGTGGTTACCTCAAAGGCGGGCAGAGACAAGGGGCGGACGTTCCTGATCGTTGGCCTGTGCGATGAAAACCATGTGTATCTGGCAGACGGCGAGACGAGAAAGCTGGCCGCGCCAAAGAAGAAGAAGCTGAAGCATCTCCGGATCGAGCCGGTTACGGCCGACGCGATTGCGGCGAAGCTCAACGAGGGCGCCAGGGTGTTTGACGCGGAGATTCGGAAATACATCCTCTCCCTTGGATACAATGTGAAGCCAGAGCAGTAGGAGGGATAGCTTGTCTAAGCAGGACGTCATTGAAGTCGAGGGCATCGTTTCCGAGGCGCACCCGAACGCCATGTTCGAGGTAAAGCTCCAGAACGGCCACACGATACTTGCAACGATTTCGGGAAAGCTGCGCATGAATTTCATCCGCATCCTCCCGGGGGATAAGGTTACGGTAGAACTTTCCCCGTATGATCTGAACCGCGGCCGCATTACCTGGCGCGGAAAGAATTGACACACAAAGCGAAAGGAGAACGACCATGAAAGTCAGACCGTCTGTCAAACCCATTTGCGAAAAGTGCAAAATCATCAAGCGCAAGGGCCGTGTCATGATCATCTGCGAAAACCCCAAGCACAAGCAGAAGCAGGGCTGAGCCGAAAATAAACTCCCGCCGGGCGGCTGTGCGCGGGTGTGTCCGCGCATTCCGGCAGGATGGAAATAAAACGAATTGAAATTTTAATTTGGAGGTAAAGGAACGATATGGCACGTATTGCTGGCGTAGACCTTCCCAGAGACAAGCGCATTGAAATCGGATTGACCTATATCTTTGGGATTGGCCGCAAAACCGCGTCGGACATTCTGGCGGCAACGGGCGTTGACCCCGATGTGCGCGTGCGCGACATGGCCGAGAGCGACGTCAATAAGCTCAGAGAGTACATCGACCACAACGTGAAGGTTGAGGGCGATTTGAGGCGCGAGACCTCAATGAACATCAAGCGACTGGTCGAGATCGGCTGCTACCGCGGCGTTCGTCACCGCAAGGGCCTGCCCGTTCGCGGCCAGAGCACCAAGCAGAACGCCCGCACCCGCAAGGGGCCCAAGCGCACCCAGGGCGGCAAGAGAAAGTAAAGGAGGCAGCGAAAGATGGCTAAGCAAACCAAAATCAAGAAAACTGCAGCTTCCCGCAAGCGCCGTGAAAAGAAGAACATTGAGCGCGGCGCCGCGCACATTCGTTCCTCTTTCAACAACACCCTCGTAACCATCACAGACCTTCAGGGCAACGCGATCTCCTGGTCCAGCTCCGGTTCGCTGGGATTCCGCGGCTCGAAGAAGTCCACGCCCTTTGCGTCGCAGATGGCGGCGGAAACCGCAGCCCGCGCCGCCATGGAGCATGGCCTGCGCACCGTGGAAGTGTATGTCAAGGGCCCCGGCTCCGGCCGTGAGAGCGCCATCCGCGCGCTGCAAACGGCGGGTCTCGAGGTCAACATGATCAAGGACGTGACGCCCATTCCGCACAACGGATGCCGTCCGCCCAAGCGCAGAAGAGTCTAAGGAGGGAACAGAGCTATGGCAAGATATACGGGTTCCGTTTGCAGACAGTGCCGCAGAGAGGGCACGAAGCTCTTCCTGAAGGGCGACCGCTGCTATTCCGACAAGTGCGCCGTTACCAAGCGCCACACCCCGCCGGGAATGCACGGTCAGGGCCGCAGGAAGCAGTCCGAGTATGGCATCCAGCTGCGCGAAAAGCAGAAGGTTCGCCGTGCTTACGGTGTATTGGAATCGCAATTCCGGAAATACTATGACGTCGCGGCCAACATGCGCGGCGTTACCGGCGACAACATGCTGGAGCTGCTTGAACGCCGCCTGGACAACGTGGCCTACCGCCTCAACTTTGGCGAGTCCCGCCCCATGGCGCGCCAGATGGTCACCCATGGCCACATCCGCGTCAACGGCAAGAAGGTTGACATCGCTTCCTACCAGGTCAAGGTGGGCGACACCATCAGCCTCCGTGAAAAGAGCCGCGATCTGGAGTACTTCAAGGGCCTCCGCGAGCAGGGCGCAAGCCGCACCATTCCCAAGTGGCTCGAGTTTGACGCCGAGTCGCTCACCGGCAAGGTCGTTGCGCTGCCGCAGCGCGATGATATCGACTTGACGATCGAAGAGCATCTCATCGTTGAGTACTACTCCAGGTAAGCCTGACAGAAGGCTTGTCCACAACGACAAAACCGAAGGAGGGTATACTATTGATAGAGATCGAAAAGCCCAAACTCGAATGTGTGGAACTGGCGGAAAACTACGGCAAGTTCGTGGTCGAACCGTTGGAGCGCGGCTTTGGCACGACCCTTGGAAACTCGATGCGCCGCATCCTGCTGTCCAGCCTGCCTGGCGTTGCGGTCACGTCCGTCCAGATCGACGGCGTACTGCATGAGTTCACGACCATTGAGGGCGTGAAGGAGGATGTGACCGAGATCATCCTGAACCTGAAGGAGCTCTGCTGCAAACTGCACTGCGATGGACCGAAGAAGGTTGTCATCGACGCGCAGGGCGAGTGCGAGGTGACAGCGGCCGATATCCTGCCCGATTCGGATGTTGAGATCATCAACCCCGAGCTGCATATCGCAACGCTGGATGAAAATGGCAAGCTCCACATGGAGATGATCCTTGAGCACGGCCGCGGCTATGTGACGGTGGAGCGCAACAAGCGTCCGGATATGCCCATCGGGCAGATCGCGGTGGACTCCATTTTCACGCCGATCACGAAGGTCAACTTTACGGTTGACAACACGCGCGTCGGCCAGATCACCGACTACGACAAGCTCACGCTGGAGATATGGACGGACGGCAGCATCAAGCCGGACGAAGCGGCTTCTCTGGCGGCGAAGATTTTGACCGAGCACCTGATGCTGTTCATCAATCTGACGGATCATGTGCAGGGCGTTGAAATCCTCGTTGAGAAGGAGGAGAGCAAGAAGGAGAAGATTCTTGAGATGAACATAGAGGATCTGGATCTCTCCGTCCGCTCCTATAACTGCCTCAAGCGCGCAGGCATCAACACCGTGGAGGAGCTGGTGCAGCGCGATGAGGACGAGATGATGAAAGTGCGCAACCTTGGACGCAAGTCCCTCGAGGAAGTGCAGCAAAAACTCAGTGCGCTTGGCCTCTCGCTGCGCACCAATGAAGATTGAGGAGGAATAGCTCATGGCAAACCGTAAGCTTGGCAGAGCCGGCGACCAGCGTGCAGCAATTCTGCGCAACCTCACCACCGCGCTGATCTGGAACGGCAAGATCGTTACCACCGAGACGCGCGCCAAGGAAGTGCGCTCCATTGCCGAGAAGCTGATCACCCTGGCTGTGAAAGAATATCAGAACAGCGAAACCGTCGAGAAGGAGACGCACAACGAGAAGTCCCAGATCGTCAAGGTTGAGAAGATTATCGATAAGCCTTCGAAGCTGGCCGCGCGCCGCAAGATCATGGCTTATCTGTACGATGTACCCGAGTTCAAGGCGAAGGACGAGAGCAAGTCCGAGTACAGGGAGCGCACGGCGGACCGCGCGCATCCCGTGGTAGAGAAGCTCTTCCGCGACATTGCGCCGCGCATGGATAAGCGGGCTGCCGAGGGCAGCAGGGGCGGCTACACCCGCATGTACAAGCTGGGGCCGCGCCGTGGCGACGCCGCCGAGATGGCCGTGCTTGAGATTGTGTAAAAGCAGGGTCCCGGTAAAGAAATACATCCCAAAGGACGACCGTCCGCCATCCTGTGATGGCGGACGGTTTTTTGCAGGGCGCAACGTCTTATTTCATGCAAAACCGGGACAGGGCCGCGATTTTTCCTGAAAGGAGAACATGACCGGGGGCGGGTGCGGCGTCATCAACGGCGCGATGATCCTTTCCTCTATCGGTGATGTTTCAAGGTTCGCGGAGTCCTCCAAGCTGCTTGCCTTTGCAAGTCTCGATCCCGCTGTTCTTCATTCCGTCAACTTCTCCGCCTGCAGTAACCGTATGTCCAAACGCGGTTCCTCCACGCTACGCTATACTCTCATGAACGCCGCGCACAACGTCCAGCTCAACAATGCCACGTTTGGCGCTTACTACGATTCCAAAGCCGCTCAAGGCAAGTCCTACTACTGCGCCTTGGGGCATACTGCCCAAAAGCTCGTTCGGGTTATCTTTAAGCTGCTCTCCCGCAACGTTGCTTTCAATCTCCCCCTGAATCCAGTCATCCGCCTTTCCGCCAGCTCCTCCTGGCCTGCTTGCTTTGCCTGCGCTTCTTCTGCTATCCCCTCTCTTTTCTCTCTTGACTTTTCATAGTTGGTCTCCTTTTCTCATAGTTGGTATTAGCTGTCTACAAGATTGGAAGCGGTTATGCTTCCTCTTTTTCCCTTACCCCATTCTATAGGGTAAAACCCTTTTTTATTATGTACTTCGGTCTGTCTCGCTGCTGGCGGCACAAAAAAAACAACCCGCTAAAGCAGCACTTACATAAGAAAACATCGGTCGGGAAAGGCCCCGTTTGCCCTGATGCTGTGCCCGCTGAGTCTTGAAACAGGCCCGGTATTCTTGCGGCTCTTGCGCCTTATCTTTCCAACAAACGGGGACGTTTCAGGGGCGCCGACCGCAAAGATACTGGTTTGCATGGGCCGCTCGAAAGAGAAGGGAAAACCACCCGCTGAGGGATTCAGACCATATGCATCCAAGGCAAACGGAAGAGAAACTGCAAGCCAATTTTTGCCTCTCCAGCTGGTTTCCTGCGGGTTGAAGTTCGACCGTCCTGGGACTTTTCAGCTCCGTCAATTCCGTCCCCGCCACAATGCGGGAAAACACGTCGCCCGATAACGCGCGATTTTTCAGCCGTTGCCGCTGCCGGCATGGACTTCATTGCGCGCCGCTGGCTATGGCATTCTGTATATCGTTCCGCTCACACAATATCTCCGATGAAAGAGTGACGTCCGGTGTTCCGTATGGTATAATAATATATTAACATGAGCAGAGCAGGGGCAGTTCAGACCGATATGAAATTGGAGATAGGGAAACAGTCATCCATAAACGCCATCTTGATGATGGGCATTTTTACATTTCTGTTTTTGGGTGTAGAATACTACTTTGTCAAGCTGATCGCCCTTATGGTGGATGGCAACAGCACCGTTGCAGCGCAGAATTATGCGCTGGGAATCAGCGCCCTGGGCTTCCTTCTGTATCCGCTGTTTCATCGCTGCCTGAAAAAACGAATCAGGCAGATCTGTACCCTCCTGCTGGCGATAGCGGCGATGTTCTGCATTTTTCTTATGGAGCGGCGATTCTCGTATGCGCTGGTATTGTTCCCCGGGATGGCCGCGTTTTTGATCCTCGGATTGTTCGGCAGCGCGACGTACCACCTCTCCATGTGTACGCTGGAAACGAATCGCTATCTGGCCCGCCAAGTGGGAATCGCCTATGCCCTGAGCATTCTGCTGCAATTTGCGACCAACAATCTGATCCGTTCGACTTTCGTGGAGGTGCTGGTCTTTTCGCTTTTTTTACTGGCGCTTGCGGCGCTTTTGCTGAAAGCGGAGCGGGCGGTTGAAGCAGAGACGACATCGGCAGATGCGTCTGCCCAAAGCGATGCAGCGGATACCGGAAAATTTACGATTCGCAAATCAAGAGAATCCGCACCCGGCATTCTGTTGATCCTGCTTGTGGCTTTTATGGCCTGTATTTTCAGCACGCTGGACAATGCGGTAACCTTGCAGCATGCTGTCGGGAAGATAGATATTGGCCAGTGGCCGAGAATTCTTCTGGCGTGCAGCGGACTGGCGGCCGGGTTTCTCTTTGACATCAAACGAGGCGCGTTTATGAACATGATCATGTACTGCGTGATGATGTTATCGACCACCTGCATAGCGATACTGCAACTGGGGGGTTCGCTTTTCATCGGGCTGATTGTATTCTATCTGTCCTCCGGGTTCTTCGCCGTCTTTTTTACCGCAAGCTTTATGGAGCTTTCGTGCTATATGCGGATTCCGGAGCTGTGGGCGGGCATGGGACGAACGGCGAACAATGTAAGCGCCGCGCTCATAACCGGCGGTTCGCTTGCGCTGATGAGTTCCGGGAATAACATGCTGAAGATCGTCCTTGCGCTGCTTCTGTTCGTAGTGGTCAGCATTGTAATGGCCGCCTATGTTGTGAAAAAGAAAGCGTTCACGGAAGAATTGGAGCGGGGCGCGGCGATCGATCTGATGCAAAAGGACAAACTGGAGTGTTTTTCAGAAGAATACGCCTTTACGCCCAGAGAAAAAGAGGTGTTTGACCGGCTGGTCAACACCGAGAACAGTATACAGGAGATCGCGGAAAGTCTGTATATTTCCCGGCGCACCTGTCAGCGCCATATCACGGCGATTTACGAAGAGGTAGGCGTCAAATCCAGAATGGGTCTGTATCAGTTCTACATGGAGTGGAAAAAACAGCCTTGAGCAGGGACGGCCATGACGCGGAAGCACAGAGCGTTTGTTTGAAATTGCAGCGCGCCTTTTTCTTCTTTGATAAACAGCCGCACCTAACCGGCCCAAAGTGCGCACTTGACCGTAGGTGTGCAAGATCAATTCCCTGCACCGACTACAACGGCTACCGGCAGCGGTACAGCTTACTTGGGGGCGTCTCTCGGAACGAATGTTACCTCATTCTTTCATAACAGCGCTGTCGTTCACCCCGATGGGAAATCTGTTGAAACAACAAATGAAAATTTCCCCCCTGCTACTGGGGGACTATGGTTTTGCTGCAACACGGGTGCCTCTGCCGGGTTTTGCTCCAGCCTCCGCCGCTGTCCCCATTCCTGCTTTTTAAAACAGCCTGGATTCCACCTGTGCACAGATAGGAGGAAACTTATGAAAACCATTGAAAGAATCAAAGCGCGATTTGGCAAGTGGAGCCCTAAAACCCCATGGACGATTTACTTCATTAGCCTGACGGCTCTGGTTATCATAATGATGGCCCAGTGTTCCCAACAACAATTGACGAGAGAACTCCGTCCAAAGGACGATACGCCGGATACGCCGGAAGACTATTCAGCAGCAGAACAATATCGATATTATAAATATCTGCGCGGAATGAACTGTGATTATAAGAGAAACGAAATCTTTTCTCATTGCTCTTTTTGACGATCCAATGGCTCTGAGTTCACCAACCGCTTTGCACAGTCCAACCGTGAACTGGTCACGCTCTTTGAGAGGACCGCCGCAAAGCTGGGCATTCGGCACAAGCTGATTCGCCCTTACACCTCGTCATAACGGCAAGGTGGGGCGTGGGCACCGTGAGGAACAGCGTCGCTTCTACTCTCTTGCCGATTTCGCTGCACAGCTGGCTGAGTGTCGAAGAGCTTCCAATCACCGTCCTATGCGTCCTTTACTGTATAGTTCTCCCAACGATTTCCTTCGTAGCTATACTGTCCAAAATGTTGCCAAACCTATAAGGGGGGAGCCGTCGCTCTTTAATAAAAGGAATTGACAAAGCGCTATCGCAATGATAAAGTAATAATATAATACATAACATTATAGAACAAATGGAGGCCTGGTATGTTCAATTTCGATGTTCCCCGTTATGAAAAGGTTGTCAATGACGCGATTGCCCTGCGCCCTGCGATCGACAAAGCCGTGGACGCCGTATGCAAACAAGGATACTCCAATCTCTTTTTTATCGGCTGTGGCGGCACCTATGCGCACACTTTGCCGATGAAATACTGGCTGGACGGGGTTTCCACAAAGATTGAAATGCATCCGGTCATTGCAAAGGAATTTATGCTCATGGGGCATAAGCGCTTTTCCGGAAATTCTGTCTGCGTTTTCTCCTCTAGAAGCGGCAATACGAAGGAGATCGTTGAAGCGGCTCGGTTCTGCAAAGAGGCGGGGGCGCGCACGATCGTCTATGTTTCAAACGATAATACACCCATCTGCGAATATGCTGACTACAAAGTAGCCAGCTTTGCCGAGGACGATTGCCTCTGCGAAGCGATCTACACCTTCCAGATCGCGTTGATCGCCCGCTTTCTCAAAAACAGCGGGGAATTTCCCAGGTACGATCAGTTTATGGAGGAGTACAGCCGCATCACGCCCTACCTGATCAGGGGAAAGGAGCTTTATGAGACTCGCTGCGCGAAACTGGCAGCTGACCATAAGGACATTGACTATGTGATGGTGGTCGGTTCCGGCATGCTTTGGGGCGAAGCGTATGATTACGCGATGTGCATTCTCGAAGAAATGCAGTGGATCAAAACGAAGGCCATTCATGCGGCAGAATTTTTCCATGGTACGCTCGAACTGGTGGATAAGGACACCAGCATGCTCCTGTTCTATGGCGAAGATGAAACCGAGCCTTTAATGGAGCGCGTAGAAACCTTTGCCCGCAATCTGACCCAGGATATCGGCATCTTCAATACCAGGGATGTGGAGCTGCCCTTTACGGATCCGGAATTCCGCAAGATCGTTTCACCGCTCGTCCTCTACGCTATCACGGAGCGCTTGAGCTGTCATTTGGAGAAAGTAAGAAATCATCCTCTGACCACAAGGAGATATTACCGCCAGTTTGATTATTGATACGGAGCGGAGAAAGGACTTGTTCTATGAAAGGGTTCCGCTTCTACGCTCCGGGCAGGGGCGAAGTGAAGGAGCTTATGCTGCGCCCGATTAAGGCCAACGAAGTTCTGCTTAAGGTTCAGTATTGCGGTGTTTGCGGCACGGATTTGAACATTTGGCGCGGCACCGACCGGAGCGCGAGCGATATCGTGCTTGGGCACGAGTATTGCGGTACGATTGTGGAAGCCGGTTCCGCCGTGCAGAGGGTTGCGGTTGGTCAGCGGGTAGCCGTGGATCCCAATGTTCCCTGCTATCAATGTGAAGCCTGCCGTAAGGGCCGTATCAACCTGTGCGCGCAGCTGACCGCTCTTGGTGTGGATATTGACGGCGGCTTTGCAGAATACTGCATCGTTCCGGACACGCAGCTGTTTCCGCTTCCTCCCAACATGCTTTGGGAGGAGGCGGCCATGGTGGAACCGGTCGCCTGTGCGCTCAACGGCATCAACCGGTGCGATTTGGCCATAGGGGATGACGTGCTGATTCTGGGCGGCGGCCCTATGGGGTTGATCATGCTGCAGCTTGCGAAGCTGCGGGGAGCCGGGAGCGTTACCCTCTGCGAACGGATGGAGGGACGGCGACAGCTGGGGGAGCAGCTCGGAGCCGACAGAACGGTTTCCGGCCTTGCAGAACTGGAAGCGTCGGATACGCCTGCACCGGATGTTGTGATCGAGTGCATCGGGAATCCTGTGACGCAGGAGGCTGCTTTCCGGCTCGTTAAGCCCGGCGGCATGGTCGAGTTGTTCGGCGATGGGGACATGACGAGTCGCTATTCGCTCCCCTCACAGCTGTTCTATCAGAAGGAGCTTACGGCAAGAGGCGCCGCATTGAATCCTTTCACGCACCAGCAGGCCTTTCGGGCGATTGCGTCCGGCAGAATCCGGCTTCTGCCGCTCGTCAGTCGGAAGATTCCTGTAGACGAGCTCCCCGCGCTTTTGAAAGCGGGCTTCAGCAAAGACGATATCAAAATTCTCGTAGACTTTTCAGAGTAACGGTTCTCTGCCATCGGTTGGCAAACGTGTCAGCACATATCAAACAGTTGTGCCGGCCGATGGCTCCAGTTTCCTTTTTGTCAGGACATTATAAAAAGAATAGGCGGTGGATCCATGTATCATTTGGAAGGAAAAGTCGTTGTCATTACCGGAGCAGGCAGCGGAATTGGGAAGCAGACAGCTCTTGCTTTTGGGCGTGAGCAGGCAAATCTGGTCCTGTTGGACAAGAACGGGGAAACGCTTCGGGGTACCGCCGCGGAATTGGCGCAAACCGGCGGCAAAGCCCGCACAATCTCCATGGATGTAACCTGCGAAAAACAGGTCAAAAGCGCTATCGAAGCGATCATTGCAGAATATGGCTACATTGACATCCTCGTAAACTGCGCGGGCGTCTCTACGATGCAATGGTCGTGGGAGCTCACAGAAGAGGAGTGGGATTTCAACATGGACGTGAACGCAAAGGGGTGCTGGCTGGTCTGCAAATACGTGTTGCCGCACATGATCGACCGCCGAAAGGGGCGCATTGTCAATACGGCTTCCATGGGCGGCAAGCAGGGCGCGCCGCTGCTGGCGCACTACTGCGCCTCAAAATTCGCTGTGATCGGGTTGACGGAGTCCATCGCCAAGGAGGTGGCGCCCTATGGAATCACGGTGAACGCCGTTTGTCCCGGCTATGTAAAAACGCCCATGCAGGATCGTGAAGTGGTCTGGGAAGCGAAGCTTCGCGGCATTCAGGATCCGGAACAGGTGCGCAAGGAATATGTTGCATTGACCCCGCTTGGCAGGCTCAGCGTTCCGGAAGATATTGCAAAGAGCATTCTGTTTTTAAGCTCCGATCAGGCCGACTTTATGACCGGAGAGTCGATCAAGGTCAGTGGCGGACAACTGTAGGAAGCAAAAAAACAATCACAATAAGGAGGAAAAAATGTCTACGAAGCGACCCGGAAAATTCTTGGCACTGTTCCTGGCTGCCATTCTGGCGGTATCGGTGTTTGCAGGCTGCGCAACACCCCAGGAAGAAAAGAACAACGATGCACTGCCCACTGCGGCAACGACAGCAGCGGGCACAGAACCTGCGGAGGCCGAAAAGCCCTATTCCGGCCAGACGGTGAACGTACTGCTCAATGCGCATCCCTGGCAGGTGGCTGCTGAACCATTGTTTGCTGAATTTGAAGAAAAAACCGGCATCAAGGTCAATGCGACCGTCCTTGGGGAAGACGTGTATTGGGATCGTGTCAATTTGGGCCTGAGCTCCGAAGAACCCCCGTTTGACGTGTTTATGCTGTCCCCCAATATGACCGGTTACACCGGATACACCAACGGCTGGATAGCCGCCCTGGATGAGTTTATCGAAGATCCGGATAAAACCCCGGCCTCCTACCAGTACGAGGATATCTATCCCTACGTAGTGGATGGATTCCGGTATCCCAACGCCGATGGCAAGATTTACGGCATTCCGCTGACCATGGAAACCTACATCCTGTTCTATCGTAAGGATCTGTTTGCAGAGCAGAACATTGATGTCAGCGCGCTCAAAACCATGGACGACTGGATGGAAGTGCTGGATCAGCTTGACGCTGCATACAAGGATCAGGGGATCTCTGCCGCCGTCATTCGCGGCGCTGACCCCACCATGCCGGATGAACTGCTTGCCGCTGTTTACAACAACTGGGGGGATCGCCCCTATGAAGCGCAGCGCATGTTCTACTTTGACAAGGATTGGAATACCCAATTTACAGATCCGGCCGTTGTGGAAGGATTTAAAACTTGGGCAAAGATCCTTTCCCTCGGGCCGACGGGCTGCACCAATTTCACCTGGTATGACTGCACCACGCAGTTTGCGGCAGGCAGTGCGGCAACCTATTGGTTCGACGCCAGCCTGTTCGCCTCCACCTTCGAAGATGCTGAACAGTCTCAGGTTGCCGGCAAGGTCGGCTATCTGGCGGTGCCTCCGACAGCTACCGGCCATGGCACCACGCACTGGGGCTGGGGCCTTGGCATCACCGAAAACTCCAAGGTAAAGGACGCGGCATGGCAGTTTGTGCAGTGGGCAACCAGCCCGGAGGTGGAGCAGGCCACCGCGCCGAGCACCGGCGGCCCCGTCCGCGCCGCTACCTGGCCGGTTATGAAGGATATCTATGGGGAGGAGTACTGCGCTGCGGTCGATGAATCCCTGGCCATGTCCGCACCGGGTTACATGTATTTCAACGGTTCTGGCGAGGTGACCAATCGCATCATCGATGCCGTGATCCGCATGTCTCAGGGCGAGGACGCAGGGACCGTTATGCAGTGGCTGGACGAGGAGGCCAAAGCCATTGTTGAAAAGTCAGACCTGAAAACCGCTTCCTGACGTACTTCTGTAAGACGGACGGGTTTCTTCCCTGCTAAGGGGAGGAAGCCCGTCTTCCCGATAGCATAAACGCAGCACATCATAAGGAAAGGGGGAGAAGATGAACGGTCAGATCCATACACAGTTAAAAAAGCGCAGAATAGAGGGGTATTTGTATACCCTGCCCAGCGTACTCATTTTTATATGTTTCGTCGTATACCCGGTGCTCTATGGGCTTCGTACCAGCTTTTTCGATTGGAACTGGGTTGCGGGCGCGGACAGGATACGGTTTGTCGGCTTTGAAAACTATTTGCAGATCTTTACGGATTTCTATTTTTGGAATGCGCTGAAAAATACTGTCATTTTTGCAGCTGCCTCTCTGATTATTGAATTTTTGCTTGGCCTGGGCTGTGCCATGCTTCTATATAAAACAAAGCGGGGTTCTCTGCCGTTTCGCACCATGTTGATCTTCCCTCTGACGATTTCCGACATGGTTGCCGCCATCATGTGGAGGATGATGCTGGATCCCTCTTCCGGCATCATCAACCAGATTCTGACCGGCATGCATCTTCCAGCGGTGAACTGGCTGGGCGACGCCAGCGTAGTGATGTTTTCGCTCATCCTTGTGGAATGCTGGTGGATGACGGGCAATATCACGCTGATTCTGTTGTCCGGCCTGCAAAGCATGCCGGTGGAGCAGCTGGAAAGCGCAAAGATCGACGGCGCGAACGGCTGGCAGCTGTTCCGCTATCTGCACTGGCCTCACCTGCGCCCCTTCGCGGAGACGGCGTTGTCGCTGCGCATGATCGACCTGCTGCGTGTGTTTGCCATTTCGTGGGCCATTACGGGCGGCGGCCCGGTGCGCGCTTCCGAAGTATCCCAGCTGTATATCTACACCGTGGGCCTCGGCAAGTATCTGAATATCGGTTATTCCATCGCCATGGCAATCCTGTTTTCCATCTTTGTGATTATCATTGTGGAACTGCTGAAGAGGCTGATCCGGATTGGAGCGTCCAAATGAAAAAAATCGGGCCCATTCTACGCTATGCAGCTCTGGTACTGATCGCGCTGTTCTTCATTTTTCCGGTCATCTGGATGCTGGTTACATCCCTGAAGCTGCCGGTAGACGCCAAAGACTTTTTCCGGTTCTCCGCTGCGCCGCAGTTTTCCAATTATGTGGATGCGTGGCAGACCGGCGGCTTCGGCAAGTCCTTCGTGAATACGCTTTTGATCTCCATCGGCACGGTGCTCCTGTCCCTGTTCGCGGGATTTCTTGCCGCCTATGCTCTGATGCGCTCGCCCATTTCCGATCGAGTGAAGGGGTTCTTTAACAGGGGCGTCAACAGTATGCGTATCATCCCGGAAATGGTGTTCCTGATTCCGCTGTTCGTACTGTACCAACAGGCGCATCTTTACGATACCCGGCTCGGTATGATCTTGGCCTTTCAGGTGCTGACGCTGCCCTACTGCATCCTGCTGTTGTGCAACTTTATTCGTGAGCTGCCGGTGGATCTGGAGTGGGCAGCCCGCCTTGATGGATGCTCTGAAGCGCGGGTGCTGACGCGCGTTGTACTCCCGCTTGCCCTGCCTGGCATCGTCACAAGCGGCATTCTGGCTTTCATCACGGTATGGACCTCGTTGATGTTCCCGCTGGCGCTTGCCTACTCCAAGGCCCAGACCATCGCCGTTTCCATATCGGCCTTTAAGGGATACGGCGCATTTAACTGGCCGGTGATGGCCGCTGCCTCCATGATCGTTACCGTTCCACAGATCATTCTGTTCTCGCTTTGCAACAAATATCTGATCAACGGCTACACCATGGGCGCGGTGAAAGAGTAATACATATTGGAAATACATGCCGGAGGAAAAGGAATTGGAAAACACCGTTGTTTGCATTGGGGATAATTGTATCGACCGGTACGATTTTCCGACAAAACGCCGCTTTGTCGGCGGCAATGCCATCAATACCGCCGTTCACGCCCGGGAAGCCGGCTGTCCCACCTCGTATGTGGGATCTGTCGGCATGGACAGCAACGGACGGGCTATTCTGCAAACATTGCAGAGCAGGGGCATAGATACCAGCCAGGTGCAGGTGTTTGATGCGGAGACCGCGTGGACACAGGTTTCCCTTACGGGCGGTGAGCGGCGGTTCACAGAGGAGTATCTTGGGCCTGTGGAGCGGTTTCGCTGGAGCGAAGCGGTCTACCGGTATTTGTTCTCTCATTTTCTGATCCACAATACCTGGCAGGGAGGCACGGAAAAGCAGCTCCCCATCTTCCGGGAGAAGGGCAAGAGTCTGCTCTCCATGGACTTTGGTGAACGATATTCCGAAGAGTTCCTGCACAACTGCATCCCCTATGTGGATATCGGTTTTTTTTCCATGGATCCGGATTCTGCGGACGGGGCCATAGATTTTGCCAGACGAATGAACGGCCTTGGCCCGTCCATCGTCGTGGTGACCATGGGCAAACGCGGCTCTGTGGTTTCCCGCAATCAAACCGAAACGTATTTTACGCCAGCAAAAAGCATTAAGCCCGTGGATACGCTGGGAGCGGGCGACACCTATATCGGCACCTTCATCGCTGCCTTTGTGCAGGGGAATCCCATCCGGCAGTGTATGGAACGGGCAACGGCGGCTGCGGCGAAAAACTGCATGCTGTTCAGCGGATTTGCGGGGAGCGAGATTCTGGAGGAACAGGACGGCTGATATGCTGGTGGACATGCATTGCCATACCGACATATGGTCTCCAGACGGGAAGCAGTCTGTGGAGCTGCTGCTTCGCGCGGCAAAAGAGCAGGGGCTTGCCGGCGTTGCTGTGACGGACCACTACGATCATGAAACGGTGGAACCGTCCGGAAGGCGCTGGGTTTTTGATGTACACGCATACAGGACTTCGCTTGCAGAAAAACGGAAGCCCCCCTCTGCCCTGCGCCGGGGTCAGTTTCCGGGGCTGTTGATCGGAATCGAGTTCTCTTACTTTGAACAGCACGCGGCGGATATCAACCGGCTGATCCGCCACGGACAGCTGGATTTCTCCATCATTTCGCTGCATGAATACCGGGGCGTCGATCCGATCCTTCAGCCCCACATTCTGTATCGGGGCGAGCTTCCGGCGATCTATGAAAGAATCCTTCATGCGCTTGCGGAAACGGCGGAAAACATCCCCTCTGCCAATATCATCGGCCACTATGACTTCTTCTCTCGTTATGCGCCTTTTAAGGCATGCAAGATTTGCTATCGCCATTGTCCCGCAGCTTTTGACCGCCTGTTTCGTGCGATGATCCGTAACGATCAGGCGCTGGAGATCAATACAGGAACAGTAGAAGCGCTCCACCTCAAAAGGGGCTATGCCCTACAGGATGCCATGCCCGACACAGAGATTCTCAGCAGATATCGCGAACTGGGTGGACGCCGCATCACCATTGGGGACGACGCGCACCGCCCTGATGACGTGGGCCGGTGCTTCGCACCCACCCTGCGGTTTTTGAAAAGCCAGGGAATCGACCAACTCTTCTGGATGGAGGATCGGGTATGGCACGCTGCGCCGTTTTCCGATATGCTCTGTCAATAGATCGACAATTCCATTGTTTCCGTGCAATACACCTGTTTAGAAAAATACAGCGGCGTGTTGTCACTGTCCAGAATTTTATCCTTGAAGAGCAGCAGGGGCATTCGGCGGTTGATCTGCAGAAGGTTCGCTTCATAACTCGTGGCGGAGCACACGGCAATTGTTCTTGCGCCATGTTTCACGGTAATACGGTATTTTTGGTTCAAAATACTGAAAAGCGAACCGTTCAGATCGGCGTTGACAATATCGTCGAGGATAGGGGAATAAAAGTTTGTTTCAATTGCGACCGGGATGCCGTCCGCAGAGCGCAGCCGCTCTGTCATCAACACCTTGACATGTGAAGCCATACCCAGATGTTTGCTGGCGTCACTGGGCGGAAATACTTTTTCTACCTTCAGCAGTTGTGTGTTGGGGCGCTTTCCCTGCATCAGGCAGGTTTTTGAAAAGCCGATCGTATCATTGGCAGGAAACAGCGTTTTTGCCGTGGCAACAAAGGTGCCCTTTCCTTGGGAACGCACCAAAAGACCGTCCGCAACAAGCTGCTTAATGGCTCCGCGGACAGTAATTCTGCTCACACCATATTGGGCGATCAGTTCTGCCTCCGTTGGAAGCTGGTCGCCGGGTTTCCAGATTCCCTCCTGGATTTTCCCGCGCAGAATCTGATCCAGTTGCCGGTACAGGGCAACTTCGCTATTGGGATTGATCCGTTCCATTCCAGCACCATGAGTTTAATAATAATACTATTATACCATCCGTTGACCAGGGGACACAAGCCCGAAGGGGTTGTCCGAGTGTCGAGAAAGTGGATGAACGCCACTTTTTCGAGTTTTCACAGGTTTTGCCTCTCGCATTCGCTCCCGGGCGGCAAAACCTGCAAGGTACGAAAACCTCCGGGGTTTCATCCGTTCTGACGCACACCTCCAGGGGGCCTTCTCTTGCCCCTGCGGGGCAAGTCACCTTGTGTCGTCAGAGCCGGATGGAACATAAGGGGCCGCGGCCCCTTATCAACCCCGGGGGTTTTCGACAGATTGACAAGCCCGAAGGGGTTGCTTTGGGACGGCCCGCAAATGTAAAAGTTCTTTGCGCAGATGTAAACGTTCTGTGCCGAATGTTGACGGCGCTATGGGGAAATGATAGATTGACGGTGTAACGCTACCGCTGACGATTCAATCCGGACTTCCGCATCATTTTCTGTGAGAGGAGGCTTGCTTTGAACCCGCATTTGCAGTTTTCTTCCGCGGCCCTCTGTCCCGCGCCCGCAGGAAGTTCCTTTTTCAAAGATTACATCCGTCGTGTTCCCCCATGCCCGCGTTTGTTACACGCCCGCGCGACGATTCCTTTTCCGCAACAGAATACGGCAGCGCCCTGCGCTTATTTCCCGCCCCATGGCGGGATTTTGACCAGTTGAAAAGATTTTTCAAATAAACGAAAGATTTTTCCGATTTGCGGTGTCTATATTAGTGAGGCTAAAGCAGCGCTGCGCCCCTTTACCGGGGACAGGCTCCCGGGAGAGATTGTGGAAACAGGGGTTCCCTGCGCTCCGGGCGCGGGGAGGGCTCGTATGGAAAGAGGAGGTGATGCCTATGATTGCGCAGAAACGAAAAGGTCCCTGTGAACCCGCGCCGAGGGGCCCCATCACAAATATGATGGCGGTTGCAGGGACAGGGTCATCATGGGCGCTTTTGCGGGGTTTATCAACAAAAGGAAGGGACAAAGCCGGTGAGGAAAAGGATGATCGCTATCGTTCCGGTTCTGATGCTGATGGTCGCTTTTTCCGCCAATGCATTGACCTTAGATCAGGCGCTGCGCGGCAGTGTGCCAAGCACAAATCCCACGGATTACAAAACATTACAAGGAGGACCAATATGAAGCGAAATTTTGTCAGAATTTGCGCTGCTGCATTGCTGAGCCTGCTGCTTCTGGGCTGCCAGCCAACGCCGGAAAAGGAAGCGATTGTCAGCCCAAAAGCCAACGACATCAGCAGCCTGCCCATTACGGAGCAACATGAAGAAATTCAGACGCCAACGGTGCTGGAGGAAAGCCGGGTGTCTTCCTCCGGCGCACTGGAAATCGACTTTTCTGCGGAAATCGGCGTTCCGAAGGCGAGCGCCTATTCCGTTTATGAGGTCACGCAGAGAAGTTTTTCTGACAAAGAGGTTCTGAATATATTCCGATGGATTCACCCGGAAGCGGAGTTGATTCTTGAGCCCGACTATACAAAGGACCAATGGATGCGGCTGATCGACGAATACGACGGGCGGATGCCGGAGAGCGCGCAGAAAGAAGAGCGGCTGGAACAGTGGACGCAGGCGCTGGAAGAAGCCCCCGTTTTGTATACGCCGGTTCCCTTTTCCTTTTCCGATATCCAGAGCGGAGAACCTTACAGGGCATACTTTGCCAATGGCGACGGTATGTATGGGCTTGTGAGCGGGAAGAAAGACGGGAGCAGCTTATGCTACCTGAGAGACGCGGAACTCTCCTACTATCGGCAGGACATCCTGCTTCCGGGCGAGGACGCGGCGCTTCTGAAAGATTATGAGGGCGAGTTTCCCATCAGCGAGGAGGCGGCGCTGGAGCGGGCCAGGCAGGCCCTTGAGGCCTGCGGACTTGGCGATATGCAGTTAATCGATTCTGAAAAAATGTGCATCTACAGGTCCGAGATGCTTGTATCAAAAGGCTGGGACTTCATCTTTACACACGGAGCCGACGGCCTCCCCGCCATCTTTGACTTCATGGGCGCCACCTATGGCGGAAAAGATCTTCCGCTCCCCACGCTGTGCTCCCCCTGGGGGGAGGAAGCCGCGCTGATCTCGGTGGATGAGCAGGGGATTCTTTGCATTGACCTGCGCAATATCATTCAATACGGGCAGCGGCTTGCGGAAAACGTCCGGCTGATGCCCTTTGATGAGATCAAGGAAATCGTGGCACAGCATCTGATGCAGACCTATGCCTATGCCGCGGAGCAGATTCCGGATTCAAAGATTACGATAACAAAAATGGAACTGTGTATGAGCCTGGTGAGTGCAAAGGACGACTATTTTGCCGGCCGGCTGATTCCCTCCTGGCTGGTATTCTTTGAGTATTCTGGTAAAAATCAGGACGCTCATACCGATGAAGCGGGGAACGTCTACGAGGCGACCACCTTTGTCAACAAAAGCAGTCGCTATTTCAGCGCCATTGACGGCAGCTATATCGAGCCCCGCATTACAAGAGATATGCTGGAATAGCGGCAGAGGGTTCCCCGGCATCTGGTATTGGGTCAATCCGGGAACGCAGAACCTGGCGGCGGCTCATTGCCTGCGCCTGCCTTTGTGCAGGTGCAGGTAAATCCAAAATCGGTTTACAAGGAGGGGAAGCTGATGAAACGATACAGGGCATTCATAATCTGTGCGTTGCCTCTGTCCTGTTGGCGGCCTGCCAACCCAGCCCTCGGCAGGATGGGGTAGTCAATCAGGGCCACGGGCAGTTGGAGCAGAAGATTCAGGCGGCACCCGTGGCTGCGCAGCAGGTGGAAGCGCCTGCCACGCTGCGGTTGGGCTCCTTTGGCACGAAAGAGTTTCAGGTTGTGGTGGATGCCGGTATCACCGTCCCCGAAGCGGCGCGCTATCCGGTTGCCCAAATTGAGCAGCGCGCTGTTACAACGGAATGGGCAGGGGAGCGCCTGCGGATCATGGCAAAGGAAAACCCCGTTTTTACCTATACTTAATTATCAACGCCATCGACGGCAGCGTCATCAACCCGGTATTGGGGTACTGATGGAAAAGCTCCGCGCCGGATGCTGGCGGGGTTGTGGAGAGAGGGGACCCTTCCCCCGTATTCTGTGGCGCGGCGGGCGGGTCTGTGGTACAATGAAAGCGGATTTGGAGATTTCCGGCACAGGCCGCGCAAAAAAATGGTTTGTTTTTCTTGCTCGTTACGCGGCGTCACATGCTAAACTCAATAAAACAGAGGGCGGAAGCCGCCCGGCGAAAGGGGAGAATTCTTATGATTTTGGTAAACACCGATTATATTGCGGGCAGGGAGCTTACCATGCTCGGCCTTGTCAAGGGCAGCACCATTCAGTCCAAGCACATCGGCAAGGACATTGGAGAGAGCTTTAAGACCCTGGTGGGCGGCGAGCTCCGGGCTTATACGCAGATGATGGACGAGGCGCGGGCGCTTGCCACGCAGCGCATGGTGGCGGAGGCAGAGGCCATGGGGGCGGATGCCGTGGTCAACGTGCGCTATGCTTCCGCGGCGGTTATGCAGGGCGCTGCGGAGGTCATGGCGTACGGCACTGCGGTGCGCTTCCGCTGACGGCGGGGAGGAAGGGGAAATGCCGCTGCCGCCTGCCAGCATGCTTGCCATGTGCGCCACCATCGTTCTCTGCTTTCTGCTGCCTGCGCTGCTGGGGCTGTATGCCGCGCGCCGGGAGCGGAAGCTCATCGTCCCGGTGCTTCTCGGCGCGGCCGGTTTTGCCCTGCCGCAGCTTTTGATCCGGCTGCCCCTGTTACAGCTTTTGCGCCTGTCCGAAGGCGTGCAGGCTTTTGCTGCGCAGCATACGGCGCTGTATGGGCTGCTGCTGGCGTTTACGGCTGCGCTGTTTGAGACGGCCGGGCGCGTGTTCGTGTTCCGCGTCGCGCTGAAAAAGCGGCTGTCCTACAATACCGGTTTTGCTGCGGGCCTTGGGCATGGCGGCGTGGAAGCTGTGGCCCTTGTGGCGTCAACCTATCTGAACTATCTGCTTTGCAGCCTTCTTCTGGGGCTCGGCATACCGCTGCCGGACGCCGTTTCGGGCGTGCTGACGCAGCTTGCCGCCGTGCCCGCCGCCACCTTCCTGGCCGCAGGCGTGGAGCGGGCCGGCACCATCCTGTTCCACATCGCCATGTCGGTGCTTGTTTGCTGGTTTGTATCGCGCGGCAAAACCGTGCAGGGGGCGCTGCTGGTGCTGCTGATTCATACGATTCTGGATTTTGTAACGGTTATGCTGTCGGCGGCAGGCTGGAATCTCTGGGCCATCGAGGGCGTGATCGGACTGTTTGCCCTGCTGTCGCTGCTGTTGCTGGCGTGGATTCGGGGGCGGTTTGCGCCGCTGGTGCATCCGGATTATGAAAAAGGCGGGCGGCCCGCGCCGGAACCTGCGAAATCGTAGGACGAACGGGAGCCCGGAGCGGCCCAGGCCTCTGGTGGCTTCGTACGCCCGCCCGGAAGGGCGGCGCAGCGTTTCTTCATGCTTCGCGGGATCGTTCTGAAGTGCCGCGGGAAGCATTCCAAATCTGGCCGAGCACGAGATCACATACCGCCGCTGCCGCCCTGGGACGCGCGTTGCGCTTTTGCGCGAGCAGCATGCGCTGCCGTGCCGCAGGATCGCGCAGCAGGTTGCAGGCTGCTGCGGCCAGCGCTTCGGGACTGTCCGCCGTGCAGGCCATGCCGCGGGAGGTGAAAAAGGCCGTGTTCTGCGCCTCCCAGCAGGGCAGCGGCGTGGTGAGCACCAGGGGAATGCCGGATACCAGAGCCTCCGTGCAGGAAAGCCCGCCCGGCTTTGTGAGCAGTACGTCCGCAGCGCGCAGGTAGGTTTCCACATTGCCGCAGTAATCCAGCACGCGCACGCGGGGATCCGACTGATATTGTCCGCGCAGAGACCGCTTAAGCCGCTCGTTGCTGCCGCCCATGACCAGCACAAGCCCGCGCTGCGGCAGGCGGGGCAGAAGCGCCTCCAGCAGCGCGCCGGTATGACCGTTGCCCATGCTGCCGGTCATGATGAGGATAACGGCGGCCTCCTGCGGCAGACCCAGCAGCGCCCGGGCCGTCCCTTTTTCCATGGGGCTGCGGAAGCAGGCGCGCACGGGGATGCCGGTTGCCGCGATGCGGCTGCGAGACACCCCCCAGCGGACAAAGTCCGCAGAGAGCTTTGGGTGCGCGATGCAATAGAGATCCAGCTGCGTTTCCCCCACATAGGGCGCGCAGGAATAGTCCGTCGCCACAAAGGCTGCAGGAATCGGAAGGCCGAAGCGGCGGCGGATGGCCGTGAGCGCTTCCGCCGGGAAGACGTGCGGCGTGACCACGGCGGCATAGCCGTTCTGGCGGATGTGGGTATACAGGCGCTTTGCATAGAGCGCATTGCAAAGATAGCAGCCGGAGGGGCGCTGGCTCCCAACGGCCCTGGCCGTGGCGCGTATTGCCGAGCGGTTGCCGATGGAGAAGAGCGCCGGCGCGTAAACCGCGCTCATATTATGGACGCCGGAAACAAAGCGGCTTGCAGAGGGGGAAGCAAACGCCAGCGCGTCGCGTATGTCCGCGACCGCGCCCCGCCGCGCAAACTCCTCCGCCAGCGCCTTTGCCGTGCTGTTGTGCCCCTGCCCGGTGTTGCAGGAGAGGAGCAGGATCCTCTCGTTCATGCCGCGGCAGCCGCTGCTGCGGGAGCCCCCAGAATGCGTGCGTGAAACGCTGCAAGCCGCGGCCGGTTGTAGCGCTGAATCATAATAAAGGGGATGTTTGACAGCCCGTAGAGCACGGTCATAACAACGGCTGCGGCCCCTTCCATGGTCAGAAGCAGCACGGGACAGAGCAGCAGCAGAAGCCAGTGAATCAACTCCGCCACGCAGGTCTCCTGAAGCAGACGCTCCATGTGGGCCGAGGTCTGCTGTCCCGCCCTGATGCTTTTTTTGTATGCGCCGGGCGCAAAGCGGCTCTTGTCCGGCAGCAAGCCCTTCCAGCGGCGGATGCCCAGCGCCTCATAGAACCTGCCGTTCCGCTCAAAAGCGAAAGCCCGGTAGGGAAAGCGCGAGGCGTCGAACCAGCGCCGGGGCAGGGCCTCGCCGAGAAAGTGCGCCGCAATCCCAACCAGTGCAACGGTCAGCGCGAAGCGCAGCGCCTGTTCCATAATGTACAGCACGGAAATCCAGCCTCCTTATTTGAGAAGAACTATACCACCGGCAGACCTGCCGCCGCACCGGACAGAACACCATCCCGTCCCAATCTGCCACACTCCGGCGGTATTGTCGAATTTTCGGACAGTCCGCCGTTTTTGTTACGCCGCCGTGAGAGGCCGGGATTGCCGGGGACGGTTTCCCAAAGCCATAAAATGCGCTATAATGTTCCTCAAGAACGAAGGGAGGAGAACCATGCCCGGTTCCCTGATCACGAAAAATGCGCTGGCCGCCGCCATGCGGGAATTGATGCAGCAGGAGCCTTTTCAAAAGATCAGCATTGGCGACATCTGCGCGCGCTGCGGCATGAGCCGCAAGAGCTTTTACTATCATTTCCGGGACAAATACGATCTGGTGAACTGGGTTTTTTATACCGACCTTGTCAACCTGGTCCGCGAGAAGGAAAAGGCTTCGTACGGGGCCTATGAGTTTTTTGAGGATCTGGCCGGCTATTTTTATGAGAACAGGGCGTACTATGTGAACGCGTTCTCCGTGGAGGGGCAGAACTGCTTTGCCGAATACTTTGCGGAGATTCTCCAGCCCATTGCGCAGACCTATCTCAGACAGGCCATGGCGGACGATTCGGAGAGCGAGTTCCTCGCCGTGTTTTTTACGGACGCCATCCGTGTTTCCATCATCCGCTGGCTCAGGGAGCAGAAGGAGCTGGGCCCGAAAGAATATGTGGCGCTGCTTCGGCGCGCCATGCAGGGTGTGGTGTACTATGGGTCCGGGGAGGCCGCTCGGAAGACGGCGGCCCCGGAGGAAGGCGGCGGGCAGGCCGGGGACTGAACGGGCGATACGGTCTGCCAATCAAGACGTCTGACTGGCGGGAGCCGCTTTTCGCATCCATCCCTTAAGGACGTTATGGCGGCGAAAGGCACAGACCGCCCTCAAACGGCGATTCCTTCCGGCGTCCATGCGCGGGAACCGAAAAAATTCCAGAGGCCGCGGCCTCTGAACAGGGCCGGCGGAAGGCTTTGCCGGCAGGCTGACCGGGAGGATCGGAGGCTCCTCCCGGCTCTTGCCATACCGCGTTCAAGAGCGCTGTGGGAGGGGAAATAGCGCCTGCAGCACGGCGGCAAGCGGCTTGCCCCGCAGGTCGTAGCCGCCGAGACGGCCGCTCTGCGAAACGTGAACGGAGCAGTCAAGGCCGGAGATAACGCGGTTGACCTCCGCCACGTCGGATGCGACATGAAATACGCCGAGGGGATGGCGGAGATGGTAGCGGAGCTGCTGAACCTGGGCGCGCAGCGCGGCCCGGATTCGGGGCGGACACTGCTCATCCCGGAGAATGAGCAGGTGGCAGCCCTGCTCACATAAATATTGCTGCGCCTCATCGGAAAGCCCGCATATATCGCCCTGCTCCGGTACAACGTGGTACAGGCCGAACAGGCAGCCCAGCCGGGAAAGCCGTGCGCAGTCCGCTGCAAAGCTTTCCGCTTTGCGTGGGATGGCGAACATCGCGTTGTGACAGGCGTTCACGTCCGCAAGCGCCGTATCCGGCAGCGCCGAGATGTCGCCCATGAGCAGGAACGCGCAGTCCTGGCGTTCCCGCAGCAGCGCAAGATCCGGCTGCACGAGCCCCTGATCCCATTGCAGAATGAAACACACAATGCCCAGCCGGTATGCCTCGTCCACAAGGCGGCGTGTCAGGGCGGGGCTTTTCTCCGCTCCCTGATCGATCGTAATGATCCAGGGCAGCGCACAGCCCAGAGCCGCTCCGCGCTCACGCAGTACACGGCTGCCGTTGGACCAGCCGCCATAAGCAAGGTTTACCGAGAACGTTTTGAGCGTTTCGGCGTTCACCTGGTCTACAAGCTCCCGCACAAGCCGGTAGTACACGCTTTTGCCGTCGGCAAGTACGGCGGCGAATTGATCCAGCAGCGCGCTCTGATAACCGTCGGATGTGAACATTCTTGCAAGGGAAAGCGCCCGCCGTACGCTGCGGCCGGTATCCCTGTCCACCGAGTCGATGGCGCGGGAGACGGCCGTTTCCACAAACGCGCGCTGCAGCCATTCCTGCAGGGCTTCTCGCCTCTTTTCTTAAATTTTATCTTACTGTACCGCCTTTGCACCCGTTTTCCAAGGGACAAGTCGGCGGAAATGTCCCAAAAGACGGCTTTCTGCCGCTTCGTCCGAAAAAAGGACAGTTTGGCCCTCCTTTCCCAAACTTTCGCGGCGGGGCGTCTTTGTCCCATGACTGCCGGCGCAGGCCTCTGCTACAATTCTCAAAAAGAGACAGGAAAAGGAGCGCATAGCAGCATGAGCAGCGACAAAACCTTTGGCGAGCAACTGAAATCCTTCGGGCTGAAAAGGGTCATCTCCTATATGGACAGCGATCCGGACGGGAATATCCCGAAGATTCTGGACTGGCTCGAGCGCAATGACCGCTATCTGGCGGTAACGAACCAGGTGCAGGCCATTCGCAGCGGCATTGCGGACAAAAACGGCAACTGGTATCGCCTCGTCAAAAGCCTCTGGACAGACATTGATGACGGGCAGCGCCGCCACCTGTTTGAAAACGTGGTTGTGAACGCATCGCTTATCAGCGCAGAGCGCGCAAAAAAAGCACGCGCGCAGTACGGCTGCAACATTCCCTGGGCAATCCTCATGGATCCGACCTCGGCCTGCAACCTCCGCTGCACCGGCTGCTGGGCCGCGGAATATGGCAACAAGCTGAACCTCAGCCTGGAAACGCTGGATTCCATCATCCGGCAGGGGAAGGAACTGGGCGTTTACATGTATATCTACTCGGGCGGCGAGCCGCTCGTGCGCAAGGCCGATATCATCCGCCTGTGCGAGATGCATCCGGACTGCGCCTTCCTCGCCTTTACCAATGCGACGCTGATCGACGAGGCGTTTGCGGCGGAGATGCTGCGGGTAAAAAACTTCGTGCCCGCCATCAGCGTCGAGGGCTTTGAGACGGAGACGGACGCGCGCCGCGGCGAGGGGACCTATCGCGCGGTGCTGAGGGCGATGGAGATTCTGCGGAGAAACAAGCTGCTGTTCGGCATCTCCTGCTGCTACACAAGAAGGAATACGGAGATCATCGGCAGCGAGGCGTACATCGACGCCATGATTGACATGGGCGCAAAGTTTGCCTGGTTCTTCACCTATATGCCCGTTGGACAGGACGCGGCGACGGAACTGCTTGCCACCGCGGAGCAGCGTGAGTTCATGTACCGCAAAATCCGGGCCTACCGCAGCACAAAGCCGCTGTTCACACTGGACTTCTGGAACGACGGCGAATATGTGGGAGGGTGCATCGCGGGCGGCCGGTATTACCTGCACATCAATGCCAACGGGGACGTGGAGCCCTGCGCCTTTATGCACTACTCGGATACGAACATTCACGAGCACACGCTGCTGGAAGCGCTGCAGGCGCCGCTGTTCATGGCCTATCATGACGGGCAGCCCTTCAATAAAAATCATCTCCGACCCTGTCCGGTGCTTGACAATCCCGGCGCATTGACTAAAATGGTAGATAAGACCCGCGCTTATTCGACAGATTTATTGCATCCCGAACCGGCCAAAGCCTATTCGGACCGGTGTGTTGATGTCGCTGCGCGCTGGGCGCCCGTTGCAGACCGGCTGTGGGAGGAAAACCATCCATGCGCCGGCCGCTGCGGAAATTGTAAAAAGGAGTAACAGCGCCAGAACATGAAAAACTATTTCTCTTCCGAGTCCGTCACGGCGGGCCATCCGGACAAGGTATGCGATCAGGTCGCGGACCGTATTTTAGACGCGATCCTTGCCCAGGACCCCCAGGCGCATGTCGCCTGCGAGGTCACGGCGGTTACGGACAAGCTCCATATCATGGGCGAGATCACGACCAGCGCCAGGGTGGACTATGCCGCCGTCGCCCGCAGGACCATCGCGGACATCGGATATACCGAACCGGGCCACGGCTTTGATGCGGAAAGCTGCCAGATCACGATCGACCTGCACGAGCAGTCGCCGGACATTGCCATGGGCGTCAACCGCGAGCAGCCCATGGACAGCGGCGCAGGGGATCAGGGCATGATGTTTGGCTACGCCTGCGACGATACGGAGAGCCTTATGCCGCTGCCGATCGAGCTGGCGCACCGGCTCACCCGCCGCCTGCACGAGGTGCGCGAAACAAAGGTTTTGCCCTACCTGTTGCCGGACGGCAAGGCGCAGGTCAGCATCGAGTATGAGGATGAGACGCCTGTGCGCATCTCCTCCGTGGTGGTTTCCACGCAGCACCTTGACAGCGTCGATATGAGCCGCCTCCGCAAGGATATCATCCGCGAGGTCATCCAGCCCGTGCTGCCCGCGCGCATGCTGGATGCGGACACAAAGATGTTCATCAATCCCACCGGCCGCTTCGTGGTGGGCGGGCCTGCAGGCGACTCCGGCCTCACCGGGCGGAAGATTATCGTGGATACCTATGGCGGCTACGCGCGCCATGGCGGCGGCGCTTTCTCCGGCAAGGATCCCTCCAAGGTGGATCGCAGCGCGGCGTATATGGCGCGCTATCTGGCCAAGAACATTGTGGCCGCCGGGCTTGCCAGGCGCTGCGAGATTCAGATTGCCTATGCCATTGGCGTGGCGGAGCCCGTGTCGCTGCGCATCGATACCTTCGGCACGGAGGCGCTGCCCGTTTCGACGATTGCGAACATGGTGCGCGAGACGGTGGATCTGCGGCCTGCGGCCATCATCTCCCGCTTTGGGCTCCGCAGACCCATCTACGCAAAGACGGCCGCCTACGGCCATTTTGGCGAGAATGCCTCGGCGCTCCCCTGGGAGCAGACGGATCTGGCCGCCCAGTGGAAGTGCGGCTGAAGACTGGATTCAACCGGCGCGGTCCCGTTCCCGGATTCTCGGGCGGGGCCGCGCCGGTTTTATTGCGGGGGAAGCGGCGCCCGTGTCTGCACCGGGCGGGGAGCATCCGCCGGAATTTCGCCCGGGTGGAGGGGAAGGCGGCATATGTGGAGTCTGTATGACGGCTGCTGGTTCTTTTTCATCTATGCTTTTCTCGGCTGGTGTTGCGAGGTGGTATACGCCGCAGCGCAGCACGGGGTTTTTGTCAACCGCGGCTTTTTGAACGGCCCGGTCTGCCCCATTTACGGCTTTGGCCTGTGCCTTGTGACGGCCGTTCTGTACCCGGTGCGCGGCAATCTGGCGCTGCTCTTTCCGGGCTCGGTGCTGCTTACCTCGGCCCTTGAGCTTGCGGCCGGCTTTCTCATGGAAAAACTGTTTCATCACCGCTGGTGGGATTATTCCAATCGCCCCCTGAACATCGGCGGCTATGTCTGTTTGCTGTTCTCGCTGCTGTGGGGGCTTGCCTGCGTGCTGGTGGTGGATGTGGTGCATCCGATCATTGCGCGCTTTGTGGCCGCCGTTCCCCGCTCTTTGGGCCTGGTTCTGCTCTGCGTTTTTGGCGTGACGCTGCTGCTGGACCTTGCGATCACCGTAATGAATGTGCGTAAGCTCAATCGCAGGCTCTGCGCGCTGGACGAGGCGGCAGAGCGTATGCGCGGCCTGTCGGACGGGATTGGCGGCGGACTGGCGGGCGGAACCATCGCCGTGAAGAAGCGGGCGGAGGCCATCCGCACCGCGCTGCGGCAGCAGGAACGCGGGCCGGGCGCCGTGGAGCGCCGGTTGCTGCGCGCTTTCCCGAATTTGCATTCCCGGCGGCACGCAGAGGCGCTGGAGGAGCTCAAACGCCACCTGCATAAGCTGCGCGGGGGGCAACGCGCCGGAGAAGGGGACGAGACGGACGACGGCGCGCCGCGCGGCGCATCCGCCGGGCTACGGCCTGAACGCCCGGCGGAGGGAAAGGAGAATGTGCCATGGAACTGAAACTCGATACCAGCAGGGTCTACGCCATCGCCCTTGAGGGCGGCGGCGCAAGGGGCGGCTATGAGATCGGCGCGTGGAAGGCGCTGGAGGAGGCGGGCGTGCGTTACAACGCGGTGTCCGGTTCCTCCGTCGGCGCGCTGAACGGCGCCATGATGGCCATGCGCGATCTGGCGCGGGCAGAGGAGCTGTGGAAAAACATTCGCTTTTCACAGGTCATGGACGTGGACGATGCGCTGATGGCGCGGGTCATGAAGCGTGAGCTGCGCGATTTTGACGAATTTAAGACCGTTCTGCGGCGCGCAAGGGAGATTATCCGCGAGGGCGGCTTTGACGTGGAGCCGCTCAAGCGCCTGCTGGCCGAAACCGTGGATGAAGCGCGCGTCCGCGCATCGGACGTTAACTTCTACATCGTGACCTATTCCCTGACCGACCGCAAGGAACTGGATCTGGACGCAAAGCAGCTTCCGGACGGCGCGCTGTGCGATATGCTGCTGGCCTCGGCCTATTTCCCCGCCTTCAAAAACGAAAAGCTGGGCGGCAAGCGCTATACCGATGGCGGCGTGCAGGACGTGGTGCCCGTGGACTCGCTGATCAGCCGGGGCTACCGCGATATCATCGTAATCCGTATTTTCGGCGTGGGCGTGGAAAAGCACGTCAAAATTCCCGACAATGTGCGGATTACCACCATCGCACCCAACGCGAATCTGGGCAACGTGCTGAACTTCAGCAGCGAGCAGAGCGGGAAGAACATGCGCCTGGGGTACTATGACGCAAAGCGTGTACTCTACGGCCTGTATGGCAGGACCTATTATATCGACCGCACGCTTACGGAGGCGCAGGCCTATGAAATTCTGGCGGGCCTTGTGCGGCGGGCGGAGGAACCCGCCTCGCTGCGGGTGCTGAACGAGGAGCTGCTGCCCGCGCTGGGCCGCGCCGTTTCGGAAAAGGGCGATTATTACGACATGCTTGTGGCCTTCCTCGAACGGACTGCGGAGGAGCTTGCAATCGACCCCTTTGCCGTAGTGACGGATGCGGCGCTGCTGGAGGAGGTCAAAGCCCGTCGGCGCATCCTGGCGCCGAAAAAGCCGGGAAAGCTCCTGCGCTACCTGCCCATGGCGGAGGACTGAGCGGAAAAGCCCTTTCTGCGCCGCGGGCGAGGAGGCTCCGCCCTTCGACCGGGGCCTTGCTGCGCAGGGAAAGAGGGGCTATAATAGCGGTGGCGCCGTCCCGGGCCCTGCCGGCGTTCGGACGGATGACATCCCTCGCGAAAGGAAGGCGTCCTTTTCTCCATGCCTCAACGACAGCGCGGCAGCCGCAGCCCCCAAAAGAAAAACCCGGCCAGCCTGATCCGACTTGTCAACCTTGCGCTGGCTGCGGCAATGCTCTTTGGCGCGGTGATGCTGGTACGGACGTTTCTCGACTACGATCGAAGCCGCCGCCGCTATGCTGCGTTGAGCGAGAGTGTACGGAGCACGGCAGAGATTGCGCAGACGCCCCTGCCGCAGGAACCGGCAGGGTCCGCAGGAGACTCCGCCGTCTGGACTTCCACGCCGGCGCCCGCGCTGCCGGGCGCAGCGGAGGCTGCGTATGCGGAGACCGGCTTTACCCTGGACTGGGCGCAGCTCAGGGCGCTGAATCCCGATGCCGCAGCCTGGCTCTACTGCCCGGACACCTGCATCAATTACCCGGTTGTAAAATACAGGGACAACGAATACTTTCTCGACAGGAACTTTGCGCGGGAGAAGGACGCGGCGGGCACGCTGTTTTTCGACTACCGCAACATCCTCGCGGACGACCGGGAGAACTGGATCATCTACGGCCATCGCAGGAACGACGGGAGCATGTTCGGCTCGCTGAAAAAGTATGCGGAGGAGGATTACCGTAACCGGCACCCGAACATGTATCTGCTGATGGAGGATCGCAGCTATCGCGTCGAGATCTTTGCCTGCCGCACAGTGCGTGCGGACGTGAAGTATTACCCGCTCTGGTTCGATACGGACGCCGACTATCGCCAATACCTCGACAAAGCGCAGGCGCAGTCCTACTGGGCTCCAGATTTTTCCGTGGGTACGGATACGCCGATGCTGACGCTCTCCACCTGCTCCACCGATACCGGGGCCGACGACCCCCGCCTGCTGGTTCATGGCCGGCTGGTCCTCATCGGCGAGGGGTAGATGGCAAAAGAAGGCCGCTTTCCTGAAAGCAGGTCCGGTCTGCCAAAAAACGCCTGATTGGGGGCCGCGGTCCCTGCAGGCTCACGGCCGGGCTCTGCGGCAGGGCCGAACAGGCCGAAACCGCGCATACGAAACCGTGGCCGTGTCCCATCGCGCAGACGGCCTCTGGAGCGCCCGGAAAAGCGGCGAAGGCGCCGGTTCAACGGCGGGCGCTGCTCCTAGAAACAGTCTGTGACGCGTTGAAAGGACAGCCACAGGCTGCTTTTTATGTACTTTAGTCTGAACCGCGGCTGGCGGCACAAAAAACCACCCGTTTTACGGGAGGATGCGATTTCGCGTTTTCCGCACTTAATTTGCAGATCAAAGCGCTGCCCTGGAGGGAGAATTTCTCAGATACGGGAAAAGGGAAGTGAAATCAGTCGCATCGGATCAATGAGACTAGAGGAGAAAATTGAATGTCGATTTCAGCCGAAAAGGCAAAAGGCCATTAAGACCTGCAAAATCCGGCGAGACTCAACAGAAATAACAGAAATATAGAAACAGGGCCAGACAGCAGTGCAACAATAGACAGTTCAAAAACCAGTCAAATGTGAAAAGTAACGATAGCGGAAAGCACGGCAACTGCTGTTCAGCTTTTGGATTGCCTATGCCTTAAATGGAGATAAACCGTGTTTTTTGAAAGCCTCAGCATTTCGGAAACCTTTGAAACAGAGTCCTTGAGGACAAAAACATCCTTATCAAAGAGTAGGCCGATAATCTCTTTGTTTCGATTTGCAGAGGGAATGGCCGGGTTTGCAAACACCTCAGTGCGGGCTGCAATACAGAATTTTCAATTAGCTCATCAGCACTGCTGGAAAAGGTCTCAGTAAACCTTGTACCAGTCACGAACAGGCAGGCATGTATGCGGTGGCAGTGCTGCTAGTGGGAGGCGCATCGATTAAAATGGTCATAATCGGCCAGGTATTCCTTGGCGCGCTGCTGTTTCGCGTGCTGTTTTCACGATGCCTCTTGCCGGACTTAACCAGTTCAGCGACGCGCAGATTGGAGAATACTTCCGGGTGTTCGCCAGCTGTGACATCATCGCTGCTTCCCTTGCACGCTATGCCTGAAATCAGTCGGCAAACAGGAATAAGCCGCTGGAAATCGTCGGCGGGGAAAAGCAGTAAAGGACATAAAACAAGCGAAGAAGCAGAAAACCGACCCCGCAGGTATCCACGGGATCGGTTATTTCATGCAAAACCGGGACAGGGCCGCGATTTTTCCTGAAAGGAGAACGTGACCGGGGGCGAGCAAGGCGGAGGATGCGTCCTAGCCCTTGAGCTTCAACCGCTGCGCGTCCATATACTTGTGCAAAATCCTGCGGATTTTTTCCGTATCCTCCGCCGGGTTTTTCATCTGCTCCTTGGGCAGTACATAGACGTGGGACTCCGTGATGAACAGCAGGAAATCCCGCTTCAGCTCGCGGACAAGGGCGATGTTCTTCCAGGGCAGGTCAACGTTGCCGCGGGCGGAAGCGGCGTGCAGTCCCTCGCGGTTCATCAAAATGTCCTGCGTAAAGGGCTCCAGCTTTTTCTGCCTGTACAGGCCGCGCAGGCGCAGATACATGTTGAGCAGGTGAATCAGCAACAGCAGCGCCGCGCCGCCGACAGCCATCGGCAGCGAGTAGAGCAGTCCGGAAACAAGGCTTTGTGTCATGCCATAGCTGTAACGCAGGAAAGCGTTGAGCAGCAGGATCAGGACAAACACAATCAGGCAGCTCATGAGGGAGCGCTTCTGCGAGACAAAGTAGTTGTAGCGGAAGTTTTCCTTCTGACCAATGGTAAAGACGCCGCGATATTCCATGATATGCTCCTTTGACTGGATAGGATAGTTCTTATTCTACACAAAGCGCAGGGAAAAGTCAAAGCCCGGGCGCAGGCCATTGCGGCGGAGGTGTACGAGCGTCAAACATAGGTTACACTTTTGGATGCTTGCACGAAGGCTTGGGAAAGCGGTTTGGGTGCGCTGCGGGGGCCAGCCCCCGCAGCGGCGCGGTCACATCACGCCCAGGTACTGTTCAACCACCTGGTTCGGCGACTTCAT
>SFNQ01000008.1 GCA_004554165.1 Clostridiales bacterium | reverse complement strand
TTTTTACGCTCTCCAAGACTTCCTTCTCAATTCTTTCAACATTTATGCAGCAAACCCGCTTTCGACTTAATCCGAAAGCGGGTTTGTCTACGGTCTGAGAGGAAGCGCTTTGCGCTTCCTCTTGCTTCTTCCGTTGCACTGTCTTTCTCCGTGGTGCCCTAGCCACTTTGAAAGTAGGTATAAAGTACAGAATAGTTCGTTACGCGTTTTTTAAGGAGGAAATCGGTAATGAAAAAACTATTACAGTACAACGGAAAATCCAATTCACCTCATTGACTGTAGTATAACAGAACTTTCTGTCAAAAGCAAGGGTCAAGAATGCGAAAAATGTGTCTTTTTTATTGCGATTTTGCAAAATCGGGCGTATAGGAAAGATCGGCGGACTCCCTGCCCTGAATATAGACGTTTTGAAAACCGAGATCGCCGCAATACAGGCAGATGCGCTCATACTCCCGGTCCGTCAGGCGGCGGTTGAGCGGCGGCGCTTCGATGTTCGGCGTTGGCGCGTACTGCCGCATCAGCGAGAGGAAGCTCTCCCTGGGCAGCATGCCGGCAATGGCGTCGAGCACCCGCCGGGAATCGTCGATACAGCCGGGCAGAACGAGATGGCGGATCAGCAGGCCTCGCCGGGCAATGCCCGCTGCGTCCAGGCGGAGAATTCCAACCTGCCGGTGCATCTCGGCAATGGCCTCCGCCGCAACGGGATAATAGTCCGCGCAACCGGAGAAGCGTTCGCTGAGAAGGGGGGAGACGTATTTGAAATCCGGCAGATAGATATCCACCAGACCCTCCAGCCGGCGCAGGGTCTCCACGCGCTCATAGGCGTTGGTGTTGTAAACCACCGGCAGCTCCAGTCCACGGGATCGCGCAAGACGCAGCGCATCGATGAGGGTGTCGGCATGGGGCGTAGGCGTAACCAGATTGATGTTATGCGCTCCCTGGGATTTCAGGGAGAAAAAATGCCTGCAAAGGGTCTCCGCGTCGCAGGGAAGCCCCAGCGTTCCATCCCGAATCACATGGTTCTGGCAGAAGACGCAGCGCAGGTTGCACCCGGAAAAGAATACCGCGCCGGAGCCCTGTGTTCCGCTGATGCAGGGCTCCTCCCAGTGGTGCAGGCCGACGCGGGCCACGCGCGGCAGAAGCTCTGCGCCGCACGCGCCCGCGTGAAGGGATCGGTCAATGCCGCAGTTTCTCGGGCAGATGCCGCACTGCATCAGAATACCCTGCGCGCGCAGACAAAGTTTCGCGTCCAGTAGGAGGTGGTGCAGGAGCGCTTGACCACCTTGCCGTTGCTGGAGGAGGCGTCGATCATCGTTCCGCCGCCGATGTAGATCCCCGTGTGGGAGACCCGGCTGGAGTCGTCGTCGCGGAAGAAGAGGAGATCGCCCTTTTTGAGATCGCTCATGCTGGAAATCAGCGCCCAGCTTTCGTTCTGGCTATAGCTGCTGGCGCTGCGGCGGCCTACGCTTACGCCGTTCTGCGAAAGGCAGTAGTAGACCAGGCCGGAGCAGTCGAAGGTGTTGGGGCCCTCGTCGCCGCGCACATAGCGCTTGCCAACCTGCGCGGACGCCACGGAAATCACGCCGGAAACATTGCCGCTGGCGTTGAACGAGCCGCCGGTGGGATACTGCTCTTCCTCTGCGGAGGAATTGCCTCCGGACGGCGGATCGGTGGGCGCCGGAGTGCGCTCGGAAGTGCCTGCGGAGCCGGAGTCCGTCTTGCTGGGTTTGGGCGTGGCGCTGGACGGCTTTTTGGTTGCGGTCGGCTTTTGCGTGGGCTTTGGCGTAGGCGTGGGGTCGATCTTGGGCTTGGCGTCGTCGGAATAGAGCAGATCCCGGTCGTCCAGGTTGAAAATGCCGTCCGTATCCATTCCGTTTTTCTGCTGGAACTGCTTGAGGGCCTCCTCGGTTGCTACGCCGAAATACCCGTTGACCTTGCCCTCGTAATAGCCCAGCTCCTTCAGCAGATTCTGCATCGACCGCACATCCGAACCCTCCGCGCCAAGGCGGACCTCATAGACGGTGGCCTCGCTGCTGTAGAGCCTTGTTTGCAGCTCGCTGTCCGCAATGCCGGTAATCTGCGTATCCAGCGTGCGCTGAAACATGGAAACGGCTTCCATGGTCGCCTCGTTGTAGGTTGTGCCGGGCTCGTCGGAATCCAGATAGCCCAGCTCCATCAGGCGAAGCTGAAGCGTTTCCACGGCGGGATAGTCGTCGTGAAGCTGCAACAGGGAGTAGTTGAACACCTGCACGGCGTCCATTGGCGAGGGGGTAGGCGTGGCGGCCGGGGCCTCGCCGACGGCCGGGGCGACGCTCTCGTCAAGGGCCTGCGGCGTCGGACTGGGCGCGGAATCGAAATTTGCCATGGCAAAGGCGGAATGGATGTTGACCGCACCGATGCGGTCCAGACCCAGCGGAAGAAGAACAAAGCAGACCAGCGCAATCGCGCACAGGGTGAGCAGACAGGTGCGGGCGCGCTTGGAAAACAGGCCGACAGGCCCGATCCCCTTAGGAGGTTTTTTCTGCAACTGCCTGTTTTTGTTCTGCATTCACAACACCTCGATGTCTGAAATCTATAATAAAGTATACAGGAGCTCTCGCGGCTTGAGTTTGAACATTTTGCGAATTTCTTGTTTTTGTAAGGGGAAAGCGCCCGGAGGTTTTGCTTTGTGCGGGCCGTTATGTTAGAATAAAACAAATCGAATTTCGGGACTGCAATTGCAATGGCGTTGGTACAGGTGCAGAACCTGACGATGTATTTCGGCACGCGGGAGCTGTTTCGGGATATTTCGTTCGAGGTTTTTGAACAGGATCATATTGGGCTCATCGGCGTCAACGGCTGCGGAAAGACGACGCTGCTTTCGCTGCTGCTGCGGCAGCAGGAGGCGGACGCGGGCGCGGTTTCCATTGCGCGGGACTGTCGGATTGCCGCGCTCGAGCAGGCCTTGCCGGACCGGCTGGAGGACAGTCTGCTGGATGTTACGCTGAGCGTGTTTGACGAGCTCATGGCCATGGAGCGCGAGCTGGAAAGCATCGCTGCGCAGCTCGAAGCGGGAGAGGGCGACACAGAACGGCTTGTGCAGCGTCAGTACCGCCTGCGGGAGGCCTTTGAACAGGGCGGGGGAATGACCTACCGCAGCCGCGCCCGTTCCGCGCTTTTGGGCCTTGGCTTTGCAAAGGAAGATCTTGACAGGAAGGTGCGCCATCTGAGCGGCGGCGAAACGCGAAAGGCCCTGCTGGCGCGGCTGCTCCTGTCCGGCGCGAACCTTCTTTTACTGGACGAGCCCACCAACCATCTGGATCTGCGGGCCATCGAGTGGCTGGAGGAGTTCCTGCTTACGTTCCGCGGTGCGTTTCTTGTGGTTTCCCATGACCGCTATTTTCTCGACCGCGTGACAAACCGTACCATCGAGATGGAGCATGGAGGGCTCAGGCAGACCAACGGCAACTATACGAGACATCAGGAACTCAAGCTCGACGCCGATCAGGCCGCCCAGCGGCGGTATCACCGGACGCTGCGGGAGATCCGGCGCATTGAGGGCATCATAGAGCAGCAGAGACGCTGGAATCAGGCCCGCAACTATGTGACCATCGCCTCCAAGCAGAAGCAGATCGACCGGCTCAAAAAGGAGCTTGTAAAGCCGGAGGCCCCGCCGGGGCATATTCGCTTTCGCTTCAGCGCGCCGGAGCCGTCGGGCAATGAGGTCGTTTTGGCAAAGGGGCTCGAAAAATCCTTCGGCGCACGCCGCCTGTTTTCGGAGGTTTCCTTTCTCCTCCAGAAGGGGGAGCACGTCTGCCTGCTGGGTGCGAACGGCTGCGGCAAGACCACGCTCCTCAGGATTCTGCTGGGCCGCGAGCCGGTGGACGGGGGCGTGTTTCGCCTGGGAGCCAACGTGCAGGCGGGCTACTTTGAACAGTCCATGCGCGGTCTGAGCGGGGAAAAAAGCGTGTACGACGAGGTGTGGGACGCCTTCCCGCGCATGGAGCCGCAGCAGGTCCGCAACGCCCTCGGCGCCTTTCTGTTCCGCGGGGATGACGTGTTCAAGCCCGTCGGCGCGCTGTCCGGCGGGGAGCTTGCCCGCGTGCAGCTGCTCAAGCTCATGCTCGGGCAGAACAACCTGCTGCTGCTGGACGAGCCCACCAATCATCTGGATATTCCGTCCAGAGAGCAGCTGGAGGACGCGCTCTGCGACTATGACGGAACGCTGCTCGTCGTAACCCACGACCGGTATTTTATCAACCGGATCGCGGACCGGATACTGGTGCTGTCCGAGCAGGGCGTGCAGGAATTTTCCGGCGACTGGGACGATTACCGCAGCGCTCTGAGACCGGAGCCGGAAAAAGGGAGCGGCGCGGCGGAAAGCAGCGCGCCCGCCCGGAGCGACTATGCAGCCGCCCGCGAGCGAAGGAGCGCGCTGAACCGGGCCCGGGGCGAGCTTTCCCGGGTGGAGGCGCGGATTGCCGGGGCCGAAGCGGAGATCGCCCGGCGGGAAACGGAGCTTGCAAGCCCGCAGATTGCCAGCGACTATCAACGGGCCGGCCGGCTGGCGGCGGAGCTGGAAGAGAAAAGGGGAGAGCTGGACGAACTGTATGAACAATGGGAGCGGGCGGAGCGGCAGCTGGCGTCCCTGACGGAGGAAGCGTAACATGGAATTTCAACGGTTTTCACTGGGCGCAAGGTTTCTCTTAAGCGGAAGCTTGCAGCAGACCGCGGCAAAGGCCTGGTCGCTGCTGTTCGACTTTTTTTCTCCCCGGGAGGTTGCGGGACTGAAGCTGTACGGCGTCTATCAGGAGGCCAACGATTTTGAGCTGGAGCCCTCCTACGTCTGCGTGCTTTCCAAAGCGTCGCTCAGGCGCTGCAAGCTGCTGTACGCGCGCCTGTCGGCAAACCCCATGATCCGCTCCTACCTGACGCTGTACCATCCCTTTTTGCAGAACAACCGCCTCTCCGCCATGGAGGGCTATGAGTATCTTGGCACGGTGGACGAGGCGGGGTTTGCCGTTGGCGGCGGCGCGTCCTATGGGGAGATGCGCTTTGTCGGGCGCGGGGCTTCGGTGGATCCGCTGGTGGTGGAGCCGCCGGTGTTTCTGCTTGCGCCGGACAGCTATTGCGGCAAGCTCACCTCGGAGCAGGTGATTCGCGAGCTGATGCGCATTGCCTATGCATACTTTCCCTATGCGCAGATCGTACCCTATCCCGTGGCCTGCGGCGCGACCGGAACCATCGACGCGCTGATCCATGCGCTTGGCGGCCGCTACGCCTCCTGCAGCATTCCGCAGCAGACGGGGGAGCCGCTTCGCGCGCATTATGGCATCCTGCCCAGCCGGACCATTGTGATCGAGGGCGAGGACGCCCTCCGGGCAAAGGAAATTCTGCTCTATGCGCTGGAGGACGGCTATACCTCCTTTGTGATCGGCCTTGGAACGCCGCTGACGGAGGAGACGCGGGCGCTCTTCTCCGCGGAGCAGGACCCTCGCCTGTTGAAAACGCAGCTGCAGGTGTTCGACAGGTCGGTCGGCATCGCAAGCTATCTGGATTACGCCGCGTTTGACAAGTATGTGCAGGAGGCAAGCCTTGTCATCACCGGCGATGGAGAAACGGTACACCCGCGGGATACCGTTGCCGAGATTGAGCGGCGCTGCAAGCAGTACAACACGCAGGTTGCCGTGCTCGACGGAGTGGATCCCCGGCCCCAGACGGAGGAGGTCGCGCTGATGCTTTTGCGAAATTCCGCCAACTATCTGTTCCGTCTGCTGCAGATGGGAAACAAGCTCCAGCACAAATAAACCGACGGGAGGAAGAAACGTATGCGCATGGTGGACTTGATTGAAAAGAAGGCGGAGCGGCAGGCCCTGTCCCGCGAGGAGATCGAGGCGATTGTCAGAGGCTATGTGGCGGGCCGGATTCCGGACTATCAGATGTCGGCCTTCCTGATGGCCGTGGTATTTGCCGGCATGGACCAGCGCGAGTCCGCCGATCTTACCCTGGCCATGATGCGATCCGGGGATCAGATCGATCTGTCCGCGCTGCCCGGCGTCAAGGTGGATAAGCATTCCACGGGCGGCGTAGGCGATACCACGACGCTGGTGGTGGCGCCGCTGGTGGCCGCCTGCGGCGGAACGGTGGCCAAAATGTCGGGCAGAGGGCTGGGGCATACCGGCGGTACGCTGGACAAGCTGGAATCCATTCCCGGTCTCCGCATCGAACAGAGCATGGAACGGTTCTTTGAGATCGTTTCCGATATCGGCGTTGCAGTCATCGGCCAGAGCGGGAATCTGGTTCCGGCGGATAAGAAGATGTACGCCCTGCGGGATGTGACGGGAACCGTGCGCAGCATTCCGCTGATCGCCGGCAGTATCATGAGCAAAAAGCTGGCAGCCGGCGCGGACGCCATCGTGCTGGACGTGAAGGTGGGCTCCGGCGCGTTTATGCGTACGGTGCCGGAGGCCCGGCAGCTTGCCCGGCTGATGGTGGATATCGGCGCGCTGCTGGATCGCCGCGTGGTCGCCGTGATTACGGATATGAACCAGCCGCTGGGCCTCGCCGTAGGAAACGCGCTGGAGGTGCGGGAGGCGGTGGAGCTGCTCTCGGGGAAGATTCCGGAGGGCGACCCGCTGTTTGAGGTCTGCATGCTGCTTGGCACGCACATGCTGCTGCTGTCGGGCCTTGCCGGGGACGAGGCCGAGGCCAGGGCGAAGCTGCTGGATGCGCTGCGCAGCGGCCGCGGGCTGGAGCGCCTGCGGAGGATGGTTGCGGCGGAGGGCGGCGATGCAGCCTATATCGACCTTGCGCGGATCGATGAGCTCTGCGCCGTGCGGCGGAAGATTCCGGTTTATCCAGAGCGGGATGGCTATATTTCCGGCATGAACGCGGAGAAGATCGGAACCGCCGCGCAGATGCTGGGCGCAGGGCGGGCGACGAAGGATGATGTCATCGACCATGCGGTGGGCCTTGTGATGCACAGGCGCTTTGGCGACGCCGTAAAGCGGGACGAAGCGCTCTGCACGCTCTATGTAAACGATGAAAAGCGGCTGGAGGAGGCGACGGACTGCCTGCGCTCCGCCATTGAGATTTCCGGCGCCCGGCCGGAGCCGCAGCCCATGGTCTACGGCGTGGTGCGCTGACCATGGAGGAAAAACGCGCAAGGAAAACGCTGATCGCCATCGACGGCAACAGCCTGCTGCACAGGGCCTACTATGCCCTGCCCAACATGACCGCGCGGGACGGCACCCCCACGGGCGCGCTGCACGGTTTTTTCAGCATGCTGTTGCCGCTTGTCCAGCGGGAGCCGGATTACCTGCTCGTGGCCTTCGACGTGCACGGAAAAACCTTTCGCCATGAAAGGTTTGCGGAATACAAAGCGGGGCGAAGAGAAACCCCGGAGGAGCTGCGGACGCAGTTTCCCCTGCTCAAGGAGCTGCTGCGCGATATGGACATTGCGGTGTGCGAGTGCCCCGGCTATGAGGCGGACGATATTCTCGGCACCATGGCCGCGCGCTGCGCCGCCGGGGGGATCGACGCGCTGCTGGTCACCGGCGACCGGGACGCCCTGCAACTGGTTTCGGACAGTACGCAGGTGCTGCTGACAAAGAAGGGCATCAGCGAAACCCTTGCGTATACGCCGGAGACGCTGTATGCGGCATACGGCCTCACTCCGGAGCGGATGCGCGATCTCAAGGGGCTCATGGGCGACAGCTCGGACAACATTCCCGGCATCCCCGGCGTCGGCGAAAAAACCGCGCTGAAGCTGCTCGGAGAATATGGCACACTGGAAGCGGTTCTGGCCCATGCCGGCGAAATCAGGGGAAAGCTGGGAGAGCGGGTGCGCGACAATACGGAATCCGCGCGCCTGAGCTACTGGCTCGGAACCATCCATACGGACGCGCCCATCGACCGCCGGCCTGAGGACTGCCCCTTCCTGCCCGGCCATATGGCGCGGGCCGCGCGGCGCTTGCAGTCGCTGGAGCTTCGCAGCATCGTTTCCCGGCTTCCGGAAGGGGAGACGGCGGACCGGCCGGATGAGACCGCTGCGCCTGCATTCGATATCGCGGTGATTGAAACCGAGGCGGCGCTTGCGGAAGCCCTGGCGGCGGCCGGGCGGCCGGATTGCCTTGCCATCGAGACTTCCGCAGGCCTGAGCTTTGCCTTCGATTCGGCCCGCACCTACCGCATCGCCGCAGGGGAAACCCTGTTTGACGCTGGACTGGCGCCGCGAACGGTCTTTCTGGCGTTAAAGCCTCTGCTGGAGGATGAAAAGGTAGCAAAGCTGGTATTCGACGCAAAGGCGCTGGCGCATCTGCTGGACGGCCACGGGATTCTCCTTGCGGGCGTTGCGCACGATGCCATGATTGCGGATTATCTTCTGAACGCCATCCGGCCCGCGGGCAGCTTTGGGCAGCTTTGCGAGCAGGCCCAGTATGCCGGCGGGGCTGCGGCGGGGCATCTGTTCGCGCTGCAAAAGCAGCAGCTTGCAGCCCTCCGGGCAGAAGGGATGCAGGCGCTGTACGAGGATATGGAGCTGCCGCTGTGCAAGGTGCTGCTGGACATGGAGCGGCTGGGCTTCCCCGTGGACGAGCAGGTTCTTCTCGCGCTGCAAAAGCAGTTTGACGGGCGCATTCAGACCCTGCAGGAGCAGATCTACGCGCTGGCGGGCGAGACCTTCAATATCCTTTCGCCCAAACAGCTGGGCGCGGTGCTGTTTGAAAAGCTCCGCCTGCCCGCCCAGAAAAAGACCAAATCCGGCTACTCGACGGACGCGGACACGCTGGAGCGCCTGAAGGGACAGCATGAGATCATCGCGCCCGTGCTGGAATACCGTTTCCTGACCAAGCTCAAGAGCACCTTTGTGGACGGCCTGCTGAATGTGAGAAGCGCCGGGGACGGCCGCGTGCGCTCCCGCTTCAACCAGTGCCAGACCGCCACGGGGCGCATTTCCAGCGCAGACCCCAACCTGCAAAACATCCCCGTCCGCACGCCGCTGGGCCGGGAGATTCGCAAGGCCTTTGTGGCAAGCCCGGGCCGCGTGCTGGTCGGCGCGGACTATTCGCAGATTGAACTGCGGATTCTGGCGCACCTGAGCGGGGACGAGGGGCTGATCGCAGCCTTCCAAAGCGGGGACGACATCCATCGCAGAACCGCGGGCGAGGTGTTCGGCGTTCCGCCTGCGCAGGTGAGCGACGAAATGCGGAGCGCCGCAAAGGCGGTAAATTTCGGCATCATCTACGGCATCAGCGATTTTGGCCTGTCCTCAAATCTGGGCATTCCCGTCAGGCAGGCGGGGGAATACATCCGCCGGTATCTGGAACGCTACCCCAAAGTTGAAGCCTTTATGAAGGAGTGCGTGGCCCTTGGGAAGGAGCGGGGCTATGCGGTGACCATGTTCGGTCGGCGCCGTGCGCTGCCGGAGCTGCAAAGCGGCAACTACAACACGCGGTCCTTCGGCGAGCGGGTTGCCATGAATATGCCCATTCAGGGCAGCGCGGCGGATATTATCAAGCTGGCGATGGTCTCCGTCTGCCGCAGTATTGAGGAGGAGGGCCTGCAAACCCGGCTGATTCTTCAGGTACACGACGAGCTGATTCTGGATACCGCAGAGGAGGAGGCGGAGCGCGTAACGGCGCTGGTGCGCCGGTGCATGGAGGGGGTCTGTCCGCTTTCCGTGCCGCTGGTTGCGCAGGTCAGAACGGGCCGCAGCTGGTATGAGACAAAGTAGCGGGGAAAAGGGCGGAAAGATCGGGCTGACGGGCGGCATCGGCGCCGGAAAATCCACCGTTGCGGCCCGCCTTGCGGCGCTGGGTGCGCATGTGATCGATGCGGACGCCATTTCCCGCGCCGCGCTGGCGCGGGATGGGGCCTGCTATGGAGAGGCCCTTGCGCTGTTCGGGCCGGAAATCGTAAAAGAGGATGGAGAGATCGACCGCCCGGCGGTGGCTGCGCGCATCTTTTCCGATGAAGCGGCGCGCCAAAGGTTCAACGCCATCGTGCATCCCTATGTGCTGAACACCATGTTCGCCGCCTGCGAAAGGATTCTGCGCCGGGAGGAAAACGGGCTTGTGGTGTTCGATGTTCCTCTGCTCTTCGAGTGTGGCGCGGACCGGCGGATGGACGCAAACGTCGTCGTCGTGGCGGAGGATGCGCTGCGCATTGCGCGGATCTGCCGCCGCAGCGGAATGAGCGAGGAAGCGGCGCGCGCGCGCATCCGGTCCCAGATCAGCCAGCGGGAGCAGATGGCGCGGGCGGATTACGTCATCGACAACAGCGGCGGTCTTGACGCGCTCTATGCGCAGGTGGATCGCGTTTATGCTGCCCTGCGGGAGAATACGGCTTTATGAAGACAGCAAACATTATTCTCGCTTGCCTGATTCTGCTGGCCGCGCTTGCCATGGGCGGCTATTTCGTCAGCGAACGGCTGGCGCATGAGCGGGATCTTGAAAACTACCATATCGCCTATACGGAGCTGATCGCAAGGTATGCCGCGGAGTATGCGCTGGATCCCTATCTGGTTACGGCCATCATGCGCTGCGAGAGCAGCAACGATCCGGACGCCGTCAGCAAAAAGGGAGCGATCGGCCTGATGCAGATCATGCCGGACACCGGCGCATGGATTGCGCACAAGCTGGGCCTGGACGACAGCTATCGGCAGGAGCAGCTGTTCGACCCCGAAACGAACATCCGTTTTGCCTGCTGGTATCTGGATTTTTTAACGCGCCGCCTGGAGGGGAACCGCACGGCCATCATCGCCGCCTACAACGCCGGGCACGGAAGCGTGGAAAACTGGCTTGCCGACCCGGCTTACGCGGCGGAGGGCCAGCTGCACAAAATTCCCTTCCCGGAAACGGAGCGCTATCTTGAAAAGGTGACCACGGCGTATGAAAAATATATCGCCCTTTACCCGGAGCTGTTCGGCGCGGATACGGTTGCCTGAATGGGTGTGTCGATGGTATACTTGCAGAAAAAACGCCTTGGAAAGGAAGTAAGCCTTGCTGGAAACCAGTCTGATCGTGCTGATCCTGATCGGGGATCAGCTCACAAAATATCTGACCGAGCGCTTTTTGCCGCTCGGCGCGTCCTATCCGCTCTGGGAGGGCGTGTTTGAATTTACCAACGTACACAATACCGGCGCGGCCTGGGGCATGTTTTCCGGCGGCAGAGCGTTTTTTATCGTCATAACGGTGATCGTCTGCTCGCTCATGCTGGCGCTTCTTGCGAAAAAGCGCAGGGAGCTTGGCCGTCTGGCCCGGGTCTGCCTGTCGCTGCTGATTGCGGGCGCGGCCGGCAACCTGATCGACCGGGTGATTCTGGGCTATGTGCGGGATATGCTGAATTTTTCGCTGATCAACTTCCCCGTGTTCAACGTGGCCGACAGCGCGGTGTGCATCGGTGCGGCACTGCTGGTCATCGACGTTCTGTTCTCAAAAAAGGGATCGGTTTTCTCCGTGCTGGAGAGCAGGAAAGCAGGGGGAGAGGAAAGACTGGAGAAAGCGCCAGCTGCCGGTCCGGAGGCATCCCTGGAGGAAGCGGCCGCGGCGGAAACGCAGCGGGCGGCGGAAGCAGGAGCGGAAGAGGATTCCGATGCCGATTGAAATCCTTGCGGAGCGGGGCGGCGTGCGGCTGGATGTGTTTCTCGCATCCGCCACGGCGTATTCCAGAAGCCGGATTCAGTCCTTGCTCAAAAGCGGCGCCGTTACCGTCAACGGGCGCGTCGTAAACAAGAATCATCTGGTCTCCGCCGGAGAGCGCATCGAGATTCTTCCGCCGGAGCCGGAGCCCTCGGGGGTGTCGGCGGAGGAGATCCCGCTGGACATCGTCTATGAGGATGCGGCGCTCTGCGTGGTCAACAAGCCGCAGGGAATGGTGGTGCATCCCGCGCCGGGCCATGCCGGCGGAACGCTGGTCAACGCGCTCCTGCACCATCTCGGCAGCCTTTCCACCATTGGCGGGGTGGAGCGGCCCGGCATTGTCCACCGCATCGACCGGATGACCTCGGGGCTCCTTGTGGTAGCAAAGAACGACGCTGCGCACCAGGCGCTGTCGCAGCAGTTTCAGACTCACGAGGCGGGCAGGGAATATCTGGCGCTGGTGGACGGAAATCTCCGGGAGGACGCGGGGACTGTGGACGCGCCCATCGGCCGGCACCCCAAGGACCGCAAATGCATGGCCGTCGTAGCGGGCGGCAGGGAGGCGGTCACCCACTGGCGCGTGGTGGCGCGGTTTCAAACGCATACTCTGCTGCACCTGCGGCTTGAGACGGGGCGAACGCATCAGATACGGGTCCACATGGCTTCGATTCATCATCCCGTAACCGGCGATACCGTCTACGGCGCGAAAAAACCGCAGCTTGGGCTTGCGGGGCAGGCGCTGCACGGGTTTCGCCTGCACTTTATCCACCCGGAGAGCGGCGACAGGATGTGCTTTACCGCCCCCTTGCCGGAGTATTTTTGCAAAGCGCTGCAAAAACTCGGATGCGCCGCTGCGGATTCGGATGTTCTCAGACGATTGTATGAATGACGGCGCGAAAGGGCGCAGAGGAAAGGATGGAGTGTCACTATGAAGCAACAGCGCGCGAGATTCACCGCCTTGCTGCTGGCGTTCCTGCTTGCCGCAGGCATGTTTTCGGGCTGCGTGCAGACCGGGCGGCCGGAGAGCAGCCCCGCTGCGCCTGCCCTGCTTGCCACCGCGGAACCCGCCGCAACGGCCGAACAGCGCACGCCGGAGCCCATTGAAACGCCGGAGCCCAAGGGGGATGCCCAGGAGGCGGCGCGCCTGTTCCACGCGCTGGATACGGACGTGTTCCGGGCCTTTGCCACAAGCGACGGGTATACCCTGCACCGCCTGCTTACTTCGCCCGAAACCTATGGCATAAGCCTTGCGCCGGAGCAGTATACCTGGGGGTCGCTGTCCGAAGCGGCTGCGGCGGAGGACGCCGCGCAGGCTGCGGCCTTTCTCGAAGCGCTGCATGCCATTGACCGGGAACTGCTTGCCGCGCGGGATCAGCTTTCCTATGATGTTCTGGAGCAGTATCTCCAGCTGGAAAGCGGCAAGGGCGCCTATTTTGGCTATTATGAGCCTCTGGAGCAGAGCGCCGGCGTGCAGGTGCAGCTTCCGCTGGCCCTTGCGCTCTGCCGTCTGGAAACGGCGGAGGATATCCAGCGCTACCTTGCGCTGATGGCGGATACGCCGCGCTACTTTTCAGAGGTGCTGGCCTATGAGAAGCTCCGTTCCGAGCGGGGCCTGTTCATGACGGAGGAGGCGCTGAGCGCAGTGATCTCCGACTGCAATACGGTCATTCATCACGGGAAGGACTTCTTTCTGTTCGCCGCGTTTGACGACGCCGTGGATGCCATGGAGGGACTCAGCCGTTCGGAGCGGAACGAGTACCGGCAGCAGAACGCCGAGGCCGTTGAAAACAGCCTCGTGCCCGCCTTCACAATGCTGCGGGATGGCTTGCAGGCGCTTGCCGCGACCTGCCGGCCCATGGAGGGGGCCTATGCGGGAGGCGAGGAGGCCATCGCTTACTATGCGCTGCGCTTGCAGGAGGAGAGCTCCACACTGCTGACGCCGGAGGACGCGCTGGCGCTGCTGGAACCCGCCATGCAGGATATGTTTATCACCATGCAGACGATCTACGCCGAGGACGCCTCCGTCGCTTCGGGCAAGCTGAAGATCAGCGCAGGCTCCGCAAAAAAGGATATGGCATACCTGGAAACGCTGTCGAAAAACCTGCTGCCACAGCTCCCGGAGCATAGCCTGACGCTGCGGGAGATTCCCCGGGAGATGGGGGAGAGAATGGGCGCGGCAGCCTATGTCATACCTCCTCTGGATGCTGAAAAAGCGCATACCCTTCTGCTCAATCCCCGACAGGAGGACAATACCCTCCTGCTGACGTTGGCGCACGAGGGGTATCCCGGACATCTGTGCCAGTATCTTTACCAGCGCTCCATCGAGGGGCTTGGGCTGACGCAGCAGGCGCTGACCTTTGGCGGCTATGCGGAAGGCTGGGCGCAGATGGCGGAGGAATGGATCATTCTGGAGCAGACCAGGTATGATCAGAATGCCGCCATGTTCGCATTTTGCAACAGTATGCTTTCAAGCGCCATCCTGCCCTCCGTGGTGAGCATTTATGTCAACTATTATGGCTATGAGCGCGACGATGTGCAGGAATACCTGAACCAGTACGGCCTTGGCGACGCCGCCCATGCCGACCTGTATTTCAGGCTGGCCGTCAACGCGCCCTATGGCACGCTGCGCTATGCAATCGGCTACGCGCAGCTTTCCGAGATGATGCGCGGCATGAGCGAGCTGCTCGGAGAGGCGTATTTGCAGCAGGAGGTTTTGCAGCAGTATCTCGACTATGGCCCCGCCTATTTCAACCTGATTCAGGAGCGGATGGACGAGTGGGCGGACGCCAGAGTGCTGGAATAGTTGACAGAAGGCCGCAGTTTGCGGTAAACTGTGTTCAGAATCGATATGGATTTGCGATGAAAAAGAGGAGTACGCATCGTTCGGCGCGGCAGAGAGCCGGTTCCCTGGCTGAAAGAACCGGAGGCGCTCGGGTGCGGAAGGTCGCTTTGGAGCATGCGGCGTGAACGGATCCTTTAGCGCCGCACGTTGGCCGCGTTAAGGCAGCAGAAAGAGGAGCGGCAGGGCTGAGTTCCGTGCCGTTCAACAAAGGTGGTACCGCGAGCGCCCGTTTCGTCCTTTGACGAAACGGGCGCTATTTCGTTTGAGGAGAAGTACGCTATGGCACTGCAAATGGAAAAAACATACGATCCCGCCTCCGTGGAATCCCGCCTCTACAAGCTTTGGGAGAGAAAGGGCTACTTTCACGCAAAGCCGAACCCGGAAAAGGAACCCTACTGCATCGTGATCCCGCCGCCGAATATTACGGGCAAGCTGCATATGGGGCATGCGCTGGACAACGCCTTGCAGGATACCCTGACGCGCTATAAACGCATGTCCGGTTATGAGGCGCTGTGGCTGCCCGGCACGGATCACGCCTCCATTGCAACGGAGGTCAAAATCGTTGAGGAGATGGCCAGGGAGGGCATTACAAAGCAGGACATCGGCCGTGAAGCCTTCTTAAAGCGGGCCTGGGACTGGCGTGAGGAATACGGCAGCACCATCGTCAGGCAGCTCAGAAAGCTGGGCTCCTCCTGCGACTGGCAGCGGGAGCGCTTTACCATGGACGCGGGCTGCAACCGCGCCGTCATCAAGGTGTTTGTGGAGCTGTATCACAAGGGACTGATTTACCGCGGCGACCGCATCATCAACTGGTGCCCGGAGTGCAAAACGGCGCTTTCCGACGCAGAGGTGGAATATGAGGAGCAGAACAGCTTCCTCTGGCATGTGCGCTACGATGCGCCGGACGGCAGCTATTCCATCACGGTGGCCACGACGCGCCCGGAAACCATGCTGGGCGACACGGCCATTGCGGTACACCCGGACGACCCGCGCTATCAGGAGATTATCGGAAAGACCGTCGTGATCCCCGTGGTGGGACGCGAAATTCCCATCGTTGCGGACGAATACTGCGAGATGGAGTTTGGCACGGGCGCGGTCAAGATCACGCCGGGCCACGACCCCAACGATTTTGAGGTTGGCAGGCGGGCGGGCCTGCCCGTCATGCGCGTGTTTACCGACGACGGGCATATCAACGAGCTGGGCGGCAAATACGAGGGGCTGGACCGCTTTGCCTGCCGCAAGGCGCTGGTGGCCGATCTGGAGGCCTGCGGCGCGCTGGTCAGGGTCGAGCCCTATGCCCACAATGTCGGCACCTGCTACCGCTGCCATACCACGATCGAATCCATCGTGTCCAAGCAGTGGTTTGTGGACATGAAGCCGCTGGCAAAGCCCGCCATCGAGGCCGTGCGCAGCGGAGAAATCCGCTTTGTGCCGGAGCGCTTTGACAAGACCTATTTCAACTGGATGGAGAATATCCGCGACTGGTGCATTTCCCGGCAGCTCTGGTGGGGGCACCGCATCCCGGCCTATTATTGCGACAGCTGCGGCGAAACGATTGTGCAGGCCAGCGCGCCGGACTGCTGCCCGAAGTGCGGCGGCGCCGTGCATCAGGATGAGGATGTGCTGGATACCTGGTTCAGCTCCGGCATGTGGCCGTTCTCCACGCTGGGGTATCCGGAGGAGACGGAAGAGCTCAAGTATTTTTACCCCACCTCCACGCTGGTGACGGGCTACGATATCATCTTCTTCTGGGTGGCGCGCATGATCGTGTTCGGGGAAGAGGTGATGAAGCAGCGGCCCTTCGATACGGTGTATGTGCATGGCATCGTCCGCGACAGCCAGGGCAGGAAAATGTCAAAATCCCTGGGCAACGGCATCGATCCGCTGGAGGTGATCGAAAAGTACGGCGCCGATTCCCTGCGCTTTTCGCTGCTGACCGGCAACTCCGCAGGCAACGATATGCGCTTCTACTGGGAAAAGGTGGAGGCCGCGCGAAACTTCTGCAACAAGGTCTATAATGCCGCCCGCTTTGTGCTGATGAGTCTGGAAGAGGCTGGCGCGGCGCCGCGGCCTGAGCCGGCGCTGGAATCTCTGGATATCGCAGACAAGTGGATTCTGCACCGCCTGAACGACGTTACGGCTCAGGTGACCGCCAATCTGGACGGCTTTGAGCTTGGCCTGGCGGCGCAGAAAATCTATGATTTCATCTGGACGGAGTTTTGCGACTGGTATATTGAGATGGCAAAGCCGCGCCTGTACGGCGGGGACGCTGCGGCGAAGCAGACGGTGGCGGACGTTCTCGCCTTCGTGCTGGGGCAGTCGATGAAGCTGCTGCATCCCTTCATGCCCTTCATCACGGAGGAGCTGTATCAGAAGCTGCCGGTGCATGAGGAAACCATCATGCGCACGGCGTGGCCGAAGCCGCAGGCCTGTTATGCCTTTGAAAGTGAGGCTGCGCAGATGGAGGCGGCCATGGAGATCGTTCGCGGAATTCGCAACCTGCGCGCTGAGATGAAGGTGCCGCCGGCCCAGAGAATCAGCATGCGTCTTGTGGCGCAGGAAGCGGCCGCCGGGGCGCTTCAGTCCATCATGCCGTATCTGCTCCGCCTCGCGGGCGCGGAGGACGCCGTGGTGACGACGGATGCGGCGGGCATCAACAGGAACGATGTGCGCCTGACCTGCGCCGCTGCTGACGTCTATATTCCGCTGGCTTCGCTGGTTGACCTCGACAAGGAGCGCGCGCGCGTGGAGAAGGAGATTGAGCGCGTGCAGGGCGAGATTGACCGGGCAAGGGGCAAGCTGGCCAACGAGCGCTTTGTGAGCAAGGCGCCGGCGGCCGTGGTCGAGGAGGAGCGGCGCAAACTGGCCGTCGCGCAGGAGATGCTGGAAAAGCTCAGGCAGCGCCGCGCGGATCTGGCGGAAGAATAAAGAACGGCGACAGCCTGCGGCAGGCGCTCTGTCCGGCGCTTACCGCAGGCTTGGGATGCGCGAGGGAGCGCGAAAAAAGTGAAAGCAGCCCGCAAAAATATCCTATTTGGCTGTTGACAATTTGGCAAGGCTGTTGTATATTAATAAGGTCGCGAAAAGCGGGTGCGATGGAATTCGGGGTGTAGCGCAGTCCGGTAGCGCACGTGCTTTGGGAGCATGGGGCCGGGGGTTCAAATCCCTTCACCCCGACCAGTGAGTGGCCCCGTGGTCAAGCGGTCAAGACACCGCCCTTTCACGGCGGTAACAGGAGTTCGATTCTCCTCGGGGTCACCAATTTCTTGGTGTGGGCCTTTAGCTCAGTTGGTCAGAGCGGTCGGCTCATAACCGATTGGTCCGGGGTTCGAGTCCCTGAAGGCCCACCATTTTGCCGAGAAATCGTATGGCCCGGTAGTTCAGTTGGTTAGAATGCCAGCCTGTCACGCTGGAGGTCAGGGGTTCGAGCCCCCTTCGGGTCGCCATTTATGCCTCGGTAGCTCAGCTGGTAGAGCAAGGGACTGAAAATCCCTGTGTCGGTGGTTCGACTCCACTCTGAGGCACCAGTTTTGCTGGTGTAGCTCAATTGGCAGAGCAGCTGATTTGTAATCAGCAGGTTGCGGGTTCGAGTCCCATCACCAGCTCCATTGACAAATTCATACAGTTTCATTTCTCGTGGATGGGTTCCCGAGCGGCCAAAGGGAGCGGACTGTAAATCCGTTGTCACAGACTACGATGGTTCGAATCCATCCCCATCCACCAACGCGGGAATGGCGGAATTGGCAGACGCGCACGGTTCAGGTCCGTGTGGGGTCACACCCATGCAGGTTCAAGTCCTGTTTCCCGCACCACATCGGAGCAAGCTTTGTATCGCTTGCTCCGATTTTTTTATAAAAATCAGAGCGCGCTCACGCCGTTGCTCCTGCTTTCCGCAAAAGGTCACGCTCGGCTCACCTGCTCGGTTGTAAACGCCCTCGCGACGGTTCGCTTTCGCTACCAACTATTGCGGGTTCAAGTCCACATCAGAATTTTGCGGTGGCATCTTTTTTGTTGCCTCTTGACATATTGGCTCGATGGTTTTGACACGAAACCATCGTGCTTTTTTGGTGACTTCAGTCTGTGACGCGTTCCGCGTCACAGACTGAAGTCACCAATTAGAGGCCGCCTGCGCGGCCGCGCCGATAAAGATGTATCAGGATATGATTTCACTGTTATTTGAAACCCTGTGAAGCCATTTGAAACCGTATCACAATTATCATATGCTGCCACAAAAATGACCTGATTCGATTCAGTATCAGGTCGGGTGATTTTTTATGTCGGTATCAGTATCATCCCGGAAAACGGGCGGGAACCGGCTTTTGCGCTTTCTGGTGTCATCCGAAAAACGATACTTTCTGAAAGAAAGGGCTTTTGACAGTACAGGAGCGAGCTATTGTTATACACCACAGCGTGGTATAATAATCATCAAAAAGCAAAGGATGTGTCCTCCTTGGGAATTCTGAAAGCAATGACTGGTGCGATCGGCGGAGCGGCCGCTGACCTATGGAAGGAAGCCTTTATCTGTGACGAAATGGACAGCGAAGTCCTGATGCAGCGCGCCCGCAAGCTGGTGAGTCAGCGCAGCAGCAATCAGGGTGACGCGGATATCATCACCGACGGCTCCATAATTGTGGTCGCCGCTGGCCAGTGCGCTATCGTCACGGAGAACGGCAAGGTGGTGGGCGTCTATCCTGAACCCGGCGAACAGATTTTTTGCAGTGAACAGAGCCGGGGGATGTTTACCGGCGGCATGAAAGCGTTTATCAGGGACGTGGGGCGGCGCATTGCCTTTGGCGGCGACGCACCCTATCGCCACCGGCTGTATTACATCAACACAAAGGAAATCTCCGGCAATTCTTTTAGCGTTGAGGCCGTCCCGTTCCGCTTTCGGCATCCCAATGCAGACTTGGATATGGATGGCGGCATCAGCTGTTCCGGAAGCTACAGTTTTCGCATTGCAGACCCGGAGGCGTTCTTCGTGGCTGTTACCCGCATGGAAGCGGGAAAGCTTCGCAGCAGCCTGATCGTGCAGATGAATTCCGAGCTGCTGACCGCCATGTTGTCCGCGCTGGCGCGGCTCTGCGAAGCCGGCGTTCGTCCGAGCGCCATGACGGCCTATACCGAACAACTCTGTGAAATGCTTTGCTCCGTTCTGAATGAAAAGTGGCGTACTGCGCGGGGCATTGAGGTTTTCTCCATGGCCATCGGATCCATGCGGGTGCTGGATTCTGATACGTTCAAAACCCTGCAGCGGGATACGGTCTTCCGCAATCCCGCCATGGCGGCGGGCCACCTTACAGGAGCGACGGCCGGTGCGATGCAGACAGCGGCAGGGAATCCCTCCGGCGGATCACTCACCGCCACGCTGATAACAGCGATCCGGGGGAAGCCTGGTACACCGGCACAGCCTGACGGCTGGCGCTGCGCATGCGGCGCAGAAAATCAGGGGAGGTTCTGTGAAGCCTGCGGAACTCCCCGTCCATGAACCTGATATATATATGTAGCGGGCCGATAGGGAAAACAGCGGCTTTCACACCCAAATTAACCGCTTGATATTGCGTTGGAAAAGGGCGGCTTTCATGCAGAATATCGCCGGTCAACGGATAATGTACAATCTAATGAGTTGCGCAAATTGAATAGGGACAAAAGAGACACGGTTTGCAGAACTCCGGTAGAATGAAGTTAGCACACACCATTCTGAAAGGAGTCTGTCAACCATGTCCCAAAAAGACTGTACAGCTGAACGGGGAAGCTGGTGGCAAAACGCGCAAGTGTCGATACGCTTGCGCAAAGGCTTATCAGGGAGACCTCCGAAACCCCGAAGGGTTTTTGCAAAACCGGCTGCGCTCCAGCGGAGCTTACGCGCTGCTTTTCTTCGTTAACAGCGCGTCTGAAAACAACGGTAACATGTGAAGCCGTAATTCGCTTTCATTGGATAGAATTGAAGCGAACAGGAGGCGACGCAGCCTTGAAAATCATCGGCGAAAGGATGCGGAGCTTGCGCGAAAGCGTCAGGCGATGCCACGGCTTCTGCCACCGGATCCCCTGTTGCGGTTGCGCAGCAAAGAAAGACGGAGCAAGGCGAACCTTGCTCCGGGGTGGTAGCGGCGATGTGACTCGAACACATGACACTCCGGGTATGAACCGAATGCTCTAGCCAACTGAGCTACGCCGCCATATGGCGTTTTTTGCGCACTCCCATATTATAGTGGAGTGGAAGTTTCTTGTCAAGCGTGATATACTGATTTTCAAACAGATTTTGCGAAGGAGAAGAGGATGGATCAGATAGAACGGGCCAGGGAACTTTTCCAGTCGGGCTATAATTGCTGCCAGGCGGTTGTGGGCGCTTATGCCGAAGCGCTGGGGATGGATTTTGATGAGGCCATGCGCCTTTCCGCAGCGCTTGGCGGCGGCGTAGGACGGATGCGGGAGGTTTGCGGCGCAGTGCTGGGCATGGGGATTGTTTTGGGACTGCATGACGGCAGCGCCGATCCGAAGGACCGTGGGGCAAAGGCCGCGCTCTATGCGCGGATGCAGGCGCTGGGCGCGCAGTTCCGCGAAGAAAACGGGTCCATTGTCTGCCGGGAGCTGCTTGGCAGGCCGGAGGAGGGCGGCGCGCCCGCCACACGGGATGAAAAGTATTATAAAAAGCGCCCCTGCGTAGAGCTGGTGGGCTGTGCCGCCGGGATTCTCAAGGCAGAGCTGAACGCCGAGTGAGCGCCGCTTTCTTGCTCTGAAGCAGATAGCGGGGATGTGTTCCGTCTGCTGCTCCGACAGCGCGCCGCCCACATTCTCACCGTTTCGGAGCAGCATCCCTCGGAGCTGCCGGTTTACGGCGTTGTCAAATCCCTCGTCCGTCTGCGCCATGTGGCCGGCACCCAGTGGGGCAACAAGAAGTACATGAATATGAAGCACTCGGAGGCGGCTCTGGAAGACGTCTCTATTGTTGGCTAACCTCATTCAGCCAGAGTCTGCAAACAAATTTGCGCATAACTCTTGACGGCATCTGGAAATTACGTATACAGCTTTGCAACGAGAAAAGTGCCTGACAGTGATCGTGCTTTCGATGCAAAAAAGATCACCCCGGGGACTTTGCATGCCCCGGTAGATACGAATAATCGCGCCGGTGATCCTAATCAGAGTATATCGAGATCAAATTCAAAAACAACCCTCAGGAGCAAAACTCTCAGGAAAAAATTTACGACGATCTGGTAAACGGAGGGGAGGAGAAGAAATCTTCCATGAAACCGGGCAGCACGCTCATGGACGACATGCTGAGCCCGGAGGAAAAGTTGGCGGCGACGGAGGCGGACCTTTTAAAGGCGCGGAAAGAAAACCGGCGGCTGACGGTGCGAGTTGACGCGCTGAAAGCGCAGTTCAAACTGACAGAATGGGCCGTTTGTGCGGCCCCTTTGCCTTTTATAGCGCAATGCCTGCCAATCATCGCAATTCGGTGGAAGGAACTGCCGAAACCGTTTATACTGAACGCAGACACAGGGAGGTGAGGTCGTGCAGATTGAGGTCAGGATCGACAGCGGCTGTAAGGAGCCAAAGGTCGTCATCCATACGGACCGGATGACGGACGAAATACAGGAACTGGTCCGCAGGCTTTCCGACAGCGCGCCGCAGCTGCTGGCCGGCTTTCGGGACGGAGATGTGCGGATTTTGGAGCAGTCCGCCATCTGCCGCGCCTATGCCAGAGAGGGCAAGGTCTATGCGGTGACGGACGAGGGGGAGCACCGGCTGCGCCTGCGGCTGTATGAGCTGGAGGAGCGGCTTGACCGGGCCAGCTTTGTCCGCATTTCCAACGCGGAAATCATCAATCTCAGGCATGTGAAATGCTTTGACCTCAGCTATACGGGGACGATCTGCGTCCGGTTTCTGAACGGTGCGGAAACCTATGTGTCGCGGCGGTATGTAAAAAAGATCCGGCAGACGCTGGGAATTTGAGGAGGAGAGACGGATGAAGCACAAGGTATTGCGGGCCTGTCTGGTGGGCGCTCTGATCGGGCTGTTCATCGCCGTTTGGATTACGATTGTCATTTCGCTGTTTGTGGGCGACGGGCGCTATTATGCCGTGGTGCCGTCGCTTGCCGGGGCATGCGGCAGCGAGACGCTGGCCGTGCTGCTGCAAACGGTGTGCGCCCTGCTGTACGGCGCGGCCTGGGGCGGCGCAAGCAACATCTGGCAGAGGGAGGACTGGAGCCTGCTGCGGCAGACGGCGACGCATCTTGCGGTATGTTCCGCGGCAACCCTGCCGATTGCCTATCTGCTGCACTGGATGGAGCACAGCCTCCGCGGCGTATTGCTGTATTTTGCGATTTTTTTCGGAATTTATCTGATGATCTGGCTGATCCAGTATGGAATTGTGAAGCGGCGGCTGCGCCAGATCAACGCGCGGCTGGAAGCGGCGTCCAGGAAAAGGCCGGAGGATTGACGGCGGCGCTTTTCTCCTTCCGCTGCGGCGGCTGCGTGCATCGGGCTGCCCAAAGCGGGACGGCTTCTCCGCTCCCGCCGGCCCGGTGGGCCCGGCGCTGCCTGCCGAAAAAGGAGGGGCGGCCCAGGCGAAACTGGACCTGCGGGCCGGCCTGCTGGAACGGGCGAAGCCCCGGGCGTTTGGCCTCCTGCGGGGGGGGTACGCTTCGACGGCCGGCGGTGCAAAGCGGGGAAAAGCATAAAAGCGGCTCCGGCGTCCCCGCAAGAGCGGCGGAACCGGGACAGAGCCCCGGGGCAGAGCGGGCACGTTCAGGCGCAGCTGCGACTGGAGGATTGCCGGGAATTTTTGCAAGGCCCGCCGCCGGCAAGCCACGGGCAGGAAAAACGCGGGCCCGGCCAACCGGCCGGGCCCGCGCTGCGCTCCTTCGTGGTCCATAGCGGCTGCCTCAGGACAGATAGCGCAGAACCTTTTCCATATAGTCCGCAGGGTCCTCCGGAAGAATCCCCTCGATGAGCTGCGCCTGCGTAAAGAGAATGTCCGCATAGGTGGCCAGCGCCTCGCTGTCGCCTGCCTGTTCCAGCGCGGTCAGCTTCTGGAACAGCGGATGGTCGGCGTTCAGCTCCAGTACGCGGTCCGCCCGGACCTTGTTCTCCGTGGGCATGGCGTTGAGCACCTTCTCCATCTCGATGGACAGCGGGCCGTCGGAGGAGAGGCAGACGGCATGATTCTTCAGCCGGCTGCTCAGCCGAACGTCCTTGACGCGGCCGGAAAGCGCCTCCTTCAGTGCGTCCAGCAGCGCTTTGTGCTCCGCCGCGCGGGCCTCGGCGGCCTTTTTTTCCTCCTCGGTTTCCAGATCCAGCGCACCGCTGGTGACGGATTTGAAGGGCTTTTCCCCATAGGACTGCAGGACGGACAGTGCGAACTCGTCCACATCGTCGGTCAGGAAGAGCACGTCGTAGCCCTTTTCCCGGAGCCGTTCAAGCTGCGGCAGCGCCCGGATGCGGGCAAGGCTCTCGCCTGCGGCATAGTAGATCTCCTTCTGTTCCCCGGGCATGGCGTCCACATATTCCTGAAGCGTCACCCGCTTGTCCTGCTGCATGGAGTGGAACAGGAGCAGGTCGCGCAGCAGCTCGCTGTGGGCGCCAAAGTCCATATAGGTTCCGTATTTGAGCTGCAAACCGAAGGCGTCAAAGAGGGTTTCATACGCCTCGCGGTCGTTTTTCAGCATGGCAAGCAGCTCGTTTTTGATCTTCTTTTCAATGTTGCTGGCAATCACGCGGAGCTGCCTGTCGTGCTGGAGCATTTCGCGGGAGATATTGAGCGACAGGTCGGGCGAATCCACCAGCCCGCGGACAAAGCTGAAATAGTCCGGCAGCAGATCCTTGCACTTGTCCATGATGAGCACGCCGTTGGCATAGAGCTGCAGGCCCTTTTCATAGGCCTTGCTGTAGTAATCATAGGGGGCGTGGGCGGGGAAGAACAGCAGCGCGTTGTAGCTGACCGTGCCCTCGGCGCTGGTGTGGATGGTGCGCAGGGGCTTTTCATAGTCGCTGAACTTGTCGGTATAAAAGCTGTCGTACTCCTCCTGTGTCAGCTCGCTTTTCTGGCGCTTCCAGAGCGGCACCATGGAATTGATGGTCTCCGTCTCGGTGTAGGTTTCATACTCGTCGGAGCCCTCTTTTTTGCGCGAGCGCTCCATCTCCATGCGGATGGGGTAGCGGATGTAGGAGGAGTATTTTTTGATGAGCTGCGACAGGCGGTACTGCTCCAGATAATCGCTGTAGCGTTCATCCTCTGCGTCGTCCTTGAGCGTAAGAATGACGTCCGTGCCGTGACCGTCCCGGCTGGCGGGGGAGACGGAGAAGCCCTCCGCGCCCTCGCTGGTCCAGCGGAAGGCCTCTTCCGCGCCAAACGCGCGGCTGATGACGGTGACCCGCTTTGCCACCATGAAGGCGGAATAGAAGCCAACGCCGAACTGGCCGATGATCTCCGTTTCGCTCTCGTTGAGCGTGTGCTCCGACTTGAAGCGGAAGGTGCCGCTGTCCGCAATGGTGCCAAGATTCTGTACCAGTTCCTCCCGCGACATGCCGCAGCCGTTGTCGGAGATGGTCAGTGTGCGCGCGGCCTTATCCGGCTTGATTTCAATGGAAAAATCGTCCTTGCTCATGCCGGTCTTGCCATCGGTCAGGGAGCGGTAGTAGAGCTTGTCGATCGCGTCGCTGGCGTTGCTGATGAGCTCCCGCAGGAAAATTTCCTTGTGCGTATAGATCGAATTGATCATCAGATCCAGCAGGCGCTTGGATTCCGCCTTGAATTTTTGCAGTGCCATATCGTCTCACACCCTCAATCACAGTATTGTTAGCACTCAACAAACAGGAGTGCTAACAATATTATAGCGCGCTCCCCTGGAAATGCAATCCGGCAAAATGTGATAAAGTTGCAAACTTCCCCCGGGCTGCCATGCGCCTTCGCAGCACCCGGCTGGCAGTGGCCGGCTTGTTTCGAGGCACAGGGCCGCAAGACGGCGGATGTCCGCTGCCGGAGCGGGAGAAAGGACGGGAGGCCGCTTTCCGCCCGGACGCGGCCCGGCCTGATCTTCGCGCCGGTATTTCTGGCGGCCTTTTTCGTGCAGCCCTTCCCGTCGGCGCGCTGTGGGAGCTTGTTTGCGGGACATGAGCGGGGATATTGACCTTTTGCGCCGCGGAGGTCAGCCGGGCGCTTCGCCGGAGGAGGGACGCGCCAGTACAGGCGGGTGCTTTTCATTATAGATGCAGTAAACCGTTACCACGGCGATGACGAAGAGGCCGCCGGCCAGCGAGAGCAGGCCCGGCGCTTCTCCCACGGTCAGAAATACCCAGACCGGGTTGAGCAGCGGCTCGATCATACCCAGCAGGGAGCAGGCCAGCGGCGGGCAATCGCGAAGCGCCAGCATATACAGCACATAGGAGACGCCAAGCTGGAACACGCCAAGCGCCAGAAGATACAGCAGGGACTGACCCGTTACAACGGGCGGGGCGGCAAAGAGGAAGGGGAGGCCCAAAACCGCGGTCAGAATCTGGCCCTGAAGGATGCCGTTCATGCGGTCGGTTTCGTCGCCGTCGCCGGTGGTGATGAGAACCATGGTAAAGAACAGCGCGGACAGCAGCGCAACCAGGTTTCCGGCCAGCGTACCGCCGCCGAGCTCATCCAGAAGGAATACGCAGATTCCTGCCACCGAGAACAGCGCCGCAAGCAGATCGGCAGGGCGCGGACGCTGCCCGCGAAACAGAATGTTGAAGGCGAGCAGGAACAGGGGGCCGGTATATTGAATGACAATTGCGTTTGCCGCCGTGGTGAGCTTGGTTGCGCCCACAAAGCTGAAAAAGGTTCCGGCCATGCCGATGGCGATAAGCAGCGTTTGCCTGTTCCAGCGCAGCGGAATGCGCGCAATGCGCAGATAGGCGAAGATAAGAATTCCTGCGATCAGGCTGCGCGCGGCTGCAATGAGAAACGCATTCCAGGGAATGAGCTTGATGAGCATGCCGCCGAGGCTCCAGAGCATGGCGCAGAGCAGCATGCGCAGCATGGCGCGGCGTTGGGTAGACATGGCACAGCCTCCAAAGTACATTGTCGAACTGCGACCCATCTTATCATGTTTGCGCAAAAAAGAAAAGCCCATGCCGCAGTCTCCGCCGTCTGTCGGAGAGCGTGCAGGAGGATTGGGGGAAGTGCAGATTTGTCACCAGAAAGAAATATTTTGGTTGACAATATGAAGGGACGGTTCTATACTCTTTCTCAGCAGGAAAAGAGGAGAGGAACCGGGCATGGAGCAGCAGGAAATGCGGAAAACACAGTGGAAAAGCGCGCGCAGTATGGCGTATATCGGGCTTTGCGCGGCGCTTATGGCGGTCTGCGCCTGGATCTGTATTCCCGCGACGGTGCCCTTTACCATGCAGACCTTCGCGGTGCTGCTGGGCTGCGGACTGCTGGGCGGAAAGCGCGGCGCGGCCGCCGTTCTCGTATATCTTCTGCTCGGGGCAGCGGGGCTGCCGGTGTTTTCGGGGTTTCGCGGCGGCTTGGGCGCGCTGCTGGGCACGACGGGCGGGTATCTCATCGGCTTTCTCGCAACCGCGCTGGTGATGTGGGCGCTGGAGCGCGCGGCGCGGCGAAACGCGCTGCTGCTGGCGCTGTCGATGGGGCTGGGACTGCTGGTGTGCTACGCCTTCGGCACGGCCTGGTTCCTTGTGGTTTACGCCAGGAATTCCGGGGCCATCGGTCTTTCCGCCGCGCTGTCAATGTGCGTTGCGCCCTATCTGCTGCCCGACGCGGCAAAGCTCCTGCTGGCGGTGTTTTTGACCGGGCGGCTCCGCCGGGCGCTGCGCCTTTGAGGGCTGTCTCTGCCGGACTATGATGATACGCGCAAAGTAATCTCGCCGCTTCTGAGCGTGCGCGCGCTGCCGTCGTCCAGCTGCACGAGCAGCCCGCCGCCATCGTCGATATCCGTGGCCAGCGCCTCAAAGCGCTGGCCGTTTTGCTCGAAGCAGACGCGCCGGCCCAGCACCATGGAGCGGCGCCGGTAGTCCGCAAGATAGCTTTTGTCCTCCGGGTGCGCGGCAATGCGGAAAAGCTCCTCGGCAACCGCGGCAATGAGCCGGTTTTTTCGCAGCGTATGGCTGCGGAGTGAGCCTGCGATGCCGGAAAGCTCCGGCGGAAAATCCTCCGTTCCCACGTTGATGCCGATGCCCACCACGAGACCTTCCACAAGGCCGCTTTCCAGCCCGGTGACCGCTTCGGTCAGGATGCCGCAGAGCTTTTTCCCCTCGAGATACACATCGTTGACCCACTTGATCGCGGGGCGCGCATCCGTGAGGCCTTCGATGGCCCGCACCACCGCCACGGCCGCGGCCGCCGTCAGGGAAACAAGATCGGAAACCTCTCCCTCGGGGCGCAGAATCAGCGTCATGTAGACGCCTGTATCCCGAGGCGAGTAGAAGCTGCGGCCCCGCCGCCCCCGTCCCGCGGTCTGCGCGGCGGCGACCACCAGCGCCTCGCCGGAAAACCCGTCCGCCAGCAGGCGCTTGGCCTGGCTGTTGGTTGAATCGACGGTGTCATGGAAGTGGATGGGCAGGGCGCGCAGGGCGGCGGGCAGCGCCGCGCGGATTCCGGCTGCGGAAACGCGGTCGCAGTCATCCGCCAGACGGTAGCCGCGGCGCGGCGCGGAGAGGATATCGAAGCCCTCTGCGCGCAAAGCCTCCACGGCCTTCCAGACGGCGTTGCGCGATACGCCCAGCATGCGGGCCAGCGCTTGGCCGGAGAGGTCGCCGTCGCGGTGCGTTTCCAGCGCAAACAGCAGGGATTCCCGGAGCGTCATAAGAAAAGCGCGCCTCCTTTTCAGTTCTCTGAGACGTATTGTACCACAGGCTGCCCGCCGGGGAAATGGGGACGGAAGGGAAATGCAGGGAAATACTTTCAACCGCCTGCTGAAAACAGCGGCATTCCCGTGTCCGACGCCGTCCCGATGGCGGCGCGCCTGGGAACTGCCGGTATGGCGGCATAGCCGGCTCCCCGGTGTAGAGGACGTTCCTTCCCAAAGGCGCTCGTTCCGGTTCAGGGCTGGGGATGCCGGATATGCCGGATTGGAACGGATGCTTGTGGTATTTATCAAAAAGCATGGTATGATAGGAAAAAAGCGGGAAACGCGGAGGAGGATTTTCGGTGCGGACAAGAGAGCTTACGGTCAGCGCGGCCATGGCCGGGCGCACGGTGGAAAGCATCCTCCGGCAGGAATTTGAAATGGCGGCAAGCCGGATACGCCGTCTCAAGCGCAGCGAGCGGGGCATCCTGCTCAACGGCGTCCGCGTTTCTACCAAGGCCTGCGTTGCTGGCGGCGATGTGCTGCGCGTCGAGACGGGGGACGATCCGCCCCGCCCCACAGCCGCGCCCGCGCCCTTTCCGCTGGACATTGTGTATGAGGACGAGGATATCATCGTTCTGAACAAACCTGCGGGCATCGCCGTGCAGCCCACGCGGGAGGCTGCGGAGGTTACGCTGGAGCACGCGCTTGCGGCCTATCTGCCGCAGGGCGAGGTGGCGCACCCGGCAAGCCGCCTCGACCGGGGCACCACGGGGCTCATGACGGTGGCAAAGAGCGGGTATGTCCACGAGCTGCTGCGGCGGCGCATGCATACGGAGGCGTTTCGCCGGGAGTACCGGGGCGTTGCCGTGGGAACGCCGGACCCGCCCGCCGGCAGGATTGCGCTGCCCATCGGCTTTTACGAGGGGTCCAGCTATCAGCGGGCCGTGCGCGTGGACGGCGCGCCCTCGCTGACGGAATACGAAACGCTGGCGGTGCATGACGGGTTTTCGCTGCTGCGGCTTGTGCCGCACACGGGCCGCACGCATCAGCTCCGCCTGCACATGGCCGAAATCGGCCATCCCCTTGCCGGAGATTTTCTCTATGGAACGGAGGACAGGGAGCGCATTGCCCGGCCTGCGCTGCACTCCTGTGAGCTGTGGCTTGTGCATCCGCTGACGGGCGAGCCGCTGCATTTTGTCTGTCCCATCCCGGAGGACATGCGGAAGCTGATGGGGATGGATTAGGCGCTCAGCCCTGTACGCCATCGACCGGCGGCTCCGCATGCGCAGAAGGCGCGAAGAAAAGCGCCTTTTCCGGGCTGCGGGCCGAAGCCGCAGACATCTGCCCGAACGAGAGAACGCGGAAAGACCATTGGCTTGCGCAGCCGGCAGAAACGCAGAAGGCGCGGAAACGGCGGGAAAGCGCGGACTTGGAGCAGAGCCCGGGTGGAAAAGCAAATCATGGGAAAACCATCCGGCGCAGCTCCACCGACAGGGAGGGCGAAGGAAGCGCAAAGCGCCTGCAAGGCTAGGCCCGCGTTCGGGGACGGCTGATCGCGCCGCAGACGCAGGCTGTCCTTGAAGAATTCACGGGAAGGGCGAACATTCCATTTTTTCGGCAGACGAACGTCCTCCTGTGCGGCGGGACACAACAGCGAAAGACAATGGCTGCCGTCCTTTGCAGGGCGGCAGCCGTTGCATCTGGGAAGCGGAAGCGGAGGGACCGTCCCGGAACCGCCGGTTTCAGGCGGTCATTCCACTGTGGGCAGGGGGAGGGCTCAGTTCTCCCATTCGTTGCAAAGGTCGTTGATCTTTCGCGTCATGGTCTCCACGTCGCGGTTGGCGCGGCCGCTGCCCGCGCGGATGAGCGAGGTCAGGCGCTCCAGCGCAAGCAGGAGCTTGCCGTAGACGCTCTTGCGGTCGGGCTTCGGCGCCTGCAGCGCGCTGCCGTCCGGCGTCTTATCTTTGACGGGTACGGGAGCGACAGCGCGAAGCTGCTCGCCCGTGAGGAGATCGTAAATTTCGCCGGAGTAGGGCGCCGTTGCGGGAATGCCAAACTCCTCCGATAGCCGCGCGGCAAGTCCGGAAGCCACGGCGTCCTCGCCATGATTGACAAAGACCTTTTTGGGCGTGGGCGAAAAGCTCCGTATCCAGCGCAGCAGTTCCTTGATGTCGCCATGGCCGCTGATGCCGGGCAGCTCCCGCACCTCGGCCTGTACGGCAATTTCTTCGCCGAAGAGCTTGACGCGCTTTGCTCCGTCGGTCAGCATGCGGCCCAGCGTGCCCACCGCCTGATAGCCCACGAAAAGAATGGTAGATTCCGGCCGCCAGAGGTTGTGCTTGAGATGATGGCGGATGCGGCCCGCCTCGCACATGCCGCTGGCAGAGATGATGACCTTGGGCGTGGGGTCGGCGTTGATCGCAATGGATTCTTGGGATGTGGAGGCCGTAACAAGCCCGGGAAAGGCGATGGGGTTGATCCCCTCGCGCAGCAGCGCCGCCGCCTCTTCGTCATAGCAGAACTCGGCGTTGTCTACGAAAATCTTTGTGGCGTTGATGGCCAGCGGGCTGTCCACATAGACCTGAAAGCCCTCGTGGCCATGCACGAGGCCCTTCTCCTTGATATGACGGATGAAGTAGAGGAGTTCCTGCGTTCTGCCCACGGCAAAGGAGGGGATGACCACGTTGCCGCCGCGGTCCAGGGTGCGTTGCAGAACCTCCGCAAGCGCCGCCGTGTAGTCCGGCGGCGGGTTGTGCTCCCGGTCGCCGTAGGTGGATTCCATGACCACATAATCCGCCTCCCTCAGGAACTGCGGGTCGCGGATCAGGGGCTGGTTGATGTTGCCGATGTCGCCGGAGAAAACGATCCTGCGCGTTTCGCCCTCCTCGGTGATCCAAAGCGTAATGGAAGAGGAGCCGAGCAGATGCCCGGCGTCGGTAAAGCGCACCTGGATCCCATCGCACACCGTTGCCTTTTCCTCGTAGCGGTGGCCGACAAACAGCGAGAGGATGCCCATGGCGTCCTCCATGCTGTAGAGCGGCTCCACGGGCTTCTGCCCGCGGCGCTGGCTCTTGCGGGATTTCCACTGGGCCTCGGACTCCTGAATGTGGGCGCTGTCCTGCAGCATGATGTCGCAAAGGTTTTTGGTGGGAATCGTGGCGTGTACCTGTCCGGCAAAGCCGTTTTTGTACAGCAGCGGCAGCAGGCCGGAATGATCGATGTGTGCATGGGTGAGAAAGACATAGTCAATCTCGGAGGGCAGGACGGGCAGCGGCTCGTTTTCAAAGGTGTCTCTGCCCTGCTCCATGCCGTAATCGATGAGCATGTGCTTGCCGCAGGCAGAAAGATAGGTGCAGCTCCCGGTTACCTCGTGGGTTGCGCCAAGAAAGGTCAGCTTCATGTACGAATCATCTCCTGTCCAAGAATAATATCGGCAAATCCCTGTTGCGCAGGGGGGAATTCCATAGCGGCACGAAGGGAGTCAAAGGCGGCGGTCCGCAGGCGTTTTCCTGCCTGGCGGCCTGAGGCGGAAAACCGCCCGGCATTGCGCGGTGCAGACGAAGGCATGTCCTGCCCCGCGCCGGGAGTCTGGCTCCGCCGGGATGGCTGCCCGGCGCAAGCCCTTCCGATGAAAAGAGCGTGGCTGGCTTGCACAAAGCGGCGCCGTCCGGCGGTTACAGCCTGCGGACATCCCGGATGAGCGCCTCCACCGCGGCGTCCTCCGTGGCCCAGCTTGTGCAGAAGCGAAGGACGGCGCGGGCTTCATCCACCTGCTCCCAGTGAGAAAAAGCATAGTCCCGCTTCAGCGCTTCCACGGCCCGAACGGGCAGAATCGGAAACTGCTGGTTGGTGGGGGAATCGTAGCGCAGGGCGAAGCCCTTTTCCAGGAACGCATCCCGGATGCGCAGGGCCTGCTCCACCGCGCGCTTTGCGATGGAAAAGTACAGCTCCTCGCCCAGCAGCGTCTCAAACTGGAGGCCCAGCAGCCTGCCCTTGGCCAGCATGCCGCCGCGCTGTTTGATATGGTAGCGGAAATCCTTCTGGAGCGCGGCATTGCGGATCACCACGGCTTCGCCAAAGAGCGCGCCGACCTTCGTCCCGCCGATGTAGAAGGCGTCCGTAAGGCGGGCAAGCTCCGGCAGCGTCACATCGTTGCAGGCGGCGGCAAGGCCGTAGCCAAGGCGCGCGCCGTCCACATAGAGCAGCAGGCCGAAGGCGTCGCAGACCGCGCGGATGGCGGCAAGCTCCTCCCGAAGGTACAGGGTTCCGTTTTCCGTGGGCTGCGAAAGATAGACCATCGCAGGCTGTACCATGTGCTCGCGGGTGGCGTCGCTCCAGTGGGCCTGACAGAGGGCGTGTATCTGACCGGCAGTGATTTTTCCGTCCCCGCTTGCGATGGGCAGCACCTTATGCCCGGTGGCCTCGATGGCGCCGGATTCATGCACGTTGATGTGGCCCGTTTGCGCGGCGATGACGCCCTGATGCGGCCGCAGCGCGGCGGCGATCACCGTAGCGTTGGCCTGGGTGCCGCCCACGAGAAACTGCACGAGGAGCGAATCGTCCCCGCAGAGCGTGCGGATGATGCGGCGGGCATTTTCGCAGTATTCGTCCTCGCCGTAGCCGCAGGTCTGGAACAGGTTGGTTTCGGCAAGGCGTTCCAGTATGCGCGGATGCGCGCCCTCGCCGTAATCGCATTCAAAGCGGATCAAAGGGATTGCCCCTCCTAAGATTGAGAAAAATGATTGAGTTCAGTATACCACAATTTTGAAAAGCGCGCATCGAAAAGTGCTCCGCCGAGCAAAAAGCGGGGCAATGTCCGAACCGCCCTGCAAACCGCGCCTTTTCTCTCTTGCGGAGGACGCCGCGCCGCGCTACAATAGGAAAAAGAAGGGCGGCAGCTTCGGCGGGGACCGCAGGGGGAGGAAATGGGTATGGACAGGCGGCAGAAACCGTCCGAAACAGGGAAGATCTCCCGGAGGAACTGGGTCGTGATCTGGCTGGTGGGGCTTGCGGGCCAGCTCTGCTGGAACGTGGAGAACCAGTGGTTCAATACCTTTGTGTATGCAAAGATCAGTCCGGACGCCTCCATCATCGCCTGGATGACGGGCGTTTCCGCGGCGCTGACCACCGTTTCCACGTTTCTCTGCGGCACCTGGAGCGACCGCATCGGAAGGCGCAGGCCCTTTGTTTTTATCGGCTATCTGCTCTGGGGCCTGTTTACCGTTGCCTTCGGGGCCACGGAGTTTCTGCCGAAAGAGCCCATTCTTCTGGCTGCCGCCATGGTGGTGGCCATGGATGCGCTGATGAGCTTTTTCGGCTCCATGGGCAACGACAGCGGCTTCAGCTCCTGGACGACGGATATTTCCAGCGAGCGGAACCGGGGGCAGCTGGGCGGCGCAGTCGCGGCGCAGCCCGTAATCGCTACCATTGTGGGCACGGTGGGGTCCGGCCTTGTCATCGAGGCCTTCGGCTATTTTGCCTACTTCATCGTCGTGGGCGTTTTCGTGGCTGCGGTGGGCGCGGTGGGCGTGCTGTTGATGCGCGAGGGGACGGCGCTCCGTCCCGTGCGCGATCCGCGGGGGTTTTTCCATCAGCTTTTCTCCGTGTTTGATTTCAAAACCTTTTTGAAAAACCGGGAGCTGTTCTTTGTGTTTTTCATAATGTCGGTATATTTTACCTGTTTTAATTTCTATTTTGCCCATGTGGGAAATTACTTTATTTATACGCTTGGCTACTCCGAGGGGACGGCTGGCGTGCTGCAGGGCGTGGGCCTGCTGCTTGCCGTGCTTGCGGCGATTCCTGCGGCAAAGGCGGTCAATGGCGGACAGCATGCGCGCATGATCCTGTTGTCCGTTGCGGCCACGGTTCTTGGGCTGGCGGTGCTGGGCCTTTCCGGAACGAACATTGCGCTGATCGAGCTTGGCGTCATCGTGGCGGGCGTCGGGTATGTGCTCATGATGCAAACCACCACCGCGTGGTCGAAAAACCTCTATCCGGAGGCGCAGCGCGGTCAGTTTGAGGGCGTCCGGATCATCTTCTATGTACTGGTACCCATGGTGCTCGGCCCGTCGGGCGCCAGCTTTGTCATCGAGCGCTTTGGCGTGCCGGTGACCATCAATGGCGCTGCGGGCATGTCGCCCTCCAACGTTCTGTTCTATATTGCCGCGGCGCTGTCGCTTCTGACCCTTGTTCCGCTGTATTTTGCCCTGCGCGAACGGCGCCGGAAGGCTGTGCAGAAGAGCTAAGGGGAAACAGGATGCGCGCGGGCTGAGAAAAGGGAGGTGAGCGGCAGGCATGCTGGAACGGTTTGGAAAGCGGCGCTTTACGCACGTCCAGATCATTGCGCTGGGATTCTTTATCATGATTGCGCTGGGAACGGCGCTGCTGATGCTGCCCTGTGCGACGGCGGAGGGCGTGTCCGCGCCCTTTAACGTGGCGCTCCTGACGGCGACCTCGGCCTCCTGCGTGACGGGGCTTGTGCTCGTGGATACGGGCACGTACTGGTCGTTGTTCGGACAAATCGTGATTCTCCTGCTGATTCAGGTTGGCGGTCTTGGCTTTATGTCGATTGCGACGATGTTCTTTCTGCTGCTCAGAAAGCGGATTGGCCTTCGCCAGCGGGAGGTTATGAGCGAGAGCATCAATGTCTCACAAATTGGCGGCGTACTTGCGCTCACAAGAACCATCGTCCTCGGAACGATACTGATCGAGGCTGTGGGCGCGCTCCTGCTGTCGATTCGCTTTGTCCCGGAGTTCGGGCTTTGGCGTGGCCTGTATTTCAGCCTGTTCCACGCCGTTTCCGCCTTTTGCAACGCGGGCTTCGACCTCATGGGCGTGAAGGAGCCCTTCTCCTCGATGACGGGCTATTCCGGCGACGCGCTGGTGAATCTCACCCTCGTGGCGCTGATTGCCATCGGCGGCTTCGGCTTCCTCGTGTGGGAGGATGTCCGTCGCCACGGACTGCGGTTTCGGCGCTACCGGCTGCACAGCAAGCTGGTTTTGACGGTTTCGGCAGTGCTGACGCTGGGCGGCGCGCTGCTGTTCTACCTGTTTGAGCGGAAGGGGCTCTGCGCCGGACGCAGCGCGGGCGAGCAGATTCTGACCGTTCTGTTCGACGCGGTAGCGCCCCGTACGGCAGGCTTTAATACGACGGATACGGCGGCCCTGTCCAATGGGAGCATGCTTTTGACCATGTTTCTCATGCTCGTGGGCGGCAGTCCCGGCTCTACGGCGGGCGGCATCAAAACCACCACGCTCTGCGTGCTGGTGCTGCACACGATTGCGGGTTTCCGCCATGGCAGGAGCACAAATGTTTACGGCCGCAGGCTGGAGCAGGAGGCCATCGATAAAGCCGCGCGGGTGTTCTTTACCAACCTGTCGCTGGCGTTTTTCGGTGCGCTTGTTATCATGGGGGCGCAGGAACTGCGTTTTTCTGATGTGCTGTTCGAGGTTTTTTCCGCCATCGGCACGGTGGGCATGACCACGGGCGTCACGCGGGAGCTGCTGCCCCTTTCGCAGATGGTGATTATCCTTTTGATGTATTGCGGCCGCGTGGGCAGCGTATCGTTTGGTTTGGCGCTGCTGGAGAAGCGGGCGCCCGCCCGGGTGGAAAACCCGGTGGAACGGATTACAATCGGTTGAACGGAGGAGAGGACTGGATGAAATCGTTTTTAATCATCGGCATGGGCACCTTTGGCCGCCATCTTTGCCGCTGCCTTGTGGCGCAGGGCTGCGAGGTGATGATCGTCGATCGCAACGAAAAGCTCGTGGGTGAAATGCTGGACTATGACGTGAGCGCAAAGATCGGCGACTGTACGGATATCGACGTACTGAAAACCTTTGACGTGGCCAGCTTTGACGCCTGCTTTGTCTGCATCGGCGACAGCTTTCAGGACAGCCTTGAGATTACGGATCTTCTGCGGGAGCTTGGCGCAAAGAAGATTTTCAGCAAGGCAGACCGCGATATTCAGGAAAAATTCCTTCTGCGCAACGGCGCGGATTTTGTCATCTATCCCGAACGCGATGTTGCCCAGCGCATCGCCGTTTCGGAGAGCTCGGACAGTATTTTCGACTGCATCGGCCTGTCCGGGGAGTATTCCATCTTTGAATTGCAGGCGCAGGAGCGGTGGATCGGCAAGACCATCCGCGAGCTGAACTTCCGCCAGCGGTACAACATGAGCATTCTGGCCATCAAAACGGGCAGCGTGGTGCGGCCTCTGCCCATGGGCGATTATACCTTCTCGGAAGCGGAGCACCTGCTGGTGCTGGGGCGGATGCAGGATGTGAAAAAGGTCCTGCACGATTGACAGCGGAAAGGACCGGCTGCCATACCCTGAAACAGGATTTGGGGAGGAATCGGCGCCGCGCACGTGCAGCCGGCGCAACACGCTGGAGCGCCTGCGCTCCGGGCCCGGTTTGAAAGGATGAGACCGGTCTGTGATATGCTGATATTGCAGGACGGCCTTTTCTGTTGCCCGGGGGAAAAGAAAGAAAAGAAACGAGGGCTTTTCTATGGACCTGCTGGAATTGTTCCTGATTGCGCTTGGCCTGTCGATGGACGCCTTTGCCGTCTCCGTGTGCAAGGGGCTGTCCGTAAAGCGGGTTCTGCCGCGGCATGCGGCTGCGGCGGGCCTGTACTTTGGCGGCTTTCAGGCGCTGATGCCGCTTGCCGGCTATTTTCTCGGGGTGAGCTTTCGCGGGCTCATTGAACGTTTTGACCACTGGGTCGCCTTTGTCCTGCTGACGCTCATCGGCATTTCCATGATCCGGGAGGCGCGCTCCGGGAGCGAGGCGCTCAACGGCGATTTTTCCTTCCGCGCGATGCTGCCGCTGGCCCTTGCCACCAGCATCGATGCGCTGGCCGTAGGCGTAACCTTCGCGTTTTTGAGCGTGAAGATTGTCCCCGCAGTGCTTTTGATTGGCGCGACCACCTTCCTGCTTTCCGCAGCCGGCATGAAGATCGGCAACGTGTTTGGCGCAAAGTACAAATCCCGCGCGGAGCTGCTGGGCGGCATTATCCTCGTTTTGATGGGGCTGAAAATCCTTCTTGAGCATCTGGGTGTGTTTGGCGGCTGAGGCTGTTCCGAAAGCGCCCGCCATGACGTTTGACAATCGCGCTGCCGGCGCAATCGACGGCGCCGGTCCGGCAGCTTCCCCTGTGCGGAGTTTGCCAATCAGGTTCCTGCAGGCGTTTGGCCGGATGCAATTGTCCGCCTTGCCTCCCATCCTCTGTCGCCTGAAAACCGGAGAGCGTTCAATGCGGCCCGGTTTTGCGGCAGAGTTTTTCTTTTTCTGTCAGGGGCAGTGCTTTGCCCAAGAGGCGCAACCATGGATGGCTGCCCTGCGCGAACAGCGCAATCCGTTTTTTACAAACCCGCTGCCAATGGCCGGAGGAAGGATGACGAAAGCATGGAAAGAGGTGTATAATGAAACAAAAGCGAAACGGATGCGGGAGGAAGCAGCACATGGAATTTCAAAATGTACATTATTATGGCGAGGATTTCCGCTTTCATTTTGGCGATGTGGCCGTGGAGAAGGGCCGCATTGCGGCGCTGCGGGAAAAGCCGGACTGCGGGGAGAGAAAACGGCTTCTCCTGCCGGGCTTCGTGGACCTGCACCTGCATGGCAACAGCGGGCTGGATTTTTCCGACGATGGCTACGAGGGCCTCTGCACCATGGCGCGCTTTCTGGCAGCGCACGGCACAACCAGCTTCTCGCCGGCGTCCATGACGGTTTCCGAAGCCGCGCTAAACAGGGCCTACCGCGCTGCGGTGCGTCTGCGCGACGAGGCGCCTGCCGGGGCGGCGCATATCGTGGGAATCACCATGGAGGGCCCCTTTTTCTCCATGGCGAAGCGCGGCGCGCAGAACCCGGACTTTCTTCAGCCGCCCAGCATCGGGATGCTCCGGCGCTTACAGGCGGCTGCGGATGGCATGATCCGGATCACCTGCGTTGCGCCGGAGTTGCCGGGAGCGGAGGACTTTATCCGTGAGGCCGCGGCTGCGGGCGTGGTGGTATCGGTGGCGCACACCGAGGCGGATTACGAAACGGCAAGCCGCGCCTTTGAACTGGGCGCGAGGCATGTGACGCACCTGTGCAACGGCATGCCGCCGCTGCTGCATCGCGCGCCGGGCGTGATCGGCGCCGCGGCGGACCATCCCGAGGTCATGGTGGAGCTGATTGGCGACGGCCTGCATGTACACCCCGCCATGGTCCGCGCAATCTTCCGTATTTTCGGGCCGGAGCGAATCTGCCTGATTACGGATGCGCTGGCCTTCTGCGGCATGGAGGGCGGCGAGTTCTGTCTTGGCGGTCAGCGCGTCACCCTGTCTGGCGGCCTTGCAAGACTTGCCGACGGCACGATTGCGGGCTCAACCGCCACAATGCTGGACTGTGTGCGCAGGCTTGCGGGCATGGGGATTCCGCTGGAGGAAGCGCTTCGCACGGCTTCGTTCAATCCGGCCAGAATTCTCGGCGTACTGGAGGATGTGGGCGCAATCGCCGTGGGACGGCGGGCGGATCTGCTGCTGTGCGACGGGGAAATGAATCTTGAGCGGGTATATCTTTCGGGCGAAGCGCTCTGAGCAGGAAGGCCCGGGACCCCGTGCTCCCCGGCTGCGGTTGCGGCCGGGGACGCTTTATGCTACACTGTTACCATATATTTTTCGGCATATTCTGCCGTGGATCGGGAGCGGGCAAAGCGCATGAACATTCTCGTCGTCTGTCAGTATTATCATCCGGAGCAGTTCCTTGTGACGGAGGTATGTGAGCAGCTTGTGCGCGAGGGCCACGGGGTAACGGTGCTGACGGGGCTGCCAAACTATCCCTCCGGGGTGGTGCCGGAGGAATACCGGCACGGCAGGCGGCGGGAGGAATGGCTCCATGGCGTGCATGTGCTGCGCTGCTTTGAAATCGGCAGAAAAAGGGGCGCGCTGGGGCTGGCGCTGAACTATTTCAGCTTCATGCTCTCTGCGGCATGGCGGGCGCGGCGGCTGCGGGCAGATGCGGATCTGATCTTCTGCTATCAGCTCTCCCCGGCGTTCATGGCTTATCCTGCGGCGGTGCTGAAAAAGAGGCTCAAAAAGCCGCTGCTGCTCTATTGCCTGGATCTCTGGCCTGAATCGGTGAGGATTCTGCTGCGAAGCGGGGACTCGCTGCTCTACCGGCTGATTGGCCGGTTCTGTACGCGGCTGTACCGCGCCTGCGACCATATCGCCGTGCAGTCCCAAGCCTTTCTGCCCTATTTTGAGCGGGTGCATGGAATTGGGCCGGAGCGCCTCAGCGTACTCCCGCAGTTTGCGCCGGAGCCCTGTCTGTCGGAAACGTCGGCAGAGGAGAACGGCCTTACGGATTTTGTTTTTCTGGGGAATGTGGGCGTGGCGCAGGACATGCCCTGCCTGCTGCGGGCGGCGCGGGAGATTTGCGACCTGCCGGACTGGCGGCTGCATATCGTTGGCGACGGCTCCATGCTGGATGAGACGAAGCGCCTTGCGGCGTCCCTTGGCCTTGGCGGGCGCATCCTGTTCCATGGACGGCGGCCGGTGGAGGAGATGCCGGCGTTTTACCGCCTTGCGGACGCATGCCTTCTGACCCTGTCCGGCGATTCGCTGGTGGGGCTGACGGTGCCCTCAAAGCTGCAGGGCTATATGGCCGCGGGCAAACCCGTCCTCGCCGCCATCGACGGCCCTGCGGCCGATCTTATCCGGCAGGCCCGCTGCGGCGCCTGCGCGGCAAGCGGGGACAGCGCTGGGCTTGCCGAAATCATGCGGGAGTTTATCACGCAGCCCCAACGCTATGCCGGCTGCGGAGAAAACGGCCGGGCGTATTTCGGGGCGCATTTTACCAAAGGGCGCCATATGGACGCGCTCCTTGAGCAAATGGCGGCGCTGGCGCAGCGGCCGGCCGGCGGTGCGCCGGAGGGAGAAGGAGAACGATGAGACTTCTTGTTGCCACGGATGCACATATCTACCGTACGCCGGACGGCGCGGCGTATTGCAGTACGCTGTATGGCTACGATTATTTCTGCCGCTACCGCATGGCCTTTGATCAGGTGCGCGTGGTCGCACGGGAGAAGGCTGTTCCGGCTGCGGAGGCGGGCTGGCTCCGCGTGGACGGACCGGGCGTGTCGGTGTTTGGGATTCCCTTTTTCCAGGGGCCGAAGCAGCTGCTGCCCAAATATCTTTCGATACACCGCCGGCTGCGCGGCGCGGCGGAGGACTGCGACGCGGCCATGCTCCGCGTTCCGGGGCAGACCGCGCACATGACCTTTTCCCATCTGCCGAAGGGCTTGCCGGTGGGGGCGGAGGTGGTATCCGACTTTACGGGGTTTTTACAGAACACGGACGAGGGCCTGATTCAGACAACGCTGTACCGCCTGATGTCGCGCACGCTTGCGCGCATCTGCCGCAGGGCCAACGGCGTGTGCTATGTGACGCGCGAGGCGATCCAGAAGCATTATCCTTCGCAGGCCATGCTGCATGGCGCGTCGGAATCGTATTTTGACTGCGCCTGTTCGGACATCGAGCTTTCGGACGGGGATTTTGGCGCGCCGAGGGACTTTGCGGGGCAGACGCGGTTTACGCTTATCCTCACCAACGCCGCGATGAATTCCGAGCGGAAGGGAGAGCGGGTTCTGCTTGCGGCTCTGGAGCGGCTGCGCGGCCGGGGCTTTGACGTGCGCGGCGTTTTTGTGGGCGACGGCGCGCTGCGCGCCGCGTTCGAGCGGGAGGCGGCGGAGCGCGGCCTTTCGGATGCGGTGCGCTTTACAGGGCTGTTGCCCTCGCGGACGCAGGTAATGGCGGAGCTCAGGGCGGCGGACATCTATGTGCTGCCAACGCAGGCGGAGGGCCTGCCGCGGGGCGTGATTGAGGCGATGGCCGCAGGGCTGCCCTGCCTGTCCACGCCCGTGGGCGGGATGCCGGAGCTGCTGGAGGCGGACTGCCTCGTTGCCGATCCGAAGGATGTGGAGGGTTTTGCAGGGACGCTTTCCGCCTGGCTGTCGGAGCCGCAGATACTGGAAAGGAAGAGCCGCGAAAATCTGGCGCGCGCACAGGCCTTCCGGCATGACCTGCTTTCGCAGCGGCGGACGGAATTCTATCAAAAGCTGGCCGCGCTTGCAAAGCGGCGGAGGAATCCGGAATGAAACTGATCATCATAACGCCCAACAACTTTCCAGCAGAGGATGCCGGCGCCCTGCGGGACGACGCCTTTTCCCAGCTTTTTCAGGCGCTGGGCTATTCCGTATACGCCCTGTCCCGCGGCAGGCAGAGCGCGGCGGGGGAGTACCGCGGCACTGGATATGAAAGCCTGTACCGCGAAAGCCGCAGCAAGCTGCACAAGGTCTGGAACTGGCTGACCGCGGCGGCGGATTTCCGGCGGGCGTTCCGGCGCTATCTTGCCCGATTCGGCGCGCCAGACGTCATCTATTTGGGGCATGACGACAATCGGATCGTGCGCTTTGTGCAGCGCTATGCAGCCTGCCGGGACATTCCCCTGCTCTATAACGCCTGCGAATGGTACTCGCCCTGTGAGTTTCGCCTGGGGAAGTGGAGCCGCGTGTATCTGATGAACGACCACCAGAACCGCCGGCTGCTCCGGCCGCCCGCCCGGGTGATCGCAATCAGCCGTTATCTTGCGGATTATTTTTCCGGCCGCGGCATGGCTGTGCTGCGCGTCCCGGTCATTCTCGATATGCGTCAGATCGATGGGTCCGTTGGGGAAAATGGAGATCGGGTCAACCTGGTTTATGCCGGATCGCCCGGCGGCAAGGACAGCCTGCGGCCGCTGCTGCTGGCGCTTCTGTCGCTGCCGGAGCCTGCGCGGGCGCGGCTGCGCGTGCATATCATCGGGCTGGATCCGGCACAGCTTGCGGCGCACTGCGGCCTGGACAAAACGCGGCTTGCCGCGCTTTCGGATACGCTCACGGCCTATGGCCGCCTGCCGCACGGGGAGGTTTCGCGGCTGCTGAAGGAGATGGATTTTTCCGTGCTGCTGCGCCCGGCGCAGGAGCGCTATGCAAAGGCGGGCTTTCCTACCAAGGTGGTGGAAGCCATGGCGCATGGCGTGGCCATGCTCTGCAACCTGTCCTCGGATCTTTCGGAGTATCTTGTGGATGGGGAAAACGCCCTGATTGCAGCGGATGAGGGCGTGGATGCGGTGCGGGCAGCGCTGCTGCGCGCCGCAGCCTTGCCCGGGGAGGAGATTCTCCGCCTGCGCCGCGCGGCGCGCGACCTGGCGGAGCGGGCCTTTGATGTGCGCTGCTATCTGGCCGACATGGAGCGCTTTCTTTCCGAGGCCGCGAAAAAGTAGCGGAAAAGGCTCCGCGCGGAAGATAGCAACGCCGGCTCAGAAGGCCTCCCGCGCGGCGGGCAGGAGCCGGAAGCGGTTGCGCTCAAATGCAATCAGTCCGTCCCGGCGCATGCGAGACAGCTCCGCGCTCATGGCGCTGCGCTCGACGCAGAGGTAGTCTGCAAGCTGCTCGCGGTTGAAGGGGATGATAAACTCGTCCCCGCCCTGCAACTGCGCCTGCTCGTTGAGGTAGGAGAGGAGCTTTTCCCGGGTTGTGCGCCGCGTGATGTGCTCGATCTTTCTTGTGAGCAGCAGATTGTGCTCCGCGAGGATATCCACGGTGTTCTCGATGAGCCGGGCATGGTGAGCGCAGGCCTTGCCGCAGGCGGTGAGCATCCGGCGGTAGTCGAGAAAGAGCACCTCGCAGTCCTCGTTTGCAATGACGTCCAGCGGGATTGTCTCGGTGTGCATGCTGGCGAAGGCCTCCCCAAACAGCCCGCTTTCCCCGATGCGGGAGATGATGCTGCGCCTGCCGAAATAGTCCTCGCGGATGGTGCATACGCTGCCGGAGAGCACCAGACCCACACAGCGGCCTGCGTCGCCGCTGCGGTAAACATAGCGGTTTTTTTTATAGCTCGCCTGCCTTGCGTGAAGGCAGCCCAGCATGCCGGAGACGCGCTCCGGCGCAATGTGTTCAAACAGCGGGCAGCGCAGCGCCGCCTGGGGAACGTTTTGCATGTGCCTGACCTCCCTGCGTTGCATTTGCAACGGGATAACGCTTACAGTATACCGCAAAATGGCAGGCATGCAAAGAAAAAAGCACGAGGCCCCACCCCGGCGGGGAATACGGCTTTTCCGCCGGGGGGTGCAATGCGGCCCCATACTGCCGGCTCCCTGCGCAGGAATTGCCGCGGCAGGCGGCCCGCAGGCGGCAAAAAGACCCGATGCCGAAGCCCCCGGGGGCCGACGGATTTGCAAAGAAAAGAATTCAGCCGCGGCTGTTTCGGCAGTCCGCGTTTTTCCGGCGGCAGCAGAAAATTTCCCGTGAAACAGCCGGATCGGCCCGGCGGAAGGAGGACCATCCGTGGCAGAAAAGAAAAAGCTCCTGTTTCTGCACCATTGCGGAACCATCGGCGGCGCGGGGCTCAGCGCCCTGCAGGCGCTGCGCGCCATTCCCCGGGAGCTGTTTGACATCACGGTATATTGCCATACTTCGGATTCTCGCGAGATGGCGGAGCTGTTTGGCGGGCTTGGCCTGCGCGTACTCGAGGGGGGGAGCTCGCCTGCGATCTATGCGCACTATTCCGGCGCGGAAAAGCCGCTGCTGTCCCGCCGGTCGCTGCAAACGCTGCTGCTGGTGCTGCGCGACCGGCCGAAGATCGAAGCCCTGCTGGAGCGGGAACGGCCGGATGTGGTGGTGGTCAATTCCATGACGCTGTTCTGGATCGGCAGGCTGGCAAAGGCCCGGGGCATGGCTGCGGTCTGCTTTTTCCGCGAGACCTACGCCCGGGAGTGGCTGGGCGTGCGCAACGCAATCATCCGCCGGCAGCTGTCGCGGTATTTCGATCTGGTCTGCTTTATCAGCAATCATGATCTTATGCAGAACGCCGCGCTTGCCTGCGAGAAAGCGGTGGTGTACGACAGCTTTGACGATGGGCGCTATGCGGCGCTGCCGTCCCGCAGCGAGGCCAGGCGGGCCCTGGGGCTTCCGCAGGACAGGGCGCTTGTGCTCTATGTCGGCGGCATGTCGAAGCTCAAGGGCGCGCATGTGGCCCTTTCCGCCATGGCGCGGGTATCCCGGGAGGACGCCGCGCTGGTGTTCGTGGGCGGGGAGGCGCTGCTTGCCGATCCGCCCGTACCGGCGGGGTGCAGGGCGCGTCTGCGGCGGCTTTTCCGTCTGCCCTATCTGAGACGCTGCCGGAGGCGATACCGGGCGCTGGCTGTGGCGGGACGGGTCTGCGTTCTGCCGGTACAGCAGGACATCGGGCTCTGCTATGCGGCGGCGGATGCGCTGCTGGCGCCCTCCACCAGGCCCCATCAGCTTCGCCCCATCTATGAGGCCGGCGCCTGCCGCGTTCCCGTAATCACCACGGCCTTTGACGCCGTGCGGGAGTTTGCGGACGGAGAGAATTCGCTTCTCATTGCAAACGGCGATGTGGCGGGCTTTGCGGCGGCCATTGAGGCGGCGCTTGGCGGCGGCCCGGAGATCGAAGCGCGGGTTGGGGAGAATTACGCCCGGGTTATGGCGCGCAACAGCGAGAGCGTTGTGCGGCGGCAGTACCGGGCGCTGTTTGCGCGCCTGTATGGGCGGGTCTGTGAAAAAAACGCCGGGGGGGATTGCCAATGAGGGATGGAAAGCCGCTGGTCAGCGTGGTCGTGCCGGTGTATCGTGTGGAACGGTTTTTGCCGGCCTGTATGGAGAGCCTGCTGGGGCAGACCTACGAAAACCTGGAAATCCTCCTGATCGACGACGGCTCCCCGGACGGCTGCCCTGCCCTGTGCGATGATTACGCGGCGCAGGATGGCCGTGTGCGCGCTGTGCATCAGCAGAATGGCGGCCTGTCGCGCGCGCGCAATGCGGGACTGGCGCTGGCGGGGGGAGACTATGTTTATTTTCTCGACAGCGACGATATGCTGCGGCCGGATGCGCTGGAGCGTCTTGTTGCGGCGGCGGAGGAGAGCGGCGCGGAGCTGGTGTTTTTCAATGCCCGGCTCATCCGGGAGGATGGCGCGGCGCATGAGCGGGCGCTGGCGCATGTGCGAAAGGGGGCGTACCCCTCGCCAAAACCGGGCGCGGAAATGCTGGGGGAGCTGCTTCAAAACGGGGAGTTCATGACGCCCGTGCCCTATCTTTTTTTTCGCCGTGGCTTTCTCGGGAACCGGCGCTTTTGCCCGGATATTGTGTACGAGGATGTGCTTTTTACCTTTACGGCCTTTCTTGATGCGGGGATAACGGCCTACCTTCCGGAGCCGCTGTATTTTTATCGAATTCGCGGGGATTCCATCATGACGGGGCGGGTTTCCCGCCGGCATTACGAAAGCCTGCTGTTCGTCTATGAGCAGATTGAGCAGCGGCTCGCGCAGGAGCAGCGGCATTCCGTGCGGCAAACCATCGCGGCGTATCTTGCCACGCTCCAGACCGCTGCGGTAAATCTGTTCTGGCGCCTGCCCCTTGCGGAACGGGCGCGGCTGGCGGGGCGCAGGCGGGCCTTTTACCGGAGGATTGACAGGGCGGACTATGCAGCGACGGCAGAAAACCGGCCGCTGTTTCGCAGGCGCAGCCTTTACGCCTACGGCGTGTATTTTCTGAACCGCTATGTGCCCGCCCGCCTCCGCTTATGGATCAAGCGTCTGCGAAAAGCCGGATAAAACCGGGTCTGAAGAAAACGCGGGGGTTCTCCGCAGTACGGCGGCGTTCAACCGAAATCCGCGTGCCGCAAAATGCTCCGCCTCTCTTGCCGGGCACTGCGCTGTGCATGAAAACGGGGCCCAGGGGACTGCCGCGGGACAGAGGGGAAGGGGCCGGGACGGGGATTCCAGCCGGGCAGGCAATCCCTCCGGCAGAAAAAAACAGGCATGCCTGCGCCTGCGTTTCACAGAGCGAGCCGGCGGCGCCCTGCGAAGGCGGCGGGTGCAAGGGCGGTACCGACGCTTGACGCCAGCGCCCTTTCGGACAATCTGGATTTGGGCAGCGGGACGGCATGGCATAAAATATATTCTTTATCGTTGTATTTACAACATATTTTATTTGTAGATTGCCGTAAAATGGCAGCATAAGATGTGGAGCGCGAAGGACGCGCGTGTGGCGCAGGCTTCGCTCCCCATGGCGGGCAGTAAGGAAATGTGCCGGCAACCGCACTTGCCGAGCGCATATCGCTGCCGAGAAAGACAAAGGATATAACGAAAAAGCAGAAAGGGTGAGATTATGAAACTGTTTGTTTGCAAGCATTGCGGAAATATCATTACCTTTGTGGAGGATCACGGTGTACCGGTTATGTGCTGCGGCGAAAAAATGCAGGAGCTTGTACCCAATACCGTGGACGCATCCTCGGAAAAGCATGTGCCCGTCGTATCCCACAGCGGCAGCGTGGTAAACGTTTCGGTGGGTTCCGTCTCGCACCCGATGGGTGAGGATCACCATATTGCCTGGATCATCCTGGAGACAAAGCAGGGCGTGCAGCGGAAGAACCTGCGGCCCGATGCCGCGCCGCAGGCGGAGTTCCTGCTGGCGGAGGGCGACGAGCCCGTGGCCGCCTATGCCTACTGCAATCTGCATGGGCTCTGGAAAGCATAAGGAGGGCAGACGCGAAAAGTAAAATAACGTGTTTGTGTGTCAGGCGAACGCCGTGCCAAAAGCGCGGCGTTTTGCCTCTCCGCGCTTTCTTTGCTCTGCTGCCTTGTGCTATCATTAAAGAAGGGAACCGGCGCAGTCTGCGCCGGTACATTGCGAGGGGAGGGATTTGCCTTGGAGCTGCGGCAGGTGGCGGAACAGATCCTGCAGGAGGCGATCCGGGCGGCATTGCCGGATGCGGCGGTGCGCCGCGCGCTGCAGGGCAGGCGCTTTCCGGGGCGGGTGTTCCTGCTGGCGGTGGGCAAGGCCGCCTGGCAGATGGCGGCGACGGCGTCGGCGCTGCTGGGGGAAGCGGTGGCGGAGGGCATGGTCATTACCAAATATGGCCATGTGCGCGGTGCGCTGCCGGGGCTGCGCCTGTTTGAGGCGGGACATCCCGTGCCGGATGAAAACAGCGTTGCTGCGACGGAGGCTGCGCTTGCCATGACGGCGGGACTTTGCGCTGAGGATACGGTGTTGCTGCTGCTCTCCGGCGGCGGGTCCGCGCTGTTTGAAAAGCCGCTGATTTCGCTGGCGGAGCTGCAATGCGCTACGGATGCTCTGCTGCGCAGCGGCGCGGACATCGTGGAGATGAATACCGTGCGCAAGCGGCTTTCCGCCGTTAAGGGCGGCCGCTTTGCGGCGCATTGCCTGCCGGCCCGTGTGCTCGTGGTCGCGCTGTCGGATGTGCTGGGCGATCCGCCGGATATGATTGCTTCCGGTCCGGCCTGCGCGGACCCGTCAAGCTGCGCCGAGGCCCGGCAGATCGTCGCGCGCTACGCACTCCGGCTCTCGAAGGAGGCGCGCGCCTGCCTGACCGTGGAAACGCCAAAGTCGGCAGAAAACGTGGAGACGGTGATCTGCGGCAGTGTCCGCCAGCTTTGCCGCGCGGCGGCAGAGAGCTGCCGGAAACTGGGCTTTCGGCCCATTGTGCTGACCGACCGGCTGTGCTGCAACGCAGACGATGCGGGGCGCTTTTTTGCCTCCATCGCGCAGACCCATGACGCGTCCGCAGAGCCGCTTGCCTTTATCGCCGGCGGAGAGACCGTCGTAACGGTGCGGGGCAGCGGCAAGGGCGGCAGGAATCAGGAGCTGGCGCTTGCAGCGGCGGCCGGGCTTGCGGGACTTGCCAACGCCGGCCTGTTCTCGATCGGCTCCGACGGCACCGACGGTCCTACGGATGCGGCGGGCGGCTATGTGGACGGCGATACGGCGCGCTTGCTTGCGCAGCGGGGCATTTCCCTGCGCGCCGCGCTGGACAATAACGACGCCTATCCCGCCCTGGACGCCTGCGGCGGACTGATCCGCACCGGCCCGACCGGGACCAATGTAAACGATCTGACGGTGCTGCTGATCGGCGGCGCGGGGAAGTGATGGGAAATAGGGAATCGACGGAGCCGGTGAACCGCAGGCTTCGACCAGACGAAACCACAGGGTAGAGCGGTGAAACGAGCTTCAACAGAGCCGGCGTTATGCGCCGGCTCTGCCTGTCAAGTGACAAGAATCCATTTTATTGAGCAGCTTTCTTGGGCAGCTGGCGCCCGCGGCGCCCGCCCGGCCAAAACAAATCCCGTCCCTCAGTCGTTTGGCCGGCTGTCGCCCTGCTTTTTGGCTGCGGCGTTGGAGACGCGGTTGAGCAGGGCGATACAGAGAATGATCGCCGCCGTCACAATGAAGATACCGCCCATGCCCTTGAGCATGATGGGCAGTGTGGAAAGAAACTGGTCTACATTCAGCATGGCTGTACTCCCTCCTTAACCCAGCAGATTGAGCAGGATTCCCCCCGCGATGACGGAGGCGATCTGCCCGGAAACATTTGCGCCCGCAGCGTGCATCAGCAGGAAGTTCTGCGGATCCTCCCGCAGGCCCATCTTATGCACCACCCGCGCGGACATGGGGAAGGCCGAAATGCCGGCCGCACCGATCATGGGGTTGACCTTCTGCTTTGAGAACAGATTGAGGAGCTTTGCAAAGAGCACGCCGCCTGCGGTATCAAAGACAAAGGCGAACAAGCCCAGGCCCAGAATCATCAGCGTCTGCACGTTCAGGAAGGCGTCCGCCTGCATGCGTGCGGCAACGGTGAGCCCCAGCAGCAGCGTGATAAGGTTTGCCAGCACCTTCTGCGCGGTTTCGGACAGGGAACCCAGCACGCCGCATTCGCGGATGAGGTTGCCGAACATCAAAAAGCCGATGAGCGCAACCGAACGGGGTGCAACCACGCCCGCAATGATCGTCACCACGATGGGGAAGAGAATGCGCGTCGCCTTCGACACCGAAGCGTTGGCATAGGGCATGCGGATGCGCCGCTCATTTTTCGTGGTGAGCAGGCGGATGATGGGCGGCTGAACGATGGGCACAAGCGCCATATAGGAATAGGCCGCCACAATGATCGCGCCGATGTAGTTGGACTTTAGAAAATTCGCCACAAAGATGGAGGTCGGGCCGTCGGCCGCGCCGATGATCGCGATGGAGGCCGCGTCCTTCAGCGAGAAACCGAAGAGAGAGGCCATGCTCAGCGTAAAAAAGATGCCGAACTGGGCCGCCGCGCCAAAGAGCATGAGCTTGGGGTTTGAGAGCAGCGGGCCAAAATCGATCATCGCGCCGATGCCGATGAACAGCAGCAGCGGGAAAAGCTCGTTTGCAATGCCGCTTTGAAAGAGCAGATCGATCACGCCGATCTCCGCCGCGCCGTCCACGATCTGCGTTACCGCGCCGGACATGGGCAGGTTTACAAGGATTGCGCCAAAGCCCATGGGCAGCAGCAGCGTCGGCTCCATGTCCCGCTTGATTGCCAGATAGATGAGCAAACCGCCGATGCACCACATGACGGCCTGCTGCCAGGTGAGGTTTGGAATGTTTTCAAAAATTGCTGCCACTGTTACCGGTTACCGTCCTTTGACCTAAATTTTGCATACAGTATCATACAGAACAAAAGCGCTCCTGTCCAGTACATTTTTTCGATACTGAATTTAGAAAAAGGCCAGTTCTTTATACCATTTTAACCCCATAAAGGAACCATTAAAAAGTGGTCGCTGGGCCTTAACACGAAATCAAGAACTCTGCCAGGCCATTGCTGCGGCAAGCTCCGGCGAATAAAATAATAGTACAAAACCAAACAGAGGAGGATCCTGTCGTATGTTGCTTGTTCTTACAGCGGTTGCTATCTCCCTTGCCGTTTGCGGCTTTACTTACTGGATTATGGAAATTGTGGATAAGAAGCAGGCCAAAAACTGAAGCCTGAATCGGAATGGGTTTGTGCCTGCATTGAGCCATCCGGAGGGAAGCTGTTCGGATGGTTCTTTTTTTTCGGAAGGGATGTTATAATACCCCTGTTCGGAGAGGAACCGTCGGACAATGCGGGAAAACAAGGGGAAATGCCATGTCGAAGGGCGATGAGATGCGGTCAGGCGGCGCGCGCCGCGCGTTAAAAAATGTGGTCTGCACCATTTTGATTCTTGCGGCTGCGGCAGGGGTATGCTTCTTTTTGCGCGGCATCGACGGCGTGGAGAGCAGCGACGCCTATGTTTCGATGGTGTTCGTTCTGGCGGTGCTGCTGGTTTCCCGCTTTACCGATGGGTATCGTTATGGCGTGACCGCATCGCTGATCGGCGTGCTCGCAGTCAACTATGTGTTTACCTATCCCTATTTCGAGTTCAACTTCTTTTTGCCGGGCTATCCCATCGCCATTGCCTGCATGCTGGCGGTATCCATTCTGACCTGTACGCTGACCGCGCGCATCAAGCAGCAGGAGCAGGCGCGGCGCGACGCGGACCGCGAGATGATCCGCGGCAATCTGCTGCGCGCCATTTCGCATGATCTCAGAACGCCCCTGACCTCCATCCTGGGGGCAAACTCCGCGCTGATGGAAAACGGGGATAAGCTCAACCCGGCGCAGCGGCAGCGTCTGCACGAAGAGATCGAGAACGACGCCCAGTGGCTCATCCGCATGGTGGAAAACCTGCTTACGATCACACGCATCCGTCAGGATCAGGACCGCGCGGCGCGGATAGAAAAAACGCCGGAGCTGGTGGAGGAGGTGGTGGCCGAGGCGGTTGCAAAGTTTTGTAAGCGCTTTCCGGAGCGGGAGATCCGGGTACATGTGCCGGAGCAGCTTCTCGTTTGCCCTATGGACGCCATGCTGATCGAGCAGGTGCTCGTCAATCTTCTCGAAAACGTTGTGACCCATGGAGAGAACGCCACGGAGATCGACCTGACCGCTGCGGCGGAAGGGGGAGAACGGGCAGTCTTCACCGTATCGGACAACGGCTGCGGCGTTCGTCCGGAGCTGCTCAAGCATCTGTTTGAGGATTGGGGAGGCGTCTCCGCTTCCGCGGGCGACAGCAAGCGGAATATGGGGATTGGCCTCTCGGTCTGCAACGCGATCATCAAGGCCCATGGCGGCCGCATGTGGGCGAAGAACCGTCCGGCCGGCGGACTGAGCGTCTCTTTTACACTGCCGATGGAGGGAGCAAAATATGGGACATAAGGAGCGCATTCTCGTTGTGGAGGACGAGACGAGCATCACAAACTTTATTTCCACGGTTCTTGCAGCAAACAATTTTGATGTGCTGAGCGCGCAGAACGGCTCGCAGGCGCTCATGCTGGCGTCCTCGCACTGTCCGGACGCGATTATACTGGATCTCGGTCTGCCGGATATCGACGGACAGCGGGTCATCCAGTCCATTCGCGAGTGGTCGGAGGTGCCCATCCTCGTAGTTTCTGCGCGCATGCATGAGCGGGACAAGGTGGCCGCGCTGGATCTGGGCGCGGACGACTATGTGACCAAACCCTTTTCCACGGCGGAGCTGATGGCCCGCCTGCGCACGGCGCTGCGGCACTCTGCGCAGCGGAAAGCGGCGCTGGGCGGCAGCGCGCAGGAGGGCGAGTACCATTGCGGCGGTTTGACCGTGGATTACGGCAGACACCGCGTCTTTCTCGACGGCGAGGACATCCATCTGACGCAGATCGAGTTTCGTATTCTTGAGCTTCTGGCGCGGCATGCGGGGCGTGTGCTTACCTACGACTTTATGATCAAGAATATCTGGGGACCGAACGCAGCCTTTGATAAGCAGATTCTGCGCGTCAACATGGCGAATATCCGCCGAAAGATCGAGAAGAATCCTGCCGCGCCGCAGTATTTGCGCACGGAAATCGGCGTGGGCTACTGGATTCGCGAGGGGGATTAAGAAAAAAGCAAAGGTACAACAGAAACCGGGAGGGAACGGTGGATGTCCATAAAACAGTAATGCCGCTCATAGCTTTAAAAGTAGCCATTCGTGCGGGAGACATTGCAAGGGGCGTGTCCGTTTCGGTCAGCAGTTTGCCGCAACGTGAGCCGATGAAAGCCGCACGCCCGAAAGATTTTTGGGCGTGTCAGAGTGTCGAAAAAGTGGCGGAACGCCACTTTTTCGGACTTTCACAGGTTTTGCCTCTCGCATTCGCACCCGGGCGGCCGCTCCGGCTTCCGCTGGAACGGGAAAGGGAGCTGTCGCGCGGGGTTTCGGACAAGCCGCCCCGGCCAAACGGTGGCAAACGGCGCTGCATTCTGGCGAATCACCAACGGCGGTTACTCCGTGTTCTCGTCTGTTGCGGAGGGAAGAGTACCATCCGCGCTGCGAATTGCCTCCGGGTACAGCTCTGAGAGGCTTGAAAGACTGATAAAGACGGCCAAGAGCAGCGGGTGGCCGTTTTGCTCGCCAGTCCTGCGCCCGCGAAGGTTCAGCCAGACCGCGTGCCCGTCCTTATGGATGGCGCGGAAGGTCAGGTCCAGAGATGTTCCCTGCTCCATGGCGCTGTGGATGGCCTCCCGCATGCGCGGCCTGTCGGGCGGATCAACGCGGGACAGCAGGTCCTCCGCGCCCCGGGCCGCATATTCCAGCTGCGTCCAGCCGGTGAGGGCCGCCATACTCTCCGATGCGTATTGGCGGAAGATGCCATCCGGACGGACCTCATAGGCGGCTATGCCGCCGGGAATGGCGTGGCTGACGCTTTGGCATATGAGCTGGAGGCGTTTCTGCTGGCTGATATTTTCGATGGAACAGTAGAAGATACAGCTTTCCACCTTTTTTGCAAGAAAGCGCAGGCGGCAACGGAGCCAGGAGGGGGGGCTGTTCCCGCGCAGCGAGCGAATGAAAAGCTCCAGACCGGTTTCCTGCCCGGTCTGTATTGCGCTTTCCAGTGCGGCGATCAGCGCGCCGCGGGATTCCGGCGCGCAGTAATCCAGCAGGTCGTGGCTGAGGCTGCCGTATTCCGTCGGCGTGATGGCAAGCTGCTCAAAAAACTGATCGTTGAGCCGCAGCGCGTTCAGGCAGACGCCGTCGTATTCAACGATACCAGCGCCGCCCACAAAACTGTTGAACAGCAGCGCGGACTGCGTGCTGGCGTCGAGAAAATCCGCCGCGCCGTCAATGCCGCGCTTGAGCCGGTCCTGTATGGAGGAGCAGCCCTCCGCTTCCCGCAAAAGCCGCTCAAACTCTTCTGCGGGCAGGGGCTTTGCAAAATAATAACCCTGCATGAGCAGACAGTTGATGCTCTTGAGGTAGTCTGCCTGCTGGCGCGTTTCCACGCCCTCCGCCAGCACCGGCAAATCCAGCGAATGCGCCATGCGGACGATGGAACTGAGGATGCGGCCGCCGCGATCGCTGTGTTCGCTGAAGAGGAATTTCATATCCAGCTTGAGCAGGTCCACAGGCACGTCCCGCAGCGTATTCAGGCAGGAGTAGCCGCTGCCGAAATCATCGATCTCGATGGAAAAGCCCGCCTCGCGCAGAGCGTTTGCCGCCTGAATAAGCTGGTGGGAATTCTCCATATAGGCGGACTCCGTGATCTCAAGGCCCAGCAGAGCGGGGGAGAGCCGGTAGGTTTTCAGCAGATTGCGCAGCACATCGACAAACTGCGGGTGCAGCAGGTCGCGTCGCGAGACATTGACCGAAACCTTCGGTATGCGGATGCCCATGTCCAGCCAGGCGCGCAGCTGGCGGCAGACGCGATTCCAAATATAGCGGTCGAGTTCAAAAATAAACCCGCGCTGCTCGTACAGGGGAATAAAACGGTCCGGCGGGATCATGCCCTTTTGCGGATGTTTCCAGCGCACGAGAGCTTCCGCACCGACCAGTTCTTTGGTATCATAATTATACTGTGGCTGAAAATACACGAGGAATTGCTCCTCGGCGATGGCGGTATCCATCTCGGAGAGGAGCTGCTGCTCTTCAAGTACATGGAGGCGCAGGGACTCATCGTACCAGGCGAAGAAAGCGTCGTTGTGCTGCTTGGTGGAGCGCAAGGCAAGCAGCGCCTGATCGCAAATGAGGGCAATATCCGCCCCGGAATTGTCGAACTCGCAGAAGCCGAACCGGACGGTAAACCGATAATTGGAATAAACACAGCAGGTCTGTTCGGTTACAAGCCGGCAAAAGCTGGCCGCATCGAAAGCGTCCTTTTCCCAGCAGGCGAGAAAATTGTCCGCATCGAAATAGCCGAAGGAAACGACGCCCTCCATGCCTTCAAACAGATTGCGATACCGCATGCCCAGATTTGCGAGGAACCGGTCGCCCTCGGCAATGCCGAAGGTCTGGTTGAACAGCATAAAACGGTCGATATCCCAGTGCGCCAACACATACTGGCACTCGGAGCGGGCGCGGGTACGCTGCTCCGTTTTGCTGCAAAAGGTCTGCCAGTTCCACAGGCCGGTTTTTTCGTTAATCTGGGAGCGGTGGGCAAGCTGGGATTTCCAGCGGCGCGCTTCCTGCCTGCGCACCGCGGCGGTCAATTCTGTCAGGCCGCAAATCTCCTGCCGAAGAGTCTCCGCGTCAAACGGCAGAGCGATGGTACGCAAAGCGCCGCAGCGATAAGCGAGGGCCTCTGCCTCGCTGTCCCCTGCGGGAATGGCGGCCATGAGCGCAAGCCCGTCAAACGCAGGGTCCTCATCCATCTGCCGGAGAAGCTGAGAAGCCTTCGCCGCGCAGAAATCCACAAGGACAACGCTGGCGTCGGCATGGGCGAGCATTGCCTGGGCGCCCGCTGCGTCGGCAACCGAAAGACAGTTGCTGTCTGGCAGGGCGCGCTGCAATTCCGGAAGAAGGGAGGGCGAGGCGCCGACGACGATCAATGAAATCATGCCGGTACTTCTCGTTGTGTGGCTCATTCTGCTCTCCTCTGCGGTGATGATGGATGGCGCGGCCGCATGCTGCGCTTCAGTGGAAAAACCGCTGCCGCGCGGACAAAAACCAGCAGCCTCTGCGCTGACCGGATAACGGGAGAGGCCGAAGCGATCCCCGGTGTGCCTCGGGCGCAGGTCCTATCCCTGTTGCCGGCAAAGGCAGGCGGCTCCCACGCGCTTTTCCGGAGTGAGCCCGGGCCTTTGACGGCTGCTTTGGCATGGATGATCCTCTGGCAGCAGCCACAAAACGGCAGGAATCAACGCAGCCTTTTCAAACCAAATTGTCTCTTTAATAACAGGACAATCTTATTACAGTATATTGCTGATCTATGGTAAATTCAAGGATTTTGTAAAAAACTGCGTTTTTGAAGAAGGGCGGGCGCTGGTGGAAGCAAAGCGGAGCGCAAACAAAAACGGGCGAAATGCCGCCAGAGGCGACCGCCAAAACCCGGGAAACGTACCGGCTTCCCCACGAGGGTGGCTTTCATCGCGACGGGGCGCTTCACCGGGAAGGCATGACAAGGCGGTAGATCTCCGCCAGTTCGTCTGCATCCATCAGGCGGGGCACCGGATACAGGGGATTGGCCTCCTCTGCCGCGCGCCGGGCCATGGCCGGGATGTCCTCCGGGCAAATCTGCGCAATCTCCCCGGGGATACCTATGCGCGCGTTCATCTCATTAATGGCGAGGATAAAACGGTGGGACTTTTGCTGCGCGTTGTCGGCGGCTTCTGAAAGACCGGCGAGGTCGGCCAGCTCGGCCAGGGGCTTCCGGACCGCGTTCCCGTAACGCCTGAGCACATGGGGGAGCAGGACGGCGTTGGCAAGCCCATGCGGGACGTTGTAGCGTCCGCCCAGCGAATGCGCAATGGCATGGACGTAGCCCACATAGGCCCGGGTGAAGGCCACGCCCGCGCAGAAGGAGGCGCGCTGCATGCCGGCCCGGGCGGCAAGGTTGCTCCCGTCCGCATATACCGCTTCGAGATTTTGGAAGATCAGCCTGACGGCCTCGCGGGCCATGGCCCGGGTTTCCTTCGTGTTGCTGCGGCCGATGTAGGCCTCCACGGCATGGGTCAGCGCGTCCATCCCCGTGGTGGCCGTGACCTTTGGCGGAAGCCCCGCCGTGAGACCGGGATCGAGCACGGCGTAGTGCGGGATAAGCGGCCAGTCGCTGAGGGCATATTTTTCATGGGTGCGGCTGTCGGTAATGACTGCGGCCAGCGTGGTTTCGCTGCCGGAGCCGGCGGTGGTGGGGATGGCAAACAGCGGGGGCAGGGGCTTTCGGACCCTGAGGATGCCCTTCATCTCGGGGATCGTTCTGTCCGGGCGCGCAAGCCGGGCGCCGACGCCCTTGGCGCAGTCCATGGGCGAGCCGCCGCCAAAGGCGATGATGCCCTGACAGCGCTGGGCGTGATACAGGGCCAGCGCCGCCTCGATGTTATCGATTGTGGGGTTCTGCACGGTTTCAGCGTAAACGGCGCAGTGGATGCCCTCCCCGGCAAGGCCCTGCAGCAGCGGCTCCGGCAGGCCCAGAGAGGCGATGACCGGGCCTGTAACCAGCAGGACCCTGTCAAGCCCCAGACCGCGTATCAGCGCCGGCAGGCGCAAAAGGCTGCCCGCGCCCTCCAGCAGCTCCGGCCTGCGCCAGGGCATGAAGGGCATGGCGAGCTTCAGCACACCCTGATACATTCTGCAATAAACCCTGTTCATCGGTCCTCTTCCTCTGCGAAACGATTTTCCCGCTGCGGGCAGACCCGAGCTTCAACTCCCGAAGGCCGGAAACGGGCGGGAGGCAGACGCCGCGTGCGCCGAAGCCCTTCCGCCCCGAATCGATTGCCGTCCCGCTGCGGAGGCCGCAACGAACGTCAGGCGCTTTCCGTGCCGGCTTCGTTTTCCGCGAGGAAGCCGGGAACCATGGCGGCCAGCGCCGCGGAAACGCCCCCGTCGTTTCGCTCCGCAGCGGTCAGCAGCGCGGCCAGCTGCCGCTGGAACACCGCGTCGTCCTGCTCCGCTACCGGCGCGATCATGATCTTTTCATGGGCGGTGCGCTCCATGCGGTCCCGCTCCCGGTCGGTCAAAAGCTCCTCATAGAGCTTTTCGCCGGGCCGGAGCCCCGTATAGACGATATCCATATTGACGTTGGGCTCATAGCCGTAGAACCGGATGAGCTGGCGCGCCAGATCGTCGATGCGCACCGGCTCGCCCATGTCCAGCACGCAGATCGAGCCGCTGCGCGCGATGCTGCCCGCCTGCAAAACCAGCTGCGCCGCCTCGGGAATGGTCATGAAATAGCGGATGATATCGGGATGCGTCACCGTCACCGGGCCGCCCTCGCGAATCTGCCGCTCAAACAGCGGGATAACGCTGCCGTGGCTGCCCAGAACGTTGCCAAAGCGCACGGCCATACACTTCATTTCGCTTTTCCCTGCATAATACTGCACCAGCATTTCCGTTACGCGCTTTGTGGCGCCCATGATGTTTGTTGGGTTGACGGCCTTGTCCGTGGACAGCAGCACAAAGCGGTCTACGCCGTGCGCCGACGCGGATTCCAGCGCATTTCTGGTGCCGAAAACGTTGTTTTTAACCGCCTCCGCAGGACTGTCCTCCATGAGCGGAACGTGCTTGTGCGCAGCCGCGTGGAACAGCACCTGCGGCTTACAATCGTCCATGACCTCGTCGAGACGCTGCCTGTCGCGCACGGAGCCGATCAGAACGCGCACCGGGCAATCGCGGCCAAAGCGCTGTTTTAATTCACATTCCAGCTCATATGCGCAGTTTTCATAGAAGTCGAACACCGTGAGCAGCCGCGGCGAAAAGCGCATGATCTGGCGGCAGAGCTCGGAGCCGATGGAGCCGCCGCCGCCCGTGACGAGTACGCTCTTGCCCGTGATATACTCGGAAATCCCCTGCGTATCCAGCGTAACCTCGTCGCGGGAGAGAAAATCGGATATGTTCAACTCGCGCACGAACATGCCGGGCTTGTCCTGCGCGTCGTCGGAGTTTTGCATCTGGATGAGAATGCGCACGCGGCAGGGCGTTTCCTTGCAGGTCTCCACCAGCGCGTTGAGCGCGCTGCCGCGAAGATTCGGCACGGCAATGACAATTTCCTGAATGTCGTATTTTGCGGCCAGCTTGGGAATGTCCTCCGGCCGCCCGCGCACGGCAACGCCATGGATGCGGAGCTTCTGCTTCCGCTGGCTGCTGTCCACAAACAGGATGGGCTGGCCGAGGGAGGGATCGTTTTTGCACATGTTCAGGAGGTATACGCCCGCGTTGCCCGCGCCGACGATCATCAGCCGCGGACCGACAGGGGTCTCGCGGTGGCGCAGGCGGTTTTGCAGCCAGGCGGAGTTTTTGAGCATCCGCCAGACAAGGCGCGACGCGCCGACCAGCGCGACCGAGAGCAGCGCATGCATCACCAGCAGCCCCCGGGACACGTTCCAGACAAGCAGGGTATCCAGCACAACGCAGACCGCGCAGGCGGCGCCGGAAATCAGCGCAAGGCGCATGACCTCGCTGCCGCCGGCATAGCGCCAGAGAATATCGTACACGCCGCCGATGGCGAAGGCGACAAGATAGATGCCGAGAAAATGGAAGGTGTGCGAGAAGGTGGAGTAATAGTTGGCGGTCTGGCCGGTTTCCCCGTCAAAGCGCAAAAGGTAGGCAAAATATAACGCGATGCACAGCAGCATTGCGTCGATCAAAAGCATCGCCAGCTTCCGAATCCATTTTGATTTCCCAAGCCATTTCATATACCCTATGATTATAGCCTGTTATATACAGGATTTCAAGCAATGCGCCGCGGATTTCACGCACCCGGGCGCTTTTTCCAAAAGTTTTGCGGGCAGCGCTGGGAAAAATGCCCTTTTACAGGGGCGCGGGAGGCAGGATGGCGTGAGGCGCAGCAGGGTCAAAGCCCGAAAAAAGGAACGGAGCGCGTATCTTTAAGGGGAAGGGACCGGGGACCCGTTGCGTCCGGCGGCCTGCGGCTTTCCGAAAACCCTGCGGCAAAGGGATTCTGCCAAAAGCATGGGGCATCCCCGCAGGGACGGGCTGCCTGCGGCGCCTACGCGACCGAAAGATCAACGAAAACCCGTCACAGGGCCACGGTTTCGGCAATCCCGCCAGCCAACAGAAGAGGCCATGGCACAGGAACGGCCCCGGCAGCAAAAAAAGCGGAGAGCGAAAGCCTCCGCCTTTTGTCCGCCCCGGCGTACAGGCCGCGGAGGCCGCTCTCCTGCGGAACGGCCTCAGACGGCAGGAACGTCACTTGGTCTTTGAGCGGAACAGCAGGGAAAACAGGTAGCCAAAGGCGATTGCCGCGGCTACGCCGCCCGCCGTCGCGGTCACGCCGCCGGTAAACGCGCCGATGACGCCGTCCTCCTGCGCGGCCTTGATGGCGCCCTTTGCGAGGGAATTGCCAAAGCCGGTCAGCGGCACGGTGGCGCCCGCGCCCGCAAACTCCACCAGCGGCTCGTACAGCCCCAGTCCGCCCAGAACGACGCCCAGCGTGACAAACAGCACAAGAATACGCGCGGGCGTCAGCCGCGTCAGGCTGATGAGCAGCTGTCCGACCACGCAGATCAGGCCGCCCACAACGAAGGCTTTCAGGTACATCATCCAATCCAACTGCATGTCAATCCTCCCGTTCCAGAACCACGGCATGCGCAATGCCGGGAATACTCTCGCCCTGCATGGTGGCCGAGGGCGACAACAGCGCGCCGGTGGCGAGAAAGAGCATGCGCTGCACGCCCCCGCTTTCCACCTTGTCCAGCAGATTGGCAGCCAGCGTTACGGCGGAACAGCCGCAGCCGCTGCCGCCGCAATGGAAGTTCTGCTCCGGATGGAAGATCATGCAGCCGCAGTCGATATGCCTGCCGGACAGATCAACGCCCCGGTCCTTGCACAGCGAGAAGAGCATTTCGCTGCCAAAGCGGCCCAGATCGCCCGTAATGATCAAATCGTAGTACGAAACCTGGCGTTCCAGGTCCTTCAGGTGTGTGACGATGGTATCGCAGGCGGCGGGCGCCATGGCTGCGCCCATGTTGGCCGCGTCCGTAATGCCCAGATCCACAACGCGGCCAATCGTTCCGGCACGGATGCGAATCTTATGAAAAACGTCGTCGGGAGAGGGGGCTTCCGTTACGATGACGCAGCCGGAGCCCGTGACCGTCCGCTGGGAGGTTTCCGGCTCCGTGGTGCCCATTTCCAGCGGATAGCGGTACTGCCGCTCCGCCGTGGAAAAATGGCTGGAGGCCACGCAGGCCACGCGGCCGGCAAAGCCGCCGTCCACAAGAACGCTGCCCAGCAGCAGCGATTCCGCCATTGTGGAGCAGGCGCCGTACAGCCCGAGAAAGGGCGTGTTGAGCTGCCGCGCCGCATAGTTTGCGGTGATGATCTGGTTGAGCAGGTCGCCGCCGAACAGGCAGTCCAGATCCGCAGGTGTGCGCTGCATTTTTGCCAGCGCCATGCGCACGACCTCCTCAAACATGCGGCATTCCGCCTTTTCAAAGCTGTCCTCGCCCCAGGTATCGTCCTCGAGCACCATGTCAAACAGCTGGCCGAGCGGGCCCTGCGCCTCCGTTTTGCTGACGATGGACGCAGCCGATGCGATATGCGGCGCGGAGGGGAAGAGCAGCGTTCGCTTGCCTCTGTGGTTTTTCATGCCGCGCCACCTCCAAAGAGGAGGGACAGCAGCCCCACGACGATGGAAGCGCTGATGCCGTAAACGAGCACCGGGCCGGCTATGTTGAACATCTTCGCGGCAACGCCCATCACATAGCCCTCGGGTTTAAACTCAATGGCGGGCGAGACGATGGAGTTGGCAAAACCCGTGATCGGAACCACGGAGCCAGCGCCCGCGTAGGAGCCGATTTTGTCATAGATGCCGAGGCCGGTCAGGAATGCGCCGAGAAAGACCATGATGATGGCCGTGCCTGCGGACAGCGCATCCTCCGAAAGCGAGCACCAGCTTTTCAGCGCGTCCGTCACAAGCTGCCCGATTATGCAGATCAGGCCGCCTGTCCAGAATGCGTGGACGCAGTAGCGGAGCGTTTTGCTCTTTGGCATGCGCTCGTTGACCTGCGCACGGTATTGTTTTGCGTCAAAGTGTTCCATTTTTTTACTCCCTCGTTTCGCGCGTCGCGTCGTATGCCCTGCGCCGTGTTTCCCGGTCCGCCGGGACGTTTTCCCCGCCGCCGCCGTGCAGCAGCGCGCCGGGGCGTTTCAGCCTATTTTGCCGCATATTGCTTTAAGATACCCCTTACAAAAATGATTCCGCTGCCGCGCAGACCGTTCTCGCGCGCCAGCAGCACGGCCATCAGGACCACGCCGAGCAGCAGCAGGCCCACGCCGATACAAAGCCAGAGTTTCCTTCGTTCCATCGCAATTCTCCTTTGCGGTGTAGTATGCGCATTCGGCAGGCGCTTTCATGCGCCAGCAAAAAATTTGATTGCAGGGCGGAACCGTCCGCACAGCCCGCGCATCAACCGGCACTTTTGCGTCGGAGGGCTTAGCGCGCGGAGGGCCAAACCGCCGGAAGCCGCGCTTTTTGGGAGACCCGCGCCGGGCGGGGACGGCTTGTCAAAAAGGGAAAAAACGTGGTATGATACACGCACGGCATCTAAGGCGCAGCCGCGGGCGGCGGTTTCTGCGGCGCGCCGTGTTTTCCGGCCTCAATTATGCTAATCATGGCCCGGACGCGCAGAGAGTTTCCGGCGGGTCCGGCGCTGAAAAACAAACGGAGGTAAGCGAATCCTATGACGACGGCTGATCAGAGAGCAATCACCGCAATCCGTATTCTTGTTGCGGAAGCGGTGCAGAAGGCCAACAGCGGACATCCCGGTCTGGCGATCGGTTCCGCACCCATGGCCTACGCGCTGTGGAAGCAGATGAAGCACAACCCCAAAAACCCCAACTGGCAGGCCCGCGACCGCTTTGTGCTGAGCGCGGGGCATGCATCCATGCTGGAGTATTCGCTCCTGCACCTGTTTGGCTACGGCCTGACCATCGAGGACATCAAGCAGTTCCGCCAGTGGGGCAGCAAAACCCCGGGCCATCCGGAGTTTGGCCACACGGTCGGCGTTGAGGCCACCACCGGGCCGCTGGGCCAGGGCATGGCCATGGCGGTGGGCATGGCCATGGCGGAGAGCCACCTTGCCGCCATCTTCAACCGCGAGGGCTATCCCGTGGTGGATAATTATACCTATGTGCTTATGGGCGATGGCTGCATGATGGAGGGCGTTCAGTCCGAGGCCGCGTCGCTGGCCGCCACGATGAAGCTGGGCAAGCTCATCGCGCTCTACGACAGCAACCGGATTACCATCGAGGGCAGCACCGAGATTTCGCTTGCCGAGGATGTGAAAAAGCGTTACGAAGCCTATGGCTGGGACGTGCAGGAGCTGGCGGACGGCGAGGATATCGACGCGGTGGACGCGGCGATCCAGCGCGCCAAAACCACGGACATGCCCTCGCTCATCATCGTTCATACAAATATTGCGCACGGTACGCCCAAGCAGGGCATGGCCTCGGCGCATGGCGAGCCGCTGGGCGTTGAGACGATTGAGAAGATGAAGGAGGCCTATGCCTGGAAGGAGGAGGCCTTCGTCGTGCCGCAGGACGTGTATGGGCACTTTGCGGCCCTCCTGCCGGGCTATCAGAAGGCGGAGGACGACTATAACGCCATGTTCGAGCGCTACCGGGCGGCCTATCCGGAGCTGTACCGGCTCTGGGAGGAGTACCACAGCGAGGCGCTGCCCGAGGCGCTCCTCAGCGACGAGAGCTTCTTTGCCGCGGACAAGCCCGTCGCCACCCGCGCGGCCAGCGGTGCCGCGCTCAATAGGCTCAACCAGCATCTGCCCAACCTGTTTGGCGGCAGCGCGGACCTTGCGCCCTCCAACAAGACCGAGCTCAAGGGTGAAGCCTTCTTCTCGCCGGAGAACCGCCAGGGAAAGAACATCCATTTTGGCATCCGGGAGTTTGCCATGGCCGCCGCCTGCAACGGCATGGCGCTGTATGGCGGCCTGCGCCCCTTCTGCGCCACCTTCCTGGTGTTTGCGGATTATCTGAAGCCCGCGCTGCGCCTGTCCGCCATCATGCGGCTTCCGGTGCTGTATGTGCTCACCCACGACAGCATCGGCGTGGGCGAGGACGGGCCGACCCATCAGCCCATCGAGCAGATTGCCAGCCTGCGCGCGACGCCGAACACGCTGGTGTTTCGTCCTGCGGATGTTTGCGAGACCGGCGCCAGCTATATCGCCGCGCTCCGGCATCGCCTGCCCGCGGTCATGGCCATGACGCGCCAGAACCTGCCGCAGCTGCCGGGCAGCAGCCGCGAGGCGGAAAAGGGCGGCTATATCCTGCGCGATGCGGAAAATGGCAAGCCCGACGTGATCCTGATTGCCTCCGGCTCCGAGGTGCAGTATGCCGTAGAGGCGGCGGACCTGCTGAAGGAAAAGGGCCTTGCCGCGCGCGTGGTGTCCATGCCCTGCATGGATCTGTTCGATATGCAGGATGAGGCCTACCGGGAAAAGGTGCTGCCGAAGGCGGTGCGCGCCCGCGTTGCCATCGAGGCGGAGTGCGACATGGGCTGGCACAAGTACACCGGCCTGGACGGCAAGGTTATCGGGATCAACCGCTTCGGCGCTTCCGGTCCCTATGCGACGCTGTTCCGCGAGTTCGGCTTTACGGCGGAGGCGGTGGCGGAGGCCGCGCTTTCGCTTCGGGCATAAGCCCTCGTCCCCCTGCGGGCCCCGGACGCTGCTGCGGTCCTCTCCCGGCGGAGGCAAACCGTCCCGGTCCGGATGCCTGCGCCCTTATCCCCCTGCGGGCCTTGCCGCTCTGCCCCGTAGCCCTCGACTCCTTCCGGACAGAGGACGGGCGCCGGCCCAGCCTGTGCTGCTGCGCCTGGTCTGCCTGCCCGTCTCGGCGCTTGCGGACACTGGTATCTGGAGGACGGCAGCATCGCCATCCGGGGAAACGCGCAGGTGCAGGCGACCAACGATTTTGATGGGGCCGGCAACCAAATCGAACCCATAGACAAAGGCGGGAAGCACTTGCGGTGTTTCCCGCCTTGTTTGACCCGAAGAGAAACGGGCGAAGGCCCTGGCAGAATTCTGCGGCTGCAGGACAAAACAGGAGGTCCCGGAGGGAACAGGGCAAAGCGCCGGTCTGCCGGGCAGGTGGAGCCCCGCTGGTTCATCGAACGGATGGCGCAGCCGAAGCCGCGCCTGATGCCCTGAAACATCGGGGCCTTGCCGGTTTTCCGGTTTTACTGTTTTGCGGCCGGGCAGGGCTTTCGCCGGCCTCTGTGCGCCGCTTTCCGAAATTGTCAGCGGTATCGCCGCGGACTGAGGTCCTGCGCCGCCCTTCCACAGAGAGGCGCGCTGCTGCGCCGGACGCAATCCGGAAACCGCATGGAGGCAAGATAGCGCTCCTGAAAATACGGGCTGGCCGACAGGGAAACGGGCTCCATCTGCCGGGCGATGCGCTGGGCCTCCCGGCGCTTTGCGGCCGACTGGAGGATCTGTCCCGCGCCGTTTCCTGCGGCGTTGCCGATGGCCATGGTTTTTTCGGAAAAGCCCGGCGGGATGAGCCCGATGCGCTCCGCGCTGGAGGGCCGCAGACGGCTGCCAAAGCCGCCGCAGAGAAGAATGCCGTCCAAATCCTCATAGCGGAGGCCGCTTTCGTGAATCAGCGTGTCCATGCCCGCGCGGATCGCCGCCTTTGCCAGCTGTAGCTGCCGCAGGTCCCTTTGCGAAAGATAGACCCTGCTGCCGCCGATGAAGAAATCGCCGCCATCCGGGGTTTGGAGTTTTCCGCTGGAGTGGAGATAACCGGCCTCCAGCAGGGCGGCGGCGGCGTCAATCAGGCCGGAACCGCAGAGGCTGCCTGCCGCGGCGTTGCCGATGGTGGTATAGGCAAACGCGCCGTTTTCCAGCCGGACCGAATCGATGGCCCCGGGCGAGGCGTTCCCGCCGCAGGAAAGGCCCGCGCCCTCAAGGGCCGGCCCCGCCGCGGTGGAGCAGCAGCGGAGCGCGCCCTTTGCGCTCAGCGCCATTTCGCCGTTGGTCCCGGCGTCAACCAGCAGCAGGTTGCCGCTGCTTTTGCACATGCCGCTTGCCAGCACGCTGCAAACCATGTCCGCGCCGATATAGGCGGAGGCGCAGCCCGGCACCCAGCAGGGAAGACCCTCAAAGCCGGGAATCCCTGCGTCAAAGCTGCCGCCAAAACCCTGCTCCATGCGAAAGGGGGCGGTGGCCAGCGGCGCGGGTTCGATGCCGAAGAGGATGTACAGCATCGTGGTATTGCCGGTGATCACGAGCTGGCGGATTTCAGACGCCGGAACGTCCGCCTGCCGGCTCAGACGGTTCAGCATATCGCCAAGCTGCGCCCGAATGAGCACGGACAGCGGTTCAACGGTGCGTTCGTTGCAGCAGGCGATGCGGGAGATCACGTCCCCGCCGTACGACTGCTGCCGGTTCAGCTCGCCCAGCGCGGCGATGGGGCGCTTTTCTCCGGCGCGGAAAAGCTGCGCGGCCACCGTGGTGGTGCCGAGGTCGAGGGCCGCGCCATAGCCCTCGGAGTACATAGGCTCCAAATCGCCGTGCCATGGGATATAGCCGTTTTCCACGATGGCGTCCGCGGCGCGCTCCGCAATGCGCAGGCGGCAATTGCCCTCGGCGCGGGCATAGCAGGCCATGCGGGAATTTGGCGCTTCCCCCTCCTGTGAGAGCCAGCGCCGCTCAGGCTCCGTTATCGGAGAGAGCGCCCCCTCGGCCATGACCCTGCACTTGCCGCAGCGCCCGTTGCCGCCGCAGGGGAAGGGGAAGGAAAGGCCGGACGCCTGAATGGCGGCGAGAAGCGTGGTTCCTGCCTCCACCGCTACGGTGATGCACTCTGCGCCCCTGGCTATCTGCACATTGACCACAAATGGAGCTCCTTTCACAAAAAATACTTGATGAAAACTCATGTACAGGATAGCGAATCCGCCGCATCCTTGCAATCCTTTTTTCAAGCGCATCTAAGCCGGGGCAGTGTAGGTTTGTCAAACATGTTGGACAGTATAGCTATGAAGGAAATCGTCGGGAGAGCTATACAGTAAAGGGCGCATAGGACGGTGATTGGAGGCTCTT